>NZ_JAGEMG010000009.1:0-222666 GCF_040148835.1 Allomuricauda sp. NFXS6 | reverse complement strand
TGTCCCAGTTCCCGTTGGTGAAGGTCAGCGTAGCCAAGTCAACGGTGCCCTCGTTCGTGTCGCCGGACACAACGTCAAAAACAACGTCTGTCGCAGGCTGGGTGTCCAGAACGACCGTAAAGGTATCCGTGGTGCCCGTCTCCGAGGTGGCCGTGGCACCGCCCTCCTCCACAATGGTGAACCCGGCTATATCGTCGTCCGCGTTGTCGACGGATACCGTTTGGGGGGCCAAACCATCAAAGGCATCGTCGCTGTTCGCGGCATCAACGCTTATCGTTATGTCATAGGTCTGGGTGCCGTCAACTATAATATCGTCAACGCCCGTGACCGTGACCGTCTGCGGAGTGTCCCAGTTCCCGTTGGTGAAGGTCAGCGTAGCCAAGTCAACGGTGCCCTCGTTCGTGTCGCCGGACACAACGTCAAGCACAACATCAGTTGCTGGTTGTGTGTCCAAGACTACCGTGAAAGTGTCGGTAGTGCCTGTTTCAGATGTATTGACACCATCTCCATCATCTATGACCATATCCTGCCCAAACCCCACACCAATACCAAGCAGTAAAAAAAGAACAAACAATAGTCCACCACGACCTGTGGTGGTCCTGGGTTTATTTGGGGCATTTTTATATAAGGTTGACATCACCAATTCAATCAGTTTCAATTAGTCCAAAAGCTACCTATAGGTCGGTGATTTGGGGCTACCAATATTACAAAAAAGGCAAGGAACATCCTTGCCTATTAGTTTAAATCTCAATTTATTCGGATAAAGTGTTTTCCCCTTTTAGGAAACTGCCGCAGAACTGGTTTCCGCCTCACGGTGGATTTTTTTCACTAAACCTTGCAACACCTTGCCAGGCCCCACTTCTACAAAAGAAGTGGCTCCATCTTTTACCATTTGTTGTACGCTTTGCGTCCATTTTACCGGAGCCGTTAATTGGAGTATCAAATTCTTTTTGATTTCCTCGGCATTGGACACGGCCGTAGTGGTCACATTTTGATAAATGGCGCAGTTCGGGGTCTTAAATTCCGTGGATTCAATGGCTGCTGCCAATTCCTCTCTTGCGGGTTCCATCAAAGGGGAGTGAAATGCGCCGCCAACCGGCAACAACAAGGCTCTTCTGGCCCCTGCTTCCTTCATTTTTTCACAGGCGACGTTTACGGCATCCACTTCACCTGAAATCACTAGTTGACCTGGACAGTTATAGTTGGCCGGCACCACAATGCCTTCCACTTCGGCACAGATTTTTTCCACCACCTCATCTTCCAATCCCAAAACAGCGGCCATAGTGCTAGGTTGAACTTCGCAAGCCTTTTGCATGGCAAGGGCACGTTGTGATACCAATTTTAAACCGTCCTCAAAATTTAAGGTGCCATTCGCGACCAAAGCAGAGAATTCTCCCAAGGAGTGACCTGCAACCATATCGGGTTTAAACGAATCTCCCAATACTTTGCTCAAAATAACGGAGTGCAAAAAAATGGCGGGTTGGGTCACTTTGGTCTGTTTGAGGTCTTCAGCAGTGCCTTCGAACATAATGTCCGTAATGGAAAAACCGAGGATTTCGTTGGCCCTTTCAAAAAGTTCTTGTGCTTCGGAGTGATTTTCGTAGAGGTCCAAGCCCATACCTACAAATTGTGCTCCTTGTCCTGGAAAAATATATGCGTTCATAGTTGTCGAGTTTTTTTAGGTGGGACAAAAATAGGGAATATTGGACTTATGGGTTGTTGGATTATTGGAATGTTGGATTTCTTGGATTTTTCGATAGTTCGATCGTCGGACCTATTGGATACTGAATCCTTATCCTTCCTTGAACCAGCTGGAATACTTTACATAATTGTTGGCAATCCGATCTATTTCCCCAGAGGAAAGTTCTGGACTGATGTCTTTGATTTTCTTGGCGGGCATACCGGCATAAATACTTCCAGTTTCAATGTGCGTGCCTTGAGTTACTACAGCTCCTGCCGCGATGATGGAATTGCTTTCCACCACACAATCATCCATTATAATACTGCCCATACCCACCAACACGTTGTCCTTGATGGTACAACCGTGCACTATGGCATTATGGCCTATAGAGACATTATTACCGATAGTGGTCGGGGATTTTTCATACGTACAATGAATTACGGCGCCGTCCTGCACATTGACCTTATTGCCCATTTTTATAAAATGGACATCGCCCCTGATTACCGCATTGAACCATACACTGCATTGGTCGCCCATACTTACTTCGCCCACAATCGTGGCATTTTCGGCAATAAAACAATCCTTTCCAAATTCTGGGGATTTGCCTCTCACGGGTTTGATAATCATAGATATAAAATTTAATTCTAACAAAGAAACGCATCTCGACTGCGCTGGATGTGACAATTTATTTAAAATACGATAATAAATCGGCTTTTTTTGATGCAGAAACCGAAAGTTCCTTACTGTTGGAAAGCACCACACTGCCCCCTTTTCCTTTTTTGTACTTCACTACTTCAGCGACGTTCACCAAATAAGATTTATGGATTCGGGCGAAGGAATAGGGCTTTAGGGCTTCCTCGAAATATTTCAGGGTTTTGCTCACCACTATTTTTTTCTTTTCCAGATAGATTTCTGTGTAGTTGTCGTCTGCTTTGCAGAAATAAATATCGGATACGTCCAGCACTTGAAAGCCATCTTGTTGGGGCAAGGTTATTTTACCTTCTGCACCAACATTTCTGGCTTGGAGTACTTGCCCTTCCAGAGCATTTTCTTTTTCCTTGATGGCCCTTACATAATCCACCGCTTTGATCAATTCGTCGATATTGATGGGTTTCATCAAATAATAGGCTGCATGATGGTTCAATGCATCCATTGCGTATTGATTGTAGGCCGTGACGAAAATAGTCTCAAAGTTTCTGTCTGGAATCCGGTCCAACAGGTCAAAGGCGTTGCCAAAAGGCATTTCTACATCCAAAAATACTAAATCCGGTTGGTACCTTTTGATAGCTTTCAAGCCTTCTTCAATGGTTGCCCCTTCACCTAGCAAGGTGACGTTTTCGCAATATTTGCCCAAATAATTCCGAAGGATTTCCCGACTATTGGCTTCGTCCTCCACAATGACCGCTTTGAGTTCCATTATTGCTTTTTGAGTTTTAAGGATACCCTTGTACCCGTTTGGTCGGAATTTAAATCGGAAATGGATACATCCACCCTGTTTTTATACATATCGTTCAAAATTTGAATCCGCTTTTTAATGTTTCCCATTCCTTTGGATTTCTGTTTCCTTTGATTGGTGGTCTTCAATTCGGCTGATTTTTTTCTGCCGATACCGTTGTCCTCGATACATATTTCGAGCATATCGTTGGTGACCTGTCGCACCTTGATTTTTAAAAATCCTTTCTCCTCCTTGTAGCGCAAACCATGCCAAATGGCATTTTCAATGTACGGTTGTAGCAGCATCGGTGGTATTTGAAAAGCATCAATATCGATTTTGTTGTCGACTTCGATGTTATAATCAAACTTGTCTGAAAACCTTGAATGTTCCAGTTTCACGTATAGTTCCAACAATTCCAATTCTTTGGCCAATGGTATAAAGTCTTCTTCGGAATTTTCCAGCACGCTACGCATCAATACAGAGAACTCGCTCAAAAAGCGGTTGGCACTCCGCTCGTCGCTCTTGGCAATATAATTGTTCACGGAATTGAGCGCATTGAAAATAAAATGGGGATTCATTTGGGTACGAAGCGACTTCAATGCCAATAGGTTGTTCGCCAATTTTTGCTGTCTGTTGCTCCGATAATATAAAAATGCGGTAATCGCCATCATGGCAATCCCAAAAATCAATGAATAAATGATCCATTTTTGGCGCTTGCTGGTTTCTTCGTACAGCTGCTGTTCGGTTACGGCCAAGCTGTACTTGCTTTGACTCAATTCCCTTTCTTGCTCCAAACTGGAAATGCGGTTCTGTGTATTTGCTATTTCCCGGTTAAAACGGGCCGCCCTTGAAATCTCCTGCTCCTTTCGCACATACAAACTGTCCACCACGGCCACATAATCCTGATAGGACTCCAAAGCTTTGGTGTAATCTCCTTTATAGCGATACACTTCGGACAATTTCCGGGTAGCGTCCTTTTGCACTACCAGATCATCGTCCCTGTCGGCCTCAACGATACTTTTTTCCAGATAGGGTATGGCTTCGTCCAATTTATCCTGTGCGATGTAGGCGTTGGCTATTTTATAATTGATACGCTGTGAGGTTACGGTATCCCTTGTGGAGATTCCCTGTCCCGTTGATGCCACACTGCCTCTGGCAAGCATTTCCAGTTCGTTTAAGTTTTTCTTCCGTAGTTGGATCTCATCATCGTAGCGGTTTTTTTTATTGTAAAAATCCGCAACCTTCTCACTTTCTTGAATGAGTCGTTCTGGAGCCACCTCTTTGGAAAGATTCAAGGAATTTTGATAAAACCCTTCGGCCTCCAATATCCGATCCTCTTTGGCAAAAGCTTCCGCTATTTTGGTGCTTAGGTCAATCTCTTTGGGTGAAATCTGGTTCTTTTCGGCGATGACCAGTCCTTGCTGATAATATTCTTCCGCTATTTTTAGCTTGGACAATTCCTTGTTTGCGTCGCCCAAGGCTTCAAAAAGCTCCACACGTTGATAGGGCACCATATTTTTCTCCATTATCAAAGGCTCCAAAATCGAAATGGCACTTTCATAATTTCCGTTCAGTACATACGCCTTTCCCAGCAATACTTTTGTTTTATTGGATTCTTGTGCGACCAAGGCATCCTTAAAATTGGTAATGGCCAAATCGTACTGTTCGTGAAACATATAGATTTCACCCAACATGCGAAGCGAAAAAGAAAGCTCTCGTTTGTTGCCCGCACTGCCAAGAAGTTCCATGGAACGAGCGATAAAATCAATACTTTTCTCCAGGTCGGTCTTTTTATATACATTGGCCGAATCCAAAAATCGCTGGTGGTCCGCAAGGGGGCTCCTTGAACCGGACGCTTCTTTCTTTTGTTTTCGTGAAGACCTGGAACCTCCATAGCCCTCCACCAGAACATCCACATCCTCATCGGATTTGATTCGGTAACGTACGGTTTCCAGTTCGGGACCTTCAACAATAAGTATATCCCCGATGGATGCTTTGATCGAGAATTCCCCCAAAGCATCGGTTCTGGTATATTGGCCTTTATCGGTAGAAACCTGGACCCCCGAAATTGGGGTATAGTTTTCCCTACCCTTCACCGAACCTTTGATTTCCATTTGTCCTTGGGTATTCCCAACCTGTGCCAGGGTACTCCATGTGGTCAACAAAACCAATACTGCTATGTATGCTTTTCGAATCATAACTTAGGTAAACATACTGCTTCCCAAGCATTTTAAAAAATCGACGGTTGCCCAATCAAGCTAAAAAACAAGGCTGTTTAACCCGTTCACGAAGTGTTACGGTCACCTTACTCATTTAAAGTACACTGTTGCTCATTCTGGGTTTTTATTGAAGAAGGTTGCAGATACATTTACCTCAACTTTAAAAATTATTGCATCATGAAACATATGAATTACATTTTGGGCGCAGCACTACTGCTATTTATGACGGGTACAACCTATGGTTGCAACCTAAAAGCACACGGCAAAGAAAGCACAGTTTTGACAACCAACTATACCGGCGAAAAACCTGCGAAACAATACGTGAAAATCGCCCTTTTACTGGACACCAGCAACAGCATGGACGGGCTCATCAATCAGGCCAAAGCCCAATTGTGGGATATTGTAAACGAATTTACCCATGCCAAATGTGGCTCCAATGTTCGTCCATCCCTTCAAATTGCACTTTATGAGTATGGGAATGACAACCTTTCATCACAGGAAGGATATATCAGACAGGTTTTGGGTTTCAGTAATGATTTGGATGAGATTTCGGAAAAATTGTTCTCTTTGACGACCAACGGCGGTGAGGAATATTGCGGGCAAGTCATCCACACCTCATTAAAACAACTGAAATGGGGCAAAAACGCCGATGACCTTAAAATGATTTTTATTGCCGGAAACGAACCTTTTACCCAAGGAAAATTAGATTACAGGGATGCTGCCACTAACGCCAAGGAGAAAGATGTAATTGTAAACACCATTTTTTGCGGTAATTACGACCAAGGGATTTCCACGATGTGGAAAAAAGGTGCTTTGCTAACAGGTGGAGAGTATATGGCCATTGACCACAACAGGCAAGTGGTCCACATCAACACACCGTATGACGATATCATCATCCAATTAAATTCCAAATTGAACAACACCTATATATCTTATGGCTCTATCGGGCGGCAAAAAAAGGAACTTCAGTCCATACAGGATGCCAATGCGGCCGAATTGGAAGAAGTGGTAGCTGTAAAGCGTGCTGTTAGTAAAAGTTCAAGGTTGTACAAAAACTCACAATGGGATTTAGTGGATGCTGCGGAGGACGACGAATCCATTATTTCCGAATTGAAGGAGAAAGAGCTTCCCGAGGAGCTTCAAGGAAAATCTGAAGTTGAGATCAAAGCTTATGTGAAACAAAAGAAAACGGAGCGCGAAGAAATCCAGAAGCAGATACAAGAACTCAATGCCAAGCGCGAAGTTTACATTGCCGAGCATCGCAAAGAAGAAATAGGAGAGCTTGAAAACGCCATGCTATCGGCCATTAAGGCCCAGGCTTCAAAGAAAAATTTTACTTGGGATTAACTCATAGTGTCTTTTGGTAGTTGCTAGTTTTATACTAAAACCGTCAGTTCGAGTTTTTTCAAAATAAAAAAGTATCGAGAACAAGGTTTATGTGTACAAAAATTCTTTTCTCGATACACTTTTTGACCTAAGGTTCAAAAAATCACTCGAAATGACGAATTTTTCATCAAAACCTAATGCGAGGTTTGAGATAAATAGATGGTAAATGTCACATCGAGCGCAGTTGAGATGTCGTAAAAGTTCTCAACTGCGCTCGAACTGACATCTGAACATTCAACAGGCTTCCAGAAATTAATTATTGGCCGCCGGGCAGTAACAATCGTAACGTTTTCCTTGATCGCTTTGACCAAAATCGTAACCCAGGGTAATTTGATGAAAACCGCCATTATCAAATCGAATGTCGCCCGACTGGTACGAATAGTTGTATGAGAACATAAAACGGTTCACATTCACTCCAATGATCGGCGTGAACAACTGTAATCTTTGCTCTCCAAATTCCCCATTGGATTGAAATTGTGCGCCATCAAAACTACGCCGGTACGACAAGCCCGCCCAAACGGTTCCAAAGCTCACATCGCGGTACACTTTCGCATTCAAGTCCACAGTCTTCTCTTGGGTAAAATCCGTCATCTGGAATAAAATCGATGGCTCAATT
Organism: Allomuricauda sp. NFXS6; assembly: GCF_040148835.1. Taxonomy (NCBI): domain Bacteria; kingdom Pseudomonadati; phylum Bacteroidota; class Flavobacteriia; order Flavobacteriales; family Flavobacteriaceae; genus Allomuricauda; species Allomuricauda sp. NFXS6. The sequence goes on along the minus strand of NZ_JAGEMG010000009.1, from coordinate 215,329 downwards.
CGGGTAGTTCTTCCAAAAACATATCCTACCGAGAACAGATAGCGCCTTAAATTATCGAACTCCGCAGCGGTATATAAATCGCGACCGCTACCAAGCACATTTAATACTGCGGCATGGGTATAAAATTCCATGAAATTATAGGAAACCCCTAAATCAACGTTAAAATAGCTGGCCGTATTCTTTACTCCGGAAACGACCGGGTCGGGGATTACAGATACAAATTCGGTTTCGTCCAAACTGCTCAGGATAACTCCAGCACTCAAACCAAAGGACAATTGGTTCAGCGTTCTAAAATCACCTCCCATTTGTAAATGATGTGCGTAGGTGGCCTTAAAACCTGTTTGCGAATGGTAGCCATTGGAATCGTTGAAAAGTATGCCCCCTATTCCGCTGCGTTCACCAACTCTGGAATTAAGGTTCAAGGTTTGCAAACTTGGTGCTTCATCCACGTTGAACCACTGTTTTCGTGCGGTAAGACGAATCTTGGTACCCTCTGCAATACCTGCCATGGATGGGTAGACCAAGTAATAATTGTCCGCCAAGTAATCGAAATACACAGGGATTCCCTCCTGTGCCCTGGCGATGGACCCAAAAAACAGGGTTATGATAATTGAGGTCAAGATACGTCTCATGTGACGATTGGGGCTAATGGTTATTGAATACAATAAAACAATAAGATAACGGAAAGGCCAACACATTATTATAATATTTTGCTGCGCATCCTAACTATTGGTATTTTTGCAACAAAGATTCAAGATGAAAGAGTTCAATATTACGTTGGTTCCTACCAATAACCCCAAGATAATTAAGTTGGAGGCCAACCATTTTTTGGTAAAAGGCAACTACGAATATAAAAACATAGATGAGGCCAAGGATTCTCCTTTGGCGCAGCAACTTTTCTACCTCCCCTTTGTTAAAACCGTTTATATAGCCAGTAATTTTGTGGCTTTGGAACGTTTTGACATTGTGGAATGGGATGATGTGAAGGACGAGGTGGCCCAACAGTTGGTAGAATACCTGAATGCCGGCGAGCCGATCGTAAATGAAGTAGATGTCAAAAAAAAGCAGCCCATAACGGTTTATGCCGAGGTAACGCCCAACCCCGCGGTAATGAAATTCGTCTCCAACAAGAGAATTGTTCCCAACACTTACGAGTTCAAGAACATCGATGAAGCAAAAGATTCGCCCTTGGCCATTGAGTTGTTCCACCTCCCTTTTGTAAAAGAGGTTTTTATGGACGAAAACTATGTTTCCGTGACCAAATATGAGGTTGCCGATTGGGAAGAAATCAATATGCAGCTCCGAGAATTCATCAGGGATTATTTGGCAGACGGCAAGGACGTGGTAACGGCAGAAGCCATTCAAAAAACCAAGGAAACAGTGGAACAAGCTGCAACGCAGACCGATTACGACGATACTTCACAACAAATTATCGCTATTTTGGAAGAATACGTAAAACCGGCCGTTGCAAGCGATGGCGGAAACATTCTTTTTCAATCTTATGAAGAGCAAAGCGGTACCGTGAGCGTTATCCTCCAAGGGGCTTGCAGTGGCTGTCCATCATCTACGTTCACCCTTAAAAACGGTATAGAGACCATGCTGAAGAACATGATGGGCGAAAAAATTAAGGAAGTAGTAGCCTTAAATGGCTAATTAACTTGATTTCAATGTTGCATTCCCATCAAAATTTGTTACATTAAAGGGAAATCAAAAAAATACATTGACCATGGCAGTTTTAAAAGTTATTGAAGTATTGGCGAATTCCAGTAAAAGCTGGGAAGATGCAACCAACAAGGCGTTGGAGCAAGCCTCAAAATCAGTGAAAAACATTCGTTCCATCTACATCAACGAGCAAAGTGCCACGGTAAAAGATGGAAAGATTGACGACTACAGGGTAAACGTAAAGATTACCTTTGAAGTACAGTAACAACATTGAAGAAAATAAAATGCGTCCATTGAGAGACGCATTTTTTTATGTTTAAAATACTCGGTTGATGAAGAAAGCACCTGTCTATTTATTAATTGCCGTGGCAGTCCTGAGCTGCAACCAAAAACCTAAAGAAGTGACTCACGAATATACCAATGCGTTGATAGAGGAAAGCAGCCCCTATCTGCTTCAACATGCCCACAACCCCGTAAATTGGGAGGCATGGCGCCCCGATGTGCTGGAAAGAGCCAAAAAAGAGGACAAACCTTTGCTTATCAGTATTGGCTATGCGGCCTGTCATTGGTGCCACGTTATGGAAAAGGAATGTTTTGAGGATGAACAGGTGGCCAAAGTGATGAACGAGAACTTCATCAACATTAAAATTGACCGTGAGGAACGACCTGATGTGGACCAAATTTATATGGATGCCATCCAAATGATCTCAGGACAAGGAGGATGGCCGCTAAACATTGTTGCCTTGCCTGACGGGAGACCTTTTTGGGGCGCTACTTATGTTCCGAAGGACAATTGGATAAAATCTCTGGAACAGCTTATTGAACTGTATAATGAGGATAGGGCAAAGGTAACCAAGTACGCTACGGATTTGGCCAATGGCCTGCACGCGATCAACCTAGTGGAAAATGATAAGGACACTGATCTCTATTCCTTGAAGCAATTGGATGCCTCCGTTCAAAATTGGACTCAATATTTTGATACATTTTTGGGCGGGCACAAGCGGGCCCCAAAATTTATGATGCCCAATAACTGGGATTTTTTGTTGCACTATGCCAACGCGTCCGACAAGCCTGACATTATGGAGTTTGTGGATACTACGCTTACCCGGATGGCTTACGGAGGTATTTACGACCATGTGGGCGGTGGATTTTCACGATACGCCGTGGACACCAAATGGCACGTGCCCCACTTTGAGAAAATGTTGTACGACAACGGGCAATTAACAAGCCTCTATGCCAAAGCCTATGCCGTATCTAAAAACGAATTGTACAAGGATGTGGTGGAAGAAACCATCGGTTTTGTTCAAGAAGAGCTCTTGGACCCAAGTGGCGGATTCTATTCCTCCTTGGACGCGGACAGTTTAGATGAAAACGGCGAACTTGAAGAAGGTGCTTATTACGTCTGGACCAAAGAAGAGCTTACGCAATTGTTGGGTGATGATTATGAAGTGTTCCAGGAGTATTTCAATATCAATTCGTATGGCTTGTGGGAAGAGGGTAATTATGTTTTGATCAGAGATAAAAGTGATAAAAAAGTCGCTGAAAAGTTTAAGGTTTCCTTGCCCGAGCTGAAAACCAAAATAAACAAGAGCTTGGCACTACTCAAAAAAGAGCGAAGCAAACGCTCCAAACCCCGATTGGATGACAAAATTTTGACCTCATGGAACGGATTGATGCTAAAAGGACTGGTGGATGCCTACCGCTATCTAGGGAACGAGGAATATCTGAGTCTTGCTCTAAAAAATGCTGGGTTCATTGAGAGTCAAATGATAACACAAGACGGCTCCTTATTGCGAAACCACAAAGAAGGAAAAAGCTCCATCAATGCCTTTTTGGACGATTACGCTACAGTAATCGATGCCTATTTCTCGCTCTACGAAGTAACTTTTGATGAGAAATGGCTCAATCTGGCCAAAAACCTGCTCAATTATTCCAAAAAACACTTTTTTGATGATGAATCGGAAATGTTCTTTTATACATCGGACAAGGACGAATCCTTAATCAGAAGAACCATTGAAGTTGATGACAACGTGATATCTTCCTCCAACTCCATGATGGCCATAAACCTATATAAATTCCATAAAATCTACCCTGAGGAAACCTACGGTGATATTTCCGGACAGATGCTCAAAAATGTTCAAAAGGACTTTGACACTAGGGCACAAAGCTTTTCAAACTGGTTGCACCTGGTATTGTTCCAAAACCAAAATTTTTATGAAATTGCGGTCGTCGGCGATGATTATAAAACCCTGGGGCAACAAATCAGCAAGGAGTATGTGCCCAATAGTATTTTGGTTGGATCTTTTGGGGAAGGAAGCATAGATTTATTACAAAACAGGTCGGTACCAGAAACAACTTTGACCTATGTCTGTATCGAGGGAGCATGCAAGCTCCCTGTAACCAGTGCCCAAGAGGTGTTTGAGCAACTGAAACCTTAACATTTGTTTAAAAACCTTTGCTTTTATTTTATTTGAATATTAACTACGTTGTGAATTAAACCAGAACCATTATGAAAGAATTAGAGAATTACCAAGAATATGTAGACCAAGGCGTTGAGTGGGCCGTAAGTATAGTGCCCAATCTTATTACGGCCATAGTCATGTTTTTTGTTGGCCTTTGGGTCATCAAGTTTATAAATAAAATGACGCGTCGTTTCTTTGTAAAAAAGGATTATGATGAAACCTTGGAATCCTTTTTACAGAGTTTTATCAGTATCACGCTCAAGGCATTGTTATTTGTTTTGGTGATTACTCAATTGGGTGTTAAAACATCTTCTTTGGTGGCCATAGTGGGTGCTGCGGGACTTGCCATTGGTTTGGCCCTTCAAGGATCATTGGCCAATTTTGCCGGCGGTGTGCTCATTCTCATTTTTAAACCCTTTAAAGTTGGTGATTGGATATCTGCTCAAGGTGTGGACGGAGCGGTTAAGGAAATTTCAATTTTCAACACCAAGTTGAGCACTTTTGGCAACCAAATTGCCATTATTCCCAATGGACAACTGTCCAACGGAAATATTGTCAACTACAATATGGAAGATACCCGTCGCGATAAAATTGATGTGGGTATAGGATATGGCTCCAACATTAAGGAGGCCAAAGAAATTCTTTTGAAGATATGCGGGGATAACCCAGACATCAATACTGAGCCTGCTCCAGAAGTATACGTGGGTGCCTTGGCAGATAGCTCCGTAAACCTGACCTTGCGCTTTTGGGCAAACAACGATGTATTTTGGCCAGCGCATTTTTATGTAATCGAGCAAACAAAATTACGCTTTGATGCTGCTGGGATTGAGATTCCATTCCCACAAAGGGTTATGCACAAAGCAGAGGAAGATTAATTTTTCTTCTTTTTTTGCTGAAGTACAAAGTCTTTGAGGTAGTAAGGCTCAAAATAGGCCACATCCTCAAATCGTTTGGACTCATATTTCTTAAAGGCTATTGAGACCATATCCTTCGCAGAAGGAACTATAGCTTCATCAAAAATAAAATTGGGGTGTTGCAGAACACCCCTACATTTTTCTGCACCACTGCCCACAACATATACTTTATTATCGGAAACATACTCAGTAAAAGACTCCTCATTGACAATCTCTGCACGGGTCTCCCGTACTTCTTTATACTCCGAATCATAGACACAGGAGTAGACTTCCATGCGTCTGGCATCCAGCACAGGAATCACTACTTCATTAGGTTTTAAGCCTACTTGATGAGCCATACTTTGCAATGTAGGTACGGAAATCAACGGAACATCCAAGGAAAAGCAGAGTCCTTTTGCTGCCGATACGCCAATACGTAGTCCGGTGTACGAACCTGGCCCTTTACTAATGGCAACGGCATCAAGGTCCGAAAATGACAAAGAAGCCTCTTTCAAGGCTTCTTTTATAAATACATGCAATTGTTCGGAGTGCGAATAACTCGCTGCATTGTTCTCTTTTAGGACAACGATTTTATCATCCTTTGAAATACTTACCGAGCAATTGGTGGTCGCGGTTTCTAAATGTAATAGTATGGCCATAGCGGCCATAAAGATACTAGTTTAACCAGTAGTTTTAAAGCAGTACATTTTGATAATATTGCAGTCAACTGTCAGTTCGAGTTTTTTCAGAAGGAAAAAGTATCGAGAACAAGGTTTACACTTAATAAAATTCTTTTCTCGATACAATTTTCTTTGGTTTTGACTTTAGTTTATCCTGAGCATAGTCGAAGGGCTCAACCACCAAAAATTACTCGAAATGACGAATTTTTATCAAAATGCACCACGAGTTAGTTTAATGAAATGGGCAACCCAAAATAGAACTCCAATATTTTCAATCTAAAGATATAATCGTATTTGGTCCTGATCACATCGGCTTGGGCATTCTCCACCCTTGCTTGCGCTTGACTAAAATCGAAAGCATTCATTAATCCAACATCGTAACGCTCCTTGGCATATTCGTAGGACAAACGTCTAGCTTCCAAGGTTTTTTCCGCAGCTTTATATGCTTTCTCAAAAGTACCTACATCCACATATGCTTGTTGAATAGTGTTCTCCAAATCCAGCTTATCTTGTTTGAACTGCAATTTTGCTTTTTCCAGACCAATTTTAGATCGCATCACATTATTGCGAGTGCTCCATCCATTAAAAATGGGAATATTCAACTGCGCTCCATAACTGATACCGTCAAAAATCCATAACTGATCAACAAGACTCGGGGTATAGGGAATTCCATTACCATCTGGTATCTGAGTTACATCAGAATATCTTGTTCCGTACTGGAAAAAAGCGGATAAAGTTGGTAAATACGCGCCTTTTGCAATTTTAAGGTCTTGTTCGGCCAATTCCACATTAGACTCTGAAAATTTAATATCGTTCCTAAAACCCAAGGCTTTATCAAAAATAACCTTAGGGGAGTTTTTAAGGATATCGGAAGGTGGAATTTCAAACTCCTCCTCCGCAATATCAAAGTTCTCGTAATCCGTAATCTGTAGCAACTGGGCCAAGTTTACCCTTGAGATCAAAACCAAGCTTTCCCCATTGATTATTTGCTGTTCTTGATTGGCTGCAGTGGCCTCGATTTCCAAAAGGTCACCACGGGGAAGAACACCAGATTCCACCAACTCCTTGGTTCTTTTCAAATCCTGCTCCGTAACTGCATATTGTGCACGAAAGGTTTTAAGCTGTTCCTTATTGGACACCACTTGCAGATAGGCATTGGCTACGTTCAAGCGTATATCGTCCTTTAGGTTATCCAACCGATACTGGTTGGCAATGGCGTTCATTTTTGCCCTGTTTAATTGATTGATATTTCTTAATCCATCAAACAAGGTTATGCTGGACGTAGCACTAATATTAACATTATTTGCCGTTCTATTGGTAGGCAGGTTGTTCGTTGGATTAATGGAGAAACCCGTGTTACTCGACCCCGATGCATTTCCGTTTAGGGATGGGAGTAAATTTCCCACGGCATCGGATTTATCGATTTTGGCATTTTCCAGATCCAATTCAAATTGTTCTACGGTCAAATTGTTTTCCACTGCATATTCCACACATTCCTGGAGCGTCCATTTACGCATCTGTGCGCTCGAAAAAGTAACGGCAAACAGCAGTAGTATTATTGTTATACTATTTTTCATTCGTTTTTTGATTTTGGTCGTTATACTGATGGTTGGCATGGATTATTAATCGTCAGATTTCTTTTCGAGCTTGTTCCAAACCTTGATTTTATCATCTTCGCCGATGCCAGAAACAATTTCCACATCAATACCGTCACTAACACCCAATTCAAGGTCTTTGCGCTCAAATTCGTTCTCAGCTACTTGCACCTCCACATAGGGTTGCTCCGTCTCTTTATCAAACTGAAGCAAAGCTTCTTTTATGGACAGCACATCCTTTCTTTCCTCCAATACAATGGAAGCGTTGGCACTATATCCAGCTCTTACATAAGAAGTGCTATCACTTGGTTTTACATCCAAATCGCCTTCAATCTTAAACTGAACCGCCCCTTCTTCCTCTACACCTTTTGGTGCGATGAATTTTAGTTTGGCATCGAATTTTTGTTCTTCCAAGGCTCCGAGGCTAATTTCCAATGGCATTCCAACACTTAGTTTTCCAACTTCGGCCTCATCCACTTCACCTTCAAAAATCATTTTGGACATATCGGCGATGGTCGCGATGGTAGTACCTTCATTAAAGTTGTTACTCTGAATTACCTGATCTCCTTCTTTAACAGGAATCTCAAGGATGGTACCCGAAACCGTTGCCCTAATATTGGTGTTGGCACTGGCAGAACCTCCGGCAGAACCTTTTCTGATAATCTGATAATCGGCCTGAGCGTTTTTCAGCTCTTGCAAAGCCTGCTCGTAAGTCAACTTTAGGTTGTTAAAATCCTGATTGGAAATCACGCCTTTATCGAACAAGGTCTTGTTTCTATCGTATTCCAGTTTAGCATTGTTCAGCGCCAATTCGGCGTTACGCACACGACCTGCGGCTTGGTTCATGGATTGTTCGTTGGGCACCACTTTTATTATGGCAATAAGGTCCCCGGATTGTACCCTTACTCCTTCTTCCAAAAGGATCTTGTCGATAATCCCAGAGATTTGAGGTTTGATGTTGATTTCATCCTCAGGAATCACTTTTCCGGTAACGATCACCTTATTTACAATGTCCTTTCGTACTGCTGTTTCGGTTTTATACAGCTCTGTCGGAGTACTGTTCTGCTTTAAAAAGTAGACTACAGCGACCAAAATACCTACGATCACTATCCCTATCAATCCGTATTTTACATACTTGTTCATTCTTGCTTATTTGATTTCGTTATTTAATTGTAATTGATGATTATTCTTCTCTTAATGCATCTATGGGTTTAATTTTTACGGCCCTATTGGCTGGCAACAAACCAATAAGTACGCTCAGACCTATCATTAGAACAAATGATACGACAAACTGAGGTATACTGATCATTGGCTTTACGAACGGAAAATTTTCCCCGCTGCCAAAAAGCGCATCCAAAATAGACAACACCCCAACAGCAATGGCAAATCCTACAAGGCCTGCAAATGCCGTTAACACGATTGCTTCCAAAACAATCTGACGCTTAACAATTTTTGGTGTTGCACCCAAGGCTCTTCTTACCCCAATTTCTTGTGTACGTTCTTTTACAGTGATTAAAAGAATATTGCTGATGGCAATGACACCCGCCAATAGGGTAAAGATTCCAACGAAAAATGAAAATCCTTTAAGAACCGTTGTAAATGCGGTAATATTGTTGAATATCTCTGACATATCGAAGCTGCCAATAGCACGTTCGTCATCAGGGTGTATATCGTACTTGGCCTTTAAAATGCTCTTGATCTGCCTTTCCACAAAAGGAACCGGGGTGTTCTCTTCGACCGCAATGGCCATCCATCCCATCCTGTCCCCTGAATTAAAGGCTTTTTGAAAAGTGCTGAAGGGAATGAACACTGCATTTTCCCCATCAATATTAATATTGTTATTGGGTTTATAAATGCCCACAACACTAAAATAGACCCCGTTGATACGGATATCCTGACCAATGGCCTTCTCGCCCTTATCAAAAAGAAGTTTGTAGGTTTCTTCACCAATAACGCATACTTTTTTTGAACCTTCAATATCGGTCTGGTTCAAGAACCTGCCTTCAACCAGTTTCTTTTTGGTGATATTGTCTATTTCCGGAAAGTCCCCATAAACAGCCGAACCACTGGTTTGTCCATTTCTGTAAACGGTTACTACGCCTCTATGACTGCCCAGTTCAATTCGAGGGGCCAACACCTCGATTTCCGGAATCTGTTTTTTAAGGATATCGGCATCTTCAATTTTGTATCGAATCCTTCTTCCTCGCTCAAAACCTTTGTAAGGTTCTGAGGTAGATTGTCCCCAAACAAACAAGCTGTTCGAAGCTGTTCCCGCAAAAAGCTTGTTAAACCCATTGCTCATACCATTGGCCGAACCCAGTAACAGCACCAAGATGATCATAGCGAAGATTACCCCAAGCATGGTCAGGAAGGTCCTTAGCATATTCTTGCCAAGGGTATGAAAAATTTCAATCCACAAATCCTTATCTAATATCCACATAACTATTTATCGCTTAGTGCAACAATGGGTTTAACATTAGCGGCTTTCATAGCGGGCAACAGCCCTGCCAATACTCCCGCAATTACCAAAATAACTGTCGCTGTAATCACCACAGAAAGGCTTACCGATGGATTGCTAAAGGCCGGTGTCTCGATCATGGGACCAACGGCAGCCAATATCATCCAGGCAAATGACAGTCCAACAAAACCTGAGATTGAAGTAATAAATACCGACTCCAATAGTACCAAGTTCACAATTTGACTAGGTCTTGCACCCAATGCCTTACGCACTCCGATCTCCTTTGTTCTCTCTTTGATGGTAAATACCATTATATTTCCTATACCAACGATTCCTGCAACAAGTATTAAAAAACCGACACCAATACCAATTGCCTTTAAAACCGCGGTAAAACTGCTGATATTGTCAAAGGCCTCCGCATAGTTGAACACATATAAGCCAGATTGGTCGTCCGGGTCAATTTTATGTCGTCTTTTCATTAAATCCTCCAATCTGCTCGAAAATTCCAATGATGTGGCAAGATCATAATTTGGGTTGTATGTAAGGGCGATCATATTGATATCGTTGGTATTCCCATAAATGCGTTGATATGTGCTTACCGGTGCATAAATCCTTCTTTCCGCATTGTCATCGCCATCATCGGTAAAAATTCCAATTACCCGGAAAGGCAATCCATTGAACTCTACAAATTTCCCCAATGGCTCTTCATCTTTAAAAAGATCCTCTGCAACCTTTCTGCCGATTACGGCAACCTTGGACTTATTAATGATATCGGCCTCATTGATGTACCTACCGGCTACTACCAGAGTTTTTTCAATTGCTTGATGGTCGGGATGCGTTCCTTGCACCGAATAAGAACCTGTTTCACTTTTATATCTTGCGGTTGTATTGGCATAATATCTTGCACTGATATACTCAACATCCTCGGGAAAGCTTTGTTTGATGTATTCCAAATCATCATTCTTAAATTGGATACGCCTGCCTGCCTCAAAACCACCATATGCTTTGGAGGTGGTTCCTGGACGAACAAAAATGGAATTGGTTGCATCGTCATTAAACTGACCGGTAAAGCCGTTCTCCATACCATTTACCGAAGCCAACAGCATCACCAAAATAAAGATGGCCCACCCAACGGAGAAACCTGTTAAAAAGGTTCTAAGCTTATTGGTCTTAAGCGTGTTAAATATTTCCTGCCAAACGTCGCGATCAAACATACTGTCCTGCTCTTACTTGTTCGACTTTTTTATCTTCTACGATAACACCATCCTTTAAGTGCACAATTCGTTTGCACATATGTGCAATATCCTCCTCGTGGGTCACCACCAAAATGGTATTTCCATCATCATTGATTTTTTGGATAAGGTCCATCACCTCATACGAAGTTGTACTGTCCAAGGCACCTGTTGGCTCATCGGCCAAAAGCACTTTTGGTTCCGCGGCCATGGCCCGTGCAATCGCAACCCTTTGTTTTTGTCCACCGGAAAGTTCACTGGGCAAGTGGCCGGCCCATGGTTTTAAGCCTACGCGTTCCAAATATTGCATGGCTTTTTCCTGACGTTCCTTTCTGGGAACCTTTTGGTAGTACAAGGGAAGTGCGACGTTTTCGACGGCACTTTTATAATTGATAAGGTTAAAGGATTGGAAGATGAATCCCAAGAACTTGTTCCTATATTGCGCAGCTTTGGTTTCGCTCAAGTTTTTGATCGGCACACCATCCAAGGTATACTCACCGGAATCCGCTCCGTCCAACATTCCCAAAATGTTCAACAAAGTAGATTTACCCGATCCTGAAGACCCCATAATGGCCACAAGCTCCCCCTCTTCTACTTTAAAATTAATACCCTTTAAAACATGGAGGGAATTGCTTCCCATTTTATAGGATTTATGAAGATCTTTGATTTCTATCATGATTGGTGATGTTAGCTATCTTACTTTTGCCTCTGCTAGTAAGACATATAAGTTGTTAAAATGTTACAAGATTTTTTACTTTTTTTTTGCGAACGGTGTTTTTCACTCGTTATTCCTTGGCCAAGGCATTCCACACCTTGACCTTGTCAGTTGCCGCTATGCCTGACTTCACTTCTACAAAAATGCCGTCGCTAACGCCCAGTTCCACCTCTTTTCGTTCGAACTGTTGATCGGCGGTTTCCACCTCTACAAAGGGTTTTTTGGTCTCATCGTCAAATTGAACCAAGGCTTCTTTTACGGCCAAAACGCTATCGGCTCGGGCCAAAATAATGGAAGCATTGGCGCTTAGCCCCGCTCTTATAAAAACGGTGTCGTTCTTCTTTAAAGTTCCTTTTATTTCAAATTGTATGGCGCCGTTTTCTTCTTTTCCTTTTGGTGCGATGTAGTCCAGAACAGCATCAAAAACATGGTTTTCAATCGCTCCGACGGTAATTTCTAATGGCAGGTCTTCTTTTATTTTTCCCACTTCGGATTCATCCACCTTGCCTTCAAAAATCATTTTATCCACATCGGCAATGGCTGCAATCGTAGTTCCCTCGTTAAAGGTATTGCTTTCTATCACCTGGTTTCCTACTTCTACCGGTACTTCGAGCACCATTCCACTTACCGTGGCCCGGATCATCGTGTTGGCAGAGCTGCTGAGTCCGCTTGTGGTTCCCGTTTTTACAATATCGTATCGCTTATTGGCCGCGGCATAAGACTGCTTTGCCTGGTCATAGGATACTTGCGCCCGTTCTAAATCTGTTTTGGGGATTACACCCTTGCCAAAAAGCGTGGACTGACGTTCGTAGTTCCGTTTTTGATCATCCAGGTTGATTTTTGCCTCATCAATGGCATTCTTCGCATCATTTAGGGCAGAAAGGTTGGGCACTACCTTTATTTTGGCCAGAAGGTCGCCAGATTTTACATAATCCCCTCCTTCTACATAAATCTCCTCGATCACCCCGGAAATATTGGGTTTGATCAACACTTCTTCCAAAGGAAGTATGCTCCCTGTGGCCACCGCTTTTTTCACAATGGTCTGTTTGGTAGGTGTTTCCGTCTCATATACCACCGGATCCTCCGCATTTTTTTGGTACAAGTAATACATGGAGCCACCGAACACTACTACGATGAGCAACAAGATGACAATGGTTACCGATTTTTTCATTTTAATTGATGTTAATTGATTGATTATACTTTTATTCTGTTCGCAATGCTTCAATGGGTCTTACCCGTATGGCACTCTGCGCGGGTATGAAGCCGGCCAACAGTCCCGATACCATCAAAATTGTCAAGGCCCCGGTTACAACACCTACGCTCACACTTGGGCTCATAAACATATCCACCGGCCCTATACTTTCCAACAAGGAATTGATTCCAAAAATGACCAACGACCCAAATATGATGCCCACCATCCCTGAAATCAACGTCAGGAAAATGGACTCCATCAAAATTTGTTTTTTTATGGACCACGGTTGTTCGCCCAAAGCCCTGCGTATTCCAATTTCTTTGGTGCGTTCCTTTACCACAATGAGCATAATGTTGCTTACTCCGATAATTCCGGACAGCAGCACCATAACACCCACAATATAAGCGACGGCCTTTAGCGCGCCAAATAGACTCTCCACCCGATTGTATTGTTCGTAAAGATCAAAATAACCAACGGCCCTTGTGTCTTCAGGATGTACTTTGTGACGTTTCTTCATTACATCGACAATTTTATCCTTGAGCTGGGAAATGGAACTGCCGTCGTTTGCCGTAATGGCCATCCACCCCACGTCTTCTCCTCGGTTAAATGCTTGCGAAAACGAAGTGAAAGGCACAAATATTTCTTTTTGACCTTCTTCTCCCCCACCGCTATTGTTCTTTTTATAGGTCCCGATGACCATAAAGTTTACGCCTTGTATTTTGATGTAGGTTCCAAGTGCATCCTCATCCTTGTCGTACAGATCATTTTTTACCCCTTGACCAATAATGGCCACCTTTCGTTTTTCCCTGATGTCGTTATAGTTCAAAAACCGTCCCGAGGTAACCGCCATGGGATCTTGATTGATAATCTCGGGATAATCGCCATACACATTAAACGCTCCTGTGCGAATACCTCTAACTACATTGTTGTTTCCTCCAAAACCTCCCAGTTGGTTCCGGGGTGAAATAAACCGAAGGTTAGGCACATTATCGCGCAGTGCCTGGACATCATTTATTTTAAACTCAAAACTTCTTCCTTTAGGCAAGCCTTCGTAACTTTTTGTCGTAGCCCTTGTCCACATAAACATGGTATTGGTGGCAATGTTTCCAAAATCCTGTTTAATGCCATTCTCCAGCCCTTTGCCAGCGGCCAAGAGCACAATAAGGATAAAGATGCCCCAACAGACCCCAAAAGCCGTAAAGATGGTTCGCCACACATTAGTGGTTAGCACCTCTATAATTTCCCGCCATCTATCTTTATTGAACATATCAGCTTATCTGTTATTCATCTCTTAGAGATTCGATTACTTTAACTTTTGCCGCACGATAGGCTGGAACAAACCCGGCCAAGGTTCCGGCCACAATCAAAACGATTACCGTGGAAAATGCCACATTGAAGTTTACGGATGGATTCATAATATAGTCCACTTCTATATTGGGTCCCGCAATTTCTAAAAGGGCCATACTAAAAATTAGTCCACCAAAACCGGAGATCGCGGTCACAAAGATGGCTTCGTGCAATATCATTCCGATAATGGACCACGGTTTGGCCCCTAATGCTTTTCGTATTCCTATTTCGCGCGTGCGTTCTTTCACTACGATCATCATAATATTGCTTACTCCCACCACTCCAGCTATAATGGTGCATACCCCTACGAACCAAAAAAACAGTTTTATGTTGTTGGTGAGGCCGTAGTAGCGCTTGGCTTCTTCCATAGCGCTCCACACTTCGATGGCTCCTGTATCATCAGGGGCAATGGTGTGGGTTTGTTGTAGATATTGTCTCAGTCCGTTTTTAAAGTCAACTGCTTGGGCAACAGCCTTGTCAAAATTGTCAACGGGCGGTAAGGTAAAGGACATATTGTTTACTCGATTTCCTCCATTAAATGTTCTCTGGGAGGTGGTAATGGGAATATAGATGCGCTCTTCTTCGCGATCTTCCATTTCTTTGTACACTCCGATGACCTTGAAAGGGATGCCTGAGATATCGATGAACTCTCCAATGGGAGTCTCCACATCACCAAAAACGTCTTTTTTTATTTTATTCCCGATGATGGCCACTTTGCCATTGGAAACTTCATCTTGATAATTGATAAACCTTCCCTCGACCATATCGGCATTTTCTATAAATTGAAAGTCCGCTGCCACGCCCTGAACCCCATAAATAAGAGCTTCTTTGCCGTAGTTTACACTTACACCGCGCACAAATATTCTAGCTGAGCCGTGTTCAATATCCTCCTTGAACATGGCACTTGCCTTATCAAAGTTTTCGTTTACCAGTTGAATACGCCTACCTGGATTAAGACCTTTATATTCTTTGGAGGTTACTCCGGGCCAAACCCAAACGCTCGTAGATGCATCTTGCTTGAATTCGTTTTCGATACCATTGCGCATACCTTGGCCAAATCCTAAAAGGATGACCAAAATAAAAATACCAGAGGCTACGGAAAGCCCTGTTAAAAATGTTCGGAGTTTGTTCTTTCGTATGGTGTCAAATATTTCTTGCCACCGCTCTAGGTCGAACATAGGTTAGCGATTTTGATTGATGAGTAACGCAAGCGTACACCAATAAGACCATTAAAACACCGAAATGTTACAGTTTGAAGTAAAAAAATTATTGAATATCCGTTATCTGTAATAATTTCCTTTTGCATGTCATTCCGAATGTATTTCGGAATCTCATTACACTAATAATCAAAAGTCTAATGAGAACTTGGAACCTGTTTTTGCCGTCGGGCAGGCAAGTTCAGGTTGACGAAAGTTTTGTTTATAATAAAACCAGATAATCAAAAAAAATTTAAAAGGGTATTAGCCCCTCATTTTTCTGTAAATAAAGTAAAATAGCCCCGCCACAAGCACATAGGGTATGGCCATTAGGTAAACAATACCGTTGTTTATGGCTTCAGCGGTCTTTCCATCAGATTCACTTTCCACTACTGCGCGGCACATGGCGCACTGCGCTTCCGATACCGCTGGAAACACCAATAAAATGACTAAAATAATTAACAATTTTGTCTTCATAGGTCATTAATATGGATAGTAGGGTGAAATCATTAGATAGACCAAAACCCCTGTTACAGCGACGTACAGCCATATTGGAAAGGTGTATTTGGCCCATTGTCTGTGAGCCTCAAAATCATCGAGATACACTTTTGAATAAGTGATGAGCACCAAAGGAATCACAGAAATAGACAACACAATGTGCGTCATCAAAATAAAATAGTAAATAATTTTAATAGGACCCTCCCCGCCAAAAACAGTCGTTTCCGATGTCATATGATAGGCTACGTACATCACCAAAAACAACGCTGACAACACGATATTAGTCAACATTAATCTTTGGTGAAGGCGTTGCCTTCCATTTTTGATGGCCACTACGGCAATAACCAATAAGATTGCAGTCAAACCATTGATTCCTGCGTAAATGGGCGGTAAAAACGACAGCGGTTTTGCATTTGGAATTTTATATCCAAACAATAGAGCAACCACTAGTGGTACTGCTATTGAAATGACGGTAATCAATCTATTATACCGTTTTTCCTTTAATGTAATTTCCTCGGTCATTCTGCCAATAATTTTTTAATGTCCTCTTTTAAAATGGTAATCTGTTGGCTTTCCCCATCTGAATTCACTTCCTGTTCTTCTGTAATAGTACCTCGATAATAGATCAAAGGATTGCCAAATTCATCTTCACGGGAACGAATATATCCATTTTTATCAACCAATGCGAACATACCGGAATGCTCAAAACCTCCTGGAGCATCATCGTTTTCATTGGTGAATATGTAAAAGCCTTGTTGGGCCAATTCGTAAATCTTTTCTTGATCTCCGGTCAACAAATGCCAATCCGCATCCGTGATTCCATATTTTTTGGCGTACTCCGTTAAAACAGATGGCGTATCATATCTAGGGTTGATGGTAAAGGATGCAACTCCAAAATCCCCATCATCTTTAAAGGTATCTTGCAAGTCCACCAGGTTTTTGGTCATTATCGGGCAAATGGTGGGGCAAGTAGTAAAGAAGAACTCCACTACGTAGACCTTGCCCTTATAATCTTCATTGGTGACCAATACGCTGTCTTGATTGTAAAAAGAGAAGTCGGGCACCTTTCGCTTTTCCCCTTGGTTGACCACGAAGCCCACCTCAGTATTTTTGGCATCCATGCTCATACGATCTTTTTCCACCACCGTTCCGCTTTTTACGCGCTTGGTAATTTCGTAAACGGCAAAAATCCCAAAAATCAGAATGATTGCAGACACCCAAATATAGGTGTGTTTTCTCTTGTTATTTGCTCCTGTCGGCATTGTTCTTTTTTAAGGCCAAGCGATACTCTGCCAAGATTATCTTGACATCGTCCACCATTTTATTGTTAAGTTCCGCTACGGACGAGGTGTCAAATCCATATTTCAGACCTTCATCGTCATCATCTGTTCTACCTCTAAGGGCAAGATCCTTATCAATTATAAATACAAAGGGTGTGGACAAATCGTTGTCCAGATCAATATTGGATTTTAAGGACGTGAACAATGTTTTGATTTCTTCCTCGGAACCATAAACAAAGTGCCATTTATCCACATTGGAGAGCTTACCCAGCTCGTTTTTTAATTCTTCAACTTGCCCCTGTTTACCCTGTGGGACCACCATAACCATTTGAAAGTCATTAAACTCACCGAATCTTTTGTAAATTTTTTGATTAAGGTTGAAAGCATTGCCTTGCATGGCTTCCACATTATTCCCAAAAAAACCTAGTATGGTAATCTTGTTTTTCAACTGGACATTGGTGTCCATTTTGGAAATACCGGAGATACTTTTGGTAAGTATGGGCAAACGTCCAAAATTATTTACCCCGGATGCAAAAAATAAGTAAACCACCACCGGTAGTATAAAAAGGACGGCTAATACGATTTTCTTTTTCATAGTGTTTCAACCCTACAAAAATAAAAAAAGACGGTTGGAAAACCGCCTTTTTAACTTGTTAAATACTTTCTTAAAAGTCCCAGGTTATAAACCCATCGCTGAAAACGCTGTATATATAATCTGCTTCGAAAAGCAATATAAATATCAAATAACAGATCAAGAATATGGGGGTCCACACTATTACCCTTCTCAACGGGGTTTTTTCATCCCTAAGGTGCATAAAGTCCCACGCAATGTAATAGGCCTTCACCAAGGTTAAAATGATAAAAATCCAGTTGAGCAATTTCATGCCCAAAAAGTAACTTTGGGTAAGCGCCTTTGGTTTAATGATACCCAATGCGACCTCAATTGCGGTTACAATGGTCAAGAAAAGAAGTACTCCCCAAATTTTTTGAGTGTTCGACTTAAATTTTACAAGTCCTCTGAAAATCTCAAGTTTATGTTCGTGTGCCATTTATAATCAATGTTTTTATACCAAATAAAAGAATGTAAATACAAATACCCATACCAAATCCACAAAGTGCCAGTAGAGTCCAACTTTTTCTACCATCTCATAGTGGCCTCTGCGCTCGTAAGTACCGAGAATCACGTTAAAGAAAATGATAACGTTGATCATCACCCCGGAAAATACGTGGAATCCGTGAAAACCTGTTATAAAGAAAAAGAAATCGGCAAATAATCGATGTCCGTATTCGTTATGTATAAGGTTGGCCCCTTCCACTACTTGGTTGGCTTCCAAAATTTTCGCCAAGGACTCTTTACGGTCCAAAAGGGTCTTTTCGCCTTCTTCGTTAAGTTGCTCGGTACGAATAAGGATATTTGGTGTTGCTTTGAACCCTTCAACAACTTCGTTCAAGGAGTAAGAGGTTTTGTAACCTTCTCCTTCAAACCAAATACCTTGATTTGACTGGTGTTTTACTCGTTCTTCCGGTAAGGTTTCTGCAAAATCGGCCAAAGCTGCTCTCTCTCCTGTTTCGGCATTTACAAATTGAAGTATTCTGCCTGAGTTTGTTTCCAACGCCCCGTAATCACCTTTTATAAAAGTTGCCCATTCCCAAGCCTGTGAACCAACGAAAATGGCTCCACCGATAATGGTTAGGAACATATAAAGAATAACGCTTTTCTGTTTCATTTTATGACCTGCATCCACCGCCAACACCATGGTCACGGAGGACATAATCAAAATAAAGGTCATAAAGGCCACATAGTACATGGGATAATTTCCATGGAAAAAGGGTACGTGGGTAAATACCTCATCGGCAATTGGCCAAAGTTCAATAAACTTAAATCTTGAGAAACCATATGCTACCAAAAAACCAGAAAAGGTCAAGGCATCTGATATGATAAAAAACCACATCATCAATTTTCCATAGCTAGCGCCAAGAGGTCTATTTCCACCTCCCCAAACGCTGTCTTCTGTACCGGTACTTACCGTTGAATCCATATAAAAGGTCGTTTTATTAAAACTTTCACAAATTTACATTTTTTGATGTATTGTAAAAGACAAACTTGAATGAAAACTGCTCCAATCAAATTTTATTTCACGAAATACATAAATAGAATTAGATATACCCAAAGAAAATCCAAGAAATGCCAGAATGTGGCTCCTAGTTCCATCCCCAACATATTTTCCGGGGTATATTTTTTTCTGATCTGCTGAACCAGAACCACTAAAAGCGATATTAAGCCTGCCACTACGTGTGCAATATGAACGGCAGCAATCAAAAATACGTAGGACATTTTTATATTACTAGTGGGACCGGTAAAATAATAGCCATTCTCCAACATTTGGGAAAAGCCCACAAACTGAAGTGATATAAAGGTAATGCCCAAGACTAGGGTAACCAGCAAAAATACAGTCCCCATCTTTTGATTGTCCTTTGCCACCGCCTTTTTTGCAATTAAATAGGTGATGCTGCTCAAAATTATTATGGCGGTACTCAAAAAGAAAGCACTGGGCAATTCCAGATCACTTACCCAATCTTCCCTCTTACTACTTACAATGTAGGCACTGGTCCAACCGGCAAAGCCCATGATCAAACTCACAATACCGAACCAGAGCATCATCTTTTTTGCTCTTTTGTTCTTTTCTTCCGTTGTTCCCTGGGTTAAATCCATTTTAGCTAATAAACTTATCTATTACGTATACTATTTGAATCAATGATATATAGGTGACACTTGCCAACATCAACTTTCTTGCCGATGCATTGTCCCTGTTTTCATATAATTTGAATGCAAAAAACAACATGACCAACCCGGACAACAATACAATTACTGCCGCCGGTATGGAAAGATGCAATCTTCCTGTAAAACCAAAGACTGGAATTATGGAGATAACGATCATCCAAATGGTATATAAAATAATTTGCAATGCGGTGCCCTTGTCCTTTTTACCCGTAGGCAACATTTTGAAGCCTGCTTGTTTGTAGTCCTCGTCCAACATCCAGCCCAAAGCCCAAAAATGGGGGAACTGCCAAAAAAACTGAATCATGAACAAAGTTCCTGGCTCTATGCCAAAATCATCGGTTGCCGCTACCCAACCCAACATAAAGGGAATCGCTCCCGGAAAAGCCCCAACAAACACCGCGAGCGGCGACTTTGTTTTTAAAGGTGTGTAAACACTAGTGTACAAAAAAATTGATATGGCCCCGAACATAGCGGTTTTGGGACTTAGCGCCAATAGCGATAAAATTCCAAGCACCGTTAACGTCACTGCAACCATCATTGCGGTTTTCACGGACATTCTTCCCGAGGGAATCGGTCTGTTTCGGGTACGCTTCATCAAAGCATCCAGATCCTTTTCGATAATCTGATTGTAAGCGTTGGATGCCCCAACCATACAATACCCCCCGAACATCAACAACAACAGAGAAACTATATCAACTTGGTAGGCGCCCAAAAAATACCCTGCAATGGAAGAAAAAACCACGCTAACAGCCAATCTGGCCTTTGTAATCTCCTTAAAGTCAGAAAATAGCAAGGAAATGGTATTGTTTTTTACGGAACCTACGGCAGACTTCATCCACATCTATATTGGCTGGCAAAGATAACGCCAGCGCGTATCTTTTGCAACCAAAGCTAAAGTTTTATGATTCTTGGGGTTAAATCCACAAAAAAAGCCCGAATGAAATTTCATTCGGGCTTTTCTCATTCCTGCCTCGACAGGAATTTATATAACTTCTACTGCAACTTAAATGTAATTGGAATACTAAAAGGCACTTTTACTGGTCTACCCCTTTGCTTTCCTGGAGTCATTTTAGGTAATTTTTCAATAATACGCAAAGCCTCTGCTTCCAAATTTTTGTCGGGTCCGCGCATTCTAATGTTACCGATACTTCCATCTTTTTGGATAACAAAAATAACGCTTACCCTACCTTGAACACCCATTTCTTGTGCGATTTCAGGATAGCGGAAGTTTCTTCGAATATGGTCTTGCATTTTCTCTTGGAAACATGCTTTTTTATCGCTGGCTCCCTCACAACCTGGAAACACTGGAACATCCTCGATTACAGCAAACGGTACAGATATGTCTTCTTCCACCTCTTCTACTTCAACTTCCTCGATTTCGATAACCTCTTCCTCTTGGCTGGTTTCCGTAGACTCGATAATCGTCTCTTCAACTTCTTCTTCATCCTCCACAACCTCGATTACTTCGGGGGCAGCAGGTGGTGGCGGTGGTGGCGGAGTTTTAATTTGCTCGGTCATTGGCACTTCTTCGTCCAATTGATCTTCAACATTCATAGAAATGTCATAATCATTCGCCTTGTCATATTTTTTCCACTCCATGGCACCGTAGACCAATGCCAAAACAGCAGCCAATCCTATAACAAAATATAGTGTACTGTTTCTTCCTACGTCTGCTTTCGGGTTCTTTTTTGGTTCCATCCTTTTTCTCCTTTTCTAAATTTAGTGTTTGCTAATTTAATTATTAATTGGTTAAATAAACAATTAAAATTTCCATTTTAACGGGTTTTTCTTGGAAAAAACCCACCGAATCAGTGCAATTCCTGTAATTGCTCCTGAAGTATTCGCCAAAACATCGCCAAATTCGGCCATACGGTCCGTAGTGACCGTATATTGCAATAGCTCTATAAGTATACCATATAATATAGCAAAAAACAAGATGTAAATCAAGGTTTTGCCCAACCCTAGGTTTCCCGAGGTTCTTTCCCGTAAACTTAAGCATCCTATAAAACTGAACACCATATAAAATATAAAATGGGTGATTTTATCGGCATACGGAATATTTAAGTTTCCTGTATCCAAATCCATACTTGAGAAAGAAAATAAGCTGAGTATTGTAATTAACACCACCCAGCTTACAAATAATAAGGTGTATTTGTTTTTTCTAAGCACCAACCAATGCCTTGTAGTCGTCGGCACTCATAAGGTCATCAACCTCAGAGGGTTCGCTTATTTTAATTTTCACCATCCAGCCATCACCGTAAGGATCGGAATTCACTTTTTCGGGCTCTTCTTCCAAAGCTTCATTGAACTCTACGATTTCCCCACTTAATGGCAAAAACAAATCGGAAACGGTTTTTACGGCTTCAACCGTTCCGAAAACTTCTTCTTTATCCAATGTTTCGTCCAAAGTCTCCACTTCAACGTAAACGATATCACCAAGTTCGCTTTGTGCGAAATCCGTAATTCCTACGGTTGCGATATCTCCATCTATTTTGACCCATTCATGGTCTTTAGTATACTTTAATTCTGATGGTATGTTCATTATTCACTGTTTGAATTAGTCGATGGACAAATGTAACAGATTGCGGAAAGCTTTTCAAAGAAACTTTACGACAAAATTAAAGAAAAACGAATAAGCCTATAAACTAGTTTCCAAAGTTGTACCGCAAGGTAAAGCCCGCATTGATGGTTGTTTGCGGAAATGCTGTGGAAACCGCGAACTCCGAAAAGGAATGATCATAGAAGAACAATGCGTTCAAACTTTTGCTAAGGGCATAATCGGCCGTGAACTTGATGGACATTAATCTTTGACCGGAAGTAATCTGATTATTGTCAATGTCCAAATTACGGATGATGGTTATGTTATCTCTTAGAGAAAGGTCTGCTTTAAGATTTAAATCTCCTTTTAATCTTGTCTTTTCCCCTCCGATATTGGTCACAAACTTGACATCCTTGAAACGATAACCTAGTCCCAAGGTATACTCATTGCCATTGATTTCGGTCAAAAGATTGTTGTCAAAACTCAAGGATAAGGTTCTACTGGTCCGTACTTCGGCCAAGAAGCTAAAAGAGTTCTGCATTTCAAAATCCACTCGCATCAACGGACTGAATTCATCCGTAAGCACCACATTGTTGATGAGTGTTGCAGGGAGCAAATCCCCGGTTTCAGGGTCAACGGTGGTATTCTGACGCTCCAAATTGGTCTGAAACGAGTTCACACTGTAGGCGGCACGATAGCCATGACTCAATGAAAAGCGTTTGAATTTCTCTTTGAACCATCTACTCTTCATCAAACCTGTGTATTTGATATTCCAGTTCGGAATAGGAATTTCGCGGAAGGCATCCATATTTACACGCTCCACATCCTGCCCGGTATAAGCGGCGAAGAACGCGGGAAGCAACACATCTTGCTGTGTTTTCCCATAACGTTCTGGAAAACCGTCCTCATCCAATTCTCCGGGAGCTTCACCTCTATCGGACACCAATCTGTTGGCTATGGTGATCCTATTTTGTTTGAACTGCTCAAAGGTCTCGGAATCGAACTCATCACTTTTATTGAAAACGGTTCCGATCATCACCGTGGAAATACTAAAATTCCCCATCTCATTGATCAATCCAGGCTGCCCATTCATCCATTCCTCGGGACTGTAACTTTCTCGCAAGGAGTTCATATAGTTCCTATCAGCATTCAAATCTATCGTCAAATCTTGCGTAGGTTGTGCCGTTGCGGTAATGTTAAGCTGTTTGTTGGTGTTTTGCATATATTGGTTGCTGTACTCTGGATAATCGGTCAGCCATCCTCTACGTGCCGCTTCAAAACGCACATCGGCCTGGCTTCCGAACACAAAGCCCAAGGTTGGCCGCATCGTGCCGATAAATCCAACCGACTGGGTGTATCCGGGCAATACGGTTCCATTGTTTTCACTATAGTTAACATTCACCCGCTTCACCATGGTCAATATATCCACCATAGTGTTAAACCCTTTACTGGTCTTCCTTGGTCCATCAGCATCTTCACCATTGGCAGGATTGCCTGCTTTGTCCCTTCGAACAGCAGCCTGGTTTGCGGTTACCTTGCCATCTCTCTTTTTCAAACCAACAAGGTCGTAAAAGCGTTGCATGCTCATATTGGCGGTTAGACTATGGGTGTTGGCGTTCTGTACCGTATTGATGTTCTCCCCGGCCACTTCAAAAAGGGCATCTCCCCCACGCTGCCAATCAAAATTACTGGTGTAGCTGTACTGTGCATTTATAAAACTGAGGAAGGGTATTTTACCAAAGGGCAGTTCGTAATTCAACTGCATTTGTTGTGCATGCCGGTTGGGCTCTCCAAAATCAAAAAAGCCATCCCAAAGATCAAGAGTTTGATCGATTCCAGAGTCTTGGTCATCGTCCACATTGAAATAATTACGGACAATGTTATTGTTGGACCCTGTCAAATTTAACCGTAACGATTTTGTAATGCTGTAATTAAGGGCGTATTGCCAATTAAAAAGATAGTTCCGTTGCTGCAACAAGGGCAATTCCAAGGCATCCACACCGGGCTCCAATACATCCCTAAATCTTTGTTGATTAAAGGAACGATTGTAATTGGCGTTGACAGAAAGGCTTGTGGGCAGGGCATTAAAGTTCAAATCTTTCAACCATTGCCAATATTTACCAGTAAGCATGGAATCTTTCTTGGCAAAAGGTGCCACCGGTGCAGGTTTAAAGTTATGGTTGTAAACGAACCCAGTGGAAACGTTCTGGTCCCTCAGCTCGGCCACTTCAAAATCCCTGTGATTAGTTTCGTTATAGGAATAATTGAAGGTGAAGTTTTCGACATCGAAGAAATTTTCCTCGGCTTCATCCCCCCTGTTTTTTCGTACTCCTATTAAATTGATACTTGTGCGTTTGGTATAATCCTCTGCCTGTTCCTGTATCGTCTCGGCTTCTTCGGCTGTTGCCGCTGCAGCAATTCTGTCATCCAATCGTAAATCATCGTAAACAGGATCGAACTCTGGGGTAATAAGGGTTTCCGAAATTCCATAGTTGAACGGTAGCTGAAGGTTCCATTTTTTTGGAAACAATTGGCCTACATTTACATTGGTCACTACATCATACGAAATAGCATCTTCCAAAGAACGTTCTGTTGGACTCTGATCTATAGATCCAAAACCGGATGTACTTCTATTCCCCGTCGCGGTCACATTGGCAAAATCGGCCATATTCGCGTCCAAAGCGGCGGTAGCTGCCCAACCGCCGTTATTTTCCAAACCTGCCAATCGTAATTCGTTGAACCATACTTCGCCGCGGGCTGGAATGTCATCAATATTTTTAATTCCGACCATTGCGCCGCGTATACTTCCCAAGGAAGGGTTACCTCGAATCCCTATTCGAACCCTGCCCAAAGTGCGCGGAGCAAATTCGTCCACAAGAACAGCTTCCCCATCTATAATTTCATAATAATTGATATCGTTCAAAGTCTGATCTGATATTCCTTTGGATTTTACTTTGTTCAAATCGTTTAAGGCAATATCTATCTCGTTTACATCGGGCCAAACCTCTTCGGGAGATGATGCGCCGAAAGAAGTGAATTGAAGTGGCAGCTCTATCTGATAAAAGTTTTCGGAGAAATCGGTACCAATTCTAAGGAAACCCACCAAAGGCGTGTCGTTATCCGAATAATCCGTATTGAATATTTTTTCGGCATGCATGAACATTTTAATGCGTTCGTACTGACGCACATCAATATTCACATTTTTAAAAACTCCCCTGGCATCCTCAGACTCTAAATTTTCCACCACAAAGGACAAAGATTGTTCGTTCTGACGGATAATGGTGTTGTTGTTGTTCAATTGTTCCCGTACCACTCCTGGGGGCAACACATAAGGAATGGGCTGTCTTCCATAATTTTCTTCAATATTTACCGTGTTGACGTCCACAACGGTTGCATCATCCGAAGGATCGTTATCCACATCGGGCTGTAAAGAGTTGGTGTACGTTCTCCAATCTCCACGCACCAAATCCAAGGTGGCAAAACGTAGCACAACATCGTCCGAGAACCCGGTAAGGTACATACGCATAAAACTAATGGACCTAAAGTCGGAAATTCCACCAACGGCATCAGTAAAATCGCTCAATGGTATTTTATACTGGATCCATCGTCTATTCAGTTGGGTTCCATTGGGCAAGGTTGGCGTCTGCCCTTCACGGATATCCGTCACATATTGATCATCAATAGTGGTATTGGGTTTTATTTGGATACGGTATTCGTAATAACTGTTTACCGTATTCATGGTCAAATCCCTATCAATATCCTCAACATCGGGCAAGGTCGTGGAGCCCCTATTGGTGTTTGTCACGGAAACGGGTGAATTTCCTTGGGTGTTGTTAAAATCAAAATAACGCTCCAAGATGCCACCCTCCCTGTTCAGGTAGTATTGGTAATTATCCAAAGCTGGGTCTTCTGCCGGTCCATTATAAATGGCCGCTTCCGCAGCATCATCATATCCGTCCAATCCAAGATCTTGTGCGGTCCTATTTGCTTCATCGGCATCAAATGCATACACCAAGGACTGTGTAGAAGGCACTTGCCCCCATGGGGTTTCCCTTGGCACTTCGTTATTGGTACTGGCAGGCAATCCGTTTTCATATTGCTTTCTACCATCTTTTAAAATGTCTTCGGAAATGTTGCCCAAGTTGAATACAAGTTCCCCAGCGTTACCATCGGTTGTTTCACCATCGATATAAGGATCCAACACCCAAAACTGAACAAACTCTACATTGGATTGTTCAAAATTTGTACTGCTCAATGGTCGCATAATTCCACCCCACTTGGCATCCGGGGCTTCTGTTTCAAAACTTGGGTTGGCGTTGTAGGGTCCTTTATCGTTTGGATAATACACAATATCCAATGTGCTTTGTACTTGTGTTTGACCTTGTGCAATATCTGTTTCCGTAAAGACCTCATCAATAAAAACCCTACGGGTGGAGTTCAGGGAAATATCGTTGTCCGACATTCCCGATGGCCGCTGATTGGTATAAAAAATAGGGTCGATAGTGTACCAAGCCATTTTTGCGCGCTCGTAGCCTATATCAATCCCTGTTCTATCGTTTAAAAATTCCAACGGCGGGCTTGCCAAGGTCCACCCCAAAGAGGAACGAATATCAATCAAGGCCTGAGCGCCCTCAAAATCATCCAAATAGGTAGTGGTTTCACCTCTAAAATCCGCATTTTTTGGTGAATTGGGTTTCAAGAACGCCACTTCGCCACGTAATGATAGGTTGGACGGAACATCGGTATCAATGTTCGGCAGCTTGTTCGCAAGCCGGGTCAAAAAAGGGATTTCCGTACTAAAGTTTCCGTTCAGTCCAAAAATAGTGTTGTTAACGGGTTCTATCCCGTAATTTGATTTTTGGGTCAGCGGTCGCTCATTTAAATTGAGAAACGTACCGCCCAAAACAAATTTTTCATTGAATTGATGCTCCACATTTACCCCCGCAAATCTTCTGGTCTGTTGTCCGAACACCGCATTGTTCTCCACGGATATATTGATAGGGGTATTGGATGCTTCCAAACTGGGGTCAAGTAGCTGAACAGTTCCTGCTTGATAGTTCACGGTGTAATCGATACCTTCTTGCAACTGACGACCGCCTGCCGTAACCGTTACGGAACCTTGTGGCACATTGAAAGCCCCAATAGGAATCCCGTTATTGGACTGCGAGGTATACTTTCCTTTAATTTGAAAACGGTTTTTTTCCGCATCTTGCAAGGAGGCCGCCTTGGTCTTTGCGTACATATTACGGAACACATAGCGCGCTTGGTTAGGGTTGTAACCCTGATCGTTGTCCACATCATAGGTACCTCCGCCTAAAACGTCAAAAAGATATTCCCCAAAGGGTTCAACTTTTGTAAAGATGATTCGACCTGATTGGGAATCGACCGTAATTCCTTCCACATAATCAAAAAATCCATCCCCGCCAGGCTGCACATCATTATAGGTGTTCAGTCTGTCCAGATTAAAAACATTGAGCAATATCTGGTCCTGTAACCCTTCGGGCCAACCTGCATTGGGGTCCACTGGTGTAATATAGTTTCGTGGTGTTGGGTCGGAATAGAGTATGTTCAGTTTAAAATCCTCTTGGTTCAATTGATAGGCCCCCGTGGAATAGATGTTTTTCATCATCAAATCCCAAATAGGATCTTGAACATTGGTAATGTTACTTTTCAATAATTTTAAAACCAATGCATTGTTCTCTACAAAGTTGTTGTTGGCGGAAACCGTTGTGGCATCCACACTGCCATTGGCAAACTCTCCAACCTGATACACTTCTCCATTAAAGGTGTACTGAAATGCCACCCCCAAAACCTCATCGTTGCTTAAGCTCTGACTCAAAGAGATATACCCTAATTGAGAATCAAATTCATAATCTCTTCCCGCCTCTAGTTTCCTGGCATTCTCTAAAATAGCGTAGTCAAAACCTTGATTTACGGTATACCCAGGAATATTGAAACCAGATTCCACCGTTGCAATATCACGGATGGCCGGTGTTAGTGCACCACTCCCAATTTGATTGGGGTCGTAGGCATTGGCACTGTTCTGAGGAAGTCCTGTTGCCACAGCTTGTGCATTAAAAAAACCTGCCGGGTCTCCATTGTTGACACCGATACGAGTATTGTCGGAGATGCCTTCACCCAAATCCTGGATGGCGACAACATTTCTAACGTTTTGGGTTATCTGGCTTCGGTTAGTAACCCAAACTTCCAAACGTGTAATTTGCACCTGGGTTTGGATAAAAGGATAAAACTCCAGTGCACGATCGTAGTTATCGCGGAAATAATGTGCCAAGAAAAAGTGTCTATCCTCATCATAATCCAAAGCTGTTAAAGAGAATTCACTAACGGTGCCACCTCCTTGGGCGACTACGGTATTGTTTTGCGAACGCTGTTCGGAAAAAACGGCGGTCACCGAGGTTTTTCCAAACTGAAGCTGTGTTTTTACCCCGAACAAACTTTGTGCCCCCGTTATCAAAGAGCTATTGAGCGGCATGCTTACGTTACCTACTTCAATTTTTTGAATGATATCATCCTCGGTCGGGGTGTAGTCCAGTTTTACCAGGTTCTGGAAGTCGAATGTGGCTTCGGTATCATAATTCGCCGTTACTTGAAGACGCTCTCCTACTTTCCCCAATAAACTCAAACTGATACGTTGATCAAAATCAAAGGAAAGATTGGTTCTGTTTCTGGGTGAAAGTGCGGGATTGTCGTTCTTCTGCCATAAAATCCCCAAATCCATCGCTACCGAACCTTGTGGGATCACCTCAATAGTGTTCCCGCCAAAAATGGTCTCAAAAAAGTTACTGTTTACGTAAAAATTGGGCAAAAGATTTTTTCTGGCTTCCTCACTCCCCGCCTTCTTCCCAGCATAGGCATCAGCCTTTTGCTTAAAATAAGCTTTCATTTGTTCCTTTTCGACCAGGTCGTAGTATTGTTCTGGAGTAAGAATTACAGGGTAATTGACATTGAAGTCGCCAATGCTTTCCGTGTAAACGTATGTGTTGGTTTTTGGGTCGTAGGTGTATTTTGCAACAATGCTATCGGGATTTTCCAAGATAAGGCGGCCAAGCTCAACTCCCGTTTTCACAGAATCTTGAGCCTGTTCGTTGGTTTCCTGCGCCATCAGGTTGGAAATGGACAGTAAACAAACAACAAAGAAGATGTACTTAAAACGTGCTCGTTTAAGTATTGGTTTTGCCCCTTTTTTCAAACTAGTTACAAATTTTTCAGCGCCTGTTTTATAATGTTCTCTACGCTTAACGAAGTGTCTTGGGAAAGTACCTTGTCCACCACCTTTTCAGATTGCTTTCTGGTAAAACCAAGAACCTCTAAAGCAGATAACGCTTCTTCTTTATTTGTATTGTTTGATTGTTGTGAAACTTCGCCTATGTCGTAGACTTTTAAAATCTTGTCCTTCAAGTCCAAGATTACTCGCTGCGCTGTTTTGGCCCCAATCCCTTTCACAGACTGGATTGTGGGCACATCGCCATTGGCTATGGCATCCCTTACATCTGATGGTGAAAGCGAGGATAACATGGTACGCGCCGTACTGGCACCGACCCCTGAAACCGAGATCAATAAACGGAACACTTCGCGCTCCGCTCGCTCCGCAAATCCGAACAGGGTATGGGAGTCTTCCTTGACCAATAAATCGGTATAAATAAATATATTTTCCTCATCCGTAAGCAGGGAAAAAGTGTGCAGTGAAATATTTAAAAAATACCCCACCCCATTGCATTCCACAATGGCATATGTTGGATTTTTCTCTACTAGTTTTCCTCTTAAATGGGTAATCATTTTTAATCGATTTGATTTTGATCAATCCCTTTGCATTTTGGCTATTTTCCTTTTCTCCCGTTCTTGGGCGTCTATAACGGCAACGGCAGCCATATTTACCATTTCGTCCACGCTGGCACCCAACTGTAAAATGTGGGCGGCACGGGTCAGCCCTACCATTATTGGCCCAATGGAATCCGCGTTGTTAAGGCCTTTCAAAAGTTTATAGGTGATATTGGCCGATTCCAAGTTCGGAAAAACCAAGGTATTCACTTTTTTACCCGATATTTTGGAGAACGGGAAGTTGTTGTTGCTCAATTCAGGGTCCAATGCAAAATCGGTCTGAATCTCCCCATCGACCACCAAATCGGGGTTTCTTTCGTGCAAGATTCTAACTGCCTCTTTCACTTTTCTCGCATTCGGATGACTTGATGAGCCAAAGTTGGCATACGAAAGCAGTGCCATTACCGGATTAAAACCAAAGGTTTTGGCCACATTGGCCGTCATCTGGGCAATTTCCGCCAACTCCTCGGCATTGGGATCAATATTAATGGAGGTATCCGCCAAAAATAGGGGGCCTCTATCCGTAATCATAATATTGACGGTGCTTGCGTTTTGTACATTTTTGGCTCTTCCCAAAACTTCAAAAACAGGGCGAAGCACCTTGGGGTACGATCTTGAGTATCCGGAAATCATACCATCGGCATCGCCTTCCTTGAGCATCATGGAACCAAAATAATTCCGTTTGCCCATATTCACCCTTGCACTGTACTTGGTCTCACCCTTTCGTTTTCTGAGTTCCCAAAGTTTCAATGCGTATTTGGTTCTCATTTCGCTAAACTCATCGGAACGGGGGTCTATAATGGGCACCTCGGCATCAAATTCGAGTTCTTCCTTTAAATTTTCTATGGTTTCCTTGTTCCCCAAAAGTATAGGGATTGCGATTCCTTCATCATGAACAATTTGGGCGGCCTTCATTACATCCAACAGTTCGGCTTCCGCAAAAACAATACGTTTGGGGTTTACCTTTGCCCTGTTGTGGAGCAAACGGACAACTTTGTTGTCGTTCCCGGATCTTTGGTAAAGTTCCTCCTCATATTTTGCCCAATCCTGTATGGGGAACTTTGCCACCCCGCTTTCCATGGCAGCTTTGGCCACAGCAGGTGGAATTTTGGCTATCAAACGGGGATCAAAAGGTTTTGGAATGATATAATTTCTGCCAAACGTCAGTCTAGTGGCATCGTAGGCAATGTTCACCTGCTCGGGAACCGGCTCTCGTGTTAGATCGGCCAAGGCCCTTACCGCGGCCATCTTCATTTCCTCATTGATCTTGGTGGCTCGCACATCCAAAGCTCCTCTAAATATAAAAGGGAAGCCCAACACATTGTTTACTTGGTTGGGATGATCGGAACGGCCGGTTGCCATGATGACATCCTCCCTTGTTTTGCAGGCTAAATTGTATTCAATCTCTGGATTTGGATTAGCCATCGCGAAAACAATGGGGTTTTTGGCCATGGAATTCAACATCTCCGGTGACACAATGTCGGCAATAGACAATCCAATGAATACATCAGCGTCTTTCATAGCCTCATCCAAGGTATCAATCTTTCGATCGGTGGCGAACTCTTTTTTCTCCGCGCTCAAACTTTCCCTGTCGCTTCGGATTACTCCCTTGCTATCCAGCATTACAATATGCTCTGCCAATGCACCAAAGGCCTTGTAGAGTTTTGTACAGGAGACGGCCGCTGCGCCCGCTCCGCTCACCACAATTTTGACCTCCTCTATTTTTTTCTCGGCAATTTCCAAAGCATTCAACAAAGCGGCCGCGGAAATAATTGCGGTCCCATGCTGATCATCGTGCATAACGGGAATGTCCAGTTCCTCCTTTAACCTGCGTTCTATCTCAAAAGCCTCGGGAGCCTTAATATCTTCTAAATTGATACCTCCAAAAGTAGGCGCAATGGTCTTAACCGTCTCGATGAACCTATCCACATCTTTAGTGTCCAGTTCAATATCCATTCCATCGATATCGGCAAAAATCTTGAAAAGCAAACTCTTCCCTTCCATAACAGGTTTAGAGGCCTCTGGACCTATATCACCCAAGCCAAGTACTGCTGTTCCATTGGAAATTACAGCAACAAGGTTTCCTTTTGCGGTGTATTTGTACACATCATCCTTGTTCTTTTCAATCTCCAAACACGGTTCTGCTACCCCTGGAGAATAGGCCAATGCCAAATCCCTTTGCGTGGAATACGGTTTTGTTGGAACAATTTTGATTTTACCTGGTTGTGGTTTTGCGTGGTAGAGTAACGCTTCCCGTCTTTGCTTTTCCTTGCTCATATAGTCGAAAATGAATTGGTAAAGTTAGGACATTCATTGGTTTTATCTTAAGATCCAATGAATCAATTTAACCATGACCGCAACTAAAAACAAAGAATTGCCCAACCTTTTGCTTTCGCATCCATTAGGAATCCAAGGGATACTCTTTTTTCGCTTTTTTCACATTAAGTCGCATGGCCAAAATAGCGGCTATCGCAAAAAACACGGCAGCAAATAACATCGCATTGACCGAATTGGAGCCCAAGAGATTTTTAAAGATGGGTCCAAATGTGAGTGTTTCAATTCCCATGGGAATCACGATCATCATATTCAATATGCCCATATATACGCCCCTTCGTTCCTGTGGGACCACCTTGGAAACCATACTGTAAGGAATCCCCATCATCGCCGCCCATCCTATTCCAAAAAGTACCATAGGGAAAAGTACGTAGATAGGGTCTTGAATATAGGGAATGGTAAACAGTGCCGCTGCTGTGCCCAACAAGCTCAATGCATACACTTTTTTACCTCCAAATCGCATGGTCAACGGAACAAGGACCAAGGCGACAACCGCAGTAACAATATTGTATGTGGTACTCATTTTTGCTGCTTGTGCTGCGGCCTCAGAAGTATCATAGCCTAACGAAACCCTGAACAAGGGTGTAATAAATTGCCAGTACACAAAAAGTGCATACCATTGAAACAAATACACTGCGGACAACTTCCACATAAATTTGGGCATGTCTTTTACGGCATGGGCTATCTCCACGAAGGGTACTTTGAAACGCTCAATAAACGGGAGCGCTTTATGCTTGTTGATTTCGGCCAACTCCGCATCCGTAGGTGGAATTTCAGGAGTTTTTAAAACAGACCATAAAATGGTGGCTATGGAAAGAAACGACCCAATAAAAAAGGAATAATACAACCATTTTGGAACTGTCCCCTCAACCTCTTGACCTCCACCGAACCAATCCTGAAACAAAAAAATAGAAGCATTGGCCAAAAGAATCCCCGCACCTACAAATAAACTCTGCATCTGATACCCCATACTGAACTGTGATTCGGGCAATTTATCGCCAACAAACGCTCGGTAAGGTTCCATGGCCATATTGTTGCCCACGTCCAAAATCCACAATAAACCTACTGCAAACCAAAGGGCTGGACTTAAAGGAAAGGCAAACAGACATATACTGCCCATTAAGGCACCTATTAAAAAGAAGGGTTTTCTTCTTCCCCATCTCGGGGACCAGGTTTTATCAGATATGGCGCCAATAATCGGTTGCACTATCAATCCGGTTATGGGGCCTGCTATATTTAAAATGGGCAATATTTCTTCTTCCGCGCCCAAAAAGAGGAATATGGGATTAATGGCGCTTTGTTGTAGTCCAAAACTATATTGGATTCCAAGAAACCCAACGTTCATATTAAAAAT
This sequence comes from Allomuricauda sp. NFXS6, assembly GCF_040148835.1. Lineage (NCBI taxonomy): Bacteria > Pseudomonadati > Bacteroidota > Flavobacteriia > Flavobacteriales > Flavobacteriaceae > Allomuricauda > Allomuricauda sp. NFXS6. The sequence goes on along the minus strand of NZ_JAGEMG010000009.1, from coordinate 181,271 downwards.
TTGCCAAAAACTTAATTTGGGTTTTTTAATCTTAATCATGTTGTCTGTTTAGCTGGTCATCAATATTGATGTAGAAAAAATAGGAATCTTTCAAAAAGATGGTTCAATATAGTGTTTTTTCTTTTTGACCAAGACAAACAAACCGAATGAATCTTTACAAGAAACTTATTCTTTTAAGAAATTGACATTTCGTCGAAGCCCTGATAGCTTTGTCCTTTTTACGGCTGATTTCTTAAATATCTTTTTGAAGACATCTTCCGTAATTTCTTCCCAATCTTTTTTGTTGAAAGACAACAACTCTGGATGTGGATTAAAAAGAGGTTCGCTATGCGATTTGGAAAAACGGTTCCAAGGACATACATCTTGGCACACGTCACAACCGAACATCCATTCGTCCAGTTTTCCATCAAATTCAGAAGGGATTTCATTCTTCAGCTCAATGGTTAAATACGAAATACATTTGCTGCCATCCACCACGTAGGGTTGCACAATGGCCTCGGTTGGACAAGCATCAATACAAGCGGTGCAAGTACCGCAATGGTCGGTCACAGGTGTATCGTACTCAAGGTCCAAATCCACGATGAGTTCGGCTATAAAATAAAAAGAGCCTACTTGCTGGGTAAGGAGGTTGCTGTGTTTTCCCATCCAGCCCAATCCGCTCTTGGCAGCCCAAGCCTTATCCAAAACAGGGGCAGAATCCACAAAAGCCCTTCCGTGAACCTCGCCTATTTCTTCTTGAATAAAGTGGAACAAACTTTTGAGTTTGTCCTTTATCACAAAGTGATAATCCATACCGTAGGCATATTTGGAAATTTGATAGGAATCTGGATTTTGCTCTTCGGATGGGTAATAATTCAGCAATAGGGAAATAACGGATTTGGAGCCTTCGACCAACTTGGTAGGGTCCAACCGTTTGTCGAAATGGTTTTCCATGTACTGCATTTCGCCATGCATGTTTTGGTTGAGCCACTTTTCCAGTCGGGGTGCTTCTTCTTCCAAGAATTCCGCTTTGGATACACCACACGACAAAAAACCGAGGCGCTTAGCTTCGGTTTTTATTAGATTAGTATGCTTTTGCTTAGAACCCATCTGTCATGCTGAGCGCAGTCGAAGCGCTTATTTTTTCAACGATTGATATTTAAAGTGCGTTGCATTTCTGCATTCCGATAAAATCTTCAACATATCGTAATCCCCATTTATCAAAGCTAGCTTTTTTGCCCTAGTCCACCACTTGATTTTTTTCTCAAAATAAATAGCCTGTAAAACATCATTGAACTCTTGTTGAAACTTTAATGTCAGGGGTCTCCTTTTATAGGTATAGCAATACTTATCAATTCCATGCTGATGTTGGGCAAGTCGAATGGCAATATTGTTTGTGATTCCAGTATAATATGAGCCATCACAACATTTTAGTATATAAACGTGGTAGGTGTACATGGGAAACCAAATATAGGGCTTTATCTGCTCATGGCTTCGACTGCGCTCAGCCTGACAAAGAAAAACCGAGGCGCTTGGCTTCGGTTTATATGAGTTCTGTATTTTTTTCCTTATTGTACATTTCCTTGTCTATGCAAGGAACGAAATTAACAGATCGGAATCAATTGGCAGTTTTTGGACCAATAACCGATCCTATTTCCATAATCGAAGTAACGGGAAACCCTGCATCTTTTGCGTGTTGATTGATCAGTTCCGGAGTTGTCGCCCTGTACAAACAATATACTTTATTATCCATCACATAACTGTTCACCCATTCTATATCCGTCATTGTTTCAAGAACAGAACAGGACTTTTTGGAAATTCCTTCGAGTTCTTCTTGGTTGAGTTGTCCAGCATTAGGAATATCCCTCTCGATCAAATAGGTTTTTAATTCTTGCTTTGTTTTGGCCTCTTGGGCTTGACCTGAAATTGAACAGAACATCATTACCATTACAATTGCTGCCATTGCTTTTACATCTTTCATAGTTTTAGAATTTTAAATTACACTCCAAAACTACTGATGCCCCGACTGCAGGACTAAAACAAACAAGTTTTAAAATGTAAAAAATGGTTCAAAATGACTCAAGTTGTTTAACATAAGACAGTGGTGCCATACCGAAACGTTCCTGAAAACATTTAGTGAAATATGAAGGGCTTGTAAAACCAACATCGTAGGAGGTCTGCATGATATTTCTTTCCGTTTTTAACAAGTTCAAGGATTTGAGCAATCTGTGTTCCCTGAAAAGTTCGTTAGGCGACATACCAATAACCTGAGTGCATTTACGGTACAGTTTGGACTTGCTCATTGCCATTTTTTGACAGAAATCCGAAATGCCACAATTCGGGTTCTTTAGGTTTTCATTTAGTAAGTCCATCATATTCAAAAGAAAGCTCTCGTCTTCGACCTTGATAGTCTTAACCTTTTCCCCTTGCGAATTCCCATCAATGTCACTCTTATATATTTCAGCAACAAGGGAAGATAAGAACATTGGCCCACCGCTTTTGATATTGCACAGGTATTTCGCCATTTTAACCGTATCGCCGAACAACACATCACTTTTATCCACTGGCATCCCTGCATGCATTCCTATTTTTAGCTGTATTAATTCCCCAGCCACATGTAGTCTTTTTTGAATGGACTTTGCGCAATCAACAGCTTGGGTCACAGAAACAAAAGAAGTAATAAAACCTTGTGCTTCCGACTCTACCTCCCGCCCCTCGAACCGTTGTTGCGCTTCCCTGTAAATCTCTCGATAAAGCGAGAACAGCTGTTCTGCCCTTTCCCTCCCAAATTGCTCTTGGAGCAATACAGGGTTCATGGTCTGGGAAACCAAAATAATCCTAAAAGCAGGATCGTTGAATATCTTAAGGTTGGGGTCATCGGCATCATAGAATCCTTCGGGGTCATTTATTCTTCCCAAGAAGGCCTCGACCACATTGCTGTTTACTTGAACAATTTCATGGGGAACCAAACCATGCGACCTTCTGTGCATTTCCTCCACGGCCTCTTTATTGGGTGCATCTATCAAACAAAAAGCGGAACCATTTTCTTCATCCACCCAATAGGTCATGCACCTGCAACCATATTCTTCCTGAATCAGCAAATCCTCACAATGAGCCTTGGCAGCATGTTTAGCTTCAATTCCCGGTACAATATGTCGGTCCATGTATATGGGCATATATTTCAACTCTCTAGTACAAATAATTCATTATTGATGTTAAACCATTAATAAACAGAACAATATAGTTTCAAAATATAAAATTTGATTCAAAAAATAGCAAAATTGGTTCATTATCAACACCTTCCAATAACCCCATAGGTACCACAGTGTTTATAAATAAACCACTATGGATTTGAAATCCATAGTATTAAAGAAAAGAATAAAATTCTTTGCCATCTGGTATCAGGTCCTCCCTTGATCCCTCCAAAGGAGGGAAACTTCTCTCCTTGGGGGAGACTGGAGAGGAGATAATTTATAGAAACTAAAATAACTGCTATTAAACCTGAATGCCGTCAAGTTTGCAGGCCTGTTGGCAAAGGCAGGGTTTTAAACCTTTAACTTGACAAATAAAGAGGTCTAAAAAGCAACAAAATTTTGATTTTGTCAGGTTGAGCGCAGTCGAAACCCATTGATTATCAAATTGACTTAGGTTCTCGACTGCGCTCGAACTGACAGGTAACAAGCTTTTTAGCCTCATATCCACTAAAGACAAATTGATCACTGAGCTTCTTTAATATAACCCCAGCCTTGTTTTTGCTTTATAATGATTTCATAAATACCATCGGGCACGGAACCTACGCCTGGAATAAGGTCGTCCATGGTCATTTTATGCCGTTTCATGGTCTGTTGGCAAATCACTATGTCCACATTATCTCTGTTTATAATGGCCGACAAGGTTTCACCGGCAACAGATGATTTTTTATCCACCATTTTAAAGGCGCCGCTATAAATCACCAATTCAAACTCCGATTCCGGATACGCTTCGGCCATCAATCTTAAATGTTTGGCTGCTGTCCTGTGTACATCGGGATTACTGCTGGTTACATCAAATACTACTTTGATGGGTTCGTTTTGTGCCAGGATCAATCCCGACACCATCATCATTAAAAAAAATAAAACTGTCTTTCTCATCTTTTAAATGGTATTTCCTGCAAAAATGTAACCGCATCCTTCTTCTTGCGCTCTTCCCAATGCCCACACTCCGGAAGGTACAATCTGAATTCCAGGTAACACAGCTGCTTTCCACTCTTCGTAAACTTCATTCGGGTCCTTGCCCATTTGTTGTGCAACGGCACCACTGTAAACATTTAGTGCCAGATTGCACACGCAAAACATAGCTCCCCTACCTTGCATATCCTTAATTCCCTGGATCATGGGAAGTGGAAAATCACCCTCTTGCGGTTCATAATATGGATTACGGTCGTATGGGGCACCGTCTGCTGTTTTTACATGGAACATTTCTCCCAATGGGTATTTTTCCCATAAATCGTCGTGCAATGCAAAGGGAATGGCATCATGGCGAAGAACGGTCATTGCCGTAACATCATCATCTGGTGAGCCCATTTCATTGTTGGACAAATAATAGGCCCAGTTCCAAATAATTGGAAATCCTTTGTGCGGATAAGAGCCATCATAAACAATGCGGTGTTCTCCCTTAATTGTCTTCATCCAAGCCTCTGCATCATTCATTTCTGAATGTGAAAAATCTGTCATTCCCCCTAAAATAGGGTTGGTAAAAGCCGATAATGTTGATGCAGTTGCACCCAACATCATCGCTCCCATAAACTTTCGTCGCGATGTTGCATTTGTTTCCATTGTTACTTATTGTTTATTTAGATTTACGTATTTGATGTTCCTTTTGGTAGTAGTCCATAATAGGCTGGAACGGGCCCAATTGGTGCTGCTCTATTGTGAAGGGGTCCACGTACGGACCATAGGGGGTAGAAACTGGCTTTTTAACCAGGTCGGGGAAGTCTTTTTCTCTGTTGGGTTTTGTGGGTCGTAGTTTTTGATTGATGTATCCTGCTACATCATAAGCCTCCTCATCGGTAAGTATGGGATTACTATAAGTAGTACCATAGGGCATATTGCCTTTGATGAATTGGGCCGCTGTAATCACACGGGTCATTCCCGCGCCATTATTATAAGAATCCCGACCCCATAACGGCGGGTATAGATAAAGTCCGTTACTATCTTGTTTTTGACCTTGTCCATCAGCACCATGGCAAACAACACAATGCTTGGTAAATACTGCTTCGCCATGAGCTAAATCAACAGCCCTTGGTGGGATTTCCACTTTAAGAAATCCCTGCCCCTCAATTTTTCCGTTGGATGGTGCTGCCCTGCCCAACCAATCCATATAAGCGATAAGCGCTTTCATTTCTAGACTTGATTCCGGCATCATTACCCCGTTCATACTGCGCTCCATACATCCATTAATGCGTTCCTCGATGGTTCCCATTTTGTTTTCGCGCCCTCGAAACTGAGGAAAACGTTTTACGACTCCGATCAAAGGAGCCGCATAGGGCTTGGTTCCACCATTTAAATGACAACTGGCACAAGCCAAATTGTTCCCTGAAAACATTTTTGTGGAATCCTTTTGTTTGGGACCTATGTGCAAGGGTGTATTCCTGAATACCTCGAACCCTAATTTTACTATTTCATTTTTTTTGGAACTGGAGAGATTGTAGACGTTATAGTCCATATAAAATACATCATCCGGATACGTCACCTGATTATGACTCTTTGAGCTGAATCCGAATCCAATTATGACAACGGAAAACGCCAAAGCAATGATCAGCCCCATGCAAATACTTATTTGCGTGCAGAGTTTTTTTATCTGACGAGATAAGGACTGGGCATCGCCGCCTTGAGGTGTAGTTGTCTTTGTAGAACCTTTCTTCATTGTTTCCCTATAATTTACCAATAGCGCAGAGGAGCCTTAAACTATTTCCATGGCAAACATTTGGGCGGTTTAATATATCATCAATGGTTATGCAGGGTAGGGCAATATATTGTAAAAAACCTTTATAATCAAAGAAGCCTTTTAAGTTACGTAAAAGTAATGGAACAGTAAATTTATTATCACCAAGAACCTACAAATAAGACAATACAATTAAAACAATCCTCCTTGCGCACCCCCTTTTACCTTACCCAAATGGGTATACGCGAGTTCAGTTACTTCGCGACCTCTGGGAGTGCGCATTATAAAGCCTTGCTGAATAAGAAAGGGTTCGTATACCTCCTCCAAAGTTTCGGCGCTTTCGGACACCGCAGTGGCCAAAGTGGTAATGCCAACAGGGCCCCCTTTAAACTTGTCGATGATGGTGGTTAGAATCTTGTTGTCCATTTCATCCAAGCCATGGGCATCTACGTTCAGAGCCTTGAGTCCGAATTGGGAGATATCCAAATCAATACTTCCGTTGCCTTTTATTTGTGCAAAATCCCGGACCCTGCGCAGCAACGCGTTACATATTCTGGGCGTTCCCCTGCTACGTCCTGCAATCTCTATTGCCGCATCATTGGTAATAGGTACCTTCAGGATTTCAGCACTACGTTCAACGATGGTGGACAATAATTCGGTATGGTAATATTCCAACCGACTCTGGATACCAAAACGGGCACGCATCGGTGCGGTTAGCAACCCTGATCTTGTTGTGGCCCCGATCAAGGTAAAGGGACTGAGATTAATTTGAACAGTACGGGCATTTGGCCCTGTCTCGATCATAATATCAATCTTATAATCCTCCATAGCGGAATACAAATATTCCTCTACTATGGGGCTCAACCTATGTATTTCATCAATAAAAAGTACATCCCGTTCATCAAGGTTGGTCAAAAGTCCCGCTAAATCCCCGGGTTTATCCAAAACAGGGCCAGAGGTAACTTTTATGTTCACCCCGAGTTCGTTGGCCAAAATATGGGCCAAAGTGGTTTTCCCCAGTCCGGGAGGACCGTGGAACAGCGTATGATCCAAGGCTTCCCCCCTAAGATTTGCAGCTTGCACAAAAATCTTAAGGTTTTCCAATACTCGCTCCTGCCCCGTAAAATCATCAAAACTAATGGGCCGCAAAGCTCTTTCTATATCGAATTCTTCCGGAGAAAGGTTTTCGCCTGTTGGGTCTAAATTTTCGTTCATCGTTCAACAAATATAGTTGAAAACGCAAACCACCTAAACCATATCCACTAAAAATACCATTTGGGTCATTTCTTAAAAATCTAAGCCTTAACTTAGATATGTTTTAAAATTTTTCAATTCATCCTTGTATGATCACCTCAGATTATTCCTTTGGAATTTTACAATACATCCCATTTTTCTATGTTATTTGGTCCGACGACCTGCTCTCTGCTTCCGAAATTTCGGTTGTTCAAAAAGCCATTGCACAGGATGCTTCCCTTACTTCAAACGAAAAAAAGCAATTACAAAAATGGTTGGACCGGGAAAACCCACCTGTTGATGATGAGATAAAAAACTGGAAGCAGACCATCGACCACTCCTACGTGAAACTCATTGAGAGTGACACCTACCCCCTTACTTCGCTGAGCCAACGGTTGGTAAACAATGACAAGCTGAACGAGCAACTAAAACACATTGAGGTCCATTTGGGCATACAGCCCAATCATTACAATCACTTGTTTGACGTGGAAGTGGTCCATGAAAAAACTTCGAATGAATATGATGCCACGATTCTGGATGGCATTTTGAAAGGAGAGCATGGAAAGGTGGTGGATGTCTTCCGAAACTTTGTAGACCAACCCGATTTTGAATGGCAAATCATAAGAAACAAAGAAGATTTTAGAAATCGGATTTTAGAACAAGTACAGCTTTTAGGCAAAAATGGATATGGTGCGATGGCCTATCCTCCCGAATATGGCGGAACTGGAAATATGCCAGCCTACGCCGCTATTTTTGAACACTTGATGTTCGTGGATGGCAGTTTGGCCGTAAAATTTGGTGTTCAGTTTGGACTTTTCGGGGGAAGCATACAAAAACTCGGCACCAAAAAGCATCACGATCAATATTTGACCGATGCAGGAAAAACCAAGTTATTGGGTTGTTTTGCCATGACAGAAACTGGACATGGGTCCAACGTTCGAGGCATCAAGACCACGGCCACCTATGAAAAAGAATCGGACTCCATTGTCATCCATACCCCAGGAAAAAGCGACAACAAAGAATATATCGGAAACGCACTGCATTCCAAAATGGCGACTGTGTTTGCCCAATTGATCGTAAATGGCAAAAATGAAGGTGTACATGCCATTTTGGTTCCTCTAAGAAATGAAAACCATGAAGAGCTGGAAGGGGTGACGGTTGAGGACAACGGATACAAATTGGGGCTCAATGGGGTTGATAATGGGAAAATTTGGTTCAACAATGTAAAAGTACCAAGGGAGAATCTCCTTAACAAGTATGGGGAAATAAGGGATGATGGCACCTACTTTTCCTCCATAAAAAATCCGAACAAACGATTTTTCACCATGCTGGGCACTTTGGTAGGCGGACGTATTTGTGTGGCCCGTGGTGCGCTTGGAGGCAGTAAAATGGCATTGGCGATTGCTGTAAAATATGCGCTCAACCGAAGACAGTTCAATGATAACGTCAAAATACAGGAAGACCTTATTATGGACTACCCAACGCACCAATTAAGGCTCACCCCTGCCATTGCGGGTGCGTACGTGTATCATTTTACGTTGGAGGAACTGATGAAACGCTATAGCGATGATTCCCAAACTGACAAAAGAAAGATTGAGACGCAAGTGGCAGGCTTAAAATCCATAATCACATGGTTTGCCAATCAGACCATTCAAGAATGCCGAGAAGCATGCGGGGGAAAAGGATATCTATTGGAGAACCGAATTGCGGATTTAAAAGGCGATGTGGATATCTTTACCACTTTTGAAGGAGACAACACCGTATTGCTGCAATTGGCAGCCAAAGGCATTCTTTCCGATTTCAGGGCCGAATTCAATAGTGCTGGTTTTGCATCGGTGTTGAAACTGTTGCAAACCCAACTTTCGGACAAGCTTACTGCTATCAACCCATTATATTCCAACAAAGTTGATGCAGAGCATTTGTACAATCCAAAGTTCCATAAGCATGCTTTCAGCTATAGGACGAGAAGATTGACCTATACGTTGGCCATGCGTATCAGAAACTATATTAAAAAGGGAGTTCCGTCCTACCAAGCATTCCTTAAGGTACAAACCCACTTATTGGCCTTGGGAAAAGCGTATAGCGTGGAACTGGCCTATATTACCTTTTGCGATCATTATGAAAATATTATGGACCTAAAATATAGGGGTTTGATGGAGAAAATCGGGTGTCTTTATGCTCTTGACCAAATCAATTCGGATGCCAGATGGTATTTGGAGCAAGGCTACATCGGGAGCACAAAGTCCAAGGCCATTCGTCAACGTGTCGAGCGGCTTTCCACAGAACTGAGACCACACATTGAAGTTTTGGTGGATGGTTTCGGCATCCCGGAACATTGCCTTACCGCACCAATTACGAAGTAATGGTTATTCTTGCTTTTTGATGAGCTGAGCGGTATCCAAAAACTCATCAATCGTAATCTTTGGCGTGCCATAAAGGTAAATAACGGCATCACCGGTAGCATTGATTTGAATATCTCTAAATGCATGGACGCGAGCATTGGCCTTTCCGGTAATCGTAAGTTTACAGGACCCTATTTGCATGGCTTCACCTTTATACTTGGCATCTTCCAACAAATTGACCTGAAAGCTATCGGATGTACCTTCCATGGCCAAGGATGAATTCCCCTCCAAATCCAGAGCTCCCGTATTAATTTGGGCATAGACGTAGGCTTGTGCCCTTTTGTTCAGGTTGACGTTCAAAGAGTCGGCCTCCAAATGAAAATCACCGCTGCTGGTATCTTCCAAATTGATATCCATCAATGCTGCATTGGCCTTAATATCAAATTTGGTATTATTGAACCCGTCCACAAACAATTCATTGGACTCGATGATGTCTTTGGAAACCATGCTTCCGTTTTTTAAAGTTATTGCTTTAAGATCGGTGTAGTTAACGGTGATGTCCAACTGCTTTTTGGCCGTAACGTTGTAGTAAGCGCTTATCACCAAGGTATTGTCTGTGACCTCAAACTTTAGAATGTCAATCAAATTATCATCGGCGATAATATGATATCCTGGTACGGATGATTTTTCAAGTGCAATCTCAAGGTCATCGTTCAGTACAACAGCATTGAACGGGGGTAGCTCTTCGCTCACCTCGGCAACGATACGACTGCCCTTTATTTTGGGTTTACGCTGGGCCGTGGATATAATAGGGGACAATATCAGGACTAGGATAAGTAACTTTCTCATGTTGTTCTCTTTGTGATGGGAAAAAATGCCATTTAAAGATATGCAATTCGCTCCAAAAACGCTTCCAACAAAAAAGCCCATCCTAAGGGACGGGCTTTTCGTTAAGAGAAATGTATTCTTAATGGTTGAGTTCTTCCTCGTTCTCTTGAAGCGGAACGTTTTGCGGAACAAAATCCTGTCCTGCAATTATGTACTCCCCATTTTCGTATGTTTTGCTGTAGTCGTAGGCCCAACGGTAAACATGTGGAATTTTACCTGGCCAGTTTCCGTGCATATGCTCTTGTGGCGTGGTCCACTCCAATGTATTGGAACTCCATGGGTTTACAGGTCCTCTTTTACCGTAGAAGATACTTGAAATAAAGTTGTACACAAATATCAACTGGGCCAAACCTGCGATAATCGCGAATACGGTCATCAATACTTGTACGTTGGTCAACTCATCGAACATTGGGAATGCCGTATTCTGATAGTAACGTCGTGGAACTCCTGCCATTCCAACAAAGTGCATTGGGAAGAACACCCCATAGGCACAAACTGCTGTAATCCAGAAGTGGACGTAACCCAAGTTTTTGTTCATCATACGTCCTTGGAACATTTTAGGGAACCAGTGGTAAACCCCAGCGAAAAGTCCATAAAGGGCCGATATACCCATTACCAAGTGGAAGTGAGCTACCACAAAGTAGGTGTCGTGCACGTTGATGTCCAAAGTACTATCCCCAAGAATTATTCCTGTAAGACCTCCTGTAATAAACGTTGAAACCAAACCTATTGAAAACAACATCGCAGGATTGAGCTGCAAATTACCTTTCCAAAGTGTGGTTATATAGTTAAATGCCTTGACCGCAGATGGTATCGCAATCAAAAGTGTTGTAAATGTAAATACAGAACCCAAAAATGGATTCATACCAGAGATGAACATGTGGTGTCCCCAAACAATGGTAGAAAGGAATGCAATCGCCAAAATAGACGCAACCATTGCCCTGTATCCAAATATGGGTTTTCTTGCGTTTGTTGACATTACTTCGGACGTGATACCCAAAGCTGGCAATAATACAATATATACCTCGGGGTGACCCAGGAACCAGAACAAGTGCTCATACAATACCGGAGAACCTCCTTGATAATGCAAAACCTCACCTTGGATAAAGATATCCGACAAGAAGAAAGAAGTACCAAAGCTTCTATCCATAATCAACAGCAATGCTGCAGACAACAATACCGGGAAAGAGATTACACCGATAATCGCAGTTACAAAAAACGCCCAGATAGTCAAAGGTAAACGTGTCATGGACATTCCCTTTGTTCTTAGGTTGATCACGGTTACAATATAGTTCAACGACCCCAATAATGAAGAAGCGATGAATATAGCCATGGATACCAACCAAAGTGTCATTCCCATTCCGGAACCAGGCTGGGCCATTGGTAATGCACTCAGGGGCGGATAAATGGTCCAACCCGCAGCGGCCGGTCCAGCTTCCAAAAACAAGCTAATCACCATAATTACCGAGGAAACGAAAAACAACCAATAGGAAACCATATTCAAGAATCCCGAGGCCATATCCCTGGCCCCAATTTGAAGCGGAATCAAAAGGTTACTGAAGGTACCACTCAGTCCTGCTGTCAATACAAAAAATACCATAATGGTACCGTGAATGGTCACCAATGCCAAATAAATATCGGCATCCATTACCCCATCTGGGGCCCATTTTCCCAAAACAGCTTCAAAAATTGCAAAAGATTCACCGGGCCAAGCCAATTGCATTCTAAACAACAGTGACATGGCAATACCTATGAATCCCATTATAAGACCGGTAATTAGATATTGCTTGGATATCATCTTGTGGTCCTGACTGAAGATGTATTTTGTTATGAAAGTTTCCTTATGGTGATGTCCGTGATCATCGTGGTGATCATCGTGATTTACATGGGCTACTTCAGACATATTCCAATTAATTTTTCGTTATTCTTTTTTTTTGTTTTTTTATTCTTCCGAAGAGGTTTCTTCCATAGCAACGTCATTGCCATCCTCTGAGTTAAATGCCTGTGCTTCGGACTCATCGACCATTACGGTTTCTTTGAAAGTCTTTTGTTCGGCAAGCCATTTATTGAACTCCTCTTCGGTTTCCACTATAATCTTCATCTGCATGTTATAGTGGGATTTTCCACATATCTTATTGCACAGCAAAACATAATCAAATTCCCATGGATCGGAATTAGGGTCTCCTTCTGCTGCTCTTTGCGCTCTAATGGCATTAGTTCTTTTTACCTTGTCAACCACATCCGGATTTAAACGCATTTCTTCGGTGGTAACGGTAGGTGTGAAGGAAAACTGTGTAACCATTCCGGGAACGCAGTTCATTTGTGCCCTAAAATGGGGCATGTAAGCAGAGTGCAACACATCCTGTGACCTCATTTTAAAGTTTACCTTTCTTCCAACAGGTAAGTGCAGTTCTTTAACAATAATGTCATCTTCGGCATTGGGGTCGGATTCATTCAATCCAAGTACGTTGGCGTTCGCTATATCGATCAATCTAACATTGGCTTCTCCAAGTACGTTGTCGTCTCCTCCATATCTGGCGGTCCAGTTAAATTGTTGTGCATAAAGCTCAACAATCAACGGGTCATCGTCCTCATTGATATCCATTATATTGGTCCAGGTGTACAAGCCCCAAAGAATTAAGCCTGCAAGCACAATCACCGGGATAATGGTCCATATAAATTCCAATCTATCATTATCGGCGAAGAAAAGTGCTTTTCTGCCTTTCTGCCCTCTGTATTTGTAACCGAAGTAGTGCAGCAAGGCTTGCGTTATTGTTTGCACGAAGAATATAATGGCCATGGATACCCACATCAACTGGTCGTACTCACCACCGTGTTCTGATGCAGCTTCGGGCAACAGTACTTTGGTATACTTGGCAAAACTGAAAATAGTGATTCCGTAAATAAAGATCAGAAAGGCAAACAACAGGTAGCCGTTGTTCTTGTTGTCGGAATCGTTCGCAATTTCATCGCGCTCTGTCTTAGTTTGCGATAATTCAAAAATTTTGGTCATTTGCCAAATTGCAATCGCAACTAATACTAAAACAGTAAATGTTAATAATGCAGTCATCGTATATCTATCTAAGACTTAAATCGTATTGTATTAATAATGAAAATGTCTACTCTCCTCAATAAAGGGGTTTCGTTTGGGCTGCAAAGGCGCCTTGGTCAAGGCCGTGAACACCCAATACACAAACAAACCTCCGAAGAACAAAATACCACCAATCTCGGGCAAGCCAATGTACCATTGGTCACCGACCGTTGCAGGCATTATCATATTAAATATATCTAAATAATGGCCAAAAAGGACCACAATACCGGTCATAATAACAAACCAGTTGATTCTTTTGTAATCACTGTTCATCAGCACCAACAATGGGAATATAAAGTTCAAGGCCAACATACCAAAGAATGGCAATTTGTAATCTTGAAAACGAGCAATATAATATGTTACCTCTTCGGGTATATCTGCGTACCATATTAGCATAAACTGGGAAAACCAAAGGTAGGTCCAGAATATACTGATACCGAACATAAACTTGGCCAAATCATGAATATGGCTGTCGTTAACTTGTTCCAAATACCCTTTTGATTTTAGGTAAACCGTAACCATGGCTATAACCGTGATGCCGGAAACGAACATACTGGCAAAAACATACCATCCGAACAGTGTACTGAACCAATGGGGGTCAACACTCATGATCCAATCCCAGGACATCATGGATTCTGTAATTAGGTAAAATACCAAGAATCCTGCTGACCATCTAAAGTTTTTCACAAAGTTGGAGTTATCATCGGACTCGTCTTGAGCCAAGGACAATTTTCTTGAATACTGACGGTAGAAAATCCATCCTCCCAAGAATATGGCCGCTCTAATCAAAAAGAAAGTCGGGTTTAAATATCCAGCTTTACCTTGCAACAGTTTATCGTGCGCTACGGTTTCTGCATCCATCCAAACGAACATATGGTTCATGTGTAATGTGGATAGCAATAAAATTACAAATACAATGATTCCACCTGGCACCAAGTAAGCCGTAATTCCTTCCATAACCCTAAAGAGCAATGGCGACCAACCAGCCTGTGAAGCGCGCTGTATGGCATAAAAGGCCAAAACACCCAACGAAATCATAAAGAAAAAGAATGCAGCTACATAAAGTGCAGACCAAGGTCTGTTCTGTAATTTGTGCAACAAATGAGTATCGTGGGATGCGTCATGCTCCGCCCCGTGAGATGCTTCTGCAGCGTGACCCTGTTCTTCTCCATGGTCCGTTGCCTCTTCTGCATGCCCACCGCCATGACCATCGTCATGTACCGCTACCATGGCCTTGGCCTCTTCCACAGTTGATGGGGCCGATAAAAAACCAATTGCAAGGAAAATAAATCCAAGCCCCATGGCTATGAAAGATCCTATTCTAAGTTTGTTTGAAAAGGTGTACATAGTTTAGTCTTATCCTATTATTTTGTTAGGTCTTCCTTTAACTTCATCACATATTCGGATACTTGCCACATCTCTTTTTCATTGGCGAACTGGGAGGCGTATGAGCCCATAGAGTTCAATCCATAATAAACAGCGTGGTATGTAGTTCCTACCGTAATATTTCTGGCTACATCATCATAGCTGGGAACACCCAATATTTTTTCTCTTTTTACAAGATTTCCTTGTCCATCTCCTTTAGGACCATGGCATATGGCACAATAAATTGCGTAGAGCTCTGCTCCTTTAGCCAAGTTTTCTTCACGGTTCAAAGAGTCCAATGGACTAGTGTTCAATCTTGCTAGTTCTTTACCTTCCGGAGTGTTTTCGAACTCATAGGGCATATATCCTCTAGAGATGGTTCCCTCTGCGGGCAATAGTGCCTCCGTGCCATCAGGAAACAATCCATTGTCCACGCCTTGGTAGGTTTCATATCCTACGGGTTCGTACATGTCTGGCATGTATTGGTAGTTTGGACTATTCTTATCTGCACATGAGGCAGCTAACAGCACCAAGACCAACGCAACACTTATTTTACCTAATTGCTTCATATTATTAAGACTCCTTTTCTGTAACTTTTACTTCTACCGCACCGGTTTCCCACAACAGCTCGGCAAGTTCATTTTCGTTATCGCTCAAGCCAATTTCCATTAAAAAATGGTCGTCAGTTGTACGTTTATCGGGATTTTCCGCTTTTTTAAAAGGCCACATTCTACTTCTTAGATAGAAGGTGATTACCATTAAGTGGGCGGCAAAGAAAACCGTAAGTTCGAACATGATAGGCACAAAGGCCGGCATATTCTCCAAGTAACTAAAACTTGGTTTACCACCGATATCTTGGGGCCAATCCTCGATCATGATATAATTCATCATAACCACGGAAACCGCCAACCCTAAACATCCATATAGGAAAGAGGTAATAGCGATACGGGTATCCGCTAAGCCCATCGCCTTGTCCAAACCGTGAACAGGAAACGGCGTGTACACTTCTTCTATATGATGGTGCTCTGCCCTAACCTTTTTTACGGCATGCATCAACACATCGTCATCGTTGTAAAGTGCCTGTATAACTTTTGATGCCATAATTATTTTTTATTGTTTAACAACTTTGCTTGTCCTGCCCAATCGTCTCTCTGTGCACGACCTGGGAACCTTCCGGTTATAGAATCCAGCAAATCATACTCCTTTTCGGTCATTCTAGCGACTTGGGCATAGGTAAATATGCCAATTTCGTTCAAGGTACGCTCCATTTCGGGACCAACACCTTTTATTTTTTTCAAATCGTCTGGGGTTTCTGTAGCCGCATCGAAAGTACCAATGGAACCAAGCAACTCGGACACTCCCACTTTATCACCAACAGTCGGTTTGGGCTCACCCATCAAAACGTCATCGGTTATAGGCGCATCGTAGCTCACAACTTTGTTGACATTCGTTGGCATTTCATAAAGAGGCTTACCAGCATCCCTTAATTTTTTATATTTCTCACCGGATGCTTTCAAGATGGATTTTACCTCTGCCTGCGCAATTACCGGGAATGTTCTCGAGTACAACAGGAACAGTACAAAGAAGAATCCAATAGTTCCAATAAAGATTCCGATATCCACAAAGGTTGGGGAGAACATCGTCCAAGAAGACGGCAAGTAATCCCTGTGCAATGAAGTCACAATAATCACAAAACGCTCGAACCACATTCCTATGTTCACCACAATGGAAATAAAGAAGGAGAACATGATACTGGTACGCAGTTTCTTGAACCACATAAACTGTGGCGAGAACACATTACAGGTCATCATGGACCAATAAGCCCACCAGTAAGGTCCTGTTGCCCTGTTCAAGAACGCATATTGTTCGTACTCCACACCGGAATACCACGCAATAAACAACTCCGTAATATAGGCACACCCAACGATGGAACCTGTAATCATGATTACGATGTTCATCAATTCAATGTGCTGTACCGTGATGTATGCTTCTAAGCTACACACTTTACGCATAATGATCAAAAGTGTGTTCACCATGGCAAATCCAGAGAAAATCGCACCAGCAACAAAGTATGGCGGGAAGATAGTGGTATGCCATCCTGGAATTACCGATGTAGCAAAGTCAAAGGATACAATGGTGTGTACCGAAAGTACCAAAGGAGTAGCCAAACCGGCCAATACCAAAGAAACTTCTTCAAAACGTTGCCAATCCTTTGCACGACCTGTCCAACCAAAGCTCAACAGGCTATAAATTTTCTTTTGGAATGGTTTTACCGCCCTATCACGAATCATGGCAAAGTCAGGCAGCAGCCCGGTCCACCAGAAGACCAATGATACAGAAAGGTAGGTCGATATCGCAAACACATCCCAAAGCAGCGGTGAATTAAAGTTTACCCAAAGCGAACCAAATTGGTTCGGAACGGGAAGTACCCAGTAAGCCAACCAAGGACGTCCCATGTGAATGATAGGAAACAAACCGGCCTGGATCACCGAGAAAATGGTCATCGCCTCAGCTGAACGGTTAATGGCCATTCTCCATTTTTGACGGAAAAGCAATAGTACCGCTGAAATCAGTGTACCTGCGTGACCAATACCCACCCACCATACAAAGTTGGTGATATCCCAGGCCCAGTTAACGGTTCGGTTAAGACCCCAAACCCCAATACCTGTGGAAATGGTATAAATGATACATCCTAGACCCCAGAGGAATGCCACTAATGCAATGGAGAATACAATCCACCAATGTTTATTGGCCTTTCCCTCAACCGGACGGGCAATGTCCACGGTTACATCGTGGTATCCTTTGTCTCCGACCACTAAGGGCTTTCGAATAGGTGCTTCGTAATGCGACGCCATAATTTATCTTCTAGTTACTTCTTTTTTTATTGATTAAGCCTCGTTGGTATTTCTGACCTTAACATGGTAGAACACGTTTGGTTTTGTGCCCACATGCTCCAACAAATGGTACATTCTGTCATCCTCCTTCAGCTCCGCCACTTTACTGTCGTGATCGTTTATGTCACCAAATACCATGGCTCCACTGCTACATGCCGCAGAACAAGCTGTTTGGAACTCTCCATCTTTAATGACCCTGCCATCTCTTTTGGCATCCAAAATAGTTTTCTGAGTCATTTGGATACACATGGAACATTTTTCCATAACACCTCTTGAACGAACGTTAACATCCGGGTTGATTACCATTTTACCCAAATCGTTGTTCATGTTAAAGTCAAACTCGTCGTTGTTGTTGTACAAGAACCAGTTGAACCTACGAACTTTATATGGACAGTTGTTGGCACAATATCTTGTACCTACACAACGGTTGTATGCCATATGGTTTTGACCTTGTCTACTGTGCGATGTCGCAGCAACAGGACAAACTGTTTCACATGGTGCGTGATTACAGTGTTGACACATTACTGGCTGGAAAGCCACTTGTGGATTGGCAGATGGGTCTTCCATTTCCCTGAATCCCCCGAGAGAACCATTATCTCCCCAAAGACCATCCATTTCTTCCTTCTTCTCGTTATCTCCTTCAAAAGTCTCTTCGGAAGAATAATATCTATCTATTCGCAACCAGTGCATATCTCTGGAACGACGAATTTCGGCCTTACCCACCACTGGAACATTGTTTTCCGCATGGCAAGCGATTACACAAGCACCACATCCAGTACAAGCGTTCAAGTCGATGGACAAGTTAAAGTGATGCCCAATACTTCGATCAAACTCCTCCCAAAGATCGGCGTCAGGTGATGTCACAGGGATTTCCTGATGATTCAAAGACACGTGTGGCATTGGGTTCCATTCCGAATGGTCTTTCGTATTGAAAATCTCCAAGGTAGTTTCCTTGATGATATCCCCTCTACCCATCAATGTTTTCTGTGATTGCACACAGGCAAACTCATGTACTCCAGAAGCTTTTTCCACAGTTACGGATTGCACATTAGAGAAGTTGCCATACAAGGTATAAGCATTAACTCCGGTTGCCATCTCTTCCTGCATCCCAGCTTTTTTGCCATAACCAAAGGATAAACCAACGGTTCCGACAGCTTGACCTGGTTGAACAATAACAGGTACATTTTCCAGAACCTTACCGTCAACAGTCAAGTTTACATAACTACCATTAAGTCCTCCATCGGCCACGATGGTATTTTCAAGTCCCCAAGATTCAGCATCCGCTTTGGAAACGGTCACATAGTTATCCCAAGACACCCTTGATATTGGATCAGGGAACTCTTGCAACCATGGGTTGTTGGCCTGACGTCCGTCTCCCATCCCAACTTTGGAATAGAGCACCAATTCGGTTCCTTGACTTGTTGCATTCACCAAAGAACGAATTGCCGAAGCAATCGGAACAATCTCTGGCTGCTCTTCTTCCGAATCAGCGGAAGTCGTTTCCTCAACATCCTCAGCAGCTATAGCAGGTGCTGCAAAAACACCATCCTGCAATGCTTGGTTCCATGACCCACCTTGAAGCACATCAGTGCCCCAGGTTTCTTTAATGTATTCATAATACGTTTTCTCGATGCCCATCCACGTTAAAAGTGCCGTTTGAAACTGTTTCGTATCAAACAACTCACGAATGGCTGGTTGCATCAAGCTATATTCTCCTTTTTTAAATTCAGCATCACCCCAAGACTCCAAGTAATGCGAAGCTGCCGCCACGTAGTTTGAAGCTTGAGCTGTCTCATCATTAGTGTATGCAAAGTCAACGGAAACATCCACTTGCTCAAGTCCCGCAAGGAATTCCTCAGCATTTGGCAATGTATATGCTGGGTTAACCCCATCCATAATCAACGCACCTACGCGACCTGCGTTCATATCGGCAATCAACTTGCCTACTTTTGCAGCATCTCCTTGGCGCACATATTTTGGCTTCTCAGCTTCAAACGCTTCACTGCCCAATAATTTATTGATTGCCAAAACAACAGTCTGGGCGTTTTCGTCATTAAGACCACTTACCACAACTGCTTTGCTTCCTGCTCTTTTGATTTCAGCAGCTACTTTGTCAACAGCTTCATCCACATCAGAAGTTCCACCACCAACGCTACTGCCATTTAACTTACCATATAACTTGGCAAGAGCAATTTTTTGTTGGGTCGGGGTCATTGGATAACGCTTGTCAGCATTTGCACCCGTTAAAGACATATTGGACTCCAGCTGCACATGCTTGGACATTTTCCCGTTTTTGGGAACACGACCCTTAGCATAGCCAGAATCATATCCACCTCCTTGCCAATCACCAAGAAAATCTGCACCGAAAGAAACTATCAAGCCAGCTTTCTCGAAATCGTAATCGGCCAAAGCTCGCTCACCGTAAGCTTTCTGATAAGCATTCAATGCGGCATCTTCAGAAATAGCATCGTAAACCACATGATTTACATTTTCTCCATAGGCCGCCTTAAACTCAGATATCAATTTAGTAGTCGAAGGGCTGGCATAAGTTTGCGTCAACAATACCACTTGCTTGTTGGAACCTTTCAAGGCATTCAACTTTGCTTTTACCGTAGCATCCAACACCTTCCATTCAACGGGCTCACCGTTGGCCATAGGCCCTTGAACCCTCTTACTATCGTACAAGGTCAAAACAGAAGCTTGCACTCTTGCATTGGCCCCTCCATTGACTTTGGCATCCGTGTTGTTTTCAATTTTGATGGGCCTACCTTCTCTGGTCTTTACCAAGATACTGGCAAAATCAAAGCCATCAGCAATGGTAGTCGCATAGTAATTGGCCACACCGGGAACAATACTATCCGGCTGGACTACATAAGGTATAGATTTATGAACAGGACCCTCACAGGCTGCAACCGTAGCTGCCGCTGTACTGAAACCTACATACTTTAAGAAATCCCTACGGGATGTATTGGAGGATGACAAGTTTTCCTTGTCGCCCAAAAAGTCATCAACGGGAATCTCCTCGGTAAACTCGTTGTTTCTTAGCGCCTCAACAATGGAATCGTTCGGATTTAACTCCGCTTCACTTTTCCAATATTTTTTGTTTGATGCCATACGATATATCTGAGATTATCTTCTTTTAATTCTTAATAGTGACACTTTCCACATTCCAAACCACCCATCATTGCAGCAGTCAATTCCTCAACACCATACTTTTTGGACAACTCCTCGTGGATTGCTTCGTAGTATGCATTGCCCTCAACCTTGACATTGGTCTCGCGGTGACAATTGATACACCATCCCATGGTCAAAGGTGCATGCTGGTACATAATTTCCATCTCTTCTACTGGACCGTGGCAGGTTTGACACTCAACCCCGGCTACGGAAACGTGCTGTGAGTGATTGAAATAAGCGAAATCCGGCAGGTTGTGGATTCTCACCCACTCCACTGGCTGTGTTTCACCCGTGTAACTTTGATTTTCTTCGTCCCACCCTACTGCTTTATATAATTTTTTGATTTCACCCGTGTAGAATTCATTGGTATAGCCATTCGCCAAATCCTCAGCAGAAGGACCTTCTGGATTACCGGTGTATTCGTAAATGGATTTATGACAGTTCATACAAACATTTAAGGAGGGGATTCCCGAATGCTTGGAAGTTCTGGCAGAAGAGTGACAGTATTTACACTCAATCTTATTGTCTCCTGCATGAATTTTATGGGAATAATGAATAGGTTGTACCGGAGCATAACCTTGGTCCACGCCCACTTGCATCATCCAGCCATAAGCGAAATAAGCACTTGCCAACAGCAAGAACACTACACTTACCAAAACCAAGAATTGGTTTTGAACGAATGCCTTCCATAGCGGTAAGCGTTTTTCTTTTTCTTTTTCAAGGATAACACCATTGGCTTCAGCAATTCTGCGCAAGGTCTTGTTCACCAAAATCAACATGATCACCAAGAGACCAAAAACAAGCGCTAAAGCCCCAAGTATCATCTCATTGGATATTCCAGAGCCCGAACCTTCGGACGCTCCACCTCCAGCAGCCGTCGCCGCAGCAGCTGGTGCCGGTGTTGATGGTGGCGCAGCAGTGTAGGCCAAAATATCATCAATGTCTTGATTTGACAAGGTTGGGAATGCCGTCATCGCAGCCTGATTGTACTCTGCGTAAATCTTGTTTGCATAGGCATCGCCAGAGGCGATCATGCCGGCACTGTTTTTGATCCACGCATAAAGCCACTCTTTATCCAAACCTTCATCCTCCGCCAATCTCGTTTCCACATTGGCCAATGCAGGACCCGTCATCTTACGTTCCAATGCGTGGCATGCAGCACAATTTTGATTAAAAAGTTGCTTACCCTTTACCGGATCTCCTCCAGCAGCATCGGCAGTTTCCTCTGCAGCTACCTCAGCAGCGGCTTCAGCTTCTTCCTGTGCATAAAAAGATGTGGAGAACAATAGGAGCGATAAACCTAAAACTTTAGAAAATAAATGGCGGTATAAAACCTTTTTCATATTCGTGAAATTTCAATCGAAATCTTTGGCATGGTTCTTTCTATTGAGTTTGAGAGCAATAGCTTTTTACCCCACCAAGAATGGCAACAAAAGTAAGACATACAGTCATTTTTTGAAATCTTAAGGTATTCATAACTTATAATTTATAAAGATTCTAAATAACTTGACCCCAACTTGTTTAATCCAGAATAATCTACATTTGCACAAAGCTTATATTTCAAAATACTGGAACTATATGAAAACAACAGTGTTTACGGCAATTTTAATTGGTTTGACAGCTCAGGTTTTGGCTCAAGATGGACAAGTCACGATTCAACAAGACCCTAAAATAAACGAATTGGTAAAACTTTATACCAATGTTCATGCGAACAGTGGATTTTATCAAATTCAAGTAGGTTTTGGCAATTTTAAGAAGGCGCAGGACCTACTGGACCAAGTAGAGATAGATTTCCCAAACTGGTATTCCAAAATAGAGTTTGAATCACCAACCTACCGAGTTAGGCTTGGAAGATTTAAAACCAAACTGGAAGCGGAAAGAAAGTATTTGGAGGTTCGAAAAAAATATCCGGATGCCATGCTTTTAAAGCCAGACGAAAGAGAAAACAAATCATAAAAAAATCCCGCCTTTTGAGCGGGATTTTTTATTTATCTAATTTAATTTATCCTTTACAGCTTTTTCTTCACTGCAACTTCTTGGAAGGCTTCGACAATATCCCCTTCCCTGATATCATTATAGTTCTTGACCTGTAGTCCACAGTCGTATCCCTTAGACACTTCTTTTACATCATCCTTGAATCGCTTCAACGAAGCTAATTCACCGGTATAGATGACCACACCATCCCTTATCAATCGAATACGTGAGTTCCTGAAGATTTTTCCACTGGTAACCATACAACCTGCAATGGTTCCGATTTTGGAAATCTTAAAGGTCTCCCTGATTTCCGCGTTACCTGTGATTTCCTCTTTCATCTCTGGAGACAACATACCCTCCATCGCATCTTTTAGATCATTGATGGCATCATAGATAATCGAGTATGTTCTGATGTCGATTTCCTCTTTGTCAGCAATAGATCTTGCATTGCCCATTGGCCTAACATTAAATCCGATAATAATCGCATCGGAGGCACTTGCCAACAACACATCGGATTCCGTAATGGCACCTACACCTTTGTGTATGATGTTCACCTGAATTTCATCGGTAGAGAGTTTCTGGAACGAATCGGTCAACGCTTCTACGGAACCGTCCACATCACCTTTAAGGATAATGTTCAGTTCTTGGAAGTCGCCTAATGCAATTCTACGTCCAATCTCATCCAAAGTGATATGACGTTGCGTTCTTACGGATTGCTCACGCTGCAATTGCGAACGTTTTGCGGCAATCTGTTTTGCTTCACGCTCATCTTCCAACACATGGAATCTATCACCTGCTTGTGGCGCTCCATCCAATCCTAAAATTGAAATTGGCGTGGACGGCCCCGCACTTTGTATATTGTTTCCTCTTTCATCCTGCATGGCTTTGACCTTACCGCTGCAGGTACCTGCCAATACATAATCTCCTATGTTCAACGTACCGGTCTGCACCAAAATCGTGGCCACATAACCTCTACCTTTATCCAAGAAGGCCTCTACAACCGTTCCTGTTGCCAGTCGGTCTGGATTTGCTTGCAGCTCCAATAATTCGGCCTCCAACAATACCTTCTCCAACAACTCTTTTACGCCTTGACCTGTCTTCGCTGAAATATCGTGGGATTGTACTTTACCTCCCCAATCTTCCACCAATAAGTTCATACTGGCCAAACCTTCTTTCACCTTGTCCGGGTTTGCTGTTGGCTTATCAACTTTGTTGATTGCAAATACTATCGGCACTCCCGCTGCCTGTGCGTGACTTATAGCTTCTTTTGTTTGCGGCATAATGTCGTCATCAGCAGCAATTACAATTATGGCAATATCGGTTACCTGGGCACCACGTGCACGCATGGCGGTAAACGCTTCGTGACCTGGTGTATCCAAGAATGTGATTCTTTGCCCATCTTCCAAAGCAACACTATAGGCCCCAATGTGCTGGGTAATTCCACCACTCTCACCTGCGATCACATTTTCTTTCCGGACATAGTCCAACAAGGACGTTTTACCATGATCAACGTGGCCCATCACCGTAACGATCGGGGCACGCGGCACTAAGTCTTCGGGAGTATCTTTGACTTCCTCAATCGTCTCCTCTATTTCAGCAGTAACGAATTCAACTTCGTAACCAAATTCATCGGCAACAATGGAAAGTGTTTCGGCGTCCAAACGCTGGTTCATAGTTACCATAATACCGAGCGACATACAGGCCGAAATAATTTGTGTGGTCGAAACATTCATCATGGTAGCAAGCTCGTTAACCGTGACAAACTCGGTTACTTTAAGCGTTTTGCTGTCCATTTCTTGCTGCTCAAGATCTTTCTCCGTTTGTTGACGGTGCTGATCTCTTTTCTCCCTACGATATTTGGCTCCTTTGCCCTTACTGGATTTACCTTGAAGTTTTTCCAAGGTTTCCCGTACTTGTTTTTGTACTTCTTCTTCGGTAGGCTCTACCTTAGGCGCGGATGAACGCTGTCCTTTTCTAGCAGCACCTCCTCGAGTATTTCGAGCTCCACCAGATTGCGGGCCGTTCTTAACTATTCTTCTACGGCGTTTTTTACGATCCCCGCTATCGGACGAACTTCCTTTACTGGATTTTTGAGTGTCCTCTTTTTTCTTTTTGACAGGCTTTTTAAACTGTGAAAGATCAATCTTGTCACCAGTAATCTTGGGGCCTGAAAGCTTTTGGTATTTTGTCTTTATGGTTCCGTCTTCGGTTCCTTCGGACTCTTCTTTAGCATCGGCACCTTCTTGTTTGGCCTCTTCTGCCTCTTTTTTCTCAGGAGCTTCCGTCTTTTCAGACTTTTCCTTAGCCGGCGCTTCTTCCTTTACTTCTTCCTTAGCTTCAGCTTTTTTGGGCTCAACTTTTGGAGTTTCCTCCTCTTTTGGCTTCTCTTCCTTGGGCTTCTCCGATTTTTTGTCTAAATCAATTTTGCCCACGGTCTTGGGCCCAGAAAGTTCAGCTTTGGCTTTTACCACATGCTGCTCTGCTTCCTTTTTCTCTTTAGCCAACCTGCGCTCTTCCTGTTCTTTCTCCATTCGGATGCGAATAGCCTCCTTCTCCTTGCGCTTTTCCTCACCAACTTCCTTGGAAGCGACCTTTTTGCTCTTATCCGTTTGGAACTCATCCAACAGAACTTGATACACCTCATTGGATATCTTAGTGGTGGGTCGTGCTTCTACCTCATGCCCTTCCGAGGAGAGGTAATCGACTGCCCTATCCAGTGAAATGTTCAATTCTCTGAGAACTTTGTTAAGTCGTATTGTTGGATTTTCTGCCATAAATAATTTTACTTGCCCTAAATTTTCGCTGCTAATATAAGCCTAATCTTCAAATTCTTCCTTGAGGATGCGAACGACCTCTAGGATTGTTTCTTCTTCTAGATCGGTTCTCTTTACCAAATCCTTTGCATCTTGTTCCAAAACGCTGCGTGCGGTATCCAATCCAATCTTCTTGAATTCTTCGATAACCCAGCTTTCGATTTCATCGGAAAACTCGGTCAATTCCACATCTTCCTCCACGCCTTCACGGAACACATCTATTTCGTAACCAGTCAATTGACCTGCCAATCGTATGTTATGCCCTCCTCTACCAATGGCCTTGGATACTTCCTCTGGCTTTAGGTATACCTGAGCTGTTTTCTTTTCATCGTTCAACTTAACGGAAGATACCCTTGCAGGACTCAATGCACGGGTCACCATTAATTGTGGATTGTTCGTCCAGTTGATCACATCGATATTCTCATTGCCCAATTCGCGGACAATCCCGTGGATTCTAGACCCTTTCATACCAACACAGGCACCTACGGGATCAATTCTATCGTCATAGGAGTCCACTGCGACCTTGGCTTTTTCACCAGGGATACGAACTGCCTTCTTTATGGTGATCAAGCCATCGAACACCTCTGGGATTTCCTGGAAGAACAATTGCTCCAAGAAAAGAGGTGACGTTCTGGACATTATGATGGAGGGCTTGTTGCCTTTAAGCTCCACACTTTCTATAATTCCACGGACGTTGTCTCCTTTGCGGAAAAAGTCGGATGGAATTTGCTTTTCTTTTGGCAGAATGATCTCGTTCCCTTCATCATCCAACAAAATTACGGCACGGTGTCTAATATGATGCACCTCGGCCGTATAAATTTCACCTTCCAAGTCCTTAAACTGCTTGTAGATGGTGGTATTGTCATGCTCGTGTATCTTGGAAATCAAATTTTGACGCAATGCCAAAATAGCCCTTCTTCCAAGATCTATCAATTTAACCTCTTCCGAAACATCTTCCCCTACTTCAAAATCGGGTTCAATTTTTCGTGCTTCGGTCAACGAAATCTCTTCATTTGGCTCTTCTACTTCGCCATCTTCCACAACGATTCGGTTTCTCCAAATCTCCAAATCCCCTTTGTCCGGGTTGATAATGATATCAAAATTGTCGTCAGAACCAAATTTTTTCTTGAGCGCACTTCGGAAGACTTCTTCCAAAATCGCCATAAGGGTCACCCTGTCAATAAACTTATCGTCCTTAAATTCCGAAAAGGATTCGATGAGCGCTAGGTTTTCCATTTTCTACTACAATTAAAATTTTAATTTAACTTTTGCTTCTTGAATATCAGAAAATGCGATTTCCTGCTTTTTCTGCACTGTAACTTTTCCTTTACCTACCGGTTTGGGTTCACGTGCCTTCCATTCCAAGGTAATACTATTTGTCGAGGTCGCTACCAGTGTTCCCTCCAGTTTCTCGGAGCTGGTCCTAACCTGTAATTTTCTTCCAATATTTTTATTGTACTGACGTGGCATTCGCAGTGGTGAAGCAGCTCCAGCAGAGGTAACTTCCAGAGCAAAATCCTCTTCTTCACGATCCAAATTATGCTCAATCGCCCTGCTGACGTTCATACAGTCCTGCAAGCTAACACCTTCATCTCCGTCCAATACCACCTTGATGCTATTGTCTCCGCCAACTTTGAAATCAACCAAAAACAGGGAAGAATATTCTTCCAAGGCCTTGTTAAGCAATTGCTCCACTTTATCCTTCAACATAAAAAATCAGTAATAAAAGAGGGGACTCAAGGTCCCCTCATGAATACTTTTATATCCGTTCAGTTTTGCAAATATACAACAAATAATATCGCATCTGCAACCCATTTTAAAACAAATAAAGTGCTTTCCTTACCTATTTTTCAGTGAATTACCCTTGGCTTATTCATCACAAGCAGTATAAATAGCTGTCAATGGCATCTTCAATTAAGTAGGAGCAAAAGCGACAATCCTTACATATTTATGGGGTTAACCCCCGTTTTACCTTCTTTCACAACAAATATTTTGAACCTAGGTCATACCAGTTAATTTTGCAACCAATCAACTTAAACACATGGGCAAAACCTCGTTCTCCAATAAGAAAATGAATCATTTCCCAAATGGATGGATGCTGATCTTGGCATTTTTTCTTTTAGGAACATTCCTTTCGTTTTCGCAGACAACTACTATTTGGAGCGAAAATTTCAACAGCTATGGAAATGGGACCGAAAATGGAACTGCTACTGGGCCATCCTCATCCGGCTGGACAACAACGTTGACAGGTGATGTTTGGGTTCAAGGAAACCGTCTTGAAGCCAATAATTTACCCTCCGAAGGAATTTGGCAAACGAGTCCCATAAATATCTATGGATACCAATCTGTTAATTTCAGTTTAGATGTGGCCACTCAGGCACAAACACAACAATTTGAGGCAGGCACCGATTATTTTATTGGAGAGTACCGAGTAGATGGCGGCTCTTGGATCGAATTTGAAAATGCATCAGGGGATTCCAATCCTTCTGATCCGCTAAATTCATCCTACACTGTCAACCTCCCCACAACGGGTTCAACACTAGAAATCCGAATACGATTTTACAATACCGCAGGCAACGAATATTATTACATCGACAATATCGATGTACAAGGAACCCTTGATCTTTGCAATGGCGAGGTCGACTTTGAATTTTACGACAGTTCACCATCCGGCAGTACGGTGGATAATATACCTACTTCGGGCTTCCAAGGTTCTGGTACATTTACAAGTTTCGATGTGGACGCCCTTCAAAATCAAGAAGACCCTGGTGACACCAATAATTTCAGTATACGATATAGTGGATACATCCAAATAGATACCCAAGGTTCCTACACTTTTTACACCTCATCCGATGATGGTTCCAAACTTTTTATTGATGGAACAGAAGTAGTGGACAACGATGGCGCTCATGGTAATCAAGAAAGGTCTGGAAATATTACCCTGACTGCAGGGTTGCACGATATAACCGTGCTGTTTTTTGAAAACAGTGGAGGAGAAACATTGACCGTGCAATATGAAGGACCGTCCATATCCAAACAAAACGTACCGTTTTCAATTTTATACTCCACTTGTAGTGCTTCCAGTGCCGACCTTGACGGGGATGGCGTTGACGATGTTACGGACATTGATGACGACAACGATGGTATTTTGGATGTGGATGAATGTGGCGGAGCCAGCGGGAACTTTGTGCAAACAGCAACCAATGTTCAGTTTTTCAATAATCCTTCAAATGCAGAGGGAGACCCCGGCACCAGCTATGCTGCCAATGCAGTTTCTACTTACCAAGGAGCATCTGAATTATTGCTACAGTTTGCTCAACCTATCACCGTGGGGACTACGGTGAGCGTTTTTTTGGGTGCTGATCCAGCTGTTACTAGCACCAATATGCAGATACAACGCTCTTCTGCAGCCGGTGGAAACAATGGTTGGTTGGCTAGTGCAAATGGTACCACACCAGGTTCTATCCGAGAGGTAACATTTACAGTAAACGGAAGTAGTTTACAATATATCAAGGTAATTGCTTGGCAACTGGGTGCAAGAGTGTACGGAGTCAGTTACGGAGGCTCTGTGGATTGCACCACCGTAGATACAGATGGTGACGGCATACCCAATTACCAAGATTTGGATAGTGATGGCGATGGCATACCCGATAATGTGGAAGCTCAAACATCCTTGGGCTATATAGCACCTTCAGGAATTGATGCGAACAACAACGGACTGGACGATGCTTACGAAAGTGGTGGGATTTCAGCCGTAGATACCGATGGCGATGGAACTCCTGACTTTATGGATACCGACAGTGATGATGACGGGACACCGGATACAACGGAGGCAATCCTGACACTTTCTGGTTCGGATAGTGACAATGATGGACTGGATAATACAACGGATATAACAACGGGGTATGGTGACCCTGGAGGTGAAATTGACGACCCAACCAACACATCTGGCGGTTCATTAATGTTACCCGATTCTGATGGTGATCTTGGCTCAGGTGGTGATCTTGATTTCAGGGACGATACGTTCGATGATAACGAACCTCCATCTATCACTGCTACGGGAAATCAAATATTTTGTCCAGGAGACACGATTCCTGTGGTGGACAGCGTTGAAATTACCGACCCTGACAGTAGCACAATGGACGCCGTCTATGTACAGATTACTTCAAATTACGATGTTTCCGGCGATGTTTTGAGTTTGACGGGGACACATCCGAACATAACGGCCAGCTATGATACTTCCGAAGGGAGACTATTCTTGGAAGGGCCTGCCACCTTGGCCGAATTTGAAGCGGCCATTAGTGCTGTAGTTTTCCAAACTACCGCCACCGTTAGCAGTGGAGATACCAGAACCTTTTCCGTGGTGTTGAACGAGGCTAACTACTTGGAATCAACAGGACATTACTATGAGTATGTCCCAGCAGAAGGAATTACTTGGACAGTAGCCCGAGATGCCGCTGCCTTGAGAACCTTTTATGGACTTCAAGGCTATTTGGCGACCATTTCTTCACAGGATGAATCCGATCTTCTAGGGTCACAGGCACCGGGAGCAGGTTGGATAGGCGCAAGTGATGCCGCAACCGAAGGAGATTGGTATTGGGTTACCGGTCCGGAGGCAGGAACTCTTTTTTGGAGAGGAACTGCCGGCGGAACTGCCTTTGCTTATGAATTCTGGAATTCTGGTGAACCGAATCAATCTGGAGATGAAGATTATGCCCACATTACGGCACCTGGTGTTGGATTGCCAGGGTCCTGGAACGACCTTTCCAATACCGGAGCAGCTAGTGGCGATTATCAACCTAAAGGTTATTTGGTCGAGTATGGCGGTATGGCAGGCGACCCACCTTATCCCGACTTGGCAGCAACAACTACCATTACTGTAGAATCAACCGCACCAACGGCCAGCGCTCCGACCCCAATTTCGGTAAACTGTGCTGCGGACATCCCTACACCGGATGCAACCATAATTACGGACGAAGCTGATAATTGCGACCCAAGTCCAACTGTAAGTTTTGTAAGCGATGTAAGCGATGGTGGAAGCAACCCTGAGATCATTACCCGAACGTACAGAATCACTGATACTGCCGGAAATTCTTTGGATGTAGAGCAAATCATAACTATCAATCCATTTACCATATCCACGCAACCTGCCGACCAAACCGTTGTAATTGGGAACAATGGAGCCTTTTCGGTTACCGCGAACAATGCAGACACTTATCAATGGCAGGTAAGCACAGATGGCGGAAGCAACTTTGCCCCTATTGTTGACGGGGCTGAATATTCGGGAACCCAAACAGCAAACCTAACGGTAACCTCCCCGGATTCCAATAAGGATGGTTATATCTACCGTGTATTGGTGTCCAACTCAAGTGGAAGTTGTACTCCGCTGACATCAAATCAAGCAACCTTGACCATGAAAGCGGGCAGAGTGGTTACTAACCGAGGTATTACCTACAGGGTGAACAAAAACTAGCCCACAGTAGAAAAATCTAATTCAGATTGTTCCTTGTATTTGTTCCCAGGCTTTGGATGATTTAAAGGTATGCTAAATGAAACTCGGCATAAGCCTTCAAAATCATATCTTTAGTGCATGAAGCTTTTTCGAAATCCGAAACACAATCATTACCTAAAGCGCATCTTACCTTTCGGGATTATTTGGCTTGTATTAAGTTGGTTTATTCTGCTTATCGAGTCAATGGCCACGGAATATCAGAATCAACGACCGGAAACTGACATTACCGTCACTTGGGATATTTTTCTATTCGCTTCCCTTGCCGTTTTTTTAGTGGGAATTGCTGTTGGTGCAGTGGAGATTCTTTGGTTGGACAAGCTTTTCAAACACAAAGCATTTTGGCAGAAGATCTTATATAAAATGGGGTTTTACCTCTTGTTTATGCTCGTCATAAATCTGGTAACATTTCCCGTTGCGGCAAGTATTGAACTTCAATCCTCGATTATGGATACAGAGGTGTGGAACAAATTTTCAAATTACATCATTAGCCCAACTTTTTTGAGTACCATGGTCTCACTTTCCTTTAGCATTTTTGTTTCGCTGCTCTACTCTGGAATTAGCGAGCATCTGGGACATAATGTATTGCTCAATTTTTTTTCGGGCAAATACCATCAGCCTAAAGAAGAGTCCAGGGTGTTTATGTTTTTGGATATGAAATCATCCACATCGCTTGCGGAACGGTTGGGACACAAGAAATATTTTCGCTTTTTAAGTGACTACTATAACCAATTGTCCAATGCCATCATTCAATATAGTGGTGAAGTATACCAATATGTCGGGGATGAAATTGTAATCACTTGGAAAAAAGACGATGGTTTGCAAAATCATAACTGCATTCGTTGTGTTTATGCCATGAAACAAAGTTTACAAAAGAGGTCAACCTATTTCAAAGAAACCTATGGAGTAATGCCCTCGTTTAGGGCTGGGTTACATTTGGGTCGAGTGACCACAGGTGAAGTAGGCGCCCTTAAAAAAGAAATTTTCTTTACCGGTGATGTACTGAATGTTACCGCTCGCATTCAAAAATTGTGCAAGCCGTTAAATCAGGATGTGGTTGTTTCCGAGCAACTAGCCGCACAGTTAATGACTACGGAGTTCAATTTTGATTCATTAGGCAGCTTTGAGCTCGAAGGCAGAAAAAAATCCGAGAGCCTTTTCGCCCCTAAGCCAACTTCTCCCGTTTTGTAGAGTCAGTCCAGCGTATCGGCTTCAAATGCGTTATATGAAAAATACTTTATCCTGCTATTCAAATAAGACCTAACTTCGGTGCAGAATAATGACACTGGAAAATAAAGTCCAATTGGTTGAAGGTTTATTTGATCGGTTGGAGAAAGAAACAAATCAATTCCAGCAAACATCTGGAATTAGCTGTGTTTCTGGCTGCGGAAAATGCTGTACTCACCCCACTATTGAAGCTTCTCCTTTGGAGTTTTTACCCTGGGCATTTCATCTATTTTTATCTGGAAAGGCCGAAGACATGCTTGTCAAGTTAGATAATGAGCCGGGGGCATCTTGCTTTTTGCTGACTCCTGTTTCCATTCTTAGCAAAGGGCATTGTGGAGATTATAAATATCGCGGTTTAATTTGCAGGTTGTTCGGCTATGCCGCCAATAGGGACAAGTTCGGAAACCTGCGATTGGCGACCTGCAAAATCATCAAGGAAGAACAGGCTGAAAATTATCACGCGACCAACGAAGCAATTGCCAAAGGCTTGTATGTTCCTGTATTTACCGATTATTACATGCAATTGAACCAAATCGACTTTCATTTGGGCAATAAAATAATGCCCATCAACAAAGCACTTAAAGCAGCCCTGGAAGAAGTCTTGCAATACTACACCTACCGACCGATTCCGAGCTCTGAAAAACAATGCATTTAACCAAGCAAAGCGCACCCTACAATCCTTATTCTCTAAAACAAGGACCTCACTTTTTCGCAAAAAAAATTAATAAGGGTTCACTTGTTAATCTTTTATAAAATGAAAATCGTTTCAAATAGTTTTTCCTACTTTGCCAATCCTAAAATTCAAAGCGAACCAACTATGATCAAAAAACTTCTGATTTTTGCAGCTTTTTCACTTTTCTTGTCCCACACTTCAAGTGCCCAACTTTTTGGAAAAAAAAAGAACAAAACCAAGAATGAAGCTACCAAAGGAGCATCAAAAAAAGACAAAGGCGACCTTAAAAAGTATAGTGAGGTAATCAATGAAGATGCCGTGACAGATGACGGCCTTTTTAAGGTGCATAAAATCGATAAAGATTATTTTTACGAAATTCCATTTCAGTTGTTCGAGAAAGATATGTTGTGGGTGAGCCGTATTTCACAAATACCCGACAATCTTGGAGGCGGCTACGTTAATGCGGGATCCAAAAGCAATGAACAGGTAGTCCATTGGCAGCGGTATCAGGACAAAATACTGCTTCGGGTAAAATCCTATACCAATATTGCCGACAGCGCAAAGGCCATCAGTAATTCTGTTAAAGTAAATAATTTTGAGCCCATTCTCTTCGCTTTTGACATTAAGGCGTACAACCCGGATTCCACGGCCGCGGTCATCCAAGTGGACGAACTTTTCACCACGGATGTTTTGGCCATTAGCGGGTTGTCCTCACGACTCAGAAAACGATACAAGGTCAGGAAATTGGACGAATCACGAAGTTTTATCAATACCATTAAAAGTTTTCCTGAGAATATTGAGGTCAAACAAGACCTGACCTACGATGCATCCGAACCACCTTCCTTTTCCGATACGGGTTCCATAAGCCTTCAGATGAACCAATCGATGATTTTGCTGCCGGAAAACCCAATGACTCCGAGGTTGAACGACCCTAGAGTAGGCTTTTTCACGGTATCTCAGATAGATTATGGCAGCCCAAAGTTAAAAGCTGATGAAAAACGATATATTCGAAGATGGCGAATGGAACCCAAAGACCCAGAAGCATATGCTAGGGGCGAGTTGGTAGAACCTGTTAAACCTATCGTCTATTACTTGGATCCGGGAACTCCGGAAAACCTTCAAAAATACATTAAACAAGGCATAGAAGACTGGCAGAAACCTTTTGAAAGTGCTGGTTTCAAGAATGCGATCATCGCCAAAGATGCCCCTACTCCCGAAGAGGATCCTGAATTTAGTCCCGAAGATATTCGTTACTCGGTAGTGCGCTACGTGGCAAGTACCACCCGGAATGCCATAGGACCCAGTGTATCCGATCCACGAAGTGGGGAGATCATTGAAAGCGATATCATTTGGTACCATAACCATCTGCGCAGCTACCGGAACCGATACCTTTTGGAAACTGGGGCCGCAAACCCGTCCGCACGCACCTTGGACACACCGGATGAGGAAATAGGTGAAATGATGCGTATGGTGATAGCCCACGAAGTGGGACACGCACTTGGTTTCCCGCACAACATGGCCGCGAGCTACGCATATCCTGTGGACTCCCTAAGAAGCGGCAGTTTCACACAAAAGAATGGGATTGCCGCAAGTATTATGGACTATGCCCGATACAATTACGTTGCCCAACCTGGTGATGAAAATATCCGTTTCATCCGCCAAATGGGGCCGTATGATCATTATGCCGTCAACTGGGGCTACCGATGGCTGCCCAACATCACAGCACCAGAAGATGAAAAGGACATCCTAAACTCTTGGGTTCTGGAAAAAGCGGACGATCCCAAATTCAAGTATGGCAAACAGTCCAGTTATTTTGACCCGCAATCGCAAACAGAGTGTATTGGTGACGACCCCATCAAAGCAAGCACCTACGGCATCAAAAATTTAAAATATGTAATGACCCAACTCCCTTCGTGGACATCGGACCAAACCAATGATTATGATGATTTAGAAGAGTTATATGGCGAATTGTTAGGTGTTTTTAACAGATATGTTCGTCACGTAAGCAGAAACATTGGAGGCGTTTATGAAAACACCAAAACTCCAGAACAAGTTGGCACTGTTTATTCCAACCTAAGTGCAGAAGAACAACACAAATCAATGCAATGGCTGCAGGAAAATATATTTGACACCCCAAACTGGTTGATTGACACGGCTGTTTTACAAAATATAGACCATACCGCTTATTTTGAGAAAGTACGAAGGGTACAGGCCAGACAATTGTATCAGCTAATGGCATTTGAAACTTTGGGAAGATTAATTAATTCCGAAACCATTGATCATGATAACTACAGTGCCTATGAAATGTTGAGTGATTTGCGAAAAGGCATTTGGAAAGAGGCCTATCAGAATAAAAATGTTGATTTGTATCGTAGAAACCTACAAAATACTTATTTGGAAAGAATGGCACATCTACTAGAGGATGAAAGTTCTGCCAGCTACGATATCGAAACATCGGATGTTAGGGCTTTGGCGAGAGGCGAGCTCAATACACTGAAAAGAACCTTGAACAGGGCTAAAAATACCAACGTAAACACGATAACAAAGTATCATTATGAAAATGCCATTGCCGAAATCGAAGATTTGTTTGGTGATGACCAATAGAGTTTAAGCACCAACCACAGGTGCTAAAAAAAACAATACCCTTAAAAAAACAAGCCCCGCAAATTTGCATTTGCGGGGCTTTTTGTTGACCCACTAGGACTCGAACCTAGAACGACTGGACCAAAACCAGCTGTGTTGCCAATTACACCATGGGTCAGTGCCATATTTGAGCGTGCAAATTTAAAACAAACTTTGGTTTCAACAAATATTTTTGACAAGAATGCACGCTATTTTTGTTTATCAAGGGTGTTAAAGGTTTTCCAAAAAGGGTTAGGCTTCTGTTCTAGATTTACTAAATTCGCCACAATTCGGTTAATAACCAACTCTATGTTTGCAAAAGACTTCAAAAAATGGGACACCATCCTTGGGTGGGTTTCCTTCGCCATCGCGTTTATAGTTTATGCCCTGACCGTTGAACCCACAGGAAGTTTTTGGGATGCAGGGGAATACATTTCCACCTCGGCAAAATTGCAGGTTGGGCATCCACCAGGGGCTCCATTGCTTCAAATGATAGGGGCCTTTTTCGCCATGTTTGCCTTGGGCAATGAGACCAAAATAGCACTTATGGTAAATGCCGTTTCCATCGTTTCAAGTGCTTTTGCCGTATTGTTCACCTTTTGGACCATCACCAATCTGGTGGGGAAAATGGTTTCCAAAAAGACTGAAATCAACAATAGCAAAGCTATCGCCATCCTTGGAAGTGGTCTTGTAGGGGCGCTTGCTTTTACTTTTTCAGATAGTTTTTGGTTCAATGCCGTGGAGACCGAAGTGTACGGTATGGCCAGTTTGATCATGGCACTATTGCTTTGGTTGGGCTTAAAATGGACGGACAATCTGGGCGACCCCAGAGGCCACCGTTGGCTTATGCTTATCTGTTTTGTAATCGGACTTACCTTCGGGATTCAGTTTATGGGCTTCTTGGCGATTCCATCCATCGGATTGCTGTATTATTTCAAAAAGTATAAAACCACCACAGTAAAAAACTTTCTGCTCGCCAACATTGCAGTGATTGCAGTTCTTATTTTGGTCTACAAATTCTCTTTGACCTATGTATTGGAGCTCTTTGGTTGGAGCGAAGTGTTCTTTATCAATGAAATCGGGCTTCCTTTCAATTCAGGTTCCATCATTATGGGGCTCATCTTTGTCGCCGCTTTCTATTTTGGATTGAAATACACCAGAAAACACAATTACTACAACGCGAACATTATTGTGCTTTGTCTCATGTTCCTCTTCCTGGGGTTTTCATCTTGGCTGATGCTACCCATTAGAGCAAACGCCAAAACCGTTGTAAACGAAAACAATCCGGCCGATGCCAGGGCCCTGTTGGCCTACTACAACAGAGAGCAGTACCCTGGTACGGACAGTCCCGTTTATGGAGCTTATTACTCAGACACCTTTGCCCCTGCCGGTGAGGACAGGGACGATAGCCCCAAGTATGAAAAAGACTTGGAATTGGGCAAATACGTCATCGTAAACCATTATAAAGGTGCAATCCCAGGACCCAATGAAAAGCATGTGGGCATTTTGCCCAGAATGTGGAGCGATCAACATGCCGAAAACTATATGCGTTACTTTGGCGCCCTGGAATTCCGGATAAAATCGGAATACATCTCCAACAGCGATCTCAGAGACGCTGTAAATCAATTTAAAACAGCCTATTCCCAAGGAGAACTGGATACGGAACAATACATTCGTTTTTTACGTGAGTTTGGAGAATACATCGAGGTGCACCCCCCAACATTGGGACAAAATCTAGAGTACCTTTTTGATTTTCAGTTCAGTTATATGTACATGCGCTACTTTATGTGGAATTTTGTCGGAAAGCAAAATGACAAACAAGGGCGATACGATGAAAACGGAAATTGGCTGAGCGGCATCAATTTTATCGACAATATTCGATTGGGAAGTCAAGAAAACCTGCCCAGCGACTGGAAAAACAACAAAGGTCGGAACACCTATTTTTTCCTGCCTTTACTGCTGGGAATCTTGGGCATTGTGTTTCAGGTATCCAAAAATCCCAAACAGTTTTGGGTACTGTTCGTATTCTTTATGTTCACTGGACTCGCCATTCAATTTTACACGAACCCTTATATCTTTCAACCACGAGAAAGAGATTACTCCTTAGTGGGGTCATTCTATATCTTTTGTATTTGGATAGGAATCGGGGTATACGGACTGTTTGAAGAGTTTAAAAAGCTGATTTCGGCAAAAATCGCGGCACCTGCCATTACAACCCTATGCTTATTGGCAGTGCCTTTATTGATGGCATTCCAAAATTGGGACGATCATGATAGATCGGATAGATACACCGCACCGGCAACTGCAAAAGCCTATCTCGACTCCTGTGAAGAAGATGCAGGTGCAATATTGTTCACTATTGGGGACAATGATACTTTTCCCATTTGGTACGTGCAGGAAATTGAAAAATACCGAACCGATGTCCGAGTCGTCAACACAAGTCTTTTCGCCACCGATTGGTACATCGACCAAATGAAACGTAAAGCGTACGAAAGCGACCCTATCCCATCGCAACTCACTCACGACAAGTACAGCTATGGAACCAGGGATGCGGTTTATTACAATAATGCCGACCAAGTTCTTGGAAGCCCCGTTTCCCAAAGACGGTGGTCAATTAAGGATTTTATTAATTGGGTTGGCAGCGACAAACCAGAGACAAAATTTAAGTTCATTTTAGAAAGAGGCGGTGCTGATTTGAGCAATTACTCGGAAAGCACCTTGGACATTGTGTACTATCCTACCAATAAAATCAGGATTCCGGTCAACAAACAAAATGTGCTGGAAAGTGGTTTGGTCAAGGAAAAAGATTCCGCGCTGATTGTAGATTATATTGATATCGACCTACCACAGAGCGCTCTTCCCAAAAACAGGATATTAATGTTGGATTTGATTGCCAACAACGATTGGAAGCGCCCAATCTATTTCTCCGGGGGAAGTTTTGACAGTGCCGAATACATTTGGATGAAGGATTATCTTCAGCTTGATGGCTTAGTGTACAAACTGGTACCCATTAAAACCCCAAACCGAAATTCCTTTGAAATGGGCCGTATTGATTCCGAATTGATGTACAACATTGTAAAAGATTGGGATTGGGGCAATGCAGGAAGCGACAACATTTACCATGATCCACAAACACGTTCACAAGGCCTCTCCTTTAGGAGCAATTTGGCCCGCTTGATGGAAACCCTGATCGAGGAAGACAAAATAGACAAGGCCAAGGAAGTGATCAACATTGCCATGGACAACATGCCCATTGATCATTATGGTTTTTATGCCTTTGTAGAACCATTTATGGATGGCTACTACAAAGTAGGTGAAACCGAAAAGGCACGTGAACTGTTCGGCAAGCTCAAAAAGGTATATCAAGAGCACTTGGAATATTATGCCAACATTCCTTTGGATGAACAATACGATAAAATTGACGACATCCTATCCGATATGCAAGCCTATCGCAGAAACATTGACATCCTCATAGAAAATGGCGACAAAGAACTCGCAGAGTCTGAAACGGTTATTTTCAACGAGTATATTGATATGTTCTCGCAGTTTGTGGATGAAGAAGAAGATATGTTGGACGAACCTATGCCCTTAGATCCGGATATGGAAGATTCCATGCTGCTGGATACCATAGAAAGTGTTCCGGATTCAACACTTCCTGAAGAATAAAAAACATAAAGAGCCTGTTTAAAATATCGATTTTCGTCAACCTGAACTTGATTCAGGTTCTCATAGCGATTTGTTTCTCAGTATGATGAGATTCTGAAATAAATTCAGAATGACGTGTTTCAATGCTTTATAGCCTCTTTCTTTATTGGATATATTCGTTTAAGATACCGATAAGTGTATTCGCATCCTGCTCTCCACTTTGTCGCCAGACCATCTCGCCTTTTTTGTAGATCATTAGAGTGGGCAGCCCCTTTATGCGGAGCGCTTGGGAAAGTTCCTTGTTCTTGTCCACATCAATTTTTATCACTTTTCCCTTATCCCCAAGGGCAGCGGCCACATCACTCAAAACAGGATGCATGGAAGTGGACTGCTCGTTCCATTCCGCATAAAAATCTAACAATACAGGGACTTGTAAATCTATAAGTTCACCAAATTTGGACATGTATTCTAAGGTTTACAGTCAAAAGTAAGAAAAAATGTGAATGTTTTTACAGCCTTTCAATCCTTTAGTCCATACTGTGGAAAAACTTAGGTCAGTCCCTTCTTTTTGAGCGTAATCACCGAAATCTCGGGCCAAATACCAAAACGGCCAGGGTAACCAATAAATCCGAATCCTCTGTTAACGTTGATGAACTGTTCCATTTCCTTGTAGATGCCCGCCCAGTATTTATAGCGCCATTTTACAGGACTCCATTTTACCCAACCAGGGATTTCGACCCCAAACTGCATGCCATGGGTGTGCCCGCTCAAAGTCAAATGAAAATGGTAGTCATCATGTATCACCACATCTTCCCAATGCGAAGGGTCGTGGCTCAATAATATTTTAAAGTCTTCTTTGGAAACACCTTCTTTGGCCTTTTGTAGGTCACCTGCTTTTTTAAATCCACCACGTCCCCAATTTTCTACACCGACCAAAGCAATTTTATGTCCGTCTCTTTCTAAAAATCGGTTGGAATTGAGTAATAAATCAAAGCCCATTTCCTTTTGCATAACTTTGAGGTCCTCCAAGTTTTGTTCCTTCTCTTCCTCAGTGTCCCATACGGCATAATCTCCATAATCGTGGTTGCCCAAAATGGAAAACACCCCATCCTTGGCATCCAAACGGGAAAAGACATCTTTCCATG
The DNA here is from genome assembly GCF_040148835.1 of Allomuricauda sp. NFXS6. Lineage (NCBI taxonomy): Bacteria > Pseudomonadati > Bacteroidota > Flavobacteriia > Flavobacteriales > Flavobacteriaceae > Allomuricauda > Allomuricauda sp. NFXS6. The sequence goes on along the minus strand of NZ_JAGEMG010000009.1, from coordinate 140,775 downwards.
GCTCTAACTCATCCGAACGATTGTTTACGATATCACCTGTAAAGAAAATCACGTCGCTCTTCTGCTGGTTTACAAGGTTTACACCATACTCCACCTTTTTATAATCATCAAAACTGCCACTGTGCACATCGGATATCTGGGTTATTTGATAATTGTGGAACGCGTCGGGAAGGTCATCAAACTCCAACTCGTATTTTAAAACCTGATAGTTGTATTTTCCGCGGTACATACCATATAGCAACGCCCCAAATGGTAGAGCCGCTAAACCAAGGGCAATACCACTAATAAATTTTCTTCGTGAAGGAAAATATCCTGCATCAGGATTGGAAACTCCAACAACTTTGTTATACCCGTAGCCAATTACACGTACCACATCTTCCAACAACAAGAAGAACCCCAACACCATGGCCAATAAAAAGAAAGCAGCAAAAATGGTCCCAGCGATAGCGGCCGTACCTTTGAACCCATCTCCGGGATCGTAGGTAACCACTTTGATGGTCAAAAAAATTAAGGCGCCCAAGAATACCACAATATAAGCCCATTGCATTAGCGGACTCTTGAACAGCGTACGGAATGCTTGGAAACCATACGCGGCCACTACTAGATAAAGAACTGCCAAAATGATAAATCGGGACATACAATTTTTTTACAAAATTAGCGCTAATCTGCTATTTAGCAGTGCCTTTTAATTTTATTTAACGGCTTCAACAACAGAGGCAAGCGTTTCCAAGCCAGAAATGGCCACCTTATCTTCCACCAAATGTTTTGCAGAATTCATACTGATTTTACCTTCTAACGAAATATGCTTTCCAAAAGAAGTACCCGAACAATGGATGGCGCGCAGACCAATATCCTTAAATTTTGATGCATTTTTAGGGGAAACCCCTCCACCAGCCATGATGGTGAGCGATGTTTGTTTTTGCCAAGCGTCAAGATGGTTGATTCCTTTTTCAGCTGATGGCGCTGCACCGGAAGTCAGAACAGTCTGTACACCAAGCTCTTCAAGCTGCTTGATGGTTTCCAAAGGTTCCGCCACCCAATCAAAAGCACGATGAAAGGTAAAATGCAACGGCTTTGCCAAATCCACCAACGCTTTGGTTCGTTCCACATCCACCGAAAAATCATCCATCAAAATACCAGAGACAATACCGTGCACGCCTAATGCCTTGCAAGCCAAAATATCAGCTTTCATCACCTCAAATTCAGTATCCGAATAGGTAAAATGACCACCTCTAGGGCGAATCAAAACGTGAAGAGGGATTTGAAGCTCCTTTTTCACCAATTGAATCAATCCAGCGGATGGCGTTACCCCCCCTACTCCGAGTTCCGAACAAAGTTCAATTCGATGTGCTCCTGCCCTTTCTGCATTCCTTGCTGATTCCAAAGAATTGGCACAAACTTCTACTAGCATATTGTATCTTTATAACCCTTAAAATTAAACATACCAACCCATGGAACGACGCAAATTTCTTAAAAATTCCAGTCTGTCTGCCGCTGGACTGGTTTCCGCCTCCACACTGGTCGCTTGTAAAACCGAGCCAAAGCCCGAAACAGCCCCAGCTGCAACCATTCCTACCCCAAATCCTATAAAACCCATCGTAGTTTGCACTTGGAACTTTTTCAATGCATCGGAAAAGGCATGGGAAGTCTTAAAGTCGGGCGGTAATGCCCTGGATGCCGTGGAGCAGGGCGTTAGGGTAGAGGAAGCGGACGAAACCAATGAGACGGTGGGCAAAGGTGGTCGTCCCGACCGTGATGGCAACGTGACTTTGGACGCTTGCATTATGGACAAGGATGGAAATTGCGGCTCGGTGGTCTGCTTGCAAAACATTGTACACCCCGTTTCGGTGGCCAGAAAGGTGATGGAAGAAACCCCACACATTATCTTGGCGGGCAAAGGCGCGGAGAAATTTGCTTATGAGCAAGGCTTCAAAAAAGAGGATTTGTTTACCGAAAGTACTCGAAAACAATATGAAGAGTGGTTAAAAACCTCCAAATATGAGACCACCATTAATATAGAAAACCACGATACCATTGGTATGTTGGCCATTGATGAAAATGGTGACATTGCCGGAGCCTGTACCACAAGTGGAATGGCCTATAAAGTAGCTGGGCGTGTTGGGGACTCCCCCATTATTGGCGCGGGACTGTTTATCGATAATGAAGTGGGTGGTGCCACCGCAACAGGTGTAGGCGAAGAAGTGATACGTACAGTGGGTAGCTTTTTGATCGTGGAATTGATGCGTCAAGGCAAAAGTCCGCAAGAAGCCTGCGAAGAAGGTGTAAAACGCATTATGAAGAAAAATAAGGGTCGAAGAGATTTCCAAATCGGATTTTTGGCCATCAATAAAAATGGGGAAACTGGCGGCTACTGCGTGCATCCTGGGTTTACCTATCGGGAGTTTTCCGATAATGGGCACGAGAATCGAGAAGTCGTGAGCTTCTACGAATAGATATCAGAACCAAGAGCGCTACGCTTTTAGAAAAAAGGCACAAGACCGCTTCGCTGTTAGATTCAAGAATCAGGACAACTCAGTTCAACTATCATTGCTCTTGGCTCCTGTTTCTTGGGTCTGAAATCTTATATCCCCCATCTTATATCTTTTAATCAGCAATTCGTACTTTTAAACCTGCCTTTTATTATTGCTTATTGAACATTGCTAACTGACAACTGAAAAATACATGTCCGAACAAAAACGACTTTTTTTACTTGACGCCTACGCACTTATATTTCGTGGTTACTATGCCTTGATCAAAAATCCACGAATCAACTCCAAGGGAATGGATACTTCCGCAATCATGGGGTTCATGAATTCCCTTTTCGATGTAATCAAACGTGAACAACCCGACCATTTGGCGGTTGCTTTTGACAAAGGAGGCAGTGTGGAGCGTACCGAAATGTTTGAAGAATACAAAGCCAATCGAGATGAAACCCCTGATGCCATCCGTATTGCGGTGCCGTATATCCAACAAATTTTGGAGGCCATGAAAATTCCTGTTGTGGAATTGGAAGGCTACGAAGCCGACGACCTTATCGGCACCTTGGCCAAACAGGCCGAAAAAGAAAACTATAAAGTCTTTATGGTAACCCCCGACAAGGATTTTGGTCAGTTAGTGAGCGAAAACATTTTTATGTACCGCCCAGCCCGAATGGGCAACGGCATTGAGATTTGGGGCATACCCGAGGTACAAAAACGCTTTGGGGTAAAACGCCCCGAACAGGTAATCGACTATTTGGGGATGATGGGCGATGCCAGCGACAATATCCCTGGACTTCCCGGAGTGGGCGACAAGACCGCCAAAAAATTCTTGGATCAGTTCGATTCCATGGAAGGCTTGCTGAGCAACACCGACCAGCTCAAGGGCAAAATGAAGGAAAAAGTGGAAGAAAATGCCGAACTAGGACGACTTTCACGAAAATTGGCCGAGATCAAAACTGATTGCGAAGTACAATTCCATGCGGAGGATTACGAAATGTGTCCACCCGATGCTGAAAAAGTACAGGAAATCTTCGAAGAATTGGAATTCCGTAGGCTGAAAGATCAATTTATCAAAATCTTTTCGGGCGAAGCGGAAGCCAGTACCCAAGTAACGAGCACCAAAACAGCCAAAGAAGAGGCCAAGGTAGCGGGTAGTGGGCAGTTTACCTTGTTTGGCGGAGACCCATCCGAGTCCGCAGCCACCATCAAAGATGTAAACAGTCGCTTGACCATCGGAGATGTGCCGCATTTTTATCAGAATGTTCAAGATGGTTTGGGTATGGAACTCTTTTTGAACATGTTGATGAAGCAGTCTTCCGTTTGTTTTGATACCGAGACCACTTCCCTAAATCCTTTGGAAGCGGAACTGGTGGGCATCGCCTTTAGCTGGTCCCCCGGCAAGGGATTCTACGTTCCCTTTCCCGATAATGAAAACGATGCCAAACCCTTGATTGAAAAACTACGTCCGTTTTTTGAATCGGAAACCATTGAAAAGGTAGGGCAAAACTTGAAGTACGACATCAAAGTGATGCAAAACTACGGGGTGGAAGTAAAAGGCAAGTTGTTTGACACCATGTTGGCCCACTACCTCATCAACCCCGATATGCGCCACAATATGGATGTACTTGCGGAAACCTACCTAAACTATACGCCTATTTCCATTACGGAACTCATCGGAAAAAAAGGCAAGAACCAACTCAGCATGCGTGATGTTCCTTTGGAAAAGCAGACAGAATATGCGGTGGAAGATGCTGACATCACTTTTCAATTAGGGTTAAAATTCACACCAGAACTCAAAGAAGCCCATACCGATAAATTGTTCGATGACATTGAGATTCCTTTGGTTCGTGTATTGGCCGATATGGAATTGGAAGGCATCAATTTGGATAAAGATTATTTGAACGGCCTTTCCGAACAATTGGACATCGATATAAAAGAACTAGAGCAAAAAATATATAAAGAGGCGGGTGAAGAATTCAATATTGCCTCCCCAAAACAGTTGGGCGAGATTCTTTTTGGCAAACTGAAGCTGGTGGACAAACCAAAAAAGACTAAAACAGGGCAATTTTCCACTTCGGAAGATGTGCTCTCCTATTTGGCGAAGGACCATGAGATTATCCAAAATGTGTTGGATTACCGAGGGCTTGCCAAACTAAAAAGTACCTATGTGGATGCACTGCCCAACGAGGTTCAACAAAAAACCGGTCGCGTGCATACTGATTATATGCAGACCGTAGCCGCTACGGGCCGTTTGAGCAGTAACAATCCGAACTTGCAGAATATCCCCATAAGAACGGAGCGTGGACGACAAGTGCGAAAGGCTTTTATCCCACGGGATGAAAACTACGTTTTACTGGCTGCGGATTACTCCCAGATAGAATTGCGCATTATTGCAGCATTGAGCGAGGAAGACACCATGATTTCAGCCTTTAAAAACGGTGAGGACATTCATGCTTCTACGGCATCCAAGGTTTTTAACGTACCCATAGATGAAGTGACCCGTGAACAGCGTAGCAATGCCAAAACGGTAAACTTTGGAATTATTTACGGGGTTTCGGCCTTTGGGTTGAGCAACCAAACGGATTTGAACCGTACCGAGGCCAAGGAACTCATTGACACCTATTACAAAACCTACCCGAAATTGCGCAATTACATGAGCGAACAAGTAGATTTTGCCCGTGAGCACGGATATGTACAAACGGTTTTGGGGCGTCGTCGCTATTTAAAAGATATCAATGCAGGCAACCAAGTAGTGCGCGGAGCTGCGGAACGTAACGCCGTGAACGCGCCCATACAAGGAAGTGCCGCAGACATAATCAAAATTGCGATGATCAACATCCATAAAAAGCTTTCCGAAGGCAAGTACAAGACCAAGATGTTGCTACAGGTACACGATGAATTGGTGTTCGATTGCTACAAACCGGAACTGGAGGAAATGAAGGAACTCATTAAAACCGAAATGGAGCACGCCTACGAGCTCTCAGTTCCGTTAGATGTGGAAGTAGGTATTGGCGAGAATTGGCTGGAGGCGCATTGATGAATTGGCAAAAGAGTCAAAGAAGTTAATCCCATATTTAGATGATGGTTTTTGCATACCTTACGGTTTTGATAACCCTTGTATTTGGAGTCCAATGGCTTATCAATATTCGTATGCTATCAAAATGGAAACACAATAAACTTCTTTTTACATTAAATGCTACGTTGTTTATCATCTATATGTTTTATTTGATTTATGGCAACCCGCCGTTCATTGGTCAAGATGAATATGGCATTCAAAGGTTATGGTTCATCATATTCATTCCTATAATGCATATTGTCATCAACCTTCTCCTTATCTTGATTATTAGTTGGAGATATAAATAAGGTGGAATTCAAATAAACTTTTAACAAAACCCAATTTTGTTATTTGCAGGGTGTCATACATAAAATCATTAATAGTAACTTTAGTTTAAATGGAAAATATAATAACAAAAGGCACTGGATTTTCTGAATATGAAGCTAGGATTAAAGTATTGGTTTTATCATCTTCAGTAAGATTTGAAAACTTGGCAAGTATGTTTTTGAGAACAGTTTTAAAACTCGAAGATTCAGCAATATCAATGGGAAACACAAGTCAAGCTTTATCAATGAATCAAAAAATGATATTGCTGCTAGACTCTAAATTACTCGACAAGGAGTATAAGAAACATATCAAAGCGTTTTTTGATATACGAAATCAATTTGTTCACAATGCCTCAGCTAAATCATTTGAAGATTGTTTATCATTTTTGAATGGAACTGAGAACTTTCTGGAAAAAAAATACAAGGAAAAGAAAACTGCAAATGAAAAAGCAGGTGGAGAAAGAGCTGCTAAAGAAAAAGCTGATGATGAAATTAATAATAAGGAATTACTTTCATTCAATATAAGTGATAAAGAAAAGCTTTTATACAAATATTGGGTTTCCTTAACAGAAGATGTGATAATTGGATTCGAAAAAATGATGGCTAAAATTCATCTATTGAATGATAAATAACAAAAAACAACCACCAACACCATCTCCAACCTCCCCAAACAAAAATTCCACCAGATGCTTTCCCTAATCTTTGGTGCAATACCCATAATTGAAAAACTCTAAATGAAACCCTCCAAACTCATCCTCCCCATCATCGTGTTTTCGCAGTTTTGCTGCACCTCGCTTTGGTTTGCAGGCAATGGGGTCATGCGTGACTTGGTAGCCACCTTTGGGTTGAGCGAAAGTGCTGTGGGACACTTGACCTCCGCAGTACAATTTGGGTTTATCGTGGGCACCTTGGTCTTTGCCATTTTATCGATTGCTGACCGCTTCTCCCCATCCAAAGTATTTTTTTGGTGCGCCGTTTTGGGAGCACTTTTTAATTTAGGGGTGATTTGGGAAGACAATGGGTTGGCCAGTATCCTTTCCTTCCGGTTTTTGACGGGCTTTTTCCTCGCGGGCATATATCCCGTAGGCATGAAAATAGCGGCAGATTATTATGAAAAAGGCCTTGGTAAATCCCTGGGATATTTGGTGGGGGCATTGGTGGTCGGTACCGCATTTCCGCATTTGTTAAAGGAGATGACGCACACATTGTCGTGGAAAACGGTTCTGATGGCCACTTCATTTTTAGCGGTTTTAGGCGGAGCTTTAATGGTCGGTTTGGTGCCCGATGGCCCATTCAGAAAACCGAGTCAAAAAATCCATTTATCCGCTTTTTTAAAAGTGTTCCAGAATGGCAACTTTCGCTCGGCGGCCTTTGGCTATTTTGGTCACATGTGGGAACTCTATGCGTTTTGGACCTTTGTCCCAATCATGCTGCAAACCTATGAGCTAATCCACCCAGCAGCTACCTTCAACATTCCGTTATTGTCATTCTTGGTCATTGGTATCGGTGGTTTGGCTTGTGTATTGGGCGGCTATGTCTCACAAATGGTAGGGACCAAACGCGTGGCTTTTATGGCGCTCTTACTTTCCTATGCTTGTTGTTTGATATCTCCTATAATTTTTGCTCAAGAATCTGGAGGACTGTTTGTTGCATTTCTTATTTTTTGGGGCATGGTCGTCATCGCAGACTCTCCCCTATTTTCCACCTTGGTGGCACAGAATGCATCGCCAGAAATAAAGGGTACCGCCTTGACTATTGTAAACTGCATTGGTTTCGCCATCACCATCGTCAGCATTCAATTGCTCAATGAAATGCGAATCTGGACAAGTTCCAATACGGTTTACATGATTCTGGCCGTGGGTCCGATGCTAGGTTTGATTGCCTTGGCCTCAAAAAACAAAGCACCGAAGACCACATAATCAATCATACAATCACCAAATAAATCCCTATCTTGGAATTTCGTTCTCGAATCAGCTTCTAAAATCCATAATATCATATCAAACTAAATTGCATTATAATGAAAATCATCAAACCTCTTTTGCTGTTGTTTGCAATAGCATTGGCAAGCTGTGGCAATCCAAATCCCGAAAAAGTAGCAACTGCAGAACCCTCCGAGCCCGTTCAAGAGGAAAGGGAATTTTATCAGCTTAAAATCTATTCCTTTAGTACCGAAGAACAGGTCGCTACGGTGGACAATTACCTCAAAAATGCATTCATGCCCGCAGTAAAAAAACAGGGCATCGACAAAGTCGGAGTGTTTAAATCCCGACTATCCGAAACCGATACGGTACAGAAAATCTTTGTGCTGCTTCCCTTCAAAACTTTGGAGCAATTCAAAGAGCTGGACAATCAGCTACTGGAAGACGAAACACATACCACAGCAGGCAGCGAATACATTAATGCGAATTACGATGACCCACCGTATACTCGTATTCAATCCATCCTTTTACAGGCCTTTCCCGATATGCCAACGATGAAAGTTCCCGATTTGGACGGCCCAAGGTCTGAACGGATTTACGAATTGCGCAGCTACGAATCTTCTACGGAAAAATACTATCGCAACAAAGTAGATATGTTCAATGCAGGTGGGGAGGTGAAGCTTTTTGAGCGTTTGGACTTTAATGCCGTATTTTATGGCGAAGTACTTTCAGGAACCAAAATGCCCAATTTAATGTATATGACCACCCACGCAGATATGGCTGCGAGAGAAAAAAATTGGGAAGCCTTTGTAGATTCACCGGAATGGAAGGAACTCATTGCCATGCCCAAGTACGAGAACAATATGTCGCATATTGATATGTGGTTCTTATACCCCACCGAGTATTCGGATTATTGATGATCTACCTCAACCTTTTAATAAATGATCGAATTCTTATACTTTACCAGTAAAACCTGTGGGGTCTGCAAAGTGCTAAAACCGAAGTTGCTGGAAGCCATACGGGAAAACTTTCCAAAAGTGAACATCCGCGTGGTGGATGTAGAGGAGGAGGTTGAATTTACAGGACAATCCATGGTGTTTACCTTGCCCGTGGGCATCCTCAAGGCAAACGGCAAGGAAATGCAACGCTTTGTACGAAGCTTTTCGGTGTATGAGGTGTTGGAGAAAATAAAACGGTTTAGTGATAATTAACCGCATTGACGGGGTTGAAAGCAACTGTATGTTTTTGATGAATCACTCAGCTTTAACTTGTTAATCGTTGTATATTAGTGGACTAACCACCAACCTATTAAACAATGAAAAAAACAACACTGCTCCTAGCCATTCTTCTATTTGCATCACCAATAGTTTTAGCACAAAAAACAAAAAGCATGCAACTGGATGCCATGATCCAAAAAGGCATGACTGATTGGGAAATCCCAGGATTGGTCACTGTAGTGGTAAAAGATGGCGAAACCGTGTTTCAAAAAGCCTACGGTGTTAAAAATTTGGAAAGCAAAGCCCCTGTGGATGAGCACACGCTCTTTACTATGGCCAGCACCACCAAGGCCATTGTTTGCCAAGCTCTGGGTATTTTGGTGGATCAAGGCAAATTGAACTGGACGGACAAAGTCCGTGAACACCTGCCCTATTTTAAACTTTCCGACGCCTATCTTACCGAAGAGGCTCGTATACAGGATTTACTAACCCATAATCTCGGGATCGAACAAGCTGATTTGCTTTGGGCCATTGATAGTGTTTCCACCAAGGAAACACTAAATAGATTCGCCTTTTCACAAAAAACCTATCCGGTCCGGGCAGGATTTGATTACAACAATATCATGTACGCTGCCGCCGGGGAAGTGATTAAAGCAGTTAGCGGCCAACATTGGACAACTTTTGTCGCAGAAAACATATTTGAGCCGGTTGGTATGGATGATGCCGTGGCAAAATCCGCCGATATTTTTAAGAAAGGAAACTATACAACACCATATCTCAACGATTTGGATGATGGGATTATCAAGGTAGATTACAATCTTTCGGACCAAATCGGGGCAGCGGGGATGATCTGGTCCAGTATGTCCGATGTTACCAATTACCTCAAGTATTTGGTAAACGATGGTGTCGTGGGAAATGACACTATTTTATCCAAAAACACCTTCGATTATCTTTTTAAACCACATGCATTTGTAACCGATGCCAGCTTCTACCCCACACAACAATTAACCAAGCCAAATTGGAAAACCTATGGTTTGGGGTGGTTTCAGCAGGATTACCGCGGTGAAAAACTCGACTTTCATACGGGCAGTATCGGTGGTTTGATTGCTATTTGCGGGATAATCAGGGATAAGAATGTGGCCGTTTATGTATTTGCCAACATGGACCATGCAGAATTACGGCATGCCATACTGTATAAATCCATGGACCTTTTTGTTTTTGATGATGACAGTAGGAATTGGCACGAAGAAGTGTTTGAACTTTATTCCAGGTTTAAGGAGCAGGAAAAAGACTATTATCGGAAACTACGGGATGAAAAGGTGCCAGATACAAAAACAACATTACCTCTTGAAAAGTACGAAGGCGAATATAGCCACCCTATGCTGGGCAAGGTCACCGTAAAAAATACAGTCGCGGGATTAATCATAAATTTCAATGATTTTTTGATGTTGCCCATCCAGCATTGGCATTACGACACCTTTATGTCTACAAAAGAAAATCCTTACCGTGCACAAATAGATTTTAATTTTAAAATTGGCACTGATGCCACCGTAAAGTCTTTTGATGCTTTTGACGAAACCTTTACAAAACAAAATTAAAAAAGGCACCGATCGGTGCCTTTTTCATTCCTTTTCATAGTGTAAAAATCAATTGCCAAAACTATTGGCCAATCGTGGTTTTTGACTTTTGCTCCCCATAAACAAATCCGTAAGCGGTTTAAAGTGTCGCTTCCACTGGTAGGGAGCAAAGTCAAACCACAATTTAACTTCGTGGACGTTGTCCTGCTCAATCGTAAAACCATCTTCAATGGTAAAATCCAGACGGTCGAACGAATTGGCGGATTCTTCTATCCCATCCTTATAAATAAACTGATTGCCCCAACCTGCTACGTAAAAACGTATTGTCTTGTATCTGCCTTCGGGCAAAGAAAGTACACTTTTGGAGCGTATAAAGTTTCCAGAAGCAATACCCTTAAGGGTTACCGGGTTCTGACCGGGAAAATCTATAATAAAGTGTTCATTACCGTGCTCGTCTATTGCTGAGAATTTGGTAATGTTAAGTGCCATTTCAGAAACATTGAGCGACCTGGCCATCTCATTTTTCAAAATCAATTCGGCCTCTTTGGTATGTGCGCCATACCTGCCCACCATTACACTTGGGGTATAATAGGTTGTAGACCATATCGTTGGATAAATATTTGTTGTTTTCATAGCTCTTGTATATCTAAAGTTATACGGGTACAAAGTTGAGGTTGTTTTACTGTCCCTACGTCCAATAGATTATCCAGTTTATGTGCTCAATTAACCTAAAATCCATATTTTAAGATTTTTTTAGGGTAAAATGACACAATATCGATTGCTGTACAGAATACAATGCTATCTTTCTTTAATATGAAAGTGAACTATATATTTTTGTTGCTTGCACTGGTTGCGGAAATCATAGGGACCATTGGTGGCTTCGGCTCTTCGGTGTTTTTTGTACCCTTGGGCAATTTTTATTTTGATTTTTACTCTGTCCTTGGAATGACGGCCATCTTCCACCTTTCCAGTAACATCAGCAAAATTTTTCTCTTTAAAAAGGGATTGGACAAAAAACTGTTGCTTCACATCGGAGTGCCATCTGTCCTTTTTGTAATCATTGGTGGATTTCTGTCCAAAGTAGCCGATACCGTCGCCCTTGAAATTATTTTGGGAGCATTTTTAGTGGTATTTAGTTTACTGTTTTTGATCAAAAGTGAAATTATCGTACTTCCCAACAAAAAAAATTCTATTATTGGGGGGGGCTTATCGGGGTTCTCCGCAGGACTTTTGGGAACAGGAGGTGCGATACGAGGACTTACCATGGCGGCCTTCAATTTGGAGAAAAGTGCTTTTATTGCCACATCGGCCTTTATCGATTTTATGATTGATTTCTCCCGAACCTTCGTCTATTACGGTAATGGCTACATTGGAAAGCAGGAGTTAATGTATCTGCCGTTTTTATTTGCCATTGGTTTGGTGGGCACCTATTTGGGGAAAAAGATATTGCATTACATCCCACAGGAAAAGTTCCGTAAACTCAGTCTGATTTTTATCTTACTCATCGGACTGGCTACGATTACCAAATTGGCCTTCGATTATTGGGGCTGATCTTCTTCGTAGTTTCCTCCAATTTTGTTCAACACCTTTAAAAAAGTTTCAAATTCTGATGCTTCCACATCTTTAATGGCCAATTTTCGTAAGGCCAGGGCACTTGGCAGGGTAAGGTCCAAAATCTCCTGTCCCTTTGGGGTCAACTCCAATTTAAAGCGCTTTTGGTCACCATCAAAACGAGTTTTTGAAATCCAACCTTTGCGCTCAAGTCCCGCGATTACCCTTGAGGTTGTGGCCCTATTCCGAAAGTTTTCGTCCACGATGTCGCGCTGACTTGCATGATCGCCCAACTGATAAATTTGATGGAGAATCACCCATTGCTCAATGGTAGTATCCACACCAAGCTCATCAAACTTGCGTATATACGCTTTTTGAATCTTACGGAGCACCAAATCCAAATGGAACCCCATCCCTTGTATTTCATCTATACGATTGAGCATTTTTTTTAAGAATTGTCACAAAAATAGGGATTCCCGATTTTTCCAAACACCTTTAAAACAATAGAGGTCAATTTTAACTCAAATTTCTGTTGCGAAAACCGTCTTGGTGTATCAAATTTATTATTTTTGTTGTTGATGCAACAAAATAGAACTGAACAATAAAATCATAAAAAATTATGGAGACGTCAACACTTCAAAAAAAATCCAATACTTCCGAAGATTTTATGCCCATCAATGGGACCGACTACATCGAATTGTATGTAGGGAATTCCAAACAAGCGGCACACTTTTACAAAACCGCCTTTGGTTTTCAGTCGTACGCACAAGCTGGCTTGGAAACTGGATTAAAAGACCGTGAGAGCTATGTGGTGGTTCAGGATAAAATACGATTGGTACTTACTTCTCCCCTTAAAAGTGGAACAGAGATCGGAAAACATATCGATAAACACGGCGACGGGGTAAAAGTGGTAGCCCTTTGGGTAGATGATGCCACCCTAGCCTACAACAACGCTATGGAACGAGGCGCCACATCTTATATGGAGCCTAAGGTTGAAGAAGACAAAAACGGAAAAGTGGTACGTTCCGGAATTTACACCTACGGGGAGACCGTTCACATTTTTGTGGAACGCAAAGATTACAATGGAACCTTTTTACCGGGCTTCAAAAAATGGGAAACTCCTGATTATAACCCTGAACCTGCTGGCCTAAAATTTGTAGACCACATGGTTGGTAATGTTGGATGGAACAAAATGAACCATTGGGTAAAGTTCTACGAAGACGTTATGGGATTTAAAAATATCCTCTCTTTTGATGACAATGATATCTCCACCGACTATACCGCGTTGATGAGCAAGGTAATGAGCAACGGGAACGGACGCATCAAATTCCCGATCAATGAACCTGCCAAAGGCAAGAAAAAGTCACAGGTGGAAGAATATTTGGATTTTTATGAGGATGAAGGCGTACAACACATTGCCGTTGCCACAGATGACATCATTAAAACCGTTCGTGATTTAAGAAGTCGTGGCGTCGAATTCTTAAGAGTTCCGGCAACGTATTACGATGCCGTTACCGATCGTGTAGGCGAAATTGATGAAGATATCGCCCCGTTAAAAGAACTGGGCATCTTGGTAGACCGTGATGATGAAGGATACTTATTGCAGATTTTTACCAAGCCTGTAGAGCCCAGACCAACAATGTTCTTTGAAATTATCCAAAGAAAAGGCGCACAATCGTTTGGAAAAGGTAACTTTAAAGCATTGTTCGAAGCCATAGAGCGAGAGCAAGAGCTTCGAGGCACACTGCATTAATCATAGTTATGAGTGAAGAGTGTTGAGTTATGAATTCTTTTAACTCTGAACTCTGAACTCCTAACTCTAAATAGAGAAAAATGCCTATTTATCATAAACTCGGAAAAATTCCGCCAAAGCGGCATACCCAATTCGAGAAACCTAGTGGCGGGCTATATTACGAACAGCTCTTTGGCACTATCGGTTTTGATGGGATGTCCTCACTTTCCTACCACGTTCACAGACCTACGCAGGTCAAGGAGATAGGGAAAGCCTTGGAGGCAAGCCCAAAAATTGCCGTAGAAAAGAATATCACCAGCCGAAAATTTATTGGTTTTGATGTGGCACCCAAAGATGATTTCTTGGAAGCGCGCGAACCCTTATTGGTGAACAACGATGTTCACGTGGGCTTGGCAGCACCTAAAAAATCGGTTACCGACTATTTTTACAAAAATGCCGATGCGGACGAAATGCTCTTTATCCACAAAGGCTCAGGAACCTTAAAAACCTTTTTGGGCAATATTCCGTTCGAATACGGGGATTATCTCATCATTCCACGTGGGATGATTTACCAAATAGAGTTTGATACAGAAGATAACCGTATTTTATTTGCGGAATCCTTCCATCCTATTTATACCCCGAAACGGTATCGGAACTGGTTCGGACAACTATTGGAGCACTCCCCTTTCTGTGAGCGCGACTATAAATTGCCACAAGATCTTCAAACCTTTGATGAAAAAGGAGAGTTTTTGATGAAAATCAAGAAACAGGGTATGTTGCACCAACTTGTCTATGCTACACATCCTTTTGATGTCGTAGGTTGGGACGGTTACAATTTCCCTTACGGATTTTCCATCCACAATTTTGAACCAATAACGGGACGTGTGCACCAACCGCCACCTGTGCACCAAACCTTTGAAACAGGTGCTTTTGTGGTTTGTTCGTTCTGTCCAAGGTTGTACGATTATCATCCCAAGGCCATTCCCGCTCCTTATAACCATTCCAACATAGATTCTGACGAAGTGCTGTATTATGTGGATGGTGATTTTATGAGTCGTACAGGAATTGGACCAGGATATATTTCGTTACATCCAGCTGGTATTCCTCACGGACCGCACCCTGGCACTTACGAAGCTAGTATCGGTAAAAAAGGTACGGAGGAATTGGCAGTGATGATAGACACCTTCAAACCCTTGCAGATTACCGAGAATGCACTTAAGATTGACGATGGCAAGTACTATAAATCGTGGTTGGAATAAAATAAATTCATTACGGCCTTCTATCATTTCGAGCGCAGTCGAGAAAAGAAGGCCTAAGTATTGCTCTCGACTGCGCTCGAGCTGACATATTAACCATCAGATGATTATAGAAATACCTGAAAACTCAGATTTTTCGATTCACAATATTCCCTTCGGGATTTTTTCCACCAAGGATAGAAGTCCGAGGGTAGGTGTTGCCGTTGGCGAACATATTTTAGATTTGGCCGCTGTGGCCGAATTGGATGTGTTCGATTTCAATACCGCATTGCTGGAAAAAGACACCTTGAATGATTTTATTTCCCTCGGGAAGGAAATCACCACTCGGGTACGCAAAAAGATTCAGTATTGGCTAAAGGATGATGATTCCGTTTTGGCCGGAAAGCCAGAGCTCTTCGTGAAACAGTCCGAAGCACAAATGCATATGCCCATTGCGGTAGGTGATTACACGGATTTTTATTCAAGTTTGGAACACGCCACCAATGTTGGGAAAATGTTCCGGGACCCAGAAAATGCCCTTTTACCCAATTGGAAACATATTCCTGTGGGCTATCATGGCAGGGCGAGTTCCATTATTGTAAGCGGACAGCCCATCTATCGACCCAAGGGTCAGACCATGCCCAATTGTGGAGAAGCTCCCGTTTTTGGTCCTACGCGACGTTTGGATTTTGAATTGGAAATGGGATTCATTTGCGGAAAAGAGACGCCATTGGGCGAATCTATTTCTACAAAAGATGCCGAGGATTATATCTTCGGGCTGGTATTGTTCAACGATTGGTCGGCTAGGGATATCCAAAAATGGGAATATGTGCCGCTTGGCCCTTTTTTGGCCAAGAATTTTGCCTCGTCAATTTCTCCGTGGGTGGTGACTTTAGAAGCACTGGAACCCTTCAAACTGGCAGGTCCCAAACAAGAACCTGAAGTGTTGCCTTATTTGCAATTTGAGGGCGACAAGAATTATGACATCCATTTAGAAGTTGGCATCACACCAGAAAAAGGTGAGAAAACCACCGTTTGCTTTAGTAATTTTAAACATATGTACTGGAACATGACCCAACAATTGGCGCATCACACGGTAAATGGATGCAACATCAATATTGGGGATATGATGGCTTCCGGAACCATTTCAGGGAAGGAAGAAAACAGTTTTGGCTCTATATTGGAATTGTCCTGGGGAGGCACAAAACCCATCAAACTAAAAGATGGAAGCGAACGCAAATTCATTGAAGACGGCGATACGGTGACGATGAAAGGTTACGCACAAAATGGCGATATTAGAGTCGGATTTGGCGAAGTGACCACTACAGTGTTGCCAGCTAAAGAATGAATACAATTTCAGATGTCACATTGAGCGCAGTCGAAATGTGATCTGAAGTTTAACCATATCTCGACTGCGCTCGATATGACAAAACAAAATCAATCTTAATGATCAAAACCATAGACCCAACTACAATACCACAACCAGAACTGTATACCATTTTATCCACTGCGGTGGCCCCAAGACCTATTTGCTTTGCAAGCACGGTGGATGCCGAAGGCAAGGTAAACCTGAGTCCGTACAGTTTTTTCAACGTCTTCAGTTCCAATCCGCCTGTGATGGTATTTTCCCCAACGAGAAGCGGCAGGGACAATTCCTTAAAACATACGCATCAAAATGTGGTGGAAGTGCCCGAGGTGGTCATTAATGTGGTGAACCACAAAATGGCGGAGCAGATGTCGCTCTCCAGTACGGCGTACGATAAAGGCGTAAACGAATTTGTAAAAGCTGGTTTTACCGAAGTACCCAGCGTGAAGGTAAAACCGCCACGGGTGGGCGAGGCACCCGTATCTTTTGAATGCACGGTTTTGGAAGTAGTGGAAATTGCACAAACCCCAGGAGCAGGAAACTTAATCATCGCTCAAGTGGATATGATTCACATCAATGACGAATACCTAACGGATGGTGTCCTAGATACCGAAAAATTGGACTTGGTGGGCCGTATGGGTGGCAATTGGTACATCCGAGCCATTAAAGAATCCCTGTTTGAGATTCCAAAGCCCATCCGTACCCACGGCATTGGCGTGGATGCTTTGCCCAAGGGCATTAGAGAAAGTGATATACTTACAGGAAACAATTTAGGGCGATTGGGAAATTTGGAGCAATTACCTTCCCCAAAAGACATTGAAACCATTATTGAGGCCGAGGGAATACAAGATAAATCCAAAACCGAACTGCACACCTTGGCCAAACAGTTCTTGGAAGATGGGAATACCGAAAAGGCGATGGCCTATTTATTGTTCGGGGAAAATATGTAGTACGAAAATGTCCATTTTTGCTAAATATGGACATTTTATATATTTTTGAATAATCATTAATAGGTTTGTCATGAACATCAGTTTCACAAAAAAACAGGAAGAATATATTGCTCAACAAGTTGCGACTGGAGAATATCAGAACAATAGCGAAGTTATTCGCGACGCTTTACGTTTGCATAAAGTGTATAGGGAAAAGGTCATTAATGATCTCAGAAATGAGATAGAGAAAGGTTGGAATGCACCTGACAGCCCAAGAACCATGGAGGAAATCATTGTGGCAAAAAAGAATGGATGACAGCCAGCTACGTTCTATCCCAAGAAGCAGATAATGATATCGAGGGTATTTTCGAATATGGCGAACTCAAATTCGGCACTTCCCAAGCCATTGAATATTTAATCGGCATGAACAGTCACTTCGAAGTGATAGCCAAAAATCCAACTATTGGAATAGAAAGAAAGGAAATCAAGAATGAATTGTTCAGTTTCCCCTATAAATCACACGTAATATTCTATCGTAAGATGCGCGGATATGTACGTATCATACGAGTCATATACGGAGGAAGGGATTTAATAAAAATCTTGACTTGATGTCAAATGAAAAAATGAAAAAAAACATAACATCCATTTTCAAACCCCATTTAGTACCCAAAGAGGTGTATAAAGGCGGAAAAAACATTCCACCATCAAACAAAAAAATTTACAAATTGTCATCCAACGAGAATCCGTTGGGTGCATCACCAAAAGCGGTTGCCGCTATGAAAGCTGCGCTGGACAACATCGACATTTACCCCGACCAGACCGATATCCGTTTACGCGAAGCCTTGGTCCAAGATTTTGATGGTCGGTTGTACGCTGACCAATTCTTGTGCGGGAATAGCGGTTCGGAGGTTATCGATATGCTGCTTCGAGCTTTTATCAACGAAGGGGACGAGGTTATTTTTTCCAACCCCTGCTTTCTACCCTACTCCGTTTTTTCCAGATGGTACGGTGCCAGCCAAGTTGATATTCCCCTATTAGCCCCTAACTACGATTTGGATGTGGAAGGTATCTTGAACGCTATCACAGAGAAGACCAAAATCATTTTCTTGACCAGCCCCAACAATCCTACGGGGACGTATATTCCAAAAGCGGTGATGGACGATTTTATGGCGCGTGTTCCCAAAAATATTGTGGTGGTGTTTGATGAAGTCTATCGCCACTTTGCCGATGCAGAAGATTATGTTACCGCATTGCCTTATATATTGGAAGGTCACAATGTGGTTGGACTCAACAGTTTTTCCAAAACCTACGGATTGGCAGGACAGCGCATTGGGTACGGCTATACTACAGCCACCATTGCCAATTATGTACGTTTGATCCACAAACCCTTTTTATTACCCCTGACTTCCATTGAAGCGGCTATCGGAGCATTAAATGATACCGAGTTTATCGAAGAAACTGTAAAAACCGTTTTGGAAGGCAGAACTTTTATTGCCAAAGCATTTGATGAACTAGGCATTACATATTGGCCAAGTCAAGCGAACTTTTTTATCATTGACCCACCATTCCCCGAAATGGAGTTCACGGACAAAATGATGGAACAGGGCATTATGGTACGTCCTGTTTCGCAGTTTGGTGCCCCAGGAAAAGTTCGTATTACCATAGGTAATAAAGAGGCGAATGAAGCACTTGTTAAAGCACTTCGGAAAATTAAATAGCCTTAATCTAAATTCGTCAATTCGAGTGGTTTTTGGAGTGAAACGAAAAAATTGTATCGAGAATCAGAATTTTAATAACATGAAACAAGTTCTCGATACTTTTTCCTGAAGGAAAAAACTCGAACTGACAAATTTATTAAGCGGATTACGAATCACGCTTCGACTTCGCTCAGGATGACACTTCGGTGTTAATCCCGTCAAGCTGAATTTATTCAACAACTCATCTAATTCTTGCCTAAAAATTCAATCAGATTCCGACTTATGCTTCGACTTCGTTCAGCATCCGTGAGAAATGACAAGGATTACAACACAAACCGATAGGTAGCTTTCAATAAAAAAATGTTTTGTGGTTTTTGACCAAAAATGTTGTCGCCCAAACTGGACAACAGTCCATTGGTCGGGTCGCCATTCCTTGACACATCTTGCGACCATACCAAGAAAATTTCCGACCCTGGGATGTACTCCCATCGGATGACCAAATTGGAACGGAACTGCACAAAGGAAAAGTCTGGATTGTCAAAACTAAAATCGGTTATACCATCCAAATCTTCATCAATGGTGTAGGTACCCTCGGCAAGTTCAGTCTGTTCAGACGTGTATTGCACAAATCTATCCGCAAAGGTCTTGGCAACCGGGTCCGTGATATGCTTAAAATTGGAATAGCGTCCTCTCGAAATAAAGGGTTGTCCCCAATATTGGATGGTCAAATTGGGGTTGATGGTATAGTTTAAACGCACCGACATACTCAAGGTACGCTGATTAATTTCCCCGTTCAGGTAGCGCGGCGAACCATTGACATTATCAAAATTATCAATATACTGTAATTTATCGTGATTGATATCCAAAGAAGGGAATACGGAAATCCGTAATGCATTTAAGGGCTGATAAACAAACCCTCCTTCCATATAATAGCTTTTTATGGAGTTGTCCAGCGCTTTTCTACCATTGTGAAAAAATGAGAATCGCAATTTCCTCCTGTAATCCGTATTGATACTGTTCCAAAAGCTCACCCAGGGCGATTGTCGCAATCTTGGGCCACCTCGCAAGGCAAAATTGGAATACTCGATAGGGGCAAAATTGAACCCGATATTGGTGTTCCAATTGTCCTTCCAGTTTTGCCAGCTATTGGTATTGAACTGCAAATAATTATGATTTCCCATAAAATCCCAAGCCGACCAATGGTTGTAGTTGATGCCCACTCGCCTAAAGGTACTGTCCGGCTTTAAGGTTTGATAGCCTATCCAAGTATAATGCCGTACATCGTCAGCCTGACGCTGAAACCCGATATCGTTGAGCTCCAATTCGGGCGATCGCCAAGTAGCTCCGGACTCGAAGCGCCAATGTCCATTGCCTATCTTTCCAATTTGCACGTTGCCCCCAGTTCCTGTCAATGATGTTCTAGTGGTGTCCACGGCGACGTGGTCTGCCCCCACCCTATCGAACAAATGGGTGATGGATTCTTGGGTATTGGTGATGGCTTCTTCGCTCCCGCGCACATGGCTCAAAGTGATGTTGCCGCCAACATACCAATCCCGGTTGGCCCATTGGTGTTTAAAATCAAATCCACTGGTGTAGGCTGCACTATGCAAAAAATTGAGTTGTTCCGGTAAGTTTTCTCGGTTCGTGGCCGTAAAAATGCCCCCGATATACGAATTTCGTTCATTAAAGTCCTTTTGCAACCTCCCTACAAAGTAATTGGTCAGGGGTTCTACCATTTCCGTTCGGGTATCCCCATTACCATTTAATATGGTTGCGGTTCGCTGAGCGGTGACGCTCTCGAGTACGCCAATGGCCCATCCGTCTTTGGTCTTACCACTGAACTTTGCCGCACCAATCATCGGGGTGTTGTCCGGCTGATCCACAAACTCCCCGTCCAAAGTATTTGGGTAACCTTGGGGACTACGCCCAATTCTACGGGAATAAAAAATATTGTCCGAACCAAACGTATTACCGGCTTGGGATTGCGATACACTGAAATCAAAAATGTTTTTGTTCTCCACAAAAAATGGGCGCCGCTCTTGAAAAAATATCTGAAAACCGTCCAACGCAATGGCAGATGGGTCGGCATCCACCTGTCCAAAATCGGGATTGACCGTCAAATCCAAAGTCAGGTCGTTGGTGATTCCTATTTTGGCATCCAGTCCTGCCGTGATGTTACTTTCACTTCCATCCCTAAAGGGATTCCCTTCCTCTGCCTCGTAGGTTTCGGTTTTTGCCACTGTATAGGGCTGAATTTCCAATTGTTTTTGAGGTTCAATATTTTTTAGACCGTGGAGCTCCCCGAACTCGCTCACCCAACCGGGCTGGTCTACTGGTTTGCGTTGCCACACGGAGCGTTCTTCATTTCTAAAAAAGCGTCTTGTGGACTGAAAACCCCAAACTTGTTCTTCTGCACTACCAAATTTCAATTGACTTAAGGGGATACGAAGTTCCGCGGTCCACCCCTTATCATCTACATGGGCCTTAGCATACCAAATAGGGTTCCAGCTCGAATCCCAATTATTGCCATTGTTAGATATAAACTCATCACCTTTTACCCCTGCTGCTGTAATGGTAAAAGAAAATGCAGTACGTTTATCAAAATAGCTATCTATATTGAATTCTATCCAGTCACCATCAAAACCATCCCTTCGGGACAATCTTTTTACAATTTTATCGGGTTCGGAATCATAACAGCGCACACCTATATATAGGTTCTTGCTATCGTATAGTATTTTAAACTTGGTTTGGTGGCTGGGCGGGGTGTTCTCATCGGGCTGCCATTCAATATAATCACCGCCCCATTCTACAAGATTCCATGCCTCATCTTCCAAAATACCGTTAATGGTTGGAGCGGCATATTCCCCCAAAGCTTTGGTGGTATATTTTTTTTTGATGACGACCTCTGTGGAGTCTTGGGCTTGAAGGTTATAAACAAAGAAAAGACTAAAGAAAACCAGAACTAAGTTTCTCACGGATTCGTTTTTTGATTAGATAGATGTATTAAAGACCTGTGAAAATGGCAAGAGTTACAGTCGACGTTTTTTTTAATCTTTTTTTAACATTTTCAACAAGCTATATTGCAGGACCTTTATAAAGCCTCCAATTGGAATTTAAAAAAGTGGAAAAATATTCCCGATCAACCGTTTGTAATTCAATCTAATAATTGTACATTTGCAGCCCGTTATTCGGGATAGGTTATTAAATCAATAATATTCGAGAAGTGGATACATTAAGTTATAAAACTATTTCCGCCAATAAATCTACTGTTGACAAACAATGGTTATTGGTTGATGCTGAAGGACAGACCTTAGGAAGATTGGCGTCTAAAGTAGCCAAAATACTTAGAGGGAAATATAAGACCAACTTTACCCCCCATGTTGATTGTGGAGACAATGTCATTGTCATCAATGCTGAAAAAATCGATATGTCAGGCAACAAGTGGGATGAGAAAGAATATCTAAGATATACCGGTTATCCAGGTGGGCAACGTTCCGCTTCTGCTAGAGAAGTGTTGGAAAAACATCCCGAGCGCATTATCGAAGGTTCTGTAAAAGGAATGCTTCCAAAAAACAAACTTGGAGCCGATTTGTTCAGAAACCTAAAGGTATATGCCGGTACTGAACACGGACAAGAAGCGCAAAAACCAAAAGCTATAAACTTAAACGACTACAAATAATGGAAGTGGTTCATAAGATAGGTAGAAGAAAAACCGCTGTGGCAAGAGTATATGTTTCCGAAGGATCTGGAAACATCACAGTAAACAAAAGAGATCTTAACGATTACTTTACCACAGGGACATTACAGTACAAAGTGAGACAGCCTTTCACTTTAACTGAAACCGATGGCAATTACGATGTAAAAGTAAATGTCTTTGGTGGTGGAATCACAGGTCAGGCAGAAGCTGTTCGTTTGGCTTTGTCCAGAGCAATGTGCGAAATAGACGCAGAAAACAGGGCGGTTCTTAAACCAGAAGGTTTATTGACAAGAGA
The DNA here is from genome assembly GCF_040148835.1 of Allomuricauda sp. NFXS6. Classification (NCBI taxonomy): domain Bacteria; kingdom Pseudomonadati; phylum Bacteroidota; class Flavobacteriia; order Flavobacteriales; family Flavobacteriaceae; genus Allomuricauda; species Allomuricauda sp. NFXS6. The sequence goes on along the minus strand of NZ_JAGEMG010000009.1, from coordinate 117,699 downwards.
CCCAAGAATGGTGGAAAGAAAGAAATTCGGTCAGAAGAAAGCCCGTAAGAAATTCCAATTCTCCAAACGTTAATATACTTTGGGTGCTACGGCATTCAATTATAGATAAGTTCATTGAAAACCCTGAAATTATGTACTATACTTTCAGGGTTAAATTTTTAACCAAGTTGTCGTTGTTCTAAAAAGGATAATGTAATCGACTTTTTGGAAACTAGTTTAGCATCTAAATGGGTTGGGCGAACAAAATTTTGTGACCACCAACACATTGCTACTACAACGGAACGTAAACTAAGTACAAGAAATGGCAAGTAAAATTGAAGTAAAAGACTTACTGGAAGCAGGTGTGCATTTTGGGCACCTAACAAGAAAGTGGAATCCGAACATGGCCCCTTACATCTACATGGAGCGTAACGGAATCCACGTAATCAACCTCTACAAAACGGTTGCAAAACTTGACGAAGCCAATGAAGCTCTCAAGAAAATTGCATCATCAGGAAGAAAAATCCTATTTGTAGCCACAAAAAAACAAGCAAAGGACATTGTCGCGGACAAAGTATCCAAAGTGAACATGCCGTACATCACAGAAAGATGGCCAGGTGGTATGTTGACCAACTTTGTAACCATTCGTAAAGCTGTCAAGAAAATGGCTGCTATCGACCGCATGAAGAAAGACGGTACCTTCAACACGCTTTCAAAAAAAGAAAGATTGCAAGTAGACCGTTTGCGTGCCAAGTTGGACAAGAACTTAGGTTCTATTGCCGATATGACCCGTTTGCCAGGTGCACTTTTCATCGTTGACACCATGCGTGAGCACATCGCAGTAAAAGAAGCTCAAAAATTGAACATTCCAATTTTTGCGATGGTTGATACCAACTCCGACCCTCGCGATGTTGACTATGCCATCCCATCCAATGATGATGCCGGTAAATCCATTGAAATCATTATGGAATCAGTAACCCAAGCAGTTGCTGAAGGTTTGGAAGAGCGCAAGAGCGAGAAAACTGGCGAAAAAGACAAAGAAGAAGCTAAAGCTGCCAAAACAGAAGAAGCCTCTAAAAAAGAGGATAAAAAAGCTGAGGCCGCTCCAAAAAAGGAAGAAAAAGCCACTGAAGAAAAGCCCGCAAAAAAAGCTGAGGCCGCTCCAACCAAAGAAGAGAAACCTGCTGAGGAGGAAAAGCCTGCAAAAAAAGAAGCTAAAGCAAAACCTGACGACCTTACCAAGATTGAAGGTGTTGGACCTAAAGCCGCCGAAGCTCTTATTGCCAGCGGAGTAAAAACTTACGCCGAACTTGCCGATGCAGATGCCGAAAAAGTTAAGGAAATCTTGACCGAGGCCAGTTCAACTTTAGCTCACTTGGACCCAACATCTTGGCCAAAACAAGCAAAAATGGCTGCCGAAGGAAAGTGGGACGAACTTAAAGAATGGCAAGATAGTGTTAAAGGAGGAGTTGAATAACCCTACTGATTTAACATTGTCCTAAACAAAAACACTTGCATAGTGTTTTACTTTACGTAAAATTTAAAAAGAAAAGAAAATGGCAAAGATTACCGCCGCAGAAGTAAATAAATTAAGAAAGGCCACTGGAGCTGGAATGATGGATTGCAAAAAAGCTTTGGTTGAAGCCGAAGGCGATTTTGATCAAGCAATCGAGATCCTTAGAAAAAAAGGCCAAAAAGTTGCTGCAAAAAGAGCTGACAGAGAATCATCTGAAGGTGCAGCCATTGCAAAAGTGAATGATGACAACACACAAGGTATAGTTATCTCCTTGAACTGTGAAACAGACTTTGTTGCCAAAAACGACACCTTTGTAAAACTTGCAACGGATTTAGCCGATCTAGCACTAGGTTACGACAACAAAGAAGACTTTCTTGCTGCTTCCTTTGGGGGAATGACCGTGGCAGAGAAATTAACAGAGCAAACCGGTGTTATCGGTGAGAAAATCGAAATCGGTAGCTTCGAGAAATTGAACGCTCCTTTCGTAGGATCATACATCCACGCAGGAAACAAGATTGCCACTTTGGTAGGTTTGTCCGCCAATGTTGATGGTGCTGCCGAAGCTGCAAAAGACGTAGCTATGCAAGCAGCTGCCATGAATCCTGTTGCATTGGACGAAGAAGGGGTTGATCAATCCATTATCGATAAGGAAATCGAAATTGCAAAAGATCAATTGCGTGAAGAAGGTAAGCCTGAGGAAATGTTGGACAAAATCGCTCAAGGTAAATTGAAGCGCTTCTTTAAAGACAACACTTTGGTGAACCAGGCTTTCATTAAAGACAGCAAACAAAGTGTTGCCCAATATGTGAAGTCTGTAGATTCCAGCTTGGAAGTTACAGGTTTCTCAAGAGTAGCATTGGGTTAATTCACCACAACAATAAATTCAGAAAACCGCTTCCCGACCGAAGCGGTTTTTTTATGTTCCTATCAAACCCATAATTCTTCATTTCCCGTAAATAATTTTGATTATTTTTGTCCGGACTTCAAGAAACTCTCAATGCATTACAAAAGAATTTTATTAAAATTAAGTGGAGAAGCCTTAATGGGCGAACAACAATATGGTATCGATGCCAAGCGATTGGACGAATATGCCGAAGAAATACAAGCTGTTATTGAAAAGGGTGTTGAAGTAGCCATTGTAATCGGTGGAGGAAACATTTTTAGAGGTCTCGCCGGCGCTAGCCAAGGTATGGACAGGGTCCAAGGAGACCACATGGGAATGTTGGCCACGGTAATCAATGGATTGGCATTGCAGAGCGCCCTAGAAATAAAAGGAGTACAAACAAGATTGCAATCGGCCATCAAAATAAATGAGGTCGCGGAGCCATTTATCCGAAGGAGAGCCATCCGGCATTTGGAAAAAGGAAGAGTCGTCATCTTTGGCGGTGGAACGGGAAACCCTTATTTCACAACGGATTCTGCCGCAGTATTGAGAGCCATCGAAATAAAAGCAGATGTAATTTTAAAAGGAACCCGTGTTGACGGCATTTACACATCTGACCCGGAAAAAGATAAAAACGCCACTAAATTCGATTCCATTTCCTTTAACGAAGTACTTTCCAAAGGACTTAAGGTGATGGATACAACAGCGTTCACATTGAGTCAGGAAAATGAGCTGCCCATTGTGGTGTTTGATATGAACACACGAGGTAATTTGATGAAAATAGTTTCCGGAGAAAATATCGGAACCGTGGTCAATGTTTAAATTGACGAGCACTTTGGTTTTAGTTTTTTAAATTTGAAAGTTATGGACGAAGACGTAAAATTTATTCTTGATAGTACAAAAGAAAGCATGGAAGCAAGTATTGAACACTTGCAAAAAGCATTGACCAAAATTAGGGCCGGTAAAGCAAGTCCCATGATGCTGTCCACCGTTATGGTGGATTACTATGGGTCACAGACCCCGCTTTCCCAAGTATCCAACATTAATACTCCCGATGCACGAACCCTTTCCGTACAGCCATGGGAAAAAAACTTGTTGGCCGATATTGAAACTGCCATAACAAATGCCAATTTGGGCTTTAACCCCATGAACAATGGTGAAATGGTAATCATTAACGTACCACCGTTAACGGAAGAAAGAAGAATACAATTGACCAAGCAGGCCAAAGCGGAAGCCGAAGATGCCAAGGTGAGCATCCGCAGTGCTAGACAGGATGCCAACAAAGAATTAAAAGCGTTGGATATTTCCGAGGACCTTTTAAAGAACGCCGAAGTCGATGTACAAGAATTGACCGACACCTATAGCGATAAAGTTGATGACATATTGACCCACAAAGAGGCCGAAATAATGAAGGTGTAAAACTTCGATTTTGACCGGATTCTTTCCTAGGAACACAACATATCATTTTCTACCTTTGCGGCCAACAAAACCCATATGGTAGCAAAGCTCACTAAAGGATTTTGGCCCAAGGTCGCAGGAATCATACTCCGCAATAGAATACTTATTCTTTTGGGGGTTGCTGCCTTTACTGTTTTCCTTGCTATGCAATGGAAAAATATGCGGTTTTCCAATACGGAAGCCAATATCCTCCCTGACGACCATCCAGCCAGTATTCAGTACAATGCGTTTACCAAAATATTTGGAGAAGAGGGCAATGCCATAGTCTTGGCCATTAGGGATTCTGCATTGTTCACCCCAAAAAACTTTAACCAATGGAACACGCTGAGCAAGCAGCTCGATGCTTTTCCCGAGGTTGAATATGTTATTTCGTTGGAGAACCTAAAGGAGCTAATCAAGGACAACGATACCCAAACGTTCTCCATGGAACCTCTAATAACTACTCCTCCAACGACCAAAACCGAAATAGATTCGCTGACAAACCACCTTTTCAAAGAACTTCCTTTCTACGATAATCTGGTATACAACGCTAAAAGCGGCACCATCCAAACCGTTGTTTATCTTGACAAAGATATTATGAACACAGCGGTAAGAAACGAGTTTATACTCAATGACCTTGCTGAGCTTGTAGAAGATTTTGAGCAAGAGACCGGAATGGATGTCCGTATTTCCGGAATGCCTTACATACGCACCTGGAACACCAAATCCATTGTTGATGAAATCGGTCTTTTTATCGTAGGTGCACTTTTGGTCACCTCTATTATTTTCTTCTTTTTCTTTAGAAGTTTCAGAGCTACTTTCATCTCTATGTGCGTAGTGATCATAGGGGTAATGTGGGCCTTTGGGATACTGGGCCTCTTAAAGTACGAAATTACGATACTTACCGCTTTGATCCCCCCCTTGATCATTGTAATCGGCATACCCAACTGTATTTTTTTGATCAACAAATATCAGCAAGAGGTCAAAAAACATGGAAACCAAGCATTATCGTTACAACGGGTAATCTCAAAGATTGGTAATGCCACTTTAATGACGAACATTACCACTGCTTCTGGTTTTGCCACCTTCATAATTTTGGACAGTGACCTGCTCAAAGAGTTTGGTATCGTCGCTTCCATCAACATTGTTGGAATATTTATCTTATCCCTCTTGATCATACCCATCATTTACAGCTTTATGCCGCTTCCAAAGACCAAGCACTTAAAGCACTTGAACAAAAAATGGATGGACATTTTTGTAAACTGGATGGAAAATATGGTGAGAAACCATAGGATTGCGGTTTACATTACCACAGTGGCCGTCTTGGTATTAAGCATTATCGGAATTTACCAAATGCGTATTACGGGAAGTAGGATTGAAGACCTCCCTAAGAAAAGTCACTTTTACAAGGACATCCAGTTTTTTGAAGCTGAATTTGATGGTATTATGCCTATGGAAATCGTAGTGGATACCAAACGTAAAAATGGGGTAATTAAACCTGCCACCTTAAAACGAATGGACGGATTGGGGACCGTAATCGATGAAATTCCGGAACTCTCGAGACCCATTTCCGTTGTTGATTTGGTAAAGTATTCCAAACAGGCTTTTTACAACGGAATACCTAAATACTATCAACTGCCCACCAGCCAAGAGAATACATTTATAATGAATGCCGTTCAAAAATCGTCCACTGACGGAACAGACCTTTTGCAAAGCTTTGTGGACAGTACTGGCCAAACAGCACGATTGACTACCTATATGCGCGATGTAAAAATCGACCGAATGGAGGAGATTGAAAAGGACCTGCAAGAAGCTATTGCAAAACAGTTTCCATCGGAGCGATACGATGTTTTTATGACGGGAAAAGCCCTTTTGTTCCTAAAAGGCACGAAGTACTTGGTCAAAAACCTGTTGTTGTCCCTAGCATTGGCCATAGGCTTGATCTCGCTTTTCATGGCCTACCTGTTCCGATCCTATAAAATGGTCATCATTTCCCTAGTGCCGAACTTATTGCCATTGGTTATTACCGCCGGGGTCATGGGCTATTTGGGCGTACCCATTAAACCATCCACCATACTTGTATTCAGTATTGCCTTTGGTATATCGGTAGATGATACGATTCACTTTTTGGCCAAATACCGCCAAGAACTTACAGCCAATCGTTGGCACATTAAAAAATCGGTGTATGCAGCTCTAAGAGAAACCGGGGTAAGTATGTTCTACACTTCCATCGTTTTGTTTTTCGGATTTTCGGTCTTCATCATCTCCAGTTTTGGAGGAACCAAGGCATTGGGCGGATTGGTTTCGGCCACTTTGTTGTTCGCCATGTTGTCCAATTTGATCTTGTTGCCATCACTACTGCTGTCCTTGGAAAGAAGTATTGCCAACAAACAGGTGCTTAAAAAACCTCAAATCGATATTTTACCTCAGGACGAAGACAACCTCAAGGACAAATAGTGTCCGCCATCGATATAAATTAGAGCTTTCCATTGCCATCGTTTTTTATCAAAAACCTATCTTTACCAATTAAATTAAGATAGTTTTAGAATGATGTCTTATTCCATAAAAGAATTGCTGGAAAAGCAACCCATAGGAGATTCCGTTGAAGTAAATGGATGGGTAAAAACATTTAGAAGCAACCGATTTATCGCATTAAACGATGGTTCGACCATACATAACCTGCAATGTGTCGTAGATTTTGAAAATTTGGACGAAGGATTGCTCAAACAAATTTCAAGCGGTGCCGCACTAAAAGTCACCGGAACTTTGGAAGAAAGCCAAGGCCGGGGACAACGTGTGGAAATACAAGCAACGGATATTTTTGTGCACGGTACCGCAGACCCGGAAACCTACCCTATTCAACCCAAAAAGCACTCGTTGGAGTTTTTGAGGGAAAAGGCACACCTTAGGGTGCGCACCAACACCTTTTCCGCGGTAATGCGGGTTAGGTCGGTACTTTCGTTTGCGGTTCACAGCTATTTTCAGCAAAACGGGTTTTATTATATGCACGCACCCATTATTACGGGTTCCGATGCCGAGGGAGCGGGAGAAATGTTCCGCGTATCCACTTTGGACCCCAAGAATCCACCACTAAATGACTCTGGGGATGTAGATTATTCCGAGGACTTTTTTGGAAAAGAGACCAACCTGACCGTATCAGGTCAGTTGGAAGCAGAAACCTACGCCATGGGACTGGGCAAAGTGTACACTTTTGGACCCACTTTCCGAGCAGAGAACTCCAACACATCACGTCACTTAGCAGAATTCTGGATGATTGAGCCGGAAATGGCTTTCTTTGATCTGGATGCCAATATGGACCTTGCCGAGGATTTTATCAAATACATCATCCAATACGTGCTGGACCATTGCCAAGACGACTTACAATTCTTGGAGAAACGTTTGTTGGATGAAGAAAAGACCAAGCCACAAACCGAGCGCTCCGAAATGGCTTTGATCGAAAAGTTGAAATTCGTAGTGGAAAATAACTTTAAAAGAGTATCCTACACGGAAGCCATTGATATTTTAAAGAACAGCAAGCCGAACAAAAAGAAAAAGTTCCAGTTCCCTATTGACGAATGGGGAGCGGACCTACAAAGTGAGCACGAACGTTTCTTGGTAGAAAAGCACTTTAAATGCCCAGTGATTCTTTTTGATTACCCAGCAAACATCAAGGCATTTTACATGCGCTTGAACGAAGATGGCAAAACCGTACGTGCCATGGACGTGCTTTTCCCCGGTATTGGCGAAATCGTGGGAGGATCCCAGCGGGAAGAACGCCTGGATGTACTGGAACAAAAAATAAAGGAACTGGATATTGATGCCAAAGAACTATGGTGGTACCTCGATTTAAGAAAGTTTGGTACGGCGGTGCACAGTGGTTTTGGACTAGGTTTTGAGCGTATGGTACAATTTGCCACGGGAATGGGGAACATCAGGGACGTTATCCCTTACCCTAGAACCCCGCAAAATGCCGAGTTTTAATTTGATTTTGTTATTTTAAGAAAGTAAGATTGTAAATTATCAATCCGTATGCTGAAACAACATCTACAGTTTAAGCTTTCCCAAAAACTGTCTCCGCAGCAGATTCAGCTCATGAAGCTTATTCAATTGCCCACACAGGCTTTTGAACAACGATTGAAGCAAGAGCTAGAGGAAAACCCTGCATTGGAGAGCGGCAAGGAGGAAAGCGATGCTCTGGATGACATGTACGAGGACACCTATGATGATTCAGCGGACAATGAGAACATTGACACCGAAGAAATCAATATTGATGATTACTTGAGCGATGATGAAATTCCGGATTACCGCACCCAAGCCAACAACTATAGTGCAGACGATGAGGACAAAAGGGTGCCCTATGCCGCAGGAACATCGTTCAACCAATATTTGATCAACCAACTGAACACGACTTACCTAGATGATCAGGAATGGGCCATTGCCGAGTTTTTGGTAGGCAGTGTGGATGAAAGCGGTTACATCCGAAGACCACTCCCAGACATTATGGACGACCTCGCCTTTACACAAAACATTTACGTGGAGGAAGATAAAATCGAGGAAGTTCTAAAAATAGTCCAAGATTTGGACCCACCAGGTGTGGCCGCACGTTCATTGGACGAGTGTTTGATCATTCAATTAAAGCGTAAAGAACAAAAGCCTTCGGTTGAGCTGGCCATTAACATTCTGGAAAGGTCTTTTGATCATTTTACCAAAAAACATTACTCCAAACTTATACAAAAGCACCATATTTCTGAGGAAGAGCTAAAAGCCGCAATCTCTGAAATCGAAAAACTCAATCCCAAACCAGGAGGCTCTTATGCCGGGAACACCCGTATAATCGAACATATTGTTCCCGATTTTTCCATAAAGATCGTCGATGGTGAACTGGAACTTACCCTAAATGGAAGAAATGCCCCGGAGCTTCATGTTTCCAAAGATTACAGCAATATGCTGGAAGGCTATAAAAACGCCAAGGAAAAGACCAAATCACAGAAGGATACGGTAATGTTCATCAAACAGAAATTGGATGCCGCCAAGTGGTTTATAGATGCCATTAGGCAACGTCAGCAGACGCTCTTTATCACGATGAGTACTATCATGGAATATCAAAAGGAATATTTTATGACCGGGGACGAACGAAAATTACGGCCCATGATCTTAAAGGACATTGCCGATAAAATAGATATGGATGTTTCCACGGTTTCGCGTGTTGCCAACAGCAAATATGTGGATACACCTTATGGCACCAAACTGATAAAAGATTTCTTCTCTGAATCCATGAAAAACGAACAGGGGGAAGATGTATCGACCAGAGAAATTAAAAAGATATTGGAGACCGTTATTCGTGATGAAGAGAAAAAGAAACCACTTACGGATGCCAAACTGGCCAAAATCCTAAAAGATCGAGGCTACCCCATAGCTCGCCGAACCGTGGCCAAATATCGGGAGCAACTAGGCATACCTGTAGCAAGGTTAAGAAAAGAAATTTAATGCGGCACGTATACCACATTATCTCTTACCTCTTTCACCCATTGTTCATACCGATTGGAGGTACGATAGTGTATTTTATGGTGGCACCCTACAGCACCTTGGAGACCCAAAGCGGGAACATACTTCCCATTTTTATACTTACTGTGATCATTCCGATTATCTTTTTTTTGATACTAAAGAATCTGGGGATTATCAGCTCCATATTTCTACCGACCGTCCAAGAACGCAAATACCCGCTTTTTATAAGTTGTATCATCTTTTTGATGATATTGATCAAAGTAATCCCCAATAACTACGTACACGAGCTCTTTTACTATTTTACCGGGCTTTTAACAGCGACATGTGCAACGCTGATTTTACTCTTCTTTAAGTTTAAGACGAGCATGCATTTGTTGGGCATGGGAAGCATCTTGACTTTTATGGTTGCCTTGAGTATTCATTTTGAAATTAATATTACCATTGCCATAAGCTTGTTCACGCTCTTTACGGGGCTGGTGGCCACCTCTAGATTATACCTTAAGGCCCACACTAAAAACGAGTTGCTGATTGGCTTCCTTTTGGGGTCCTGCTCTCAATTGATTATTTTGAAATATTGGCTATAGGATATAGAAAATCAACCCAATCCGCAAAACCCTAAAGTCCAACGGCACCCCATTTAAGATGGTATTGTCCTTAAGCAAGGGATTTAAGCTATAATAGGTATGGATGTTCCAGGTGTTGAATCCAAAATTGAGCATCAAGCCATATTGAAAGGCTTCAATATCATCGTTGGAAAATGAACTATTACCGTTGTCTGTCACCAATTTTGATCTACCTGAAAACACATAGCCCAATTTTGCACCGGCATATATCCTCCAAAACGAATAATCATCCGCCGTAGAGGTTCGCCATCTGATTTCAAAAGGAAGCTCTATGGAATGTGTTTCAAACTTGCTTCGATTGAAATCGGAGTCCGCCAGAATTTGATATTGGTTTCCATTGGCTCCCTCCGCAGCACCCATATTTGTATAATAGGAATTTGCCGCATAACCTAAGCCAAGGCCAATCCCAAAATTACGTCTTTCGTTAAAAGGGATATCCTTTATGAACCCAGCTTGCAGGTTATAGGAAAAGTTACGTTGACCAACATCCTCCGGAGTATCGAATAAAATATTATACCCCACCCCAACATAAAACTGATCCTCCAAATAACGATTGTCCCATGGTTGTATACTATCTACCGTGGTTTGGCCCAAAACTGGTACCCAAACCACCAAACACAATACAATGATTATTAATTGATGTACTAAACGAATCATGTGACAATTTAAAACAAAAAACGCCCCAAATTAAAAATTTGGGGCGTTTCCCACTAAATCTAAGCTATTGCCTACTGTAGATTGTTAAAAGCGTCACCTTCATAAGTGGTATAATTCACTTTAAGGGCATTCACTTCTCGCAATTGTTGTTTAATGTCGGTAATAAGGCCCATATTGGCATCCTTATCCACCTTCAAAGCAGTAGTCAATACGTTTTGAAGTTCTTGCGGTTTATTTGCACGTTCTGCCAAAATAAATGAACCAACTTCGTCCACATTGGCAAATTTGTCATTCAATTGAATTTTTGGTTCTGTACCAAAAACCTTTTGATATTCTTGAGTAGGTGTTCCTACATAAATGTAAATAACACGATCCTTCTTTTCGAGCTTCTTGATTTCGGAAGCGTTGGGAAGGGTATTGGCAACCATTAGAGAACTATCTTTCATCGTGGTCACGGTCATAAAGAAGAACAGTAGCATGAAAACGATATCAGGCAACGAAGCTGTTGACACCGCTGGCAAATCTCCTTCCTTCTTTTTGGTAAACTTAGCCATATTGAATAGTTTTTAATCGGTTGTTGTTTCTGCCTCGGAAAGTTTTTGTGGGAACATATCCTGGATACGCTTCACCTTTTCTTTCAATTCGTCTCTTACACTTGATGGTGTCTCAGGATTCAGATATTCCGCCTCCATTTTTGTAAAGTCTCTACCATACAAGCGTTGTGCTTCACGGTTACGCAAGTCATTGTATGCACCAACCAATTCGTTCTGAACCGTAATATACGTACTGTACTTGGTTTCCCTATCATTCTTTAACGAGATAATGGCTTTGGTGGGGTTATCTGATGACGAAGGATCTTTTTTACCTTTACAGTAAGTACAGGTACCATCTGCACCGTTCTCCAAAAAGGCGGTGGCAGCTTCCCTCAAATCTTTCATTTCCATCAAATTATCTTCAACCAAAAGTTGTCCATTTCTGTTGATGTTAACCGTAAAAATGTTCTTCTGCTTTATAATAACATCCTGATCTGGCGGCTCAATCGGCGGTAACATACGATCCAAACCTGCATCTGTTTCTATGGTGGTGGTCACCAAGAAAAAGATTAGCAAGAGGAAAGCGATATCCGCCATGGAACCGGCATTTACTTCCGGTGCTCCTTTTCTTCTAGGCATAATTCAACTTTTTTTTACTTAACAAACATTCTTTTCAAACCTGGTACTATCATTAAAATAACCGCAATTACGGTCAGGATAAAAAATACATTCAATCCCATTCCAATGTTTTTCACAGTTGCCTCGGTGGTCTCAACGCCTCTTTCGGACATTGTTTCCACCACGGACATATTATCGGATGAAAGCCCGTAAGATATAGCCACGATTATGGCCAATCCGCCAATGGCGAACAGTGCTTTCTTAATGCTACCCTTAGTGGTGAACAATTTTGCCAATCCAAATACTAATGAGGTGATTACCGCAATAGCCAGTAGGATGTACATAATTATGAACATAAAGTTCATTGCTCCACTGTTGATGGCACTTGGATCATCGGCAGACGGCAGGGAGAACCAAAGAACGGCAGCAACCAATCCGATGACGATGAGTAATATTTTTACTATTTTATTCATGATTCTCGATAGTTTTTGATTCGTAATTATTTCTTATGGGCAGCCAACATGTCAATCAATGCAATTGAGCTGTCTTCCATGTCATTTACGATACTATCGATTTTAGCAATAATATAGTTGTAGAAAATCTGAAGGATAATCGCAGTGATCAAACCAAATACGGTTGTCAACAACGCCACCTGAATATCCCCTGCAATCAAGGAAGCACTTAAGTTACCTACAGCTGCAATTTTCTGGAAGGCCGCGATCATACCGATTACCGTACCCATAAATCCAAGCATGGGAGCAATAGCGATAAACAAAGACAACCAAGAAACGTTTTTCTCCAATTGACCCATTTGCACACCACCGTATGCGACTACAGCTTTCTCAGCAGACTCGATTCCTTCATCAACCCTATCCAAACCTTGGTAGTAGATAGAAGCAACAGGTCCTTTTGTGTTTCTACAAACTTCTTTGGCAGCTTCAACACCACCGGAAGCCAATGCGTCCTCAACTTGTTGCTTCAACTTAGTGGAATTTGTAGTTGCCAAATTCAAATAAATGATTCTTTCGATGGCTACAGCCAATCCCAAGATCAAACAAAGAAGTACGATACCCATAAAGGCAGGCCCACCTTGTATAAATTGTTCTTTCAAAACTTGGGTGAAACCTTTGCTGGCTTCAGCTTCTTCTTGCAACATTGCTGCAGATGCAGTTGTAGTTCCCATCACAAACATTCCGGCAGCAGCCAGAGTAAAGGATATTTTTTTCATTTTACTTAAACTTAAATTTAGTTAGTTAATAATATAAAGATATAAAAATTTTACAATTGAAAAACTAAAATACCTTGCAGAGAGGAAGGGATTCGAACCCTCGATGCACTTTTGGTGCATACACACTTTCCAGGCGTGCGCCTTCGACCACTCGGCCACCTCTCTATTATTCCATTTAGGCCGACCAATAAACAAAAAAATAATTAGTTATAGAAATTTGAGGCGTTAATTTTACACCATTTCACCACGGAGTGGTGTCTCAAAAATAGTCTTGAACAATTTGGGCGGAACGCCCGTCCCCAATAGGTACATTGCTTTTGTTATGGCGGCTTCGGTTGTAATATCCTTTCCGTTAACCAGTTGCATCTCCTTGAGCTTTTCACTGGTTTCATAATGCCCCATAAAAACACTCCCGCCTGAGCACTGGGTTACGTTAATTATATGCAATCCTTTTTCCACGGCAATTTTTATCGCATTCAAAAACCATTCGTCCATCGGAGCGTTTCCTGCACCGTATGTTTCCAAAATAAGCGCCTTTAAATCGGGAATGTTCAATACTGATTGCAACACATTTTGATTTATCCCGGGAAACAATTTTAAAATCGCCACCCGATTATCCATCTTTTTATGTACCTGAAGTGACTTGTTTTTGGTCACTTTTTTGATCAAATAATTATGATGTACATTTAAATGCACACCAGACTCCACCAAAGGCGGATAGTTTAGAGAGTTAAATGCTTCAAAATGTTCAGCATTTATCTTGGTCGTTCGATTGGCCCTGTACAATTTGTACTCAAAATACAAACCCACCTCTTGTACCACAGGTTTTCCTTTTTTCTGAAGCGCCGCAATCTCTATGGAAGTGATCAAGTTCTCTTTGGCATCGGTGCGCAAATCTCCAATGGGCAATTGCGAACCGGTAAAAATTACCGGCTTTTCAAGGTTTTCCAACATAAAACTCAATGCCGATGCAGAATAACTCATCGTGTCGCTACCGTGCAGCACCACAAAACCATCATTATCTTGGTAATGCTCTTCAATAATCGACGCAATCACCGCCCAATAACCGGGGTTCATATTGGAGGAATCGATAGGGTCTTCGAATGAAATACCTCTCAGGTTACAGTCCAATTGCTTCAGCTCTGGGATATTTTTGACGAGTTCCTCAAAATTGAAGGCCTTGAGTGCACCCGTTTTGTAATCCTTTACCATCCCGATGGTTCCCCCGGTATAAATTAACAGTATGTTGGTTTTCTTTTTCATACAATCAGATTCCGAATATTTTTTTGGAGTTTTCGGTAGTGATAGCAGCAATTTTTTCTTCAGGTATGCTATATATGGAGGAAAGCTTTTCCAATACCTTTACTATATAGGAGCTTTCGTTTCGTTTACCGCGATAAGGCGCCGGTGCCAAATAGGGTGCATCGGTTTCCAAAACTATGTGTTCTAAGTCGATTTGGTTCAAAAATTTATCGATTTTGCCATTTTTAAAGGTAGCTACGCCCCCAATGCCCAATTTCATATTGTATGACATAGCTTGATGGGCCTGTTCCAAAGTTCCCGTAAAACAATGAAAGATTCCGAACAGGTCATCTCCCTTTTCTTGCTCCAATACTTCGAAAACCTCATCAAAAGCATCACGACAATGAATCACGATCGGCAATCGATGCTTTTTCGCCAATTGAATTTGATAGGCAAAAGCCTCTTGTTGTTCTTTCAAAAAAGCTTTGTCCCAATACAGGTCCACCCCTATTTCACCAACAGCGTAGAACTTTCTTTTGGTCAACCACCCTTCCACATGCGCCAGTTCATCCTTATAATTTTCTTTTACGTGGGTGGGATGCAAACCCATCATCAAAAAAACATTGTCAGGATAATTGGATTCCAAATCTAGCATGGATTGCGTATACGTGGAATCGATAGCTGGTATAAAAAAACGTTCCACTCCCGCATTCAGGGCACGTTGCATCATTTCACTTCTATCCTCGTCAAAGGCTTCACTATATAAATGGGTATGGGTATCGGTTATAATCATATCGCAAAAATAGGCTTATCTTAGATGTCCCAAAACTTTGTTTCTAAATTATACCATAGATGCTTCGACTGCGCTCAGCATGATATCTCCAAATTAACAATATGGCATCACTCAAAAAATTACTCAAATCCAAAGACTACATTAAAATACCTTTGGCATTTACCGAAACCAACCACTTTGAACTCGTAGCAACCATCAATGGGGTTACGGGAAAGTTCATCTTGGACACGGGCGCATCCAACACTTGTGTGGGGATGGACAAAATCGAGTTTTTTGAAATGGCTTCCGAGGCTACGGACATTAAAGCTGCTGGAGCCGGCGCCACCGAAATGGAAACTCTGATCTCCAACAAAAACAAAATCCAGATCGGGGATTGGAAAAAGAAAAAGCAGAAAGTGGTCCTTTTTGACCTTACCCACGTGAACCAAGCTTTGATTGCACATAATGCATTGCCCGTAGATGGCATTATCGGTGCCGATATCCTTAAAAAAGCCAAGGCCGTAATCGACTACAATAAAAAATGCCTCTACTTAAAAAAGTAAAGGCATTTTCCAGTTGGATATCCTCAATGTTTGTTGGGTAAAACCGTCAGTTCGAGTTTTTTCCTAAAGAAAAAGTATCGAGAACAAGGTTTTTCCAATCTGATTCTCGATACAATTTTTCGATACTATGCATCAAAAAATCACTCGAATTGACAAGTTATTGCCTAAATCAGTAATTTATTAACCTCTCGACAACGTTCGAGGCAACATTATCTTATAGTTCCAACGCTTTTTTCACGTTGCCGTCCATCAACAATTCTTCTGGACTTTCCAAGGCTTCCTTAACAGCAACCAAGAATCCAACGGATTCCTTACCATCAATAATTCTGTGATCGTAAGATAGCGCTACGTACATTACCGGTGCAATGGCAATCGCTCCATCTCTAACAATGGCACGTTCCACAATATTGTGCATCCCCAAAATTGCACTTTGCGGTGGGTTGATGATCGGAGTGGACAACATGGAACCGAATACCCCCCCATTAGTAATGGTAAAGGTACCTCCCGTCATTTCATCCACAGTGATTTCACCTTCCCTGGCACGGATAGCCAAACGTTTTACTTCGGATTCGATTCCTCTGAACGTCAAGTTCTCCGCATTTCTGATTACGGGAACCATCAAACCTTTAGGCCCGGACACCGCAATACTGATATCACAGAAATCATAGGTAATCATTTCCTTGCCATCGATCATCGAGTTCACGGATGGATACATTTCCAAAGCCCGAATCACAGCTTTGGTAAAAAAGGACATAAACCCAAGACTCACACCATGCTTCTCCTTGAACTGTTCTTTGTATTCGCTACGCAATTCAAAGATGGCGGACATGTCCACTTCGTTGAAGGTGGTCAGCATCGCGGTCTCGTTCTTTGCAGAAACCAATCGCTCGGCCACTTTTCTGCGCAGCATCGACAATTTGGAACGGCTTTCACCACGATTGCCCCCTGTTGGTGTTCCCATAGCAGGTTTTGCCTTTACAGCATCATCCTTGGTGATACGCCCATCTTTTCCACTACCGGAAACCGATGATGGGTCAATCCCTTTTTCGTCCAATATTTTCTTTGCCGCTGGTGATGGCGTCCCAGAAGCATAGCTTTCCTTTTTGGGCTCCTCTTTCTTAGGTGCTTCCTTTTTAGGTTCTTCCTTTTTTGGCTCTTCTTTTTTACCGGATGAGCTTGATGAACCTTCGGGTTTTTCAGCACTTGTATCGATGAGGCAAACCACCTCGCCAACGGCTACGGCGTCCCCCACTTCGGCCTTAAGGGTAATAATTCCACTCTCCTCGGCCGGAAGCTCCAAAGTTGCCTTGTCCGAATCAACTTCGGCTATGGCTTGGTCTTTCTCTACATAGTCACCATCCTCAACCAACCAATCGGCGATTTCAACCTCTGTAATGGATTCCCCTGGTGAGGGAACTTTCATTTCTAAAACCATTCTGTTATAGTTTATACTTGAATTATCTTAATTTCATATTATCCTTGCTCTTGTCAAAAACGTAGTCCAACACCTCGGCATGACGTCTTTTTGAGCGCACGGCACTACCTGCTGCCGGAGCGCCATAAAATCTGCGGGATGCCACCCTAAATTGTTTGGCCTCGTCCAAATGCATCAGCATATGGCTCCAAGCCCCCATGTTCCGTGGTTCTTCTTGGGCCCAAACAATATCGTCGGCATTCTTGTATTTTTTAATAATGCTTCGTATTTCCTTTACTGGTAACGGGAACAATTGTTCCAAACGCACCAAGGCCACATCATCTCTTTTCAGCTCTTCCTTTTTATCTAAAAGGTCGTAATAGAATTTACCGGTACAGAACACCAATGTTTTTACTTTGGTCGCTTTGGCCCCTGCATCATCTATCACCATTTGGAAACTTCCCTTGGCCATTTCCTCCTTGGTGGACACCACTTTTGGGTGCCTCAACAAACTTTTAGGCGTAAATACCACCAATGGCTTACGGAACTTGGCTTTCATTTGTCTACGGAACAAGTGGAACAGGTTAGCTGGCGTAGTCACATCTGCCACGAACATATTATCCTTGGCGCAGAGTTGCAGGTATCTTTCCATACGAGCTGATGAGTGTTCCGCTCCTTGACCTTCGTAACCGTGAGGCAATAAGAGCACCAATCCGTTTTGCAACTTCCATTTGTCTTCTGCAGAAGATAAATATTGATCTATGATAATTTGGGCTCCATTACTGAAATCCCCAAACTGTGCCTCCCAGATGGTCAATGTATTTGGACTTGCCATGGCGTATCCATAATCAAATCCCATTACGGCGTATTCTGATAGTAGCGAGTTGTAAATATGGAACTTTCCGTTTTGGTTATCTCCCATTTCGTTCAACAATACTACTTCTTCCTCGTGCATTTCGGTTTTGATGACGGCGTGTCTGTGCGAAAAGGTTCCTCGTTCCACATCTTGTCCTGTCATACGAACATCGTAACCTTCTTCTATCAAGGATCCATAGGCCAAAAGTTCGCCCATGGCCCAATCGAGCTTATTGTCCTCAAAATACATTTTGTGGCGACCTTCCACCAATCGCACCAATTTTCTCAGAAACTTTTTATCCTCCGGAAGCTTGGTAATGCTTTTGGCTACTTCATCCAATTTTTTGAGGTCGTAAGAAGTATCCATAGGTTTCAACATCACCTCTTCGGTAACTTGTTCAAAACCTTCCCACTCATCTTTCATGAAAGGGGTAATTCTGGTCTTCTCTATTTTACGGGAATCCATAAGATTTTCCTCAAGATCGTTCTTATATTTTTCTTCGAGCTCCTTTACGTAGTTCTCGTCAATAACGCCTTCTGCTATCAACTTCTCTGCGTAGATATCACGAGGGTTCTTATGCTTGGAGATGGATTTGTACAAAAGTGGCTGGGTAAACTTAGGTTCGTCACCCTCGTTATGCCCATACTTTCTATAGCCCAACAAATCCAGGAAAATATCACGCTTGTAACGCATCCTGTATTCCAACGCAAAGGTGGTGGCATGCACTACGGCCTCGGCATCATCGGCATTTACGTGAAGTACGGGCGATAGCGTTACTTTCCCGACATCGGTACAATAGGTGGATGACCTTGCATCCAAATAGTTCGTGGTAAACCCGATTTGGTTATTCACTACAATATGAATGGTTCCGCCTGTGGTATACCCATCCAAACGAGCCATTTGAATCACTTCGTACACGACTCCTTGGGCAGCAAAAGCGGCATCCCCATGGATTAAGATCGGCAGCACTTCAGAAATTTCATCACTGTGATCTCGATCTTGCTTGGCCCTGGCTATACCTTCAACAATAGAGTTTACGGTTTCCAAATGCGATGGGTTCGGGGCAATGTTCATATTGACCATTTTCCCGGAATCAGTCTCTCGTTTTGAAGTCCAGCCCAAATGATATTTTACGTCACCATCAAAAATGGTCTCTTCGTAATCCTTACCATCAAACTCGCTAAAGATATCTTTGGGTGATTTCCCGAAAATATTGGTCAAAACGTTCAAACGACCTCTGTGGGCCATCCCTACCACAAATTGTTTCACACCTTTATCGGCTGCTTTTTCAATGATTACGTCCAAAGCAGGAATCAAGGATTCGCCACCTTCCAATGAAAACCGTTTTTGTCCCACATATTTGGTATGCAAAAAGTTTTCGAAAGAAACGGCCTCGTTCAATTTTCTGAGAATATTCTTTTTCTCCTCTGCGGTGTAATTGGGGTGATTATCGTTCTTATTGAGCCAATCCTGAATCCACTGGATTCGTTCAGGGGTTCGGATATACATGTACTCCACTCCAATCGCATCGCAATAGATACTCTCCAAGTGACTGATAATTTTTTTGAGCGACGCCGGGCCAATGCCCAATATCTTTCCTGCATCAAAAACAGTATCCAAATCCTCTTGGCTCAAGCCAAAATTGTCGATGTCCAAGGTAGGGACATACTTTCTTCGCTCCCTAACCGGATTGGTTTCGGTAAAGAGGTGTCCACGGGAACGGTAACCATCGATAAGTCGAATTACCTGAAACTCCTTTTGTAGGGCCTCCGGCATTTCCACTTTCCTGCCATTGGAAAGCACGACCATTCCGCCTTTGTCAGATTCAATTCCCAAATCTTCGAGGGAACCTTCCAAACCAAAATCAAATCCTTGAAAAAAAGCCCTCCAACTGGGCTCTACATTATCGGGATTCGTTAGATATTTTTCGTATTGCTCCGCAAAAAACGAGGTGTGCGCAGCGTTTAAAAATGAATATTTGTCCATTCTTTGTGTTTCTCCAAAACTTTATGGAAAATTTTGTCAAAAATACGGGTTTTAGCATTTATATGCTTGTATTCCCTTTAATTTCTTACTCAAATTTACAACTATATCACAGAATAAACAGCAAAGCAATAAAAATGAAATTTTTAACTGAAATTAACAGTGAAAACTAAAAATAATTTAACTTGGACATCCAGCTAAACCAACTGAACATGTCCAAACTTAAAAATCGATACCTTTCCCTTGATGTTTTCAGGGGCTTGGATGTTGCTCTAATGATCATTGTCAACTCACCCGGCAACTGGTCTACCACATTTTCACCATTGTTGCATGCCGAATGGAACGGTTTTACGTTGACCGATCTTGTTTTCCCCACTTTTTTGTTCGTGGTGGGAAATTCCATGAGCTTCAGCATGAAAAAGTATGAAAGCATGGGCAACCCTGCTTTTTTTAAGAAGGTTCTGAAGCGAACTGCCATTATCTTTTTATTGGGCTTTTTAATGTATTGGTATCCGTTTTTTGATGATGGCCAGTTAAAACCATTTTCGGAAACTAGGGTTTTCGGGGTTTTGCAACGTATTGCCTTGTGCTATATGTTCGCATCCATAATCCTTCACTTTGTGAAGACCAAAACCGCTATATGGCTGAGCGTTACCTTTTTAGTAGGCTACCATCTTATTTTAATTGGTTTTGGCGACCTAACCTTGACCGGGAACGCTGTTCTAAAATTGGACGAGTGGCTTATCGGCGCCAACCATATGTACCATGGAGAAGGTATCGCTTTTGACCCCGAGGGATTTTTGAGCACACTTCCTGCCATAGTCAATGTCATCATCGGTTACTTGGCGGGTAGATTTATTCAGAATAACGGTCAAAACTTTGAAACGGTAGCCAAATTGATGATGTTCGGGTTTGTACTGGTCTTCGCAGGCTTGGCATGGGATCTTGTTCTGCCCATCAATAAAAAACTTTGGACAAGCTCCTTTGTACTGCTCACCTGTGGTATCGACCTTTTTGCCATTGCCATACTTATTTATATCCTTGATATGAAAAAGGCGAAAAGCTGGAGCTACTTTTTTGAAGTGTTCGGTAAAAATACCTTGTTTATTTATCTATTATCGGAACTGTTCATCATCACTCTTTTTGCTATCGATGTTAACGGGGAATCGCTTTACAGATGGATTGCCGACAATGTTTTCATATCGTGGTCAGGCGGCCACGTGGGCTCATTATTATTTGCCCTTTGGATTATGCTGACTTGTTGGCTCGTGGGTTACATTATGGACAAAAGAGGCATTTACGTGAAGGTCTGACCAAAGGTCAACTGCTATATTTGGCTTTGTACCATACTTTTTGCCATTCCCTTTTCAATAATAAAAAAGATACCTCCGCCGAAATATCAACGACATCCGACGGGGTTATTTTTTTTACCTCGCTCTCCGCTATATCCACTACATATAATAGGTTGAGATATTCCGGGAACTTTTCCACGATCAAGTAATAAACCTTTTCGTGGATGGTACTTTTAAGTTGCTCGGGAGTAATGTCCAAGGGAATATTGATGGGCACATTGGCCAATTCAAAATCCTTTTTTAATTGTTGCAACAATTTTAGATAGAGTTGTTCTTTCTGGACTGCTTCCAGCAACTCCATACTGGTTGTAAAGTTGGATAGCATACCCTATTTACGTGAAAAATACAGTTTGGGATTATGGCGCCCTAACTTCTTACGATTTTTTCCCACTCCCAGGCAGATTTCATAGCGTCATCGAGACTGGATTTTGCTTTCCATCCCAAGACCTCGTTTGCTTTTTTAGTATCAGCATAAGCCTGGATTACGTCCCCTGGTCTTCTGTCCACTATTTTATAGTTCAACTTTTCACCGGAAACGCGCTCAAAACTCTGGATGACTTCCAACACTGAACTTCCTTTTCCGGTACCCAGATTGAACACTTCGTAATTGCTTTCATTTTTACCCTTCAGAAGGCGCTGTAATGCGGCTACATGTGCCTTTGCCAAATCTACCACATGGATATAATCCCTTATACAAGTGCCATCTTCGGTAGGATAATCATCTCCAAAAACAGAAAGTTGCTCACGCAGTCCAATCCCGGTTTGGGTAATAAAGGGCACCAAGTTTTGTGGTACTCCAATGGGAAGTTCCCCTATTTTCCCCGATGGGTGCGCGCCTATCGGATTAAAATAACGTAAAGCGATGGCTTTCAAATCTGGGTTCACCTTGCAAGTATCCCGAATGATTTCTTCGCCGACTTGCTTGGTATTGCCGTAAGGCGATTCGGCAGGCTTTACAGGAGCAGCTTCGGTAATCGGCATTGTATCGGCTTGCCCATATACAGTGCATGAACTACTAAAGATAAAACTTGCCCTGCCTTTTTTCTTTAACTCTTGAAGAATATATACCAACACCCCAAGATTGTTCTCGTAATACAAAAGTGGCTTTTCCACACTTTCACCTACCGCTTTTGAAGCTGCAAAATGAATTACCCCGGCAACATCGCTGTGCTTTTGAAAGAAATCTTGCACCTTGGGTTTATTACGTAGGTCGAATTGCTCAAAAATCGGTTTTTTGCCTGTGATGGCCTCGATACCATCCAATACATCAAGGGAGGAATTGGAAAGGTTGTCCACAATGACCACCTCAAATCCTTCATTTTGCAATTCAACAACGGTGTGCGACCCTATAAAGCCCAACCCACCTGTTACAAGTATTTTCATCAATAGGATTTTTTTATTAAACGAATCTTTCGCTTGATATTTTCATTCTCAGGAGAGAACTTCATTCCTCGGTTAAGGATATTAATGGCACTTTCTTTTTGCCCGTTTCGATAAAAATAGGCCCCAGCTTCACCGTAAGCCTCTCCAATGGCTCTATGGTCAAAATCGGTGCTCTCTCGGTTTTCATCTCCCAAAATTCCTTCCAATTGAAGAAGATATCCCTGCGCAGCATCATTTTTGTTGTTATGAAAACTGTTGGCAGCCAAAAAAGAATATAAGTATACCTGATACCTTTGGTAAATGCCAAACTCCTCTAAAAAAGGATACTTCTCCAACAATTCATCAAGCTCTACGAGCCTTATTGCCGAAACGTTCTTGAGGGCCATTTTTTCAATCTCAGCTAGGGCAATGTAATTTTTGGCATCAATATCATCAGGGCTGATTTTATAAATTTTTTCAGCATACATAAGGGCTTCTGAAGTTCTTTGGTATTTATGGGCTCTTTCCGCTTCATAGGAGTACAGCACAACCAACAGCTCGTTCCTTAATTTTAAATCATAAATTTTGTTCAATTTGGATTCAACGCGCTCTAAATTATCCTCTTCCCAATTTTCATTGGATAAAATGTTATGCAATTTATATTTCAAATAATCAGTATCATCAGAAATTTTAGCGTATGAGACCAACCACTTAAAGTTTTCAATATCTGAAAAATCCACTTGATCCATTAAAAGGCTCAAAACACCTTCATTGAATATTTCTGTTTTTTTGTTTTTGTAAACCACACTTGACTTGAGCATATTCTCGTATGCCAATTCAAACTTTGAATCATTAAGGAATATAATACCTTTATTATAATATTGAATCCCGACCAAATCCTTTTTAGTTATATTTTCATCTCCATAATAATAATCATTGTAGGCTTTGTTGTAACCTATAGAGCTAACTTGTTCGGCAGTGTAAATCTTCAAATCCACTAATTCATCCACCGCTCTTTTCATCATTGACTCTGATGGCACATATGAGCCCGCCTTGCCTGGCAGTGTTGTTTCAACAAGAATATTATATTCTTGGGGGTATGCCACCAAAAAGACATGGATTGGTGTTTCTTTAATTTGATACGGAACCCCAAAAAAATCAAAAGCATAAGCATAAAGAGCTGTTCCCGACACACAATTATAAGTCGCTGACTCAAAAATGTCCGGGAAATAGGCGTCTAATTCGTATTTTCTAAAAAAACGGTCATGAACCTTATTAAAAATATATTTAACCTTCTTCTTACTATTATACCTATCTATTCTTTCCTTTAAGCCAATGAGATAGTCATCAATTTCCATCTTGATTTCATTGGATTTCTCAAAGGTCATTGTGGAATCGATAGCAAGCAAAACCGTTATGAAATCCTTATTCGGTTTGTCCAGAGCGTAATGTTCAAACTGTTCTTTCTCAAAAACCGAATTGTAACCCAGCTCCATTGAATCCAAAACAGTTTGGCTTGACAAAGCAAAGCAGATAAACAAAAATAGAATAAGAAAGTAATTACGCATTATTTACAAACTCAATCACCAAACTGGTTATGAAATCAATTTGCTCATCATCCAACTCTGTATGCATCGGGAGTGAAATCACCTCTTTCACCAACTGATTGGTCACAGGGAAATCATCTTCATTGTAACGTTCATCGGCATAGGCTTTCTGCTTGTGCAATGGAACTGGATAATAGACACCACAAGGAACGTCATTATCATTTAAATGTTTTACGAGCTCGTCACGTTTACCGTTGGTGATTCTCAGGGTATACTGGTGGAAGACATGACAGTCACAAACACTTTTTTCCATTTCGCAACCACAGGATATTTTAGGCACCACAATATGCTCCTGGCCTTTGAACGCCTTGGTATATTTTGATGCAGCCTCCCAACGTTTTTGGTTGTAAAAGTCCAATTTGGGCAATTTTGACCTTAAAACAGCAGCTTGGATGGAGTCCAGACGAGAGTTTACACCAACTACATCGTGATAATATCGTTCGTACATACCATGGTTAACAATGCCCCGAATAATATGGGCCAGGTCGTCATCGTTGGTAAAAATGGCACCGCCATCGCCGTAACAGCCCAAATTTTTAGACGGAAAAAAAGAGGTTGCTCCCACATGGCCAATGGTCCCAGCTTTTTGCTTGGAGCCATCTTTGAAAAAATACGAGCCTCCAATGGCTTGGGCATTGTCTTCAATTACATACAAATCGTGCTTTTTCGCCAATGCCATAATCTCGTCCATATTGGCGCATTGGCCAAATAGGTGAACGGGCACGATGGCCTTTGTTTTTGATGTGATGGCCTTTTCAATGGCTTTTACATTTATATTAAAGGTATCTGGCTCCACATCTACGAGCACAGGCGTCAATTGCAACAGACCGATCACTTCTACGGTGGCAGCAAAAGTAAAGTCGGCCGTGATTACCTCATCACCTGGCTGCAATCCCAGTCCCATCATACATATTTGAAGCGCATCGGTTCCATTGGCACACGGAATCACATGCTTTACATCCAAATACTCCTCCAACTCATTTTGGAACGCCTTTACGTGCGGGCCATTTATAAATGCCGAAGAATCCAAGATATCCAAAATAGCTTCATTGACCTCGGTTTTTATACCTTCATATTGACCTTTTAGGTCAACCATTTGTATTTTTTTCATCCCAATAAATTAATACGTCAAAATTAAGAAATAAAGATGCCATAATGGTCTCTGACCGAAAGAATGTATTTTAGCAAAAAATGATGCCCTTGCGTTTACTTTACAACATTCTGATCAACATAGCTTGGCTTGGCCTTAAAGTGGTGGCACTTTTTAATGCCAAGATCAAATTGTTCGTGCAGGGCAGAAAGCAAACTTTTTCAATTCTTGAGGAGCGACTCAGATATGCTGACAAGACCATTTGGATGCACGTGGCCTCCTTGGGCGAGTTTGAGCAAGGTCTGCCCATTTTGGAAAGATTGCGAACCGAATACCCCGAACACAGGCTGGTCCTTAGTTTTTTTTCGCCCTCGGGCTATGAGGTAAAGAAGAATACCTCAGTTGCCGATGCGGTCATATACCTACCTATGGACAGCAATTACAAAGCGAAGCGTTTTTTGGAGCTTGTAAACCCGGAACTGGCCATTTTTGTGAAATACGAGGTGTGGCCCAATTACCTTCACCACCTCCAAAAAAGAAACATTCCGACCCTTTTGGTATCCGCTATTTTTTCCGAGAGACAGGTTTACTTTAAACCTTTTGGTGGATTTATGCGAAAGAGCCTTGGTAAATTCGACCATTATTTTGTGCAAGATGAAAACTCCAAAAAGCTTTTGGCATCCATCGGGATAAAAAAAATCACGGTCAGCGGTGATACCCGGCTAGATCGCGTTTCCGAAATTCTGAAGCAGAACAATCAGTTGGATTTTATGGATCGCTTCAAGAACAATCAATTATGCTTAGTAGCGGGAAGTACATGGCCCGAGGATGAGCAAATCCTCATCAACTATATCAACAATACTAACGAAAAGGTAAAAGTCGTCATCGCGCCCCACGAAATAAAGCCTGCCCACATTGCCAAAATCACCTCGGCCCTCAACAAAAAAACGCTGTGTTATTCGGATTTAGGGAATCAAAATTTAAAAGAAATCGAGGTTCTTATCATAGATACCATTGGGCTTTTGACCAAAATTTACAGCTATGCCAACATTGCTTATGTAGGTGGCGGCTTTGCTACTGGTCTGCACAATACCATGGAACCTGCCGTGTTTGGCATTCCCATTATCATCGGGCCACAATTTCTGGGTTTTAAGGAGGTGGAAGACTTGGTAAAAGAAGGTGGCATTATGCCCATTTCCAACCAAGATAGCTTTAACAACTTGATGGGCGACCTGTTGAACAATCCTATTTCCATTAGGAATATTGGGGATATCAACGCTAATTATATCAATTCCAACAGAGGTGCTGCCGACCTGATCATGAAGCATATTTCCAAGATTATGTAAATTTTGGTTAGCTTTAGCAAAATTCATCCTGTATGGACAAGCGTATTTTCAGAATTTCATTGACGGCGGCCCTAGCGGGCTTTTTGTTTGGGTTTGACACGGTGGTCATCTCAGGGGCCAATCAACCCATAAAAGAAATTTGGGACACCAACTGGTTTTTGGGCGATTCCATTTTTACTTTCCATGGTATTTTTATTATGTCCATGGCACTATGGGGAACGGTTTTGGGTTCGCTGGTCGGCGGTATCCCTACGGATAGGCTCGGCAGAAAAAAGACCTTGTTCTGGATAGGTGTGTTGTATTTTGCATCGGCCCTCGGTTCTGCCATTGCCCCAGAGCCTTTAAGTTTTTCGCTCTTCAGATTTATCGGAGGTGTTGGCGTTGGCATCTCTTCCGTGGCTGCACCGGTCTATATTTCGGAGATTTCCACTGCCCAGACACGGGGAAGGTTAACGGCCATGTACCAGTTCAACATTGTTTTTGGTATTTTGGTTGCTTTTATATCCAATTACCTCATTGGCATCATGTTCGACGATAGCATAGCTTGGCGCTGGATGTTGGGCGTTGAAGCCATCCCAGCGCTTATCTACACCATTATGGTCTTTAAAATACCGAACAGCCCTCGATGGTTGTTAATGAAAGATCGAGCGGACGCAGTAGTTATGGAATCCATAACCCTTTTGGGCATTGCAAAGGACAAGGCCTCCCTGCACTTGGAACAAATTAAAATTGCCATTGTCGAGACTAAGGGAAAGAAAAGTGAAAGCTTGTTTTCCGGGCGATATAACAAACCGCTGATGTTGGCCTTTCTGATTGCATTTTTTAATCAGTTATCGGGTATAAATTTTGTGTTGTACTATGCCCCTGAAATATTGGAGCGGGCGGGCCTTGCTTCTGGTGAATCACTTTTTAGTTCCATATCCATAGGCGTAATTAATTTGATTTTCACCTTTGTGGGCATTTCATTGATCGACAAACTGGGAAGAAAGCAATTGATGTATATTGGCTCTATTGGCTATATAGTGAGTTTGGCCATGGTGGGCTGGTGCTTCTATTCCGGGGCCAGCTCCGTGTTGCTGCTCACGTTTATATTGATTTTTATTGCATCACATGCCGTGGGACAGGGCGCCGTTATTTGGGTATTCATTTCTGAAATATTCCCCAACAACGTCCGCTCCTACGGACAGTCCTGGGGGACGGGTACACATTGGATTTTTGCCGCCTTGATCACCTTGTTGACACCGACCTTTTTAGATGCCGAAATTGGTATATTCAAGGACAATCCGTGGCCTATTTTTATCTTTTTTGCCGTAATGATGGTGCTTCAATTGCTTTGGGTGATTTTTATGATGCCCGAGACCAAAGGAATCACCTTGGAGGAACTTGGAAAACTACTGAGCAGAAAGCAAAATGAATCCAATTAATTGGTTTACAGCATATGCCAAAAAAACATCCGTTAATCGATCAGTGAACCGTACCGTAATGGAAATACGCAAATAATTCCTTAAATTGATGCAAATTACACTATTATGGCAAATGAAATTAGCATAGGAAACAAACTCATGGTCGGGTTTTTACGAATCATGGTTTTTATATTGATCGTAATATTGATAGCAATCCCTGTTTTGATTGCACTGGACTTTTTAGGTGTTTTGGAAGCTATGGGGCTTTCGAATTAAAAATCACATCCTCTTTACCCATTGACTTGGTCACCACCTTTACGTAGGAATCGATTGTCCTGTTAATATTTTCAGGCTCGGTGACATCCACCTCACCTCTCCAAATTAGTTCTATTTCTTTTCCGACACAAATGCAGTATAAAGAGGTCTCTGCATGGTAAATATTGAAGCTATCGTAGTATTCCGGATCGTAGTATATATCTTGATGTTCCAAATAATCGTTGCTAAAACGAACAAGCATTTTGTCCACATCATTAATATGCTCCTTGAAGGTTCTTCTATTCTCGGTACCGACCACTTTAGTGAATAAAATGGCATCAAACCCTTTATCCAATAATTGTTGCTCAACTTCCAACAACTCCTCTTCGGATCTTTGGGAAGAAGTAAATTCAACATCAAAAAGGTCGATGCTGCGCACGGCATCCACACCCTGGTTCTTCAAAGCATCTACAAACCTGCTTTCGAACTCCATCCTTGTATTGTCATCCTGTATCATCCCAACAACCAAAACCTGGTAGGCATCAAAAATTACGTTATCTGGATTTTTCCAAGTACTCACCAATCTAGTGGAGGAACACCCCATAAGGAGCAGTAGGCCTATACTAATCAATTTAAGTTTCATCACCGTGGTTTTATAGATTTATGCGCAGCATAGATCTAATTTATTAATGTGCAGTAAATGTAGCTTGCCTTTTTTCAAGCTGCCTTCTCAAATCCTCTATGGTTTTGGACATCGACTTTTCAAAATCATCGGTATCGGACTTGGCAAAGATTCTGGGCCCTGGGGCACTCAGTTCAATTTCGCAAATCTTGCCTTCCCCAGTTCTATCGTTCTCGGTTTTAAAAAGCACGTTGGCTTTTATCAACCAGCTATATTTAGTCTCCAATCCCTCCAATTTTTTCATCAACAATTCGGTTAACGAATCACTGGTCATCATCTTTTGATATTGAACATGTACTTCCATAATTATTGTTTTGATTATTTTCAAATCTATGACTAGTAAAGATAAAATTTAATGACAATTGTCATTAAATATCGTTCTTACCCCAAAGAAAATGGTTGTCCGGTACTCTGTAGCACAGAGAACCAGAACTCCCCTTCCAAGTCAATTTTCTTTCTTTTTTTGGTCACTTCGGAAATAGGCACATAAACATATCTGTTATTTACTTTGCTGACCACACATTTGGTTTTTCCCGCCATGGCTCCATGCACTGCATGATAGGCCAATCGGCTACAGTAAACACTGTCCCTGGAATTGGCAGGTGCACATCTGATGATATAACTTGGGTCTATATATTTTATAGTTACTGGTATTTTACCTTTAAAGTGCTCTGATATTTTTTCCTTCAGGAAAACACCGATATCCTGGTGCTGTACATTTCCGGATGCATCCGTAACGACCTTCTTATCTTTGAACAGTTGCTGCCCCGCACCTTCTGCCACAACGATCACGGCATGCTTTTTTTGACTCAGGCGTTCTTCCAGAACTTTTAAGAAACCTCCTTCTCCATCGAGGGCAAAATCCATTTCCGGAATCAGAACAAAATTTACCACAGGCATGGCCAAAGAAGCTGAAGCTGCTATAAAACCACTGTCCCTTCCCATTAATTTGATAATGGAAATACCATTATAAGCCCCTGTAGCTTCATTATGGGCATCTCTTAAGATAGGACTGGCCACATCAAAAGCGGTCTCAAAACCAAAGGACTCATCGATTAGGTCAATATCGTTATCGATGGTCTTTGGAATCCCCATCACACTGATTTTGGCATTTCTCTTGGAAATTTCATCTCCCAAAGCGTTTACGCCCTTTAAAGTTCCATCACCTCCGATGGCAAATAGCATATCCACCATATTATCTTGCAGTGTATCGACCATCACAGAAACATCTTGCGCACCTCGGGACGAGCCTAAAAAAGTACCTCCGAATTGATGGACATCCTTTACTTTTTCCGGCGTCAATTCTATAAGTTCATGTCCTTTTTCAGGATTCAATCCTTCATAACCATATGGTATCCCAATGATTTTTTTAACCCCATAAAAATAATGCAAGGCCATTACCAAACCTCTGATCACATTATTGATGCCAGGGCATAATCCACCGCAAGTGACTATGGCAGCTGTCGTATTCTTGGTATCAAAAAAAATGTCCTGTCTTGGACCTGCCTTTTCCATACAAACAGGTTCCTCCCCATCATTTAAACATTGATTGTAGTATTCCATGGAAAGATCGAACACCAATCGGTCCGTCTCGCTCACAAAGTTGAATATATGATCTCCCTTTACAGTACTAAGTTGAAGGGGCGACTTGTATTCAGACGCCCCTAAACTTTCTATGTTAAATCTGTTTATATTGCTCACTTTTGTTAAATCTTTATAGATGTTCTGTCAAGCTGTGATGCGAATCAATAAGCGGTCCTCCATTTATGATTTCGTCCGACGCCTGACTGGCGAATTTATCAAAATTTATATGAAACGAGTGCGCCAACTGGATGGCCTTGCTCACGTAAGCTCCTTTTTGCAACCAAGTGTTCATTGGGTCCAATAACTCTACCGGCACACCTGGACAATATTTTGGCATGAACAGCCCAAAAATAGGGTGCGTATGAAATTCCACATCGTCCAATTTACCTTCGAGAATTGCAGAAATCATGGCTCTTGTATATTTAAGCTTGATTCTGGATCCCACTCCATAAGGCCCCCCACTCCAACCTGTGTTAATCAACCAAACGTTCACGCCAGATGCCTTCATTTTTTCACTCAACATTTCTGCATAAACGGTTGGGTGCAAGGGCATAAATGGTTCTCCAAAACATGCGGAAAACGATGGGACTGGTTCGGTAATACCTGCTTCGGTCCCTGCCACTTTAGCCGTGTAGCCCGAAATAAAATGGTACGCTGCCTGACCTGGTGTCAATTTGGATACCGGAGGCAATACACCAAAGGCATCACAAGTTAAGAAAAAGATATTTTTGGGATTGGAGGCGTAGGATGGCTCCTGAATGTTATCGATATGGAAAATAGGATAACTGACCCTGGTGTTTTGGGTGATAGTACTATCAAAATAATCCACTTCTTTGGTTCCTTCCTTGAACACTATGTTCTCCAACAAGGCTCCAGGCCGAATCGCTCGATAAATATCGGGCTCTTTCTCCTCTGTAAGGTCGATTACCTTTGCGTAGCAACCTCCTTCAAAATTAAAAATGGTGTCTTCCTTGGTCCAACCATGCTCATCATCCCCGATAAGTTTTCGGTCCGGGTCGGCCGACAAGGTTGTTTTACCTGTTCCGGAAAGCCCAAAGAAAATTGCAGTATCCCCATCCTCGCCCACATTGGCGGAGCAGTGCATAGGAAGCACTTCCTTTTCGGTAGGGAGAATAAGGTTTAATGCGGAAAAAATACCTTTTTTCATTTCTCCAGTATAGGCCGAACCGGCTACCAATGCAATTTTCTTGGTAAAGTTGAGTATGGAAAAATTTCCGCTCAATATGCCGTATTCCGATGGATTCTTTGCTTCATAACCGGGAGCACATACTACCAACCACTCTTCCTCAAAATTCTCGAGCTCGCTTTCGTCCAAGCGCAGAAACATGTTTTTGATGAAGTAGCTGGACCATGGGTATTCTGTAATGGTCCTTACGTTCATTCTATATTTTGGGTCGGCGCACACATAGGCATCCCGAACAAAAACTTCTTTTCCGTCAAGATATTTGGTTACCTCATCATACAGTTTATCGAAGTTTTCTGGAGACACCGGTTTATTGATTCTTCCCCACCAAACTTTGTCCTTGGTGTAATCATCTTTTACCAAAAAACGGTCTTTTGGCGACCTTCCGGTAAACTTCCCGGTATTAACACTTAGGGTTCCGTTTTCGGTCTCTACCCCCATGTCCTTTTCCAGTGTTAATTTTTGTAACGTTTCGGCATCAAGATTCCATTGTGCCCGGACATTTTTTATTCCATACTTACTGAGGTCTTTGGTTGTGCTCATATCTGTTGTTTAAAGTGGTTAAAAGCTCCATATCCATGGAACCAATACTAATGTTGCTATAAAGAAAAGTAGGAGCAAAGGCCCGCCTACTTTTACGTAATCAATAAATCTATACCCGCCAGCGGCCATCACCATGGCGTTGGTGGTCGTCCCAACCGGGGTCAAAAACGCGGTGGATGCGCTTACGGCAACAGCGATCATAAAAGGCTTTGGCGAAATTCCCAAAGTCATGGACGCCATAATAGCTATCGGT
The DNA here is from genome assembly GCF_040148835.1 of Allomuricauda sp. NFXS6. NCBI lineage: Bacteria > Pseudomonadati > Bacteroidota > Flavobacteriia > Flavobacteriales > Flavobacteriaceae > Allomuricauda > Allomuricauda sp. NFXS6. Next base: position 85,209 of record NZ_JAGEMG010000009.1, on the reverse strand, counting down.
GCCATCAACACTGCCGTTGCCGAATTGTTTATCGCTTGACTAAAGGCTGCGGTCAACAGAAAAATACCTGCCAGCAAAGCTACCGGGTGTATGCTCCCCAAGGTATCCACCAGACTGTTGGCCGCCAATTGTGCCACTCCTGTTTTTTGCAGAGCCAATCCCATTGGAATCATAGCCGCAATCATAACTACACTCGTCCAACTAATTCCTTTGTATGCCCTTGAAATGGGCACACAGCCCGTCAACATCATGATTCCCGCACAAACCAATGCAGCTATGGCTCCCGGCAATATATTAAGCACCAAAAGCAAAACCATCAGTACTAAGGTGCCCAAGGCAATGTAACTTCTTGTAGTCAATTGATCTACATTTTTTGACAATGCTTCGGGACTTCCTGAAATGACCAGGTTTTCGTACATGGATTTCAGTGCAATGATATTTTCCCATTGTCCACGAATCACAAAAGCGTCTCCCGCTTTAATCTTTATTTTTCCAGTTAATGGAGCGTTGTCTCGAGACACTGCCAAGAGTTGTACCCCTGCCTGACGAAGGTAATGGCCCAAATTAATGGTCTTGCCCACAAAGACTGATTTCGGGGTAATAATCATCTCGGCCATACCTACTTCTTGGTTAATGAGTTCCTTTTTGAGCATATCCTTTTCCGGTTTTAAAGGAATTATGCCCAAATGAAACTTCAATACCAATTTATCTACATCCTCTGGCTCACCTTTTACCGTAATGATGTCGTGATAGCGCATTTCGGTATCCAACCCCGGCATTTCGACAAACTGCGGGATTCTATGCAATTTGTTAGGGTGCCTGCGCTTTAATCGCATTACGGAAACCTTATGTTCGCTCTCAAAATTCCAATCGCCTATTTTGGTGTTTATCAATTGTGACATCGATCGGATACGTAACCGGTACAGGTTATCACCAATACTGTAATTCTCTATCCATTTGTGCATTTCTTGATCTATGGCCATGGGCTTGTTGTTCGTCCTATGGCTAGGCAACAACCTGTATCCCACATATCTAAAATAAAGTACGGAAATGATGAGGAGCGGCACACCGATCAATCCAAATTCAAAGAACGAAAAACCTGTAAATTCATTCTGCACCAAGGCGTTGCTTACAATAATGTTCGGGGGCGTGCCTGTTAATGTTAGCAAACCACCCGTATTGGAACCGAAGGCAACGGGAATCAATAATTTTGATGGCAGCGTGCCTGCGTTCCAGGCAGCGGTTACCGTAACCGGCAGTAGTGCTGCAACGGTTCCCGTATTGCTCACAAATCCGGATAACAAACTCGAACCCAAGGTAACGATCACCAATAATCGTGATATGTTCCTTCTAGCCCATTTCACAAAAAACTGTCCTGCCATGGCCGTCCAACCTGTTCTGGAAAGACCCTCTCCTATGATAAAAAGGGCAGCGATCATGATTACCGTTGGATTGCTAAAACCTGCCAAGGTCTCGCTCAAATCCAATATTCCCGTAAGAAAAAGAGAGAGCATAGCCATAAGGGCTACGACGTCCGGAGGAAACTTCCCCCATATAAACAGTAAAATAGTAATACCTAAAATAATCAGCAGTGGCAGCATGCTTTAAGGTCCGTCAAGGTTAGTCCAGGGCCAGTACCGGTATCTCCGAGTGCAGGGTCAACAGTTTTGTCAATCTGCCCTCCGAAGGAGTGCTCTTTTCGGTATGGTTACGTGGCAATATGGTTAACAGGTCAATATTTTTTTGTTTGATGTAATCCAGGATACCCTGCTCTACATCTTTGCTCTTCCTGAAAGTGTGTTCGGCATAAAAATGCTCCAAATAGTACTCCAAGAGCTTTTCGTTGGACTCCTTGATGGCTTCTTCATCATACACCGAATCTTTGTAAATGGTAAGCACATGAACCCTCGCATTAAATGTCCTCGCCACATCCAAAAGTGTTTCCAAGACTTCCTTATCATCAATTTTCTCGCCGCCCATCACCAAGGCAATGTTCTTGGGTTCCTGTATACTTGTTCCATAAGGGATTGAAATAACGGGACAGTTGGCCTCCAACACTAATTTTGATGTATTGGTAATGGCCTCATCGGTGATTTTATCCCCCATGGTGCCCATCATGATCAAGTCTGCATTGCTCCTTTGTTGGGCGGATAGAATGGTGCTGATCACCTCTCCCGTATCCGTAATGAACTTAGGAGTGGTCTTTAACTTAACATCAAAGGAATCCAACAATTTTAAAAAATCCTTTTCCAGCTTTTCGTTATCAGATTCACTAATCGGCATTGTACCCACATACAGACCCAAAATGTTTATCGGTCTTTTGTCTCCTACAAAATTGACTGCGTACTCCAAACCGTTTACCGATGCTTCGGAAAAATCAAAAGGAATTAATATTTTATTTAAACTACTCATACCTAATATATTTATTGATTTCAATTCTACACCAAAAATAAAGTTGTCCCATCACCTAAAATATGACAGAAATCAGGGTTTTCTACTTTTCCACTTTAAAATACCATAAAATCAGCCCCCATAAAAATTTGTGTCGTTATTTTATTGCTACCATATTGGTTATATTTAGAAACCGTAAACCAATGCCACTTTAAATATGGATTTAGTAATAGGAATTGATATAGGAGGAACCAAAACCAAGATAGGTTTGGTGGATGAACATGGCGAATGCTACGAAAAAACATTTTTTAGGACCAAGGAATATCCCAATTTAGATAATTACCTGGATAAAATAAAGTCCACCGTCGACGAGCTTTTAGAGCAATTTGGAGAAGATGCCAACGTAATTGGTTGTGGTATCGGTGCTCCCAATGCTTCCAGTAAAAACGGAACTATTGAAAGAGCTAGTAATTTGGCATGGAAAGGCAGTGTACCGCTGGTAAAGCTTTTAAAACAACGTATGGACATGCCCATTCGCATAATGAACGATGCCAGTGCAGCTGCTTTGGGCGAAATGCTTTTTGGGGGTGCCAAGGGCATGACCGACTTTATTGTAATAACCTTGGGCACCGGTTTTGGTGCCGGCATTGTGGCCAATGGACAACTTATTGATGGATATGATGGATTTGCCGGCGAGCTTGGCCATGTGGACATGACCATGGGTGACGGCAGGTTGACCGGACTAGGTGTTAAAGGAGGGCTGGAAGCCTACGTTTCGGCCACTGGATTAAAACGAACAGTAATGTATATGCAGAGCAAATATTTGGTAGATAGTAGGTTTAGGGATATTGCCTATAATGATCTTCATGGAGAGGACATTAGCCAAGCTGCCGAAGAAGGCGATGAAATAGCCCTAAAAGCTTTTGACTACACCGCACGGATCATGGCCCAAGCTTTGGCCAACTTTACGGCTTTTACCCAACCCGAAGCCTTTATTTTAATGGGCGGACTTACCAATAGTGGAAAATGGATCATGACACCACTGGAAAAATATTTCAATGGTTTCCTTTTGGATGTGTATAAAGGGAAGGTAAAGCTACTGCATTCCAGTATGGAGGGAAAAACAGCTGCCATTTGCGGCGCTGCGGCCCTTATTTGGGAACAAAAAAAGAAAAAATAGCCCGAGAACAGGATTTTTTTGTCAAAAAACCCATTCTATGACAACAGTCATATTATCTGGTTGATTTTAATGAAAACCTTTGTACTCCAACAATCATAAAGCACTGATTATGGGGTTTACAAGGTATTTTTCAGGCTTGCTTTGTTCTATAGTATTCACTATCCTTTTAGCTCCAGACATATATTCCCAAAATTCAGAGGAAAATGATTACGGGTCGTGGTTAGTGCTGTGCGGTGAAGCCAAAATACACTAGGATTGGAGCATACCCGCTGTTGGAATTATTCGGCACCACCATATGCTGGACAAGTACGGATTTTTCTTTTTTAGGACCGGTGCCTCATACAAAATAAGCAAAGCTTCAAGATTTACGGGCGGGTTTGCCCTGCTCAATTCCAACTCCTATTTGGAACCCAACGATGTGGTAAATACCAACCAATTATGGCTATACGGCGAGTATACGCTCAAGACAAAGTTCAATCAAAATACGCTTGCACATCGTTTTCGTTTTGAAAACAGGAGACTTATCAATACGGAAGATTCCAAAGTCAACAATAGAATAAGGTATCGTCTTCAATATACCAGACCTGTTTATAGGGATATTTATTTTAAGGCCTTCAATGAAGTTTTTCTAAACCTGGAAGGAAAGGCATATAGCCAAAACAGAATTTTTATTGGGGTGGGTCGTGAACTCTCCCCCAGTTTAAAAGTGGATATTGGGTACTTTAACCAAAGTTTTAAAAACTACAGTGAAGATATGATCAGGTTGGGGCTTTATTTCAATATTGATCTTATCAAAAAGGATTTGGCTTTGAACATACATTAACTACCAAGTATTTGATAGTCCAGTTTTCTACCAACTTCCTATAAACCTGATTATTATCATATTTTCTGATGTTTAGGCAAGTTACCTTTAACATAGTTAAATAGTAGAAGTCATGAAACCAAAAAAGAACCCAAACGCAGAAATTGGACGCAACAGCAGTCTCTATTTTATGATAGGACTTACTTCGGTATTGTTCATGACATGGCAATCCTTTGAAGTAAAGTTCTATGAAGAAGAATCCAAAGTTTCGGAAGTTGTGCAAGTAACGGATGAGCTTAAGGAAGATGTTCCCATTACGGAAATGATCAGGACCACTCCTCCCCCGCCCCCACCATCCGCACCGGATGTAATTGAAATCGTGGACGATGTGGAAGATGTAAAAGAAACCATTATAGAAAGTACCGAGAGTAGCCAGGAAACCTTTATCGAGGATGCCGTAGTGCGAATCGAGGATGTGGACGTAGAAGAAGTGGAAGAAGAGGTTGTGGTACCTTTCGCAGTAATCGAATATGTGCCGGTTTTCCCTGGATGTGAGGATCTACAGACCCAAGCGGAGCGCAAGGAGTGCTTTAACCAAAAGGTACAAGAGCATATCAAGAATAATTTTAAATACCCACCATCCGCCCTAGAAATGGGAATAACAGGCAAGGTTTACCTACAGTTTGTAATCGACTCAAATGGTCGGGTCACAGGAATTCAAAAAAGAGGACCGGACAAGCTTTTGGAAAATGAAGCGGTACGTATTATCGCTTCCTTGCCCAAAGTGAAACCAGGAGAACAACGCGGTAAAAAAGTCAGTGTAAAATATAGTATACCGATAAACTTTATCATGCAAAACTGAAAATACCGAACATAACCCTAAAAGAGGCCCTGGTTAGTTCTTGGGTCTTTTTTATGAATCGAACCAAGCAATACCGTTGTATTGTTCGTGTTTTGAAGCGCTCTCCCTGTTCTTGGCCATTAAATGGGCTTTATCGTATTTTCTCGCCCTATAACCTAACAGATGAAGAAAAGATTTGGCAAAGAAACGGGCAATTCGTTGATCTACAACCAAGGTGTCTTTTTTATCGTCTGCCCATTGCACACCGGGCAATTTCACTAAAATATGGTCTACCTTGTACCTTCTGAGTTTCTTGGACAACCACAAAACTATTTTGGGGATTGGTCTGATAAAGTAGAACCCCTCATTCCCCTGCTTTTGATACAAGGGCATAAAAATCTGCCTCTTTTTGGTTGTTTTCAGTCCTACACCATCAATTATGGCCAGTTGTTCCCCTTTTGGTATAATTTCAAAATTGGTGAACCCAGGGCACATCTCAAAGGTTGTTTCCGAGCCAATATCGTGCTGATGGTATATTTCGTAAAATGTATGGGTGTCCCGCCCCGCATCGAAAATCTTTTTTCTCAGTGATTCCCTTTCCTTTTCGGAAGCATCCACGGATTCCGTCAAAACCAAAGAATATCGTATAAATTCCACGCAGTTTTGCACGGCCTTGTCATCATCATGTTGACCACTCTCAAAACCAAGGGAAACATAACCCAGTTCGTTGATATAGCTCAACAGAGCCCCTTTCAAATATTCCTCGATCCCTAAAATAATGGGCAAGGGGTAATTGGAAGCATACTTTCGGTTGAGCAAGCTATCGTTGAGCACCATAAATGGTGAAGTATCGCTGGATGTAGTATGAAGGTCCAAAAAATAAAAAGGTGGGGTTCCCTTGCCCAGAATGTCCTCAAGTAGCAGGTACAATTCATGGAGTTCCTTCTCTTCGTGATTATGAATTGTTTTTTTTTTGACAATCCTTTCTATACGATCGGGAAGCCAAATCCTGTTCAAGTCTTCTATTTGAAAACGTTGTTTGCTTTCCAAGGCACCCAAGTTTCCGGATACTGCATACACCTGTCCATATATTGGTGTTTTCTTGGATTTTATTTCATCAAAAACCTTCTTAAGTGCAAAAACACCCGCCGTTTCATTTCCATGTATACCGCCAAAAAAAACCACCGTGGGCCCTCCTTTTTTTCCATGGATATGGTCAATGATTCTTTCAACTTTTACTGTTTCATTAAGCGCTGTGCTATGAACTATTGGCATATTTTTATAAATCAACTTTACTGATTATACCCACAATATGGGTATCCACACATATCGGCAAACAACCTATTTTGTGTTTCTCCATCATTTCCTTTGCCTCCTCGATCTTTGTTTTGGGCTTCACGCTTATTACATCCTTCACCATAATATCGGATACCCTGGCCTCTTTCTTATCCAACTGCTCAAACTTTTCGATATGGCTCCAAGTAAGTAAGCCCACGAGTTCTCCCCTTCCATTTTCCACAGGGAGGTGGTGAATGTTGTTCCATTGCATTATGGCCAAGGCCAAATTGGCATAATCGTCTTCGTAGAGCTTCATGAGCTTTGTGGACATAATCTGGCTCACCCATTCAAAGGATTCCTTTGTCTCGGACATTTTATCGATTGGCCGCCATTGGTGAACAGGCTTGCCGGTTTGCTGGTTTTTGTACATGGACCTGGTTAACTGCACAATGGCACTGTCCAACTTCATTTGTTTTCTCAACTCCCTAAAATTGTTTATCTGCCACTCGGCACCCGTTCCACCTTTGGTGCGTTCCTCTATAACGCCCAGCAGCCTTAAGATGTCTTTCTCATCAATATTGAATTTCCGTAATCCCTTGTAAGCAATGGGCAACAATTCTTCCCTTACTATTTTTTTGGCGGTCATGGCTTTGCCCATCCAAGAAAACATAGCATGCCTGCCACTCGTGGCCGCCCTTAAAAAATTGAGTTTCGCCGTTCTAAAGTCCATTAAACTGGGCATGTCGTCGTACTTTTTGGGTCTTCCTGCCATTAATCCAACCCAAAAGGCAAAATTGGCCATTTCGTCCAATACTGTGGGGCCCGCCGGTATATACCTGTTCTCAATTCTTAAATGGGGTTTTCCGTTACCGACGCCGTAACAGGGACGATTCCACCGATACACCGTACTATTGAACAAGCTCAGCGCCTCCAATTTTGGTGTTTCACCTTTTTGAAGCTGCTCCAAAGCGTTTTTTTTAATTGGTTTAGTCAATAAAATACGGTGGGTAGAAATGTCCTGCTTAAAAGTTTCGGCTACCGATTTCTGCTGCCATCGCTGACCGAAACCAACCCTGGCGACCTCCTCCCTTAAGGCCTTGGTCCAAATCCGGGTATCCAAACTTTGTTGAAACAATGCAATTCGGGTCTCTCGCCATAGTTCTTTCCCCAAAAGTAAGGGCGAGTTACAGCAAACCCCCAAAACGGGACCGGAAATGGCCTGGGCCCAATTATAGCTTTTGATAAAATCTTGTGGTGGTATTTGAAGATGGAGTTGAAAACTGGTATTGCAAGCTTCAAAAAGAACGGAATCGTGATGGAGCGATAGTTCGTCCGCACCTTTTATCCGCACGGTGAAATCATCTCCCCGCCAAGTTTTTAAAATACTGTTTATCCTATAATATCTGGGGATTGGGGTCATATAATCCATACCCAGTTCATCTTTACTGATGGTGGGAAGGATTCCGGTCAACAAAATTCTTGTATCATGTTTTGAAGCTGCTTTTGTTACTTTTTCCACTAATTCCCGCAATTGATTCTCCATGGAAGTGAAACAATCTTTCTCCAAGGTATAGGGGTCAAGATTGGCTTCCACATTATAGCTTGCCAGTTCGGTGGTAAAGTGAGGGTCATCCACGGTTTTGATGATATCCAAGGACTTGGGAGCGGGCCTATAGTCCGGGTTGATCAGGCACATTTCCTGCTCGGCACCGATGCGGACGATATCGTCCTCGATCATACCCTGATCGATCATTTGCTCCAAAGCTTGAATATCATCAATAAGATGTTGGACAAAGGCCTTACGCTCCTGTTCATTAAATATGCTTTCTTGGATATGTTCTCCCATCAAAATAAAGTTTAGTCATACTACATCATTCTATAAAAATACGATGTACAAGTATGCCAAAATATGATAGACGTCAGGGTATAAATGGGAGTCTTTTTCTTTTTAGATGGCCATACTGACAATTATCATGTTTTTTGCAAACCATCAAAAGTACTTTTGAAATATAATGTAAAGTTATATAGTTTATGTGCGGATTAGTCCAAAAATATAATATCCCAGGCCCCCGGTATACGAGTTATCCCACAGTGCCCTATTGGGACATTGAAAGTTTTTCAGGTAAAAAATGGAATTCCAGTTTGCTCAAAGCATTCCAGGAAAGTCAGGAAGAAGGTATCAGTATTTATATACATCTTCCCTTTTGTGAAAACATGTGTACTTTTTGTGGATGCCACAAAAGAATTACAAAACGACATGAGGTAGAAAAACCGTATATCAAAGCCGTTTTAAGGGAATGGGAATTATATGTTGACCTGATGGAGTCCAAACCCATGATAAAAGAACTCCATTTGGGAGGTGGGACCCCTACCTTCTTTTCTCCGGAAAACCTTAAAATTTTGATTGAGGGCATTGTTCGCCTCAGTAAAAAAACGGATGAAATTGAGTTCAGTTTTGAAGGTCATCCCAACAATACCCAAAAAGAGCATTTGCAAGCCCTTTACGAGGTTGGGTTTAGAAGGGTGTCCTTTGGTGTACAGGATTACAACCTCACTGTTCAGCGTGCAATCAATAGAATTCAGCCCTTTGAAAACGTGAAAAACGTTACCGAATGGGCCAGGGAAATTGGATATACTTCTGTGGGGCATGATATTATTTATGGTCTTCCGTTTCAAAAATATTCGGATGTAGAGGAAACTATTTTCAAGACCAATGCCATAAAACCCGACAGAATTGCTTTTTATAGTTATGCACATGTTCCATGGTTAAAAGGAAATGGCCAAAGAGGCTATAGTGATTCGGACTTACCATCTTCCGTTGAGAAAAAAGCCCAATACGAAATGGGCAAAAAAATGCTAACAGAATTTGGTTACAAAGATGTTGGAATGGACCATTTTTCGCTACCAACGGACAGTTTGTACCAAGCGTTGGAAAATGGAACCCTACACAGAAATTTTATGGGCTATACACCGTCAAAAACCAAACTCATGGTCGGTCTGGGAGCGTCGAGCATCAGTGACAGTTGGTATGGTTTCGCCCAGAATGTAAAAAACGTGGAAGAATATCAGAATTTGGTTTCGCAGGGCGTTATCCCTATTTTTAGGGGACATATCTTGAATGAAGAGGATGAAATATTGAGAAAGCACATCCTTAATATCATGTGTCAGTTCAAGACCACTTGGAACGCCGCCGAGAAGGAAGTAATCGATTTTGAAAATATTTTGGCCCACCTATCTGAACTAGAAGCGGATGGGTTGGTGGAAATAAATGACAAAAACATAAAGGTTACAGACAAAGGAAGACCCTTTGTTAGAAACATTAGTATGGCCTTTGACCTAAAAATGCACAGAAAAAAACCAAATACCCGAATATTTTCCATGACCGTTTAACCTAAAAAAGTAAAAAAATGAAAAGTATAATTGTACCTGTTGATTTTTCAAATCAATCTGAAAAAGCCCTTAAAGTTGCTGCTTCCTTGGCAAAGGAACACAAGGCAGAATTATTAGTGCTCCATATGCTGGAGCTTTCTCCCTCCATTATGGGAGAATCAGGATATATTTCACAAGAACAGGTAGTCCACCTTATTAAATTAGGCGAAAAAAGGTTTTCCGACTTTTTGGACAAACCCTATTTGAAAGATGTCCCAGTTGTCCCCGTGATTAAGCACTATAAGGTCTTTAGCGAAATTTCCGAGGTGGCTGAAAAACATAAGGCAGACCTAATTGTTATGGGCTCCCACGGTGCCGACGGCTTACAGGAGATTTTTATTGGTTCCAATACGGAAAGAGTAGTAAGAACTTCCGATATCCCCGTTTTGGTAATCAAAGGGAACGAGGTTGATGATTTTAACCCCAAGAATTTTGTGTTCGCCTGTGATTTTGAGAAAGAAAGTATCCCTGCCCTCAAAAGAGCCGAACAAATGGCCGAGCTCTTGGGTTCCAAGCTACACTTGGTCTATATAAACACGCCTGGGGATGAGTTTATGAGCACCAATGATGCACATAAAAAAATATCCGAATTCCTGAACGAAGCCAAAGTTGGCATGGAAGTCGAAATATTTAACGATTATACCGTTGAAAAAGGAGTTCTCAATTATAGTGATAACGTATCGGCCGACCTTATCGGGATTCCAACACATGGAAGAAGAGGTCTATCGCACTTCTTTATGGGAAGTATTGGTGAAGATATTGCCAATCATTCCGAAGCACCAGTGATTACCTTTAAAATTTAGTGAATTGCATTTTTGATTGGTTTCATGTAATTCGAAAAAAAGAGGGGCAGTTTAAAAATTGCCCCTTTTTTTTGCTTTTGACAAACATGACTAGCCATGGAACCTTTCGTATGCAGCTTTCTCTAGATCTTCCCTATGGTCAGGGTGTGCTATGGAAATCAAAGCTTTGGCTCGCTGTTGAAGGTTTTTCCCAAAAAGATTCACCACACCATATTCAGTGGCTACGTAGTGCATATGGGCCCGTGTAGTGGTTACCCCAGCGCCTTGCTTTAAAAATGGTGTTATTTTGGAAACACCTTTTTTGGTAGTGGCCGACATGGCAATAATGGGCTTCCCGCCTTTAGAAAGCGAAGCTCCTCGCATAAAATCCATTTGTCCACCTACTCCGGAGAATTGGTATCCGCCAATGGTATCTGCACAAACTTGTCCAGTTAAATCAATTTCTATGGCGCTGTTAATTGCCGTCGCTTTCGGATTTCTGCGGATTCTGGCCGTATCGTTGGTATACCCAGAGTCTCTAAAATCACATATCGGGTTATCATCTATAAAATCATATAGTTTTTGCGAACCCACAGCAAAACAACTAACAATTTTACCTCGTTTTACCGCTTTTTCTTTTCCATTGATGACACCACTTTCCAACAAAGGCAATACCCCATCAGAGAACATCTCGGTATGGATTCCCAAGTTTTTATGGTTTCCCAAATTGGACAAAACCGCATTGGGTATGTTGCCTATTCCCATTTGTAGGGTTGCGCCATCCTCAATCAAGGATGCCACATGCCTGCCGATTTTATGTTCCACTTCGGATGGTTCGGTAGGTAGATGTGCATGAATCGGTCTATCTACCTCAGTAGCAAAGACTATCTCATCGACATGAACAATTCCTGTGCCGTGGGTTCTGGGCACTTGTGGATTGATCTGTGCCACGATTTTTTTGGCCGTTCGAATTGCTGGCAATGCCACATCCACCGATACTCCCAAAGAACAATAACCATGCTTGTCCGGCGGGGATACTTGTACCAAGGCCACATCCAAGGGCAAATATTCATCGGCGAACAACCAAGGTATCTCGCTTAAAAAAACAGGGATATAGTCGCCCATATAAGTATTCACAAAGGTTCTTACATTGCCCCCGACAAAACATGCGTTCAGGGTAAAGGCATCGCAATACGGTTTTCTGGTGTACTTTGCATCCCCTTCCGTATGGATCGAAACAATTTCGACATTTTCAATTTCTTTATGCCTATCACATAGAGCATCGATTAATTCGTTAGGAGTCATAGCGGCCCCTTGAAAAAAGACCCGGTCTCCAGATTTTACGATTCCTACCGCTTCTTCTGCTGATGTTATTTTCATTATGGATTTGATTTTTTAAGGTTGATGGCATTCAATGGCGGCCGATACTGTATCTGTAGGTGCAGCTTTTGGGGAAACATAGGGGATTCCCAATCCTAGCCCACGTACAATGAACAAAACACCAATGATGACCACGAACACCGGTATCAATTTTTGTATTTTGGATTTAATGGAAGTACTGAACATTCCTTTGGAATAGACCACCAATGACATTAAAGGTACGGTACCCAAGCCAAAAATCATCATATAAAGACCACCTTCCAAAGGACTCCCCATGGCAATGGCTCCCAAAAGGGCCATGTACACCAGACCACAGGGCAAGAAACCGTTCAAAAAACCAATGGTCAAAAAAGTGTCGGGTGTCTTCTTTTTGAGTTCGGCCCCCAGTTTGGACTTCACCTTGCCGATGATCGAGTAAATTGGAGACAACATTTTATGTCCGTTAAGGTACTTTCCCGGAATCAATACAAGAGCGATCATAAGCACCCCTATTCCGATAGACAGTTTTTGCTGAATGCCGAACAATGACAATCCCTTGCCCAAAAGTCCAAACAACAAGCCAATCATCCCGTATGCCAATAGTCTCCCAAAGTGGTAGATGGACAATTGTGCTGTCTTTTTTACACCATTGTTTTGGTCCAAGGGCAGCATAAAGGCTATTGGCCCGCACATGCCCAAGCAGTGCAGGCTTCCAAGTAGTCCAAGAACCAATGCAGAGGTCAACATGATCAGTATACCAATTTTTGTTTATGCAAAAAGGAATTACCTTCGTATTCCCAGTTTATGGAAATGTCCCAGCGACCGTCTACCAAGCGATTGTCAGGTATGAGCAAATGTGTTTTGGACAAACTTATAGGAAAGTCTGTGTCCAAATGCTTGTTAGACGGTCTATATAGGGACACTGTTCCACTTATTTTTTTTGGGTCGAAACGTTCTGGAAAATAAATCATCAAACCTTTATCCGTTTTTTCAACCTTTAGGTTGGCATCCATTTCCGTTGCCGTTTTTGATGCATCTATCTCTTGCTGATAAGACAATTCTTTTTTATAGTATTCCTCCGTCACCAAATCGTGATTGGCGCTATCATCCGTACTCATCCTAACTACAAAGTATAGGATAAAGCTGATGAAGCCAATAAAAGCCAACACGATTCCAGTTCCCCAATTAATTTTCATATCAATCCTTTTTAGTTGTAACTCCTTGGTGCCAAAAATTGGGTCACCGTAGTTTCTATGAGCTTATCTCCGCTATATACACCTATCTTCAATTTATCCTTGTCGCCGTTCAATGCCGAAGCGTTTATTTCTATAAACAATGTCCCTTCTGCCATTTCTTCCGCAGAAACGGTAAATTCATCTTGGGAAACCATTTTGATTTCTCCGTTGTGCGACATCAGTTCGAAAGATACATTTTCGATATCCTTGGTGGTCTTGTTCACCAATTTATAAGTGTATACATTACTGATAATGTTGTTCTCCTTACGTTCGTAAAGTTGGCCGGGCAAACGCAGTATGTTTGCTTCAACCTCGTTTCGCATAAACAACATTCCAATCAAGATGCCTATCAATACCACTAGTACAGCGGTATATCCTTTCATACGGGAAGTAAACTTAAACTTGTTCTTCTTGGTTATCTCATCTTCACTGGCGTACCTGATCAAACCTTTAGGTTTGTCAATGCTTTCCATAATGTGATCGCACTCATCAATACAGGCCGTACAGTTTACGCACTCCAACTGTGTTCCATTACGAATGTCTATTCCGGTTGGACAAACATTGACACATTGAAAACAATCGATACAATCACCATGTCCCAGTGCTTCCCTATCCTCATTTTTTCGAAACTTTTTGCGTCCGTTATCACCTTCCCCACGTTTGTGGTCATAGGCCACAACAATGGATTTATTATCCAAAAGCACCCCTTGTAATCTACCATAAGGGCAAGCAATGATACATACCTGCTCCCTGAACCAAGCAAAGATGAAGTAAAACACCGCTGTAAAGATCAGCAATGGAATCATAGTGCTCAGGTGCGCCATGGGACCATCTGTTATATATGACAATAGCTGATCACTCCCGATCAAGTATGCCAAGAACACATTGGCAATAAAAAAGGAGATGATGAAGAAAATAAGCCACTTCAATACTCTTTTCCTGATTTTTTTACCCGTCCAGGGCGCTTTGGCCAAGCGCATTTGAGCACCTCGGTCACCATCTATCCAATATTCGATACGACGGAAGACCATTTCCAAAAATATGGTCTGGGGGCACATCCATCCGCAGAAAATACGACCATAAGCGACCGTAAACAGTGCAATGAAAATTACCCCTATGATCATGGACACGACCATCAAGTGAAAATCTTGAGGCCAAAATGGAAGTCCGAATATATTGAAACGTCGGTCCAATACATTGAACAACAAGAACTGATGCCCATTGATTTTGACAAAAGGAGCTGCAATCAAGAAAATTAGCAGAAAATAACTAACATACTTACGGTAGTTGTAGTACCGTCCACTGGGTTTCTTCGGAAAAATAAAATTCCGTTTTCCATCTTCTGTGATTGTGCCTATGGAATCCCTAAAGTTCTCTTCCATCGTTTTTATTTGTCAATTCATACTACCATAGACGTCCCCAAAAGGGTTAATTCATGGCTACGTCTGTTGAATCAGTGGCCTGCTCCATTGCTTCTGGTGCAGCTTCTTTCGTTTCAGATTCCGTTCCATTGGACTCTTCGGGAGCATTGGGGTCTACCCATATTTCCCCCTCGGGTTCCTTTGGATTGGCAGGTGTGGTGCCGCCCAGGGTCATTACATAACTGGATACCTGAGCCATTTCTACAGGCTTTAAGGTTTGTTTCCAAGCAATCATCCCTTTGCCGTCGCGACCACCTTCGGAAATTGTGGTAAAGATGTTTTTGATGCCTCCTCCCAATATCCAGTATTTGTCGGTAAGGTTTGGACCAATTCCACCCCCACCGTCGGCCATATGACAGGCTACACAATTGGCCTGAAATATTTTCTCTCCCGCAGCCAAATCCGATTCATCGGATAGGAACTCAACGGTACTGGCATCCACCAAGTCTTTGGCAGTTCTTTTGTACTCTTCAATGGCAATTTGCGCAGCAGCAACTTCTTGTTCGTATTCAAGTTCTTGATCGTATTCACCGATAACATGGAAACGAACTAAATAAACCACTGCAAAAACAATGGTCGCATAGAAAAGATATACCCACCATGGTGGCAGCACGTTGTCCAGCTCACGGATGCCATCATAGTTATGATCCAGAACAATCTCACCTTCTCGTTCTATGGAGCGGCTTTTGGTAAGTCGTTTCATTAAGTTCTTGGCCCAAGTCCATTCAAACTTTTTGTCTTTAGCTTCCAAGTAGCGCTCCTTTCCTTCTTCTGAAAGGGTTTGGAACATGATATTCTCAATGGAAGCTAAAATCAGTTCTATGGCAATAAGGATCATCAATACCAACAGCATAAAAAACTGTGTGATGGGATATTCAAGTATTGCGGGTTTGTCACCGGAGTCTATAAAGAATTCCATCAATCCGAAGATCAAAAAGAATAAAACGGGGACTCGTATCCACCAAGGTGTTCTTGTGCTCATAATGTTATAGTTTGTTTTGTTGATCATCGTTATCCAATGGCAGTTCGGACATCTCCCTTATGTGTTCTTTGGTAGCGGTAAACACCCACCAGAACAAGAGAACAAAAAACACAAAGAAGATGAGCAGGGAAACCATGGGATAGTTCGCTATCCCATCAATGGTTTCCATATGTTCTTTTACAAATTTCAACATGGTTATGTTAGATTTTAGAGACTAGAACCAAGACGCTAGACCTTTGAAGGTCTTTGTCATTGGATACCTTGGTTCTTGGCTCTTGATTCATGATTTCTTTTTCTATTTTTCGGCTGTATCGGTAATCTTAATATCGGTACCCAATCGCTGCAGGTAAGCAATCAAGGCTACGATTTCACGATCTTGCATTTCCACAAAATCCAAGCCGTTTTCCTCAGCATATTTCTTATCTGCTTCATACGTTTTTGCGAATTCTGGGTCTGTATAGAGACTCTTCTCTATCTCGGCTGCTTGCTCTTCCATAGATTGTGGAGCGTTGGCAATATCCTCTTCGGTATAGGGAACACCAAGCTTTGCCATGGCCTCCATTTTAGCTTGAATATCGCTACGGTCGTGTTCGTCCGTAACCAACCATTCGTACGATGGCATTATGGAACCGGCCGAAGTACTTTGTGGATCGTACATATGGTTTAAGTGCCAACTATCGGAGTATTTGCCTCCAACTCGCAACAAATCGGGACCAGTACGTTTACTGCCCCACAGGAATGGGTGGTCGTACACAAATTCACCTGCCTTGGCGTACTCACCATAACGTTCTACCTCACTACGGAACGGCCTGATCATTTGTGAGTGACAACCCACACAACCTTCTCGAATGTAAAGGTCTCGTCCTTCCAACTCCAATGGCGTGTAGGGTTTAACACTTGTAATGGTCGGGATATTGGATTTTACCAATATGGTTGGGACAATTTGAACAATACCCCCGATCAAGATGGCTACGGTGGCCAAAATGGTCAACTGAACCGGTTTTCTTTCCAACCAGTTGTGGAAGGTTTCGCCAGCCACTCTTCGTTTTGCAACGCGTTCCAATGCTGGAGCTTCTGCTGCTTCATCTTCAACCTTGCTACCAGACCTAATGGTCATCACCACATTGTAAAGCAACACAAACATACCTAGGATGTACAACGAACCTCCTATGGCCCTCATCCAATACATAGGGATGATCTGGGTCACGGTTTCCAAGAAGTTACCATAAACCAAGGTACCATCTGGGTTGAATTCTTTCCACATCAAGGCTTGGGTAAATCCTGCTACGTACATCGGCAAGGCATATAATACAATACCCAAGGTGCCAATCCAGAAGTGGAAATTGGCCAATCCTTTGGAGTGCAAATCTGTTTTGAACATTCGTGGCACCAACCAATAGATCATACCAAAGGTGAGGAATCCGTTCCAAGCCAAGGCTCCCACGTGAACGTGGGCAATGATCCAGTCACTAAAGTGAGCAATTGCATTTACGTTTTTCAAGGAAAGCATTGGGCCTTCAAAAGTGGCCATACCATAACCCGTGATAGCTACCACCATAAATTTTAATGTGGCATCGGTACGCACTTTGTCCCACACACCACGAAGGGTCAACAATCCATTGATCATACCACCCCAAGATGGTGCTATCAACATTATGGAGAATACCACACCTAGATTCTGTGCCCAATCTGGTAACGAAGAATATAACAAGTGGTGAGGGCCTGCCCAGATATAAATGAATATCAACGACCAAAAGTGGACGATGGACAATCTATAGGAATAGATGGGTCTGTTCGCCGCCTTGGGAACAAAGTAGTACATCAAGCCCAAGAAAGGCGTGGTCAAAAAGAATGCCACTGCATTGTGACCATACCACCATTGTACCAAAGCATCTTGCACACCAGCGTAAACAGAATAACTTTTTAGTGCAGTTACCGGTAATTCCAAGCTGTTAAAAATGTGAAGCACGGCTACCGTAACAAAGGTGGCCAAGTAAAACCAGATGGCCACATACAGGTGCCTTTGTCTTCTTTTTAAGATGGTACCGATCATGTTCCAGCCAAAAATCACCCACACCACTGCAATGGCTAAATCTATAGGCCATTCCAATTCGGCATATTCTTTGGATGTTGTGTATCCTAATGGTAACGTCAATGCTGCTGCGACAATAATCAATTGCCAGCCCCAGAAATTGATGTTACTTAGGGCATCACTGAACATTCTTGCTTTAAGCAGACGTTGCAGTGAGTAATACACCCCTGCAAAAATCGCGTTCCCCACAAATGCGAAGATCACGGCATTGGTGTGCAATGGGCGCAAACGGCCAAAACTCAACCAAGATATACCCTCTGTAACGTTGGGGAACAAAAACATAAAGGCCAACAAAAGACCTACTGCCATACCCACCACGCCCCATAAAATGGTAGCGTATAAGAACTTTTGTACGATTTTGTTATCGTAACGGAACTGTTGTATTTCCATATTTATTGGTTTGTACTTTTAGTTTGTTTGATTTCCTTTTTATTTGGGTTTGATTTTTCCTTGTCCTTAACCACCTCATCCTCGAACAACATTCTTACCGATGGGGTATAGGTGTCATCGTATTGTCCGCTTTTTACCGAGAAAACAAAGGCTACAAAAAAGATTACGGCCACCGTTATACTAATGGCCAACAACACATAAATAACACTCATACCTACCTGAATTTAGGGGTAAAACTACTATGATGGTATTCCTCAAAAAATGACATATATCAGCTTTCTAAAGTTTTTAATTCTTTACCGAGATAATTTGTTGCCAAAGTAGTGAACACCACAATACTGATGGAGCTCAATGGCATCAAAATAGCGGCAATAACGGGTTGCAACTGACCCGTAACGGCAAAATACAATCCTACTACGTTGTAGCAGAGCGACAACAAAAAGCTCATTTTTATGATTCCAATGGACTTTCTTGACAGTCTCATGAACTTGGGCAGCATTCGCAACTTGCTCGCATCCAAAATGCCGTCACAGGCTGGCGAAAACACGTTGATGTTCTCCGAAACGGCCAAACCTACATCGCTTTGGGCCAAGGCTCCGGCATCGTTCAAGCCATCACCCACCATTAAAACTTTGTGGTGTTCCTGTAGGTTTTTGATGTATTCGAGCTTATCCTCTGGTTTTTGATCAAATAGCATTACTGTCTTCTCTGGAAGCACTTTTTGCAATTGCGCTCTTTCTCCATCATTATCACCAGAGAGAATTCCCAGTTCCAAGTCCTCGCCCAGCTGCGTAAAAATTTGGCTCATACCATCGCGGTAGGTGTTTTTGAACACGAACCGTCCCTTAAAATCTTCATCGGCACTTACGTAGACCGAGGTATTGGTCAATGCATTGGATTTGCTTTCACCCACATAAGATGCCGAACCTACTTTTATGGAGTGCTCCTTATATTTGCCCTCGATACCTTTTCCTGTATGTTCCTGGAATTCTTCCAAGGTCATTATGGAGTTGGATTTTAAAATATCATAAAGTGACCGGCTCAATGGGTGATTGGATGCCCGAAGGGTTGTCTTTAAAAGTGCTGTTTCCTCTTCGGTCAGTTCCATCCCTTCGTAGTGGATGGTGTCCTTCACATTTGTAGTGAGGGTGCCTGTTTTATCAAAAATAGCGGTATCTATCTTGGACAATCTTTCGATCACATTGGTATTCTTCAAATAGAATTTATGTTTTCCAAAAATGCGGAGCATATTTCCCAAAGTAAATGGGGCCGCCAAGGCAATGGCGCAAGGACAGGCAATGATCAATACGGAAGTGAACACATTCAGGGCCAAACTCGGGTCAAGAATCAACCAAAAAATAGTAGCTATAGCGGCAATGCTTAAAACGGCAATGGTAAATCGTTTTCCAATGCTATCCGTAAGGGTCTGAAATTGACTTGCCTTGTCTTTGGAAAATATGGAGTTGCCCCACAACTGTGTCAGATAACTTTGGGAGACGGATTTCAGCACCTCAACCTCCAAAACTCCAGAAAGCTGTTTGCCACCCGCAAACAACTTTTCACCAGATTCTTTCAATACGGGTTCGGATTCGCCCGTCACAAAACTATAATCTATCTCTGCGTTTCCTTTGATGAGGATACAATCTACAGGAATAATTTCATGGCTTCGGATCAAAACCCTATCCCCTACTTCGATATTATAAATTTGGATGTTTTCTTCTTCCCCATTTTGCTTCAAACGGGTGACGGCAATCGGAAAATAGGATTTGTAGTCACGCTCAAACGAGAGATAGGCATATGTTTTCTGTTGAAAGAATTTCCCCAACAACAAGAAGAAGACCAAGCCCGTGAGACTATCAAAAAAGCCTGAGCCCAAATCAAATAGAATATCAACCGTACTTCTCAGAAAAAGGGTCAATATCCCCAGGGCGATGGGCACATCAATGTTCAGCAGTTGGGAACGGATGCCCTTGTAGGCCGAGATAAAGTAATCCTGCGAGGCATAAAATACCACGGGCAGGGAAAAGGCGAACATCAACCAACGGAAAACCTGCTTGTATTGGTCCAACCAAAATTCTTCTACCTCAAAATACTCGGGAAAGGAGAAAAGCATCACATTGCCAAATGCAAAACCCGCAACACCCAACTTATAGATTAGGGAACGGTCTACTTTTTTTGCTTTTTTGTTGTATTCCTCCAGGGAGATATAGGGTTCATAACCGATGCTCCCCAACAAAAGTACCAATGCTTTTAGGGAAAAATCCTCTGTTTTATAGGTAACCCGGATGGTTTTTTTTGGAAAGTCGACCTGAGATACCTTAATGGCCGAATGTAGCTTGTTCAGGTTTTCCAACACCCAAATGCAGGAACTGCAATGAATGGCAGGAATACTCAAACTGACCACTTGCACACCTTCTTCATTAAACTCCACGAGTTTCTGTACAATTTCTTGGTTGTCCAAAAAATCGTATTTCTGTCGGATTTCGTTAGGTGTGGTTCCCGCCTTGCCCTCTATTTCGTAGAAAGTGGACAATCCGTTCGATGTAAAGATTTCATAAACGGTCTTACAACCATTACAACAAAAATCCTTATCATCAAACTGCACATAACTTTTACCGCACTCGTCTCCACAATGATAACAGGTTAGGTCTGTCATTTCACATTTGCTTTACCTGATGCAAATTTGTAATACTCTTCCTCTTAAAAATATGATATTTATCAGTAATTCGTAAATGTTTAACCCTTAAGTTTGTCAAATCAGGTAAATTAACCACTATGGAAAGCAGGTGTGAAAATTGTATCGTCCGACAGTTCAACTCCCTCCGTGCCATGAGCAAAGAAGAGTTGAAACAAGTTTCGGATTCTAAAACTACCAGGACCATAAAAAAAGGAGAACCCCTTTTTGAGGAAGGTGACAAACTTAATGGAGTATATTGTGTAAGGAACGGAGTATCCAAGCTTTCCAAATTAAGTGCTAACGGAAAAGATCAAATTGTGAAATTGGCCAGCAAGGGCGAAGTCCTTGGCCAACGTTCGGTTATTTCCCAAGAAAGCACCAATCTTTCGGCTGTTGCCGTGAATGATATGGAAGTCTGCTTTATTCCAAAAGAAAGCATCAATAATACCCTTCAAAAAAATCCAAATTTCACTTTAGAGGTGCTACGCCATATGGCCCACGATCTAAAGGAGGCTGATGATGTTATTGTCAATATTTCCCAAAAAACCGTGAAACAACGAATGGCAGAGGCATTTCTTTACCTTCAAAACAATTTTGGGGAAGATGCCGATGGGTTCTTGGCGCTTACACTTTCAAGGGAGGATATCTCCAATGTGGTGGGTACCGCTACGGAATCGGCCATTAGAATCATTTCCGAATTCAAAAAGAAAGGCTTGATCCAAACATCGGGCAAAAAAATCGGCATTAAGGATGAGCGTAGGCTTCATGAAATAGTCGAGGGCTTTTAGTCCAATTTTCCAAACCTGACATTTGTCATAGTATCCCCTAGCCCTTAGGCCTAATTTTATTGCATCATAATTCTAGTCCGATGCAAAAGATATTAATACCTACCGATTTTTCGGAAAATTCATGGAATGCCATTGATTACGCCATGCAATTGTTCCGTAACAGACGTTGTACATTTTATTTGCTCAACACCTATACCCCTGTTATTCCCAGCAGCCGATTTATGGCCAAAATGATTGATGGGGTTCGCATTGTGGATGCGGTAAGGGAAAATTCAGAACAAGGACTGCATAAAACGGTGAAGCGTATCAAAACCAAATACGGCAATCCAAACCACAGTTTCGAGACCATCTCTTCTTTTAATTTGTTGGTGGACGAGGTAAAGGACATTGTGGAAACTTTTGGCATCAATTTGGTAATCACTGGAACTAAAGGAGCTTCGGGTGTGGATGAAGTATTTATGGGCAGTAACACGGTACGCATTATTAAAAGCGTCCGAAAGTGTCCTGTTTTGGCCATTCCATACCATTTTGAATATGTTACCCCTTCGGAAATTGCCTTTGCCACGGATTTTAATCGATTTTATACCTCATCCGAATTATCGCCAATATTGGATATGGCGGAAATGTTCAATGCCACTATCCGAATTGTACACGTTCAATACGGTATAAAAGCGTTAACGGAACTACAACAATTTAACTTGAACATGTTGCGACGTTATCTTGGCGAGGTGGAACATTATGTGCACACGGTTTCCGAACTCAATTCGGTATCCCACACTTTGGAGACCTTTTCCAAGGAACTGGGCATCCATTTGCTGGCCATGCTGAATTATCAGCATAGTTATATGGAAAAAATGACCCGCGAGCCCATCATTAAAAGAACAGCGTTCCACACTCAAATACCATTATTGGTAATTCCAGAGCTGGGGATGGAAGGCATTTCTCCTAAAGTAAAAGAAGAGGAGGAAATAGAGTCGCACAATTAACCTGCATTGTTATCTTTATGCCACATTTATTTTAGAATCTGGCATTAAGTAACCCATGGACAAACAACAATTGATTGACTGCCACGAGCGGATAAAACCTTTTATCCACAACACACCAGTGCTCACATCTCGACTTTTGAACGAGATATCGGATGCCAATTTGTATTTTAAATGTGAGAACTTTCAACGTATGGGCGCTTTTAAAATGCGCGGGGCAGCCAATGCCATAATGCAGCTTACGCATGAACAAAAAAAGAACGGTGTTGTGACCCATTCTTCGGGAAATTTTGCCCAAGCTTTGTCACTTTCCGCAAAAAGCTTGGGGGTAAAGGCCTATATTGTAATGCCGAGTTCTGCGCCCCAAGTAAAAAAAGAAGCAGTGAAGGGCTACGGAGGCATTTTGGTTGAATGTGAACCCAACCTGGCTGCCCGAGAACTTGCATCCGACCAAATTGTGCAACAGCATGGAGCTACCTTTATTCACCCTTCGAATGATGACCATGTGATTTTAGGACAGGGAACCGCCTGCAAAGAACTGCTGGAACTTCAACCGGACTTGGACTATGTGGTAGCGCCTGTTGGCGGTGGTGGATTGATTGCAGGAACGGCCTTGTCCGCTCATTATTTTGGAAACCATTGCAAGACCATCGGTGGGGAACCTTATGAGGTTGATGATGCCTATCGGTCCCTCCAGAGCGGTAAAATAGAGACAAACCGCTCTACAAATACCATTGCCGATGGATTAAAAACTCAATTGGGTGATAGAAATTTCCCCATTATCCAAAAACATGTGCAAGAAATTGTTCGTGTAACGGAAGAAGAAATAATTGCTGCGATGCGATTGATTTGGGAGCGTCTAAAAATCGTATGCGAACCCTCCAGTGCAGTGGCTTTTGCCGCTGTAATCAAAAGAAAGGAAAAGCTTCGTGATAAGAAAGTGGGTATAATTATATCTGGTGGCAACGTAGATATTAGCCATTTACCTTTTTAAAACTTATAATGCTTTGTTGGGTAGCGATATGGTAAAGGTAGTGCCTTTTCCTATTTCGCTTTCTACACCTATTTTACCATCCATGGCCTCAACTTGGGTCTTTACCAAGTAAAGTCCAAAACCTTTACCTTCTGTAGCGCCACTCAATCTCCCGTACATATCAAATATTTTTCGTTCCTTTTCGGGCGTAAGCTCCATACCAATTCCGTTGTCGGAAAATCTTAGCACTACATTTTCCTCTGTCTTCTCCGTAGCAATTTCAATCTTGGCCGGAACACCTTCCTTACCATAATTAATGGCATTGAGAATAAGGTTGTAAAAAATATTGACCACATAGCTTTTGGCTCCAAACACAACGTCAGCTTTTGAGAAATCGGTCTTGAGAATGGCCTTATGCTTGGCGATTTCTTCCGCCAGCAGTCCGTCCACGTCTTTAATCACCTCTTTAAGGAACACTTCCCTAAACTTTTCTTTATCGGCCGATTTTAAGGATAGGGATAAATGAAGATCTTTTATCGTCTGGTCGAGAGCTTCTGTAGTATGCTCAATCTTTTTCACAATATCATCGTTCACTTCGTCCTTGCCCCATTCGTATATTTTGGATAGCATTAAAAGATTTGAAATAGGCCCCCTGAGGTTGTGGGATATGATCCGAACAAAATTTTGAAGTTCGTGGTTTTGCTCCACTATTTGTTGGTTGACCAAAACATCCTTGGTAACATCTTGGGTTGTACCGCTCATTCGATAAGCTTGGCCTTCCTCATTGTAATACGCCCTTCCTTTTTGATGCACATACCTATGCTCTCCATTGCCTACTACAATCCTATGAACAATATCATGAAGGGTATTTTCCTTGATACATTTGGTCACATCTTCGTTAAAAGCCTTCCTGTCTTCGGGATGTATAATCTCGACCAGAGATTCGTAGTTCGCATTAAAGGTTTGTGAATCTTGATTAAATATTTTATAAAGCTGGTCGGACCAGGTAATTTCATTTTCGACAATGTCCCAGTTCCAATGCCCAACATTGGCAACTTCTTGGGCCTCTCGATACTTTTGCTCACTATCGAGCAACCGATGGTTGTTGTCCACTTCTTGGGTAATTTCCTTTTGCCAAACGCAACATCCAACGACATCGCCGGAACTGTTCATGAAAGGTTGAAACGAAAATTCATGCACCACAGTATTCCCATCCTCAACAAATGTATGTTTTGATGTTGTTGCATAACGGTTGAGCGCCCTTTCGCAACCCTGCTCGCAAGGATCGAAGAAGAAATCGGATTGATAGACTTCTATAAGGTCCATGCCCCTTTCCGCTTCTCCTAAACCATTTTGTTTAAGGCGCGTTTTAAAGGACGTGTTAAAAGCGGTGAGCCGATAATGCTTATCCATGGCCCAAACAAGGTCCGCCCTATCCTCTACAATTTCAATTTCATTCTGAATAAAGACTTGTTTCCGTTTCACAGGGGTAATATTTATTCAGAATAAAATTAAGGAAGTTAAATTAGGTTAAGTGATATTGGCCATTATTTATTGGCACTTTGCAAATAATCCTCTAAATGCTCAATCCGTAAGGGCTTTGTAATGAATTCTTTAACATATTTCTCATACTTTTCCGCCTCTTCTTTGTCCGCATCCGATTCTGAAGAAGTCACCAATAATACCTCATTGGATTCGGGAAAGTCCTCTAGCATCATAAACTCCAAAAATTCAAAACCGCTCATTTCGGGCATATTGATGTCCAGTAAAATTAATGTTTTTGTTTTTGGGTCATTTCTAAATCTGAGATCATCCAGAGCCAATTCAGGATTGGTAAAGCTCTTAACCCTATCCTCCATACCCATTCTTCTAAAGTGAATAGCGTTGACGGTATTCACGAGGTCTTCATCATCGACCAAGTATATTTCCTTGTACATAGCGTTGTTGGCCTTTAAATTAAGTTAGTTTAAGTTTGGTTTTACAATCGTAAAAATTGACAAATATCAATATTCTACAATTGTTAGAACTACAAATAAGTGTATTTTATTGTAAAAAAAATCCAACAATAAAAACAACAGGGTTTAAAACATTAATACATCTAAAAATTTATGCCCCCCTTTTAACTTATCCGCTTGATCTAAATTTAGGATTATTCTTTAGATTTAACAAAAAATCAATAATCATTTTTATTTCTTGTGAACAATGTGCCTTTTTGAATTTTTTTTTATCAATTATTGAAACTCCTATTCAACCCGAAACGACCTTACTGCACTTGTACTTCTTAAAAGTAAATAATCCCCGGGGCAAGCCCCGAGGCATTAATATTTCAAAATAATTTCAATTGTCCATTCTCATGTAAAATCTCATATTCATCTTCTTTACCTTGATTCTTTACGTATTCGGTTATGACCTTTTCATTACCGTGACGGCTTACACTATTGATATAAAAACCACTCCCCCAGAATGAGCCTCCCCACAAAGCACGCTTGACCCCGGGTGCATGAAAAAATATTTCGCGAGCGGTCAAACTCTTTATCGTCCTTGCTATCTTGGTCGGACTGTAAGTAGGAACGCTTTGTATCAAAAAATGTACGTGGTCCTTGTCCGTTCCTATTTGAAGGAAATGAATCTCGTACCTGTATTGAATATCCAAACAAGTCTGTTTTAAAATCCTATCCACTTTAGGACTCAGCACCAATCTTCTATATTTGGTCGAACAGACCAAATGATAGAGCAACATCGAAACGTTATGACGCTTATGTATATGTATACTTGGGCTCACGCCCAAAGATTACAGCTTTTTTTCGTACGAGGCAAGCCTCGAGGTATTTAACCCTATAGTGAATAAAAAAGCCCTTCAGTTTCTGAAGAGCTTTTGTGCGGGTGAAGGGAGTCGAACCCCCACGCCTTGCGGCACTAGATCCTAAGTCTAGCGTGTCTACCAATTCCACCACACCCGCGAATTGGAGTGCAAATATAAATCAATTTTCCGATTTGCAAACGAGCACCCTTTAAAAACTTGTTTTTTGTACTTTTAGGGTCCTTTTTAAATTATATATGAAAGACATCAATAATTACATCAACACCAACAAGGACAGATTTATCAACGAGTTGATCGAGCTTTTAAAAATCCCCTCCATCAGTGCCGATAAAGCATATGCTAAGGATGTTTTGGAAGCGGCAAAAGCCGTGAAAAAGTCATTGGAAGACGCAGGTTGCGAAAACACCGAAATTTGCGAGACAAAGGGATATCCCGTAGTGTATGGCGATAAGATTATAGACCCCAACCTTCCCACCGTATTGGTTTACGGCCATTACGATGTGCAACCGCCGGACCCAATGGGCTTATGGGATTCTCCTCCTTTTGAGCCAGTAATCAAAAAAACAGAATTGCACCCCGATGGAGCCATTTTTGCCCGTGGGGCCTGCGACGACAAAGGTCAGTTCTTTATGCACGTAAAGGCAGTAGAGTACATGATCAAAAACAACACCTTGCCCTGCAACGTAAAGTTTATGATCGAAGGTGAAGAGGAAGTGGGCAGCGATAGTTTAGAGGATTTCCTAAAGGAAAACAGCGAAAAACTTAAAAACGACATTATCCTAATCTCCGATACCGGTATGATCGGCAACGACACCCCTTCCATCACCACCGGACTGCGTGGACTAAGTTATGTGGAAGTGGAGGTAACCGGGGCCAATCGTGATCTCCATTCTGGGATTTACGGGGGTGCCGCGCCCAATCCCATCAATATTTTGGCAAAAATGATTGCTGAGCTACATGATGAAAATAACCATATCACCATTCCCGGCTTTTATGATAAGGTAGAAGTCATTTCAGATGAAGAACGTGCCGAAATGGCAAAAGCCCCATTTGACCTGGAAGCCTACAAAAAGTCTTTGGACATCGCTGATATTCATGGTGAAAAGGGCTACTCCACAGGGGAACGTTTTGGAATCAGACCTACTTTGGATGTCAACGGAATCTGGGGAGGGTATACCGGAGAAGGTGCCAAGACCGTAATCGCCAGCAAGGCCTATGCTAAAATCTCCATGCGCTTGGTGCCCAATCAAGATTGGCACGAAATCACGGAATTGTTCACCAAGTATTTTGAATCCATCGCACCAAAAAGTGTGAAGGTAAAAGTTTCTCCGCACCATGGTGGTCAGGCTTACGTGACCCCAATCGACAGCGATGGCTACCAAGCTGCTTCCAAAGCCATGGAAACTACCTTTGGTAAAACCCCGGTCCCACAACGAACTGGTGGAAGCATTCCCATTGTGGCATTGTTTGAGAACGTTTTTGACAGCAAAACCATTCTTTTGGGCTTTGGGTTGGACAGTGATGCCATCCACTCCCCTAACGAACATTTTGGGGTTTGGAACTTTTTAAAGGGCATTGAGACCATCCCTTACTTTTATAAATATTACACAGAGATGAAGGCTTAAATCTTTTTCACATATTTGGTGATGATCACAATTTGTTGACCATCTACCTTGCCTTCAATATATTCCGCATTTTCGTGATCCAGGGAAATTCGTCTAACGGCGGTTCCCTGTTTTGCGACCATGCTAGAACCTTTCACTTTTAGGTCCTTTACCAGCACAACGCTATCTCCGTTTTCCAAAATATTGCCATTTACATCTCGGTGGATAATTTTTTCACTTTCTTCTTCTCCTTCTCCAGTCGCTTTGGCCCACTCCAAAGTTTCATCATCCAAATACATCATATCCAACAAGTCTTGTGGCCATCCTTCCGGTTTTAAACGGTTGAGCATTCGCCATGCCACTACTTTTACGGCATCGTGTTCGCTCCACATACTATCGTTAAGGCATCGCCAGTGGTTGGAATCAACATTATCGGGATTTTCTATCTGATCAATACAGGTGGTACAGCCCAAAAGGCTTCCATCAACACCACCAGTGGACACAGGAGGGACTTCATACACCATTAAATTTTCTGTTGACCCACATAGTTCGCAGGTATTTCCGCTTCGCTCTTGTAATTGTTCCAATACCGACATGGCTGTTAATTTTATAATCGCTGCAAACTTAGAACTTTTCTGTTTAAGGATTTTTGAACGTCCACTAGTAAAAGAGGCTCTAAAAAGCAGTCTACCTTTCAGTTCGAGCGCAGTCGAGAACTTAAAAACACATTGATAATCAATGGGTTACGACTGCGCTCAACCTGACAAAGTTCAAATATTACCGCTTTTTAGACATCCTCTCGGCTTAGTGAATGTCTACTTTTTTAAGGTAATTGAGAATACCCGTGTCTGGTTTTCCAAAGGAAATATTTCTCGAACAACACCTTATTGAAATCATAAAATATATTGGGTATCATAATGGCAAAGTTCCGTGGCTTGAACAAGTGATCACTAATAATGATTACTTCCTTTTTACCGGCATCCATCACACATATACCCGGTATTTTGCCCCATGCCTTCTTCTTCAACTTATCCTTGCCTTTGGTGACCCTGATGATGTTCTCGGCCACTATTTTACCGGTTTCATCTGACGGGTATCCGGTTTTTGGGCCTGAAAAAGGCACTTTTCCTGGCGCAAAGGGCAATTTTACATCCACAGCGATTCCTGCAGACCAAACATTCGGATATTTCAGGTGTCGGTAATCATCTCCTACGGGTAGATATCCAGCAGCCGTTGCTTCCAATTTTGGGGAGTTGACCACAAAGTCGACCCCTATGAATGGGGGCATCAACATGGTAAACTTGCTGGGCAAAACCTCATCTGAGGTGAGCATAACACTATCTTCGGTAACTTCCTTCACCCCTACTTCCGTCCTGTAATGAATATGGAACATTTTCATGAAGGATTTGAGCATGGTCTCTCCACCAGTAATTCCATCGATACCAAAGTGGCCCAAAAAAGTTTCTGGAGTAATCCAGTATAGATCTACTTTTTTTCTGATTTTCTGTTCTCTTAACCATTTTTCCACATTGAACAAAAATTCATAAGCAGCCCCCATACATCCAGCATTTTGGGTGGCACCAATAACGATTGGACCAGGATTTTTCTTGAATTCCTCCAACGCCTGTCTCGTTTTCATGGCGCCATTGGGCGTGCCAATATAGTGTGCGTGTTCCTGAACTCCCGGAGCAACATCGTATTTTACCTTGGGGCCAGTGGCAATCACCAAATGATCATAGGCAAAGTCACCCTTGCTGGTGTGCACCATTTGGGCCTCTGGGTCTACATGTAGTGCTTCAGCTTGCACAAAATCTACCCCTTTCTTTTCAAGAACAGTATCTTTCCTGAACGAGATATCCTTGATTTCCCGTCTTCCAAACGGCACCCATATCAGTGATGGGATGAACAAAAACAATGGTGATTTATCAATGACCAAGACCTTATGGTCCTTTTTCCCTTTTCTTTTGATTTCCAATGCGGCGGTCATTCCTGCAAAATTTCCGCCAATGACTACTGTGGTTTTCATGATTGTTGGATTTAATACTATAAATGTACCACCCTAATCTCTCTTGGTCAGTAACTTAAGGCACACAAAAAACCATAAATGCCACATAAAAATTACTCTACATTTGTAGAATGTAAATATTTATTCTATGTTTGTAGAGCAACTGATAAAAGAGTACCCAATGCAACTGTCAAAATCCGAAGAAGAGTTGATGAACATCGTTTGGAAACTAAAGAAGGCCTACATGAAAGACATATTGGATGCCTACCCCGAACCCAAACCAGCGACCACGACCGTGGCCACGCTTTTAAAACGTATAGCGGACAAAGGTTTTATAGCGTACAACAGCATAGGTCGTAGCCGAGAGTACTACCCCTTGGTTATGAAAAAGGACTATTTTTCGAAGCAGGTGAACGGGCTCATCAAAAACTTCTTCAATGATAGTGCAAGTCAGTTTGCGTCCTTCTTTACCAAAGAAACCAACTTGAGCAAAACCGAGTTGGAAGAATTGAAAAAATTGATAGACAACGAAATCAAAAAGAAATAATAATGCTCATCTTTCTTTTAAAATCTACGGCATGCCTTACCATTTTTCTGGTATTTTATAAATTGATGCTGGAAAGGGAAAGCGTTCACCATTTTAAGCGATACTTTCTTTTAGCAGCTCTTGTTGTCTCTTTTGTTATTCCCAACTTAGTGTTTGTCGAGTACATTGATACCGTTGGGCCAACGATGAGTTCTTTATCTCCAAATATGGACGGACTCATTGAACAGCCAGTTCCACAACACTCCGTTTTTGATTGGCAATTATTGTTTTGGATGATCTATGTATTGGGTGTTGTTGGATTCGGACTGCGTTTTCTTGCAAATCTTTCACGAATCCGTTTGCGCATCAAAAAACACCCCAAGTTCAAGGACAACTTTGTGACCAAGGTGCTTTTGAGTCAATCCCTCCCACCGCATACATTTTTGAACTACATCTTTTTAAACCAAAAACAATACAAGGAAAACAGCATTCCACAACAAGTTTTGTTGCATGAGGAAACCCATGCCAAACAACGACACAGTCTGGATATCATTTTTATAGAGCTCGCTCAAGTGGTCATGTGGTTCAATCCATTGATCTACTTTTTTAAATCGTCCATAAAGTTGAACCATGAATTTTTGGCGGATAACGCCGTCATCAAAAAAGAACAAGATCATTCACAGTATCAAAACACCATTCTGTCGTATTTATCAAACGAAACATATCAGTCGGTCGGCATCGCAAATGCCATTAATTATTCATCAATCAAAAAACGTTTTACAGTCATGAAAACAAACACATCAAAAAAATCATTTGTATTGAGAAGCTTTTTGCTTCTGCCACTTACGGCCCTATTGTTGTTCGGGTTTAGTGAACATCGTCAAATTGAAAGGGAAAGTTCTTTTGACCAAATCATCGAAATGGACCTTCTTGAAAACGGCAAGGTAGCGCTGGGAAACAAACATTTTCAATTTAATGAAATCCCAAAAATGCTACGCCAAAACTATCTCCAAAATTATGATGCCAAGGAGACCAAGGTCGAAATTAATTCGCTTCGACCCGTACATTACAACACGATCACACATGTATCCCAGGGCATAAGAACAACGGGCATTGATGCCATTGAAATATTTGCAGAAGAGGTAGTAATGGATAAAACTCAGTTCGAAGAAAACATTCCGATTACCTCAAAAACGACTCTATTAAATGCCAACCAAATGACGTTAGTTGGGAATGAATTACAATCACAACAAAGTGCCACCCGAGAGGAAATGAAGGAATACAATGCGCTGGCCAAAAAGTACAACGACATGGACCGTGACCACATGGTCATCCAAAAGAAAGAGGTGATGCGATTAAAGGAAATCTATGGGAAAATGTCCAAAAAGCAACGGGCAGACGCAGAACCCTTTCCGGATTTCCCATCTCCTCCGCCAGCACCACCAGCGCCCGGAGCCACAAAACCTCCAATGCCGCCTTCGGCCGTTAAAAATGTAAAAGAAACAAAACCTGTGGCTCCACCTGGTCCACCAGCACCTCCTGTACCACCAAAACCAGTAGAGCATATCAAGAAAATGGCGGCCAAGGGAGCAACCTTCACCTTGAACGGAAAAGAAATATCTGGTAAAAAAGCCCTTGAAGTGGTTCAAAAAAAACAATTTATATCCATGCTTACCATGGGAGCAAATGAATCCAACCCTGTTGTTGAACTATCCACGGAACCCAAAGTCATCGATAACTAAGTTCGTGTTATAAAAATTGTTAAAAGCCCCTATTTTGGGGTTTTTGATGTAACAAATCACCCAAAATCACGTTCTAATACCCTATCAATCAAAGAGAACACGATATGTTACAACGCTTTTTCATCTTCTGCTCAGGAGCGGATACCCACATTTTAGAAACTTGTTCCAACGGGGAACGCAACAAATACGCCGGCATCGGTGCCACGGTATTCTTTACCGCAGTAATGGCTTTTATTGCCTCTGGCTATGCCCTTTACACCGTTTTTGATAATGTATATACTTCCATTTTCTTTGGACTGATTTGGGGCTTGCTCATTTTCAATTTGGACCGATATATTGTTTCCACCATCAAGAAGAGAGACAATTTCAAGGGGGAATTGCTTCAGGCAGCTCCTCGGATTGTGTTGGCCTTGATAATTGCCGTGGTGATTTCCAAACCGCTGGAGATGAAGATTTTTGAAAAGGAAATCAATCAGGTCTTGTTGGAAGAAAAGAATGCCATGACCCTTGAAAACAAGGAACAATTGGCACTCCAATACACTCCAAAAATAGAAAGTCTTAATCAGGACATTACCAACCTCAAAAATGAAATTGCGACCAAAGAGGCGGAAACCAACGCACTCTACGACACCTATATTTCTGAAGCCGAAGGCACCGCTGGAACGGGTCTGTTGGGAAAAGGTCCGGTTTACAAAGAAAAACGCGAAAAGCACGATGCCGCACTTGCGGAATTAAACACCTTGAAGCAAACCAATAAGGATAAAATTGAAAACATCGAAGCCCAGATTGCGGCCCTGCAAACCGATTATACTACCGCGGTCAGCAATTCACAACCTATTATTGATGGTTTTGATGGGTTGATGGCGCGCATCAATGCCTTGGGCAAATTGCCCTGGTTTCCATCATTTTTCATTTTTTTATTGTTTTTGGCCATCGAAACCGCACCTATCATTGCCAAGTTATTGGCGCCCAAAGGCGAGTACGATTACAAGTTTGAAGAACAGGAAAGTGTTGTCGCCACTTGGGTGACCCAAAAAGTGGAACAGCGTAAATTATTATTGTCCACCGATGGGGAAATCAACAAGCAAATCTATGCCGACATAAAAAATGAAGAAGAGCTTTATCGCTACAAAAAGCAAAAAGCAGAGGAATTGCTGCGCCTTCAGGCCGATTCCTTCCATAATGTGCAGGTAAAGGGGCTTTAAAATAAAAACGATTAAGACCATAGACCGCTACACTAAAAGAAACAAGACTTGATCATAGCCAACTGACAAACAGCTTGGCCTTTGTTTCTGTTTCAAAAAAGAAGGACATGTACTGCATTTTCAAAAGTAAAGCCAATAAACCAACTATCCTTTTAAAGCTTCTTTTACTGGGTTTACAAAGAGTTGTAAAAAGTTATTGGATATCCGTAATGTGTCATAATATCACTAACATCACCCTGAACTTGATTCAGGGTCACATGAAGATGCTTATATTCAGCAGAATGAGATGTTGAAACAAGTTCAACATGACACCAATACACCCATTATGACATTAAACCGCGAATCAGAAAAAGTTTTACTGGAAACTAATGGCAAAAAATCAATCCACAATACCCATATTTTTTAGTAGGAAAGAGGCATTCATGTTTTGGCAAACCCCCACTTTGAACTTGTAATCAAAGAACAGTTCTCCGTTGACGATCTGGGCATCAAAATATCGATTTTCCACCTCTGGAAGTTCATCGGCAAGGGTGCAGAGGCTTAAATCGTGGGTGGCCACCATGCCCGTAGATCCATTTCGCACCAAACGCTCAACAAATTTTTTAGAACCTTCCGCCTTGTCCACGCTGTTGGTGCCTTTCAGTATTTCATCCAAAATGACGAAACAGTTGTCCTTTTCCAGTTCTTCCACAATATATTTTAGGCGTTTGAGCTCTGCATAAAAATAGGAAGTCTCGTCCGCTAACGAATCCGAAGAACGCATACTGGTCAACAATCGGACAGGAGTATATCTTACATCGGTTCCTTTAACGGGCATGCCCATATTCGCCATCACTATTTGCAGAGCCACAGCTCTCAAAAAAGTGCTTTTTCCGGCCATATTGGCCCCTGTAACAATACAGAAACGGCCTTTTCCTATTTCAAAATCATTGAGGACATTCTTTTTGGGGTCTACCAAGGGGTGCCCCACTTCTTTTGCCTTCAATACCGTATCGCTTTGCACTAAATTTGGATAGGTATGATCCGGATGGTTAAAGGCATAAGTTCCCAATGTGATGTAAGCATCTAATTGGGCAATGGCAGCAAACCATTTCTCAGCTTCCTTTCCATATTTTTCTATCCAAGATTCAACTCGATAGGCATAAAATAGACTGTACAACCCAAGACCTTGACCAAAAAAAGATACGATCAAATTGAACTGTTGTTCCAACATCGTCGTGCTTTGGGAGAATCGTTTTAATATTTTCGACGTCTTTTCACCTTTGACATCTAATTTTTCTTGAAGTTCTTGCAGCAATTCCGAGCTAAAAGTGTGTTCCTCCAATTCGGAAATCAAGCGTTGGTGCTGCTGAATGGTTTCCTGTGCTTCCGATACTTTAGCAGTAAATCCGATAATATTCTTGGCAAATCTGCCCACAATTCCCACGCCCAAAAAATACCAAAACAAGACCAAACTTTCCGGTACCCAGCCCATAAAAGTCAAGCCAATCATTAAAATGGACAGCAACCCAAAAATCGGAGGGACGATTCCCGCCCATTTGGGCATAAACCGTTCATGGTTTTTCAACCAATCAGAAACCACATCGGGTGATACTTTTGGTTGGGTCTCGCCGGCCAAAGCCGAAAAATGTTGTCTCCACTCGGGCAACTGGGTCAACTCTTGAATGGCTTCTTGTTTTTTGGCAATATCCTTAGGATATCCATCCAACAAAAGATTCGAAAACACCTCACGTCCTTGTTGCAATGTGGTTCTATTGGTGTATTGATAAAAAGAACCTCTACCAAAAAGATCAAGATCTTGCGCGTATGGATGGTCAAGTTCCAAAAACTCGCTCCCATCGGGAAAATCGTGGAAACGTCGATTCAAAATTTGCAATTCCTTATTGTTGATGTCAATAAGCCTTCCCAAATACTTTTTATGACGTTTTACATTACTGAATTTCGCTATTAAATAAAGGAATAATACAATTAAAAGCGGCAATACCACAACTAATGCGCTAGCGTTCCAAAACAAATAGATCGCCAACCAAAAAGCCACAAAAATCGTAAGTCGAAGCGTTGCTAAAAGAGATAACTTTTTCTTTTCACGCTGTTGCTCAACTAGATAGGCATTCCTTTGATTGGTATAAAACTCCTTTAATTTCGTCATCTAAAAAATCAATCTAACGATTTAAGCTCCTGCTGTAGTTTCTTTGCGAGACTTTCCACAACTAAATCATAAGAATGATCTATAAGGTCTTTGATCAATTGGGGAGGGAGCTGTTCCAAGAACAAGGTGTTCCAATGTGTTTTGCTCATATGATAGCCCGGTATAATCCGACCATCATATTCTTCCCTAAGTTCTTCAGCCCTTTCAGGGTTGCATTTTAAATTGCATTGTGGAGGTTGCCGTTCCAAGGACATCAGGGCAAACATTTTGCCCATCACTTTAAATACCAAAGTGCTCTCATCAAACGGAAAACCTTCAGTTACACCTTTTTTGGATAGGCAAAGCTCCCTAAGTTCCTCTACATTCATTGCTCAATACCCTGCGAGTCGTAAACGATGACCTTTTCCCATAGGTCCTCGCACTCTTCAATAAACACCATATGTGGAGGTTCTTCCTGGTAAGCGGCCTGATCTTCGGCCGATTCAAAGGATAGAATCAAAGAATAAGTAAAAGAATCATCCACCACATCGCGTGTCGCCTTTGGTGGTTTCCCAATGAACTTTGTTTTGGCATATTGGGAATTGTTCAAAAATTTGGTCAAGGAAGCTTCAAAAGTAGCCCGGTCAGCCTGACTATCAGGATTTTTGAACCAGAAATAAACCACATGTGCAAAAGTGTGGTCGAAATTATTACTCATATCGTTTTTGATTTGTACACAACTGGAGGCCAATACACCTACCAAAAGTAAGGTTACAATTTTTGTTTTCATATTTACGCTTCTATAGATTGTTTTTTGCTATTTGATATTTCCAAGGCAGAATAATCCAATGTCCATCCGATGGTCTCTACAATTTTCTCCACGACCAAAACGGCTTGTAAAGCTTCATTTTTTGCGGTTTCCATCAATCCGCTCTCTGGTATTCTTTTTCTGATATGTTCTTTGGCCTCTTGGTTGAGATTGGTTAGATCTGTGGGTGAAAAGCTATTGAAGATTCCATTTTTGATATCATAAAACTGCAAATCGGGCTCTATGGACAGTACTTCGGGTTCTGGAAAATGACTCAAGATGACCTTCTTCTTATCATTATCCGCTTTCATATCGAGTTTGTTCAGGTCGTATCCGATATGGGCCTTCGCCTTGATCACGATCAATGCCTTTTTTTTACTCCGGAACAGACTCATAAAACTGTCCTTGGTATTTTCGTAGTGATAAATCTCGGCAAAATCACCTTCCACCGAAACCAGTTTGCACACGCTGCGTATCTTGTTCAAGATTACCGTGGATTGATGCTCCGTAATCTCCTTGTTCTTCTTTTTTCGAAACAGGGAATAGACCCAATACATTAATATTGCGCCCAAAATCAGTCCCAAAACTATATTTACAACTTCACCCATGTTACTTGCCTATGTCACCCAAATGGGTAAACTTAAATCCTTTGTCATATTTTAAGCCGTAGCCCAACATCCTGTCCAAGGCCGAATGTGAGAACAAAATTACACCGATCAGCTGGCATAAAGGTATTGAAAAGTATATACCAGCAAGATAAATTAATAAGGCCACTCCTTTATGATGGAACAGGTTATATGAAAAGGCCCCGACTTTGTTTCCAAAAAGATACCCGAACATTCCAATATCCGGGGTTAATAGCAACACCAAAAACCACCACCAAGCATAATCCAATAAACCGAAAAGATAGATGCCCAGCACGAACATCATCAATTCTTCCAATTTTAGCGTTGTTTTCATCTATTTGTTTTCAATTTTATAAAGTACAGGCCTGCTAGGGCTGGCATCGTTCTCAAAAGGTGCCACTTGAAGGTTCAGAAAATAAGTGCCGTCCTCCACAGGGTTGGGCACATAAATTAATTCTGTAATGGTTGCTTTTGTTCTCGGTTTTCCGCCCATATTCCAAAAGGCCTTGTGCGCCAAAAGTTCTCCGCCATCCTTTTCCTTGTCCACCGAAGGTAGGTCAATTAACAAATGCTCTACTCCTTTTTTTACCAAAAACTTGGCCGCTTCCTCGGTTAAATAGGTGGGATTGGTATCGGAGTATTTTTTGGAACGCTTGTACCCCAAATTGGGTATGGTCCTGATGACGACGGCCTGTCTTTTTTTGTTGCCCAGAGCGTATTTTATTTGCTTTTCGGAGATGATAAAATCTTCGCCCAACTGTTCAGGCGCTACCGTTATCAACTCGGCCAAAAAGAAAAACTGCTTCAACTTTTTGTTGATGGAGTTGAACTCCCTGGATATATGTCCCAAACATTCGGTATGTGTTACGTGCGAATGTGGATTGAACCAAATATCGTTGAAATTAACCGGAGAGCCTTCCGAAACCTTTCCCACAAAACCATCTTGTTTGTGCGGTGCAATTTTTGGCGGATCCAAATACCACGCATTCACATTTTTGTCCCCATCCTGCAAAGCAATGGAGATATCAAGAGGCTTGGTGAGATCTATTTTATAGTTTCGAGAGTTGTGTTTTATTGAGGCGATCATTTATGATAAACTAGTTTTGAGTAATTACGTTAATTCATTTGATAAATCCAATAAATCAGGTTTTTTTGATGAAAATTGTCAGTTCGAGTAAAATTCTGGAAGAATTTTGTAGCGAGAACTGTTTTGATTTGAAATTCTGGTTCTCGATACAATTTTTCCAAAGAAAAATCACTCGAACTGACATATTAAAAAATTATTGGCTATCGTAAGTAAAACAAATCACTTGCAATTCCATCGGCCAAAAATTTGCCTTTTTTGGTGGTGAGCAGTTTTCCATCTGCTATAAACAGAAAACCCTGTTCCAGAAATTTAGCCGCTTGTTGGTTGAGATACTTTTGGTAGTTCGCTCCAAATTCCGATGCTATCCTATCCAAATCCACGCCCCAAATGGTGCGCAAGCCTGTCATCACATATTCGTTGTACCTGTCCGTTTTGGAAAGGGTTTCAATTTCCGAAGGTAATTCACCTTCGTTTATTTTTTTGATGTAAGTTGGATTGTTTCGAATGTTCCAGCTTCTGTGTTTGCCATCAAAAGAATGTGCCGATGGGCCAACTCCCAAATAAGTCTTGCCCAACCAGTATGCCGTATTGTTTTTGGAGAAAAAATCGGGTTTCCCAAAATTGGAAATCTCATAATTCACAAAACCATGAGCTTCCAACATATCGACCAAAATATGAAACTGCTCTTGGGCCTGTTCATCATCCACATCGGGGACAATTCCTTTTTCTATAAACTTTTTCAGGGCCGTTCTAGGCTCCACGGTCAACGCATAGCTAGAAATATGGAACAAGCCGAAATCCAATGCTTTTTGAATATTTGATTTCCAGCGTTCGTTGTCCATTCCAGGGATTCCGTAGATCAAGTCAATGGTAATATTATCAAAATACTGCGTTGCTTCTTTAATGCATTGTTCAGCTTCTTCTGCATTGTGGGCACGGTTCATCAGTTTTAAATCTTCGTCGAAAAAAGATTGAATACCGATGCTGAGACGATTGATGCCAGCATTTTGGTATTCCAAAAAGAGATCTCTCGACTCCGCTCGAGATGACACTAGATCATCGGGGTTGGCTTCCAAGGTGATTTCTGGGCGGTCAATTACTTTGTAATTCTCATATACCGCTTGAATCAATCGCTCCATTTCTTCCAAGGTAAGCAACGATGGGGTTCCTCCGCCAAAATAAATGGTTTCCACTTCATCATCCACCTCTGATTTCCTCAACTCCAGTTCTTTGGCAATGGCATTGACCATAGCTTCCTTTTTTCCCAATTGTGTGGAAAAATGAAAATCACAGTAATGGCAAGCTTGCTTGCAAAATGGGATGTGAATATAAATTCCGCTCACTCAGTTGACAATTATCAGTTATCAATTAACAATGTACAATTATCATTTGGCTCTTTTTGTGGTTTTTAAGATGGAAAACATAATTTTGGAAAGTTCATCTGCGCGTTCTATCAATTGATTTGCTTTTTCTATTTTGATGTATTCTGAATCCTTCAAAAGCGATATCCAGTACTTTACTTCCAAACTTTCTTTATAGGCTAATGAGATTTTGGCTGAAAAATCTGCTGTTGAAATTGCCCCGTTCGCCTCAGCAATGTTTGCTCCGATTGATGTGCCAGAACGAAGCATTTGTTTAGATAGTACAAACTCACGTTTTGAAGCAACAATTCTCTTATACAATCTAACTGTTTCTAATGCGAAATCATAGGATTTCTTCATCAAGGGATTCTCTTTTTTCAAAATGTAGGTTCATTTAAGTGATTTGGTAATTGTAAATTGTTTATTGAACATTGTTATTTGATCTTATCTGGGTTTTGTTTGATGAAAGCCTCCCAACCCGTATAGCTTTTTCCGACCTCTACCCTGCCTTCGTTGTAAAAATGGCAAACGGCGGCGGCCAATCCATCGGTGCTATCGAGGTTTTTGGGCAAAGACTTTAATTTCAGGACGCTCTGGAGCATTCGAGCAACCTGCTCCTTACTGGCATTTCCGTTGCCAGTAATGGCCATTTTTATCTTTTTGGGCATATACTCGGTAATCGGAACTTCTCTGGATAACCCAGCAGCCATGGCCACCCCTTGGGCACGGCCCAATTTTAGCATCGACTGCACATTTTTTCCATAAAAAGGGGCCTCAATAGCAATTTCATCGGGATGATAGGTATCGATGAGCTCCAGGGTACGCTCAAAAATAAGTTTGAGTTTAACATAGGGGTCATCATATTTTCGCAGCATCAGCTCGTTCATTTGCACAAAGTGCATCTGTTTGTTGATCACCTTAATGATGCCAAAACCCATAACAGTTGTTCCCGGGTCAATTCCTAAAATAATTTTTTCTGTTGCCAAATTAGTAGGTGTTTAATACCAACGGAAGCCTAAAACGCAAGCTTACCGGGTTTCCTCTTTTTAATGCGGGTGCTACTGTGGTCAAATCGTTCAAGCGTTCGGAGATTTTGATGTTGAAATCCGATATTTCGTTGAGCACGGAGGTCTTTTCTTCGACGCCCAACACAGAAATAAATCCGTGTTCATCTATCAAAAAATCGATATAGACCGTATCGTTCATATCATTTCTGACTTGAAAATTGAGTCCTGCCAAAGCTTCGGAAAAATATTCGGTAATCACGTTTTGAAAACACTCTTGTTGGGCATCTTTGGGTGCGGTTTCGTCGCAATCCTCAAAAAGGGGGTATTGGTCAACATCGTTCCAATCGATGGCCAAAAGTTCCTCGTTCACCAATTTTTGGGTCTTGTCCTCCTTGGACTCGAACAGCTCGCAGGATACGAGCAACCCCATAAAAATGATCAACAAAACAAACTTCTGCATAACAGCCCCTATAATTTGGCTGAAATTACGATATTTTGAAGAAATCAGTTGCCCACGAAATGGATTTCCTCTTTTATCTCGGTAATACGATTTTTCACCCGTTCCTCGAGCCAAGGAACCAAATCAGGGTACATTTCCAGCAACTTTTCAT
Source organism: Allomuricauda sp. NFXS6 (assembly GCF_040148835.1). NCBI lineage: Bacteria > Pseudomonadati > Bacteroidota > Flavobacteriia > Flavobacteriales > Flavobacteriaceae > Allomuricauda > Allomuricauda sp. NFXS6. Next base: position 44,075 of record NZ_JAGEMG010000009.1, on the reverse strand, counting down.
AATAGTTCAGTCGAGTTTTGGGATCCTTGTAGTATTCGTCCGCCAAAACACAGACTTGATAATAATTGTAATAATTCTCCTTGTTCTCCTCCCAAGCCTTTACATAGTAATCCATTGACTTTTTGGTCTGTCCCTTTAATCGCGCTATGCGGCCAAGACTTGCATATTCCCGTGGAAACAAGGCCATGCGCTCTTCAATGGATTTTTCAATGTAGAATTGCGCACTATCCAACTCCTTTTCCTTAAAATATACGTCGCCCAATCCTGCATAGGCGACCGCCAATTTATCCGGAAAAGATGTCAACTTATGATAAGTGTCCAACGCTTTTTCCGGCTCCCAGTTCCGGAAATAACAATAGGCCAATTTCTCATAAACAAAGGGTTTTTCCTCGCCCAATTCCAACAATCGCTCAAAATGGGGGATGGCCAGTTGGAATTGTCCATTGTTGTAAAAAGCCAACGCCTTTAAATTGATCATGGCCACATCGTTTTCATAAAACTGCAGGCCTTTATCAATATAAACCAATGCGGAATCCTTTATTTCTTGGCCTACATAATACTTACCCAGGGCGTATAAACTTCGTAAATGGGTACTGTCCATTTCCACAGCGTTCTTGAATGCCTTGTTCGCATTCCCCGTTTGGTTTACTGCTTCGTAAGTCCTGCCCAAATAATAGAAATACTCAGGATTTTTTTCTTCTGATGAAACCAAAACATTAAACATTTCCATAGCAGGTTTAAAGTTTTTGGTCTTCAACAACAGCTTGCCCAGCTCAAACCGTGCCAAGTCAAAGTTTGGGTTGCGCTCCAAAATGGATGTGTATTGGGCAATGGATTTGTCATAATTGCCAATGGCATTATAGGCCCGTGCAATGTGAAGGTTTGATTTTTTGTCTCCGACCTTTGCATACGCGTTGATGGCCGAGGCATAATTACCCAAAGCAAATAGACTATCTGCAACGGACAAAGCCGATGTTTGTGCACCGGCTTGGAATGAGAACAAAATCAAAAGTGATAAATACCTAACCTTTGTTTTCAGCATCTGCAGTTTCCATCAAATCCATTAAAAAAGTCTTTTTTTCTACTCTGACCAACTTGTTGGGAAGTCCTATATATTGGAACTTCAAGGTCTCATCTTCATTCACAGCTATTTTGAAATAACCATCAAAGTTTGAAACAACACCTCGCCCCTTACCATCAACGGAAATATTTACCCCGGGTAATGCCATAGATGTTTCGTCCGTTACTTTACCGATGAAGTAGGACACATTGTTTCTATCTGCCAAAATACCCCCAACTTTCATACCCTCTTTCTGTGGATTGTCTTGCTTAGGTTTGGATTTAGCTTCGGTTTGATTATTGAGCCTAAATGTTATTGGAATAGCAAAAGGTACTTTTACCACTTCTCCTTTATGTTTGCCGGGCTCCATTTTGGGCAAACGTTCTATGATTCTAACCGCTTCATTCTCCAAGACTTCATCGGGGCCGCGTTTTTTGATCGAAGAAATTTCGCCGTTGGTGCCTATGGTGAACAAAACTGAAACCCGACCCTGAATTCCCATTTGTTGGGCTTCTTCCGGATATCTAAAATGTTTTTTGATATGCTCCACAATCTTTTCATTAAAACATTGCCTTTTATCCGCAGCATTTTCACAACCAGGAAAAACAGGAACTTCATCGATGGTGGCAAAGGGAACTCCAATTCCACCCTCTTTTTGTTCATTGACTTCTTCTTTATCATCATTGCCCTCTAACCTAAATGTTATCGGAATGGAAAAAGGTACTTTTACAGCTTTCCCTTCATGCTTTCCGGGCTGCATTTGTGGTAATTTTGCCAAGATTCGACCCGTTTCATTTTCCAACAGCTCGTGCGGTCCTTTCATCCTGATATCTACAATGTTTCCTTCTGTATCAATAATGAATATAGAGGAGACCCTGCCTTGGACACCTAGTTCTTGGGCCTCTTCAGGATAATGGAAGTTTTTACGGATATGCGCCTGAATTTTTTCTTGAAAACAAGCTTTTTTGTCAACGGCATCTTCACATCCAGGAAAAACGGGAACCTCATCGATAATTCCAAAGGGAATCTCTCCTTCCTTAGCCTTACTTGCTCCGTAACCTACAATTGTTATTTCCTCAATCGGTTCTTGGGCTGTACTTTCAGCATCGGTTGGTTTTTCATTTTCACAGGAAGTATAAACCAACATTCCTAAAATAAGGGGCAACAACAATACATACTTTAACTGCCATACGGCTTTGGATTTCTGTTTTTGTAACATGACTATTCGTTTTTTGATTAATGATTTACTGAAAAATTGATTGACAAAACTGATGTTCTGTGTATGGAACGCCTCGGACAAGAGCATCTCGAAATGCGCTGCCTTGTTTTGTTTAACGGCTTTTTCATCCGCAATGAATTCATGAAGTTCGGCAAGCCTGTTTTGGTAGATGTACACCAAAGGATTGAACCAGAAGACGATTCGGGCCAGCTCAAAAAAGAGCAGGTCCAAGGTGTGCCATTGCTTTACGTGCACCAGTTCGTGGGCCAGAATGTTAGCTTCTTTGTCCTTTTTGATTTCTTCTCCCATAAAAATGTTTCGGAAAAAAGAGAAAGCAGAGGTACTTTTAGGCACTGTGATTTTCGTGAACTCTTTATAATTCTCCACAACACTTTTGTGACGTAGCCTGTTTATTTGAATCAACTTGTATACAAACCAAATGGTGGCCAACATACTTCCCACGGCCAATACCAAATACGGCCAAGGGATGCGTTCCAGCAAACTGGTTTGCTCCACGCCCGGGCCAAGCACCACTCCGTTCAATTGTGCAAGAAATACCGTTGTGGTCTGCAACTCCTGTGGCATAGTGGTTTGGAGCGCTTGAATCTTTACCCAAGGCAATATGAGGGAAAGCGCAAACGTGCCCAACAGGTATGCACGGTTCCATTGAAAAAAGGTCTCTTTCTTTAGAAAAAGGTCGTACGCCAACAAAAACACCAGTTGAAACGCCAAGCTTTCCAATATATAAGTAATCATTGCTCCTTGTTTTTAATGTTCTTCATAATCTCTTCGAGTTCCTTCAAGCTGATATCGTTCTTCTTCATAAAAAAAGACACCATACTCGTAAACGATCCTTGGAAATACCCATCCATCAGCTTATTAAGGCTCTGGTTGCTGTACTCTTCTTTTTTCATCAAAGGAAAGTACACATGCCCCTTGCCCACTTTTTCGTGTGATACGAAACCTTTGTCCTCCAAAATCCGAACAATGGTGGACACGGTATTGTAGGCTGGCTTGGGCTCTGGCAATTCCTCTAAAATTGCAGCTACGTTCCCTTTTTCAATTTTCCAAAGGAGCTGCATTACCTCTTCTTCTGCTTTGGTGAGTTGTTTCATTTGACACGTTTTAGTTGTCATTCCCGAGAAATCGGGAATCCACTTATTAATATTTTAAATACAATTCAAATCTTTAATTACAAGCTAGATTTCTCATCTTGACTTCGACTGCGCTCAGTCTGACAATTCGAAATGACACTGCTAATATAACTAAAAAATTAGTTTAAACTAATTTTTTAGTTTAAAAGTGAATAAAAAATCCGCCAGCGTAGCATACTGGCGGATAGTTGTTTAAAAAGTTACGGTCACCTTTCCTCTTAAATAGAAAGGTGTGCCTGGGGTAAAATGGATTTCTTCAAACGAATTCGGCTCATTGAACAAACGACTCTCGGTTGCGAACTGTGTTTCGTTCCATTCGGTGTCGAACAGGTTCTCCACAATCAGTCCAAACGTCCAATTCTTCACACTATAGTTAAGGGTGGCATCGGTTACAAAATACCCTTCGGCTACGATGGAATTATCTTCATTGGCGGGTCTATCGTCAATATATCGATAATTGATTCCGCCCGAAAAGCCCTGGTTGCCTCCCAAGGTAACTCCTCCTGCCAAAGTGAAATCGGGCGCCAAAGGAATGTAATCTTCTCCATCGGCGGCTTCAGTACTTCGTGCATGTGTGTAATTGGCATCAGTATACAGGTAAAGCCAATCCAAGGGTTGATACCTCGCCCCCACTTCAACTCCCATCCTTCGGGTTTTTCCGCTGGGCTCAACAATACCTGCATCTCCTACATACACAAACTCTTGATCTAGGAACAAAGTCCACAACGTGGCGTTCAAGACCAACTTATTTATTGGTTTTATGATGGTTCCCAAATCAACACCGTAGGCGGCAGGTAGAATCTCCTCACCACCATTCGCAACCACTACCCTAGTGTCGTTGGAGTGAAAACCAATGCCCGTTTTCAAGAAAAGCTGAGTGTTTTCTGTTGGACTGTAAACGGTATTGAACTTTGGGCTAAAAGCCACTTTTTCCTCGCTTCGGCTATCGTACAGTTCACTCATTTTATCAATGTAATCGAACCTGAAATAATCCAAACGAACAGCGGGCTCAAACGTAAATTTACCTGATTTGAATTCAGCGCCCGCAAAGGCATAGCTGTTCACCTCATCCACATCGCCATAAGCCAAACGCTCCAGCAATTCCTGACGGTTCAGGGTGCGGGACAATTGGTTGTCGTCCACATTGTCGTATCTAAAACCAATTCCTGCATTGTATTTGAAATCCATACCGCCCAAATTGGCCGAACTGTTCTGAAAAACGGTTTTCGCCCCTGCCATCAGTCGGTCTTCAAATTGTCTGATCTGATCTCCGTTCACAGGATCTTCCAAGAAAAAGGTAAAGTTGGAATACAATTCAAAATCGTAATGGGTCACAAAAGCCATTGTGTTGAGCGATTTCCCAGTTCCCATATTTTTGTTGTGATTCAATACAAAGTTGGTTCTGCTGGTTTGCCCACCCTCAGTATCGTCAATGGCACCAAAACGACCAATCAGACCCTGGTCCACGGCTCGTTGCGGTATTTGGCCCGATGCATCCCACTTGCTTGAAAAGTGCGAGGCGGTCAACAGCAACTCTTGATCGCCCGGCAATGCATATCGGTATCTTCCCAAAATATTGATACGATTAAAGTTCTGCGGCGATTCAAACGGACCATCGGTCAAATACAATTCGGAAGCCAAATAAGCATTGCTGTTTTGGTTGTCCAAAACATTGAGCATTCCCATAAATCTTCGTGCTCCAAATTGCCCTACTTCGGTAGACAACATACTTTTGTCCAAACTTTTTCTCAACTTTAGGTTTACATAACCCGCCGTATTAAAATTCCCTTGGTCGGCATAATAGGGTCCTTTTCCAAAATTTACGTTCTCAATGGTCTCAGGAATCACAAAATGAAGGTCTGCGTACCCTTGTCCGTGAGCGTGCGACACCATATTTACCGGCATACCGTCCACATTAATGGCGACATCGGTACCGTGGTCCACGTCAAAACCTCTCAAAAATATCTGCTCGGCCTTCCCTCCTCCAGCGTGCTGGCCAATAATCAATCCTGGTACCTTTCTTAAAATTTCTTGCGATGATTTTACGGGATTCGTTTTTACATCCACATCCACCACTCTGCTCAAAGCATCCACTTCGGAAACCAAAACTACTTGATCCAAAGAAATGGAGCTTTCTACAAGAATTATGGTAAGCGGATTCTGTAAATCACCCTGGTTGACCACTCTGGTCTGTGTGGCATATCCCAATCTGGAAAAATAAATGGTATCGTTGACCGAGGTCCTATCCAGAACAAAATGTCCCGTACCATCCGTATGGCTATGTTGTCCGCTGGTTTTGTTAAAAATTCCAGCATCCTCTATTGGGGAACCAGCTTCGTCCACCAGTTTCCCGTTTATGTTTTGTGCAGCAATTGTGCCCATAAAAAGTATGGACAATGCCGTCATAAAATATTTCATGTCGTTGTCTTTAAAATTTGATTTGTGTAAAAACTTATCCCTCTTGTACATCAAAAAAGCACATGAAGTGTCATGCTGAACTCGTTTCAGCATCTCACAACCAATGTTCTGTTCAATGGTGTGACCCTGAAACAAGTTCAGGGTGACGAATTCAGAACTTTTCCGATAAATTAATTTCAGCTATGCTGGGGAGGGGGCGTGGTTACCCCTTGGCACCAAAAAGAAGTTATGTTTTGGTATGCCCAAAGACGATTGCTGTCTATTAAAGTATTGATTTCAGGTGCAATTTGAATTTCTTCAACGAAATGTTTATCCAATTTAAGGCTGATATCATCCTTGGATTTTTGCTCATCTTGTTGATTGGCCTCCAATAAATCCTTTAAAGCTTCTAACGCTTCGTGCGAGTGACCTGCCATAGCCTCTAAAGAAGAATAATCGATAGTTTCGTGGTCCGAGGCAAAGGTATGGTGGTGTGTTTTTGGGGACATCAGGTGCGATACTTCGTGCAGGGCTTCGAGCACCAATCCATTAAAAAGTCCAAACAAATAAAACATTGCCAAAAGAGCATACCCTATCTGAATGAATCTTGGTTTTGTATGTGTTTTATTTGCTTTCACGACAGTTTCGTAATTGGTTTCAAATTTACCTACGAAATTTTTAGGGGTAGGGTTTTATTTTGATTTTGTTTGTAACAATTGTCTGCTACATTTGTCTAACAGTAAAACACAACCATGGACATTACATTACTCGTTTTGGGGTTCCTTTTGATGCTTGTGGGTATATTGGGCAGCCTTTTGCCCGTATTGCCAGGTCCGCCCATAAGTTGGGTTGGATTGTTACTGCTTTATTTAACCAAAGCCGTGCCCGATAATTGGTGGGTTTTGGGAGTCACCTTTGTAATAGCTATAGCCATCACCATTTTAGATTATGTGATACCCGCTATCGGCACCAAACGGTTCGGCGGCAGCAAAGCTGGAATGTGGGGAACCATCATAGGATTATTGGTTGCCATCTTTGTTCCGATTTTTGGTCCATTGGGAATCATCATTTGGCCTTTCATTGGAGCCTTGGTCGGCGAATTATTGAACAAAGCCAACAAAGAAACCGCCATGAAGGCGGCTTTTGGTTCGTTTTTAGGATTTTTAACGGGCACTTTTATGAAGTTTGTCGTGACGGCCCTGTATGCTGTTTTTTACGTTTATATCTCAATCAAGTACGCTGGAGACCTGTTTACCTTTAGTTAGTCCAACCACTCCACTTTTTCGGAAATAGGAGTTCTTGCAGAAGGGATTACCTCACCATCAAAATAACCCATATAGAAAAAGCCCAAGCATTTTTCCCCCTCCTTCAAATCGAAGAACTCATCCATATGCTTAATGAGTCCGGGAGAAGACCAATAACTGCCAATACCAAGTTCGGTGCAGCACAACCACATATTTTGCACCGCCATGGCCACTGAAGCAATTTCCTCCCATTCGGGTAGGCTCTCCTTGGGGTCGCGTTGCATGCAAATGGCAATCACAGCTCCCGAATTGGACGGGTTAAATTGTAGTTTTTTGATTTTCATCTGCTTTGGTTTGGGGTCCACTTCTTGGTATTTGGTAGATAAAAAAGCACCCAGTTCCTGTTTCTTGTCTCCCGTCAACACCTTAAAGCGCCAAGGTTCGGTTTTTTTATGGGTAGGCGCCCAATTGGCGGCTTCCAAAATCTGTTCAATCGTTTCTTTGGCGATGGGCTTATCGATATACTGTGCAGGAAAAATGCTTCTTCTTTCCTTGATCAAATCAAAAATCATAATTGTATATTAAGTTGAACGTTCTTCCATTTTTAATCTAGATAACAAAAGAAAAGTCAGTTCGAGTTTTTTCCTTTGGAAAAAGTATCGAGAACAACGTTTTCTATATTTCAATTCTCGATACAATTTTCTTCGTTTCACTCCAAAAATCGAATTGACAAATTCAAAGTTACTCTCCAAAAGGTTCACATCATAATTTCATAAGCAAATCCATACATTTTTGAAGAGCAGGGTTTCGGTTATCCCTTTTCCAGACCATACTCAATATGGCACGCTGCTTAATTTTTTTCATCTCGATGAACTTTACCTTCATCTGAAACCCATATTGAAGGGTCGTTGGCACAATGGCAATACCCAGTTTATTCTCCACCAATTTAAAAATGGTCTGTGCGTGTACGGATTTGTGCGAAACACGGGGCACAAAACCGCTGTCCTCACAAATGCTGAGCACCGTATCATAGTACATCGGGCTGTAATCTTGAGAAAACAAGATGAAATCCTCATCCGCCACTTGATTGATGTTCTTAAAGTTCTCCTCATCCAAAGGATGCTCCGCTGGCAGCACCAAAGAAAACGTATCCTCAAAAACAGGTTTAACCTCGAGCCCTCTAGGCACGCGCGACAATCTGACGAAGCCCAGGTCCAATCGGTCGGCTAAAATAGCGTTGATCTGTGCCCGATTGGAAAGTTCTTCCAAGGTGGTATGAACCGTTGGATGTTTTTCCTTCAACCCCAACAGCAAATTGGGCACTACATTTTGCATGGCCGAACCCAAAAATCCGATGCGTACCTCCCCCAATTGGCCTTCTCCGATAAGTTTCACCTGTTTTTTGGTCTGCTCCAAATGGTTCAAAATGAATTCCACCTCCTTCTTCAAAAACTCGCCCGCTGGAGTAAGGCTAACCTTTTTCTTGTCCCTCACAAACAGTTGAGTGTCCAAAATTTCTTCCATCTGTTTGATTTGCGTGCTCAAACCAGGCTGGGAAATAAATAGTTTTTCAGCGGCCTTTCTATAGTGCAGTTCTTCAGCCACGGCCAAAAAATAGACAAAATGTCGTAGTTCTATTTGATAATTCATACTTATTGATTATTACAAAAATAAGTATTGGTAATTATTAAACCTAATCGGTAACTTTGGATAGCCGTGATTAATCATATAAACAAAAAGTTGTCAGGTCGAGCGCAGTCGAGACCTCATTTTTAAGACTTTGAGTCCAATAACTTCTCGACTTAAGTTCATCTTGAGCGTAGTCGAAAGACTCGGAGTGACAGTTCACCATGTATTGATTACGGACAATCAGTTAGTAAATTAATTCAAAAGTATGGCAACAGACCGAACATTTCAATTTGGTGAAGACCATTTAACCGCGAGCATAGCTTTGGGCTTGGCACATGGCACCATAAAAGGTGTTTTCTCCGAGGAATGCCTGCAAAATGTAAATGCAAGTTACCAACGAGTTCAACGCATTGTTGAAAAAGGTGATATGGTGTACGGCATCAATACGGGGTTTGGCCCATTGTGCAATACCAAAATATCCAAGGAGGACACCAAAATTCTTCAATCCAACATATTGCAGAGCCACAGCGTAGGTGTGGGCCAACCTATTTCTACGGAATTGGCAAAAATTATGCTCATTCTGAAAATCCATGCCTTGGCAAAAGGCTATTCGGGTATTGCCGAAACCACTTTACAGCGTATGCTTTGGCATTTGGAAAACGATGCAATTCCCGTGGTGCCCTCGCAAGGTTCGGTGGGTGCATCAGGGGATTTGGCTCCGCTATCCCATTTATTTTTACCACTAATAGGTTTGGGCAAAGTAGAATATCAAGGTAAAACCATCCCGACCCAAACGTTATTTGAACAAACAGGATTACAACCCTTGGAATTGGGTCCAAAAGAAGGACTTGCCTTGATCAATGGAACCCAATTTATCGCTGCACACGGAGTGATGGTCGTCCACAAATTACAGCATTGTTTGCGACACGCAGATATTATCGGAGCGATGATGCTCGAAGGGCTACAAGGTTCCATGAAGCCTTTTTTTGAAGAGTTACACGAATTACGACCCTTCAAAGGGAACCAGCACGTAGCGGGAAGAATCCGCACCCTACTGCAAGGTTCCGAGATTTTGGAAGATCATATCGATTGCGAACGGGTGCAAGACCCCTACTCTTTGCGCTGTATGCCGCAAGTGCACGGGGCATCCCGAAATGCGTGGCTCCACCTCAAGGAATTGTTGGAAATCGAACTCAATTCAGTAACGGACAATCCTGTCATTATAAATGATGAACTGACCATTAGCGGTGGTAATTTTCACGGGCAACCCTTGGCCATGGCCTTGGATTATGCCGCATTGGCCGCTTCGGAAATTGGGAACATATCCGACCGACGCATCTATCTGGCCTTGGAAGGCAACAGCCCCGGAGTTCCTAAGTTGTTGATGAAGGATACGGGCATCAATTCAGGCTATATGATTTTGCAGTACACCTCGGCCGCATTGGCCAGCGAGAACAAAAGCCTGTGTTTCCCAGCCAGCGCCGATAGCATTCCCACTTCATTGGGACAGGAAGACCATGTGAGCATGGGTTCCATCAGTGGTAGAAAAGCCCTCAACATTATTGAAAATGTGGAGAAAATATTGGCCATCGAATTGTTGACTTCTGCCCAGGCATTCGAATATAGAAAACCCTTAAAATCGGGCATTCTGTTGGATGAAATCCATACCTTCCTGAGAACCAAGGTTGCTTTTGCCGAAAACGACCGTGTTTTTGCCGACGACATCGAAAAAGGAATCGAAATCATCCAAAACGGGGAAATCATCAATTTGGTAGACCGTGTGATGGATGAGAAACAACTGAAGTGGAACACCCCACATCTTGATGAATTTGAAACATACTAGCATGAACAGACCACTATTGATAGGACCCTTTGCCCAACTACTTCCCATGACGGGACTCCCATTAAAAGGAGCGCTCAAAGATGAGCAACTGCCCATCATTGAACGTGGGGGCATTTTGGTTTCCGAAGGAAAAATTCTCAAACTCGGTGTTTTTGACGAGTTGAAATCCGATGATGTCGACATCCACCCAATCGAAGGTGCACAGGTTTGCCTACCCGGTTTTGTGGATTCCCACACCCATATTTGTTTTGGAGGCACCCGCGCTCGAGATTACGCCTACCGTAATGCAGGAAAAACCTATTTGGAAATCGCCAAAGCCGGTGGCGGTATCTGGGACACGGTGACCCAAACCCGAAAAGCATCACAAGATGAATTGGTTGAAGGCATTATTTCCAGAAGTAAAAAACATCTCAAAAACGGTGTAACCACCATTGAGGTGAAAAGTGGTTACGGCCTTTCCGTAGATGAAGAATTGAAAATGCTACGCGCTATCAAGCAGGCCAACGAAACATCAAATGCTTCGTTAATCCCCACTTGTTTGGCAGCCCATATGAAACCAAAAGATTGGAATCAGGACAAGGATTATCTCAATGTGATCATCAAGGAATTGTTTCCCATCATCAAAACCGAAAACTTGGCCCATCGAGTTGATGCCTTTGTGGAAGAAAGTGCTTTTTCACAGAAAGAAATCAAGCCCTATTTTCAAAAAGCAAAGGAAATGGGATTCGATATTACGGTACATGCCGACCAATTTACCACGGGCGGCAGTCAAGTTGCGGTAGATTTTGATGCGGTAAGCGCCGACCATTTGGAGGCCAGCACCGAAAAAGAAATCCAATTATTGGCAAAGAGCAACACCATTGCGACCGCTTTGCCCGGGGCGTCCATTGGTTTGGGGTGCGCCTACACGCCAGCACGAAAAATTTTGGATGCAGGTGGCGCTTTGTCCATTGCCAGCGACCATAATCCAGGGTCCGCTCCCATGGGCGACCTACTGACCCAAGCCAGTATTTTGGGCACTTTTGAAAAATTGTCCAACACCGAGGTTTTGGCAGGGATTACTTCAAGGGCAGCAGCAGCTTTACGGTTGACCGATCGAGGTAAATTGGAAGCAGGAACGCAGGCGGACTTTGTTATTTTCCCTACGGATAACTATCAAGAAATCACCTATCACCAAGGGCAATTAAAACCCAGCGAGGTTTGGAAAAAAGGAACGCCCATCCACTAAAAATTGAATCATGACTGAATTTCAGCAACAGATATTACAAGGTATACCAAAGCAACTTCCCGCAAAAAAACCATATCCCAAAAATGGAAATCCGGCCCCAAAACGGAAGGACATCCTTTCCAAGGAAGAAAAAAAATTGGCCGTACAGAATGCGCTACGGTATTTCCCCGAAACTTGGCACGCAACACTAGCTCCGGAATTTGCTGAGGAGCTGAAAACTTACGGCCGTATTTATATGCATCGGTTCAAGCCCGATTATGAAATATATGCCCGACCTATTTCGGAATACCCTGCCAAAACACATCAGGCAGCGGCAATTATGCTGATGATTCAGAACAATTTGGACCCTGCCGTAGCACAACACCCTGAAGAACTTATTACCTATGGAGGCAATGGAGCGGTTTTCCAAAACTGGGCGCAATATCTGCTCACCATGAAATATTTGGCGAAAATGACCGAGGAGCAAACTTTGAATATGTATTCGGGTCATCCGATGGGTCTTTTCCCATCATCCAAAGAAGCTCCACGAGTGGTCGTCACCAATGGCATGATGATTCCCAACTACTCCAAACCCGATGATTGGGAAAAATACAACGCACTTGGCGTAACACAATACGGACAGATGACGGCTGGTTCCTATATGTACATTGGCCCACAGGGCATTGTGCATGGTACGGCCATTACGGTCATGAATGCGTTCCGAAAAGTATTGAAGCAAAATGAATCCCCCGAAGGCAAGATTTTCTTGACTGCCGGACTTGGAGGAATGAGCGGTGCCCAACCCAAAGCCGGAAACATTGCTGGAGGTATTACCATTTGTGCCGAAGTCAATCCCGAAGCTGCCAAAAAAAGACATGACCAAGGTTGGGTGGATGAATTGTTGGTCGATTTAGATCTGTTGGTGGTTCGTACCAAAGAGGCTGTGGAAAACAAGGAAGTTGTTTCCTTGGCCTATATCGGTAATGTGGTGGATGTTTGGGAACGTTTTTTTGAAGCGGACATTTTTATTCATTTAGGTTCCGACCAAACCTCTTTGCACAACCCTTGGGCAGGTGGCTATTATCCTGTTGGACTTTCGTTTGAGGAGTCCAATGCTTTGATGGTAGAAAATCCAGAAGCCTTTAAGGAAAAAGTGCAGGAATCATTGCGAAGACAAATCAACGCCATCAACAAGCACACCGCAAAAGGCACCTACTTTTTTGATTATGGCAATGCCTTTTTATTGGAAGTTTCCCGAGCGGGGGGTGATGTAATGGCCGAAAATAATATCGATTTCAGGTATCCGTCCTACGTGCAGGATATTTTGGGACCCATGTGTTTTGATTATGGCTTTGGCCCATTCCGATGGGTCTGTACATCGGGTAATCCAAAAGACCTTCAAAAGACCGATGCCATTGCCTTGGAAGTAATGAAAAAGATAAAATCCGAAGCGCCAGAAGAAATCCAACAGCAGATGCAGGACAACATCAAATGGATTTCGGAAGCGGAACAGAACAAATTGGTAGTAGGCTCACAGGCTCGAATCCTCTATGCTGATGCTGAAGGACGAAGCAAAATTGCCGATGCCTTCAACACGGCGATTGCCAAGGGAGAAATTAGTGCTCCCGTGGTATTGGGTCGTGACCATCATGATGTAAGTGGAACGGATTCACCTTTTCGAGAAACCAGCAACATTTACGATGGCAGCAAGTTCACTGCAGATATGGCCATTCAAAATGTGATTGGTGATAGTTTTAGGGGAGCCACTTGGGTTTCCATCCATAATGGTGGAGGTGTTGGCTGGGGAGAAGTAATCAATGGCGGATTTGGAATGGTACTCGATGGTTCCGAAGAGGCATCCAACCGATTGAAGAAAATGTTGTTCTTTGATGTAAACAATGGTATTTCCCGAAGAAGCTGGGCACGGAACAAGGAAGCCCGTTTTGCCATTGAACGGGAAATGAAACGCTCTCCAGATTTAAAGGTAACTTTGCCCCATCTGGTGAAATCCGATATTTTGGACAATCTTTTTTAATACCATGAAAAATTACCACCCCCCGAAACAAGGCCTCTGGACAGGCAGAATCTCCAATAAATGGCTGTATCTGCATGAAAAAGTGCATTGCACACCCTTGGAGGAACTTCCCGAGGCCCAGAAAAAATCCATTGCGCTGTTAGGCTATGCCTGTGATGAAGGCGTACGCCGAAACCAAGGTCGGGTTGGGGCTGTTGAGGGTCCCGATGTAATCAAACGTAGTTTTGCCAAAATGCCCAACCATTTGGGCAGCAATGTGCTTTTGCACGATGTAGGTTCCGTTGTTTGTGACGGAGGCGATATGGAGTCTGCCCAAAATCAGCTTACCGAAGCGGTCAAACTACTTTTAGAAAGAAAACAATTCCCTATTGTTTTGGGTGGTGGGCACGATATGGCTTATGGTCACTATAACGGTATCAAAAAATATCTGGATGCCAAAAAAGAGGGACAAACCATCGGTATTATCAATTTTGATGCGCATTTTGATTTGCGGAAAAACACGGAAAAAAGTAATTCGGGCACCCCGTTTTATCAGATAGCCAAAGACTGCGAAAAGGAAGGCATCGATTTTAATTACCTCTGCCTCGGTATCCGAAAAGATGCCAACGATAGAAATTTGTTTCAAACAGCCAAGGATCTTGATGTCATTTATGTGATGAACGACACCTTTCAAATTCCTTTATTGAATGAAATCACGACCTGGATCAATGCCTTCGCCAAAAATGTGGACCATATTTATGTGACCATCGACCTGGATGGGTTCTCTTCTGCTTATGCACCCGGGGTCAGTGCCCCTTCGCCCATGGGCTTTAGCCCGTATATGGTTCTGGAATGTTTAAAAACGATTATTGGCTCTGGAAAATTGATCAGTCTGGATATTGCCGAAATGAACCCCAAATATGACGTGGACGGACAAACAGCAAAACTCGCTGCTTCTTTAGTGCACCACACGGCACACCTTGTTTCTCAATAAAGCTTGTCATTCTGAACGTAGTGAAGAATCTATTGTTTAGGAAAAGATAATTGGCTTGGGCTCGACATGAATTGCACGAATTATCATAAATGCCTTATGATTTGTCAGGTCGATAGGGGTTGAGACCTTTGACAATGAGACTTCTCGACTGCGCTCGAAGTGACATCCATTCTTATTTTGCTCTTTCCACCACAAACAAAAAAAGCCTTCCAAAAGGAAAGCCTTTCATTGGTGAACATCGATTTGATGTTTCAACCTGATTCCAATCATCGCGACTGGAATCCAACACAACGGCACAAAGATAGGATGATTTTTCGGAAAAAATAACAGCACGGGTTGTTGATATTATTTTTTGGATTATTTCCATTTTATAGGAATATTTCCATAATTTAGCTTTCCTTCAACTGAACAATGGAAAAGACGATTTTGCATCTTGACTTGGATACTTTTTATGTATCCGTGGAACGCATCATCAATACAGAGCTTAAGAACAAGCCCTTATTGGTAGGCGGCACCAGCGACCGCGGTGTGGTAGCGGCCTGTAGCTACGAGACCCGTGGGTTTGGGGTGCATTCTGGTATGCCGATGAAAATGGCCAAGGAGCTTTGTCCCGAAGCCGTAGTGATTCGTGGAAACGCAGGCACCTACAGCAAGTATTCGGATGTGGTCACGGAAATCATTAAGGAACAGGTCCCTATTTTCGAAAAATCAAGCATTGATGAATTTTATGCCGACCTCTCAGGTATGGACCGCTTTTTTGGCTGCTACAAATACGCCACGGAAATGCGCCAGAAAATCATTCGGGAAACGGGACTGCCCATTTCGTTTGGTTTATCGGTGAACAAAGTGGTTTCCAAAGTGGCCACCAATGAGGCCAAGCCCAATAATCAGCTTAAGATAGATTTTGGTCTGGAAAAGCCTTTTTTGGCTCCCCTTTCCATCAAGAAAATTCCGATGGTGGGCGATAAAACCTATCAAACCCTCAGAAATTTGGGAATACGGCAAGTAAAAACCGTTCAGGATATGCCCATGGACATCATGCAACGGGTGCTGGGCGCCAATGGCGGGGTGATTTGGAAAAGGGCCAATGGCATAGACAATACGCCCGTGATTCCGTTCCACGATAGAAAGTCCATCTCCAATGAAAGGACTTTTGACCGAGACACCATCGATGTTACAAAGCTGAAAGGCATTTTGATCGCCATGACCGAGAACTTGGCCTACCAGTTACGAAGAGGCGACAAATTAACGGCCTGTGTTGCTGTGAAAATTCGGTATTCCGATTTTAACACCTATTCCAAACAATCGCGCATTCCCTACACGAGTGCAGACCACACCCTTATTCCCAAAATATTGGAACTGTTCAATTCCTTATACAACAAACGGATGTTGGTTCGTCTCATCGGGATTCGATTCAGCCATTTGGTCTCGGGCAACTACCAAATCAACCTTTTTGAAGATACCGAAGAGACCCTGAACCTTTACCAGGCCATGGATCATGTCCGGAACCGGTTTGGAAGTCGGAGCGTGTTGCGCGCCTCTGCCATGGGCGCAAAGACCATCGGGAGCATGCACAACCCTTTTAATGGGGAACCGCCTGTGGTTTTGGCTCATAGAAAACAGTGAACTTGACAATAAACAATTTCCAATGAGCAATGAACAGTTGGTATTTGGCAATTGATAACTGATAATTGACTATTGATAATTGTACCTCAACTGCCACACATATTACAGTTTGCGGTTCGGGACCTTCTCGGAGGTTGAGCTATTGCAGTTGGCACAAGAAAACCATGTAACCCAATTGGTGCTCACCGACATCAACAATACCTCTGCGGGATTAAACTTTGTTCGAAAGGCACCAGAATTTGACGTAAAACCGATTTTGGGTATCGATTTTAGGAATGGGGTCCAGCCCTGCTTTATCGGAATTGCCCAAAACAACGAGGGATATCTGGAACTGAACGACTTTTTGTCCCACCACCTTCACCATGAATTGAAGATTCCCGATCGGGCACCAGCTTTTAAGAATGCGTTTGTGGTATATCCGTTTGAACAGGTACTGCTCAACGAACTGGATAATTTTCAGGAGCATGAGTTTGTGGGAATCTCCATCAAGGACTTGCGAAGGCTCCCCTTTTCCAAACTGGCTTCCCTTACCCATAAATTGGTGGTACAGCAGCCCGTTACCTTTCGGAACAAACAGGATTTTAATGCCCACCGATTACTGAGGGCCATCGACAACAACGTACTGCTGAGCAAACTTCCAAAGGAAGAGGAGGCCAACGAGGAAGAAAAAATGTATCCTATCCAAAATCTAGCTGCGGCATTTTCGGAGTTCCCCTTTATTCTGGAAAACACGGAAAAACTGCTCAACAAGTGCTGTATCCATTTTGATTTTTCAAAAGACAGAAAGCCCCAAAACCTAAAAACATTTTTGGGCAGCGTGGAAGAAGATGAACAACTCTTGGACCAACTCTGTGCCGAAGGACTCCCCTATCGGTATGAAGAAGTGAACGATTCCATCAAAAACCGATTGAACAAGGAATTGGAACTCATCAAAAAAATGGGTTTCGTTTCCTATTTTTTGATCAATTGGGATATTATATCCAAAGCAAGGGAAAAGGGTTTCTTTTACGTAGGACGAGGGAGTGGTGCCAACAGCATTGTAGCCTACTTGCTCCGCATTACCGATGTGGATCCCATGGAACTTGACCTCTATTTTGAGCGATTCATCAATCTATACCGTGCCAATCCGCCCGACTTTGACATCGATTTTTCATGGAGAGACCGCCCCGCCATGACCGAATACATCTTTGAACGCTTTGAACACGTTGCCCTACTCGGCACCTACGTCACTTTTAAGGAGCGGGGCGTTATCCGGGAATTGGGCAAAGTTTTTGGGCTGCCACCACAGGACATTGATTTTTTGCTGGCAGGAAGATATAACCTTGACCAACTGGACCATGTGTCCAAACTCGTACTAAAGTACGGCAGCTTACTCAAGGGTAAACCCAATTATTTGAGCATTCATGCAGGGGGGATTTTGATCAGTGACAAACCCTTGCATTGGTTTTCTGCCACTCATTTGCCACCGAAAGGCTTTCCCACCACGCAGTACGATATGGTCATTGCCGAGGATGTAGGCCTGTATAAATTCGATATTTTGGGACAGCGGGGTTTGGGCAAGATTAAGGAGGCGTTGGAGATTGTTGCTTACAACCAACCCGAAAAATATGGCGATATCGATATCCACGACATCAAAGGGTTTAAAAAAGACCCCGCAATCAACAACCTGATCAAAACCGCACAGTGCATGGGCTGTTTTTACGTGGAGTCGCCCGCCATGCGCATGCTGCTCAAAAAACTACAGGTCGATAATTATTTGGGATTGGTGGCCGCTAGTTCCATTATCCGCCCAGGTGTAGCCAAAAGTGGTATGATGCGAGAATACATCCTCCGCCATCGCAATAAAGGCAGAACCGAGGAAAAGGCACATCCCGTGATGTTGGAAATAATGCCGGACACCTATGGTGTAATGGTCTATCAAGAAGATGTAATCAAAGTGGCCCACCATTTTGCCGGTCTGGACCTTGGCGAGGCCGATGTTCTCCGCAGGGGCATGAGCGGGAAATTCCGTTCGCGGGAAGAATTTCAAAAAGTGCAGGATAAATTTATTTCCAATTGCAGAAAAAAAGGCTACGCGGAATCCTTGATTTCCGAAATCTGGAACCAAGTGGCCAGTTTTGCAGGCTACGCTTTTGCCAAGGGGCATTCTGCATCCTATGCTGTAGAGAGTTATCAAAGTTTATTTTTGAGGGCCTATTTTCCTTTGGAATATTTAGTGGCCGTACTCAACAATGGTGGCGGGTTCTACCGTTCGGAATTCTATGTACACGATGCCCGTATGATGGGTGCCACCATCCATCCGCCCTGCGTGAATAAAAGCATGGTCGTAAACCGCATTTATGGCTCTCATATTTATTTGGGGATGATGTACCTCCGCGATCTGGAGAGCAGGGTCATGGAACGCATCCTGAAAGAGCGCATGCTCCACGGAAGTTTTTCCTCTTTGGAAGATTTCTTGGACCGCGTGTTCATCCGAATGGAACAACTTTCCATCCTTATCCGTACCGATGCCTTTCGCTTTACTGGAATCAACAAGCATGAACTGCTCTGGAAAGCCCATTTGATGCTTTCAAAAAACGACCGAATGGAACACCCGAAGCTTTTTCCGCCGAGGCATCAAAAATTTCAAATGCCCCAACTGAACACTACGGCATTGGAGACCGCTTTTGAGCAATTGGAACTTTTGGGATTTTGTCTTTGTAGTCCTTTTGAATTGCTGGAGGAAACTCCCAAAAACAGCAACGGACAAAAAGACTTGGAACGGCACCTCAACAAGTACATCGATATTTATGGGTACTTGGTCACGGTAAAAAACACCTCCACCCATCACGGCAAGCGCATGCACTTCGCCACTTTGGTAGACCAGCACGGCGAAGTATTCGATACGGTACTCTTTCCTCCTGTTGCGGCCAAATATTACTTTAGGGGAAAGGGTATTTATCGCTTTTATGGTAAAGTCGTGGAAGAATTTGGGTTTCTGAGCATCGAGGTCATCAAAATGAAGAAGGAAAATTATGTGCAAGACCCTAGATATGCCGATATGAGGATGAGCAAAAAACTATTTGATTCGAAGAAGTGAGCGGAATGCCGTAACTTACGAAGAAGAATTGTACCAATACATGAAAATCAGAATCAAAGGAAATTCCATACGGTTTAGATTGACCCAAAGCGAAGTAAAACAACTGTCCGAAACGGGTTCGATAACGGAAAACACCGAATTTGGTTCCAATGTTTTTCACTACCAAGTTAAGCTGGCATCTTCCGTGAAAAATTTAGAGGCTTCTTACTCCAATGATAAAATAGTGATGTTAGTGCCCGAAGTAAATGGAAAAAATTGGTTCCACAACAACACCGTTGGCTTTGAACATGAGATGGAGCTTCCCAAAGGGAAAAAGCTGCATCTGTTATTGGAAAAAGACTTCACTTGCCTCGAGAACCGGGCGGAAGACCAATCGGACAACTATCCCAATCCAAAATTGCAACACTGACCATGATGGAGAACGAAACAAAACGAAACGTTTCCCTCACTGGGGACATCAAATTTACAGGGCTTCGCCTTAAGGAGCCCATGCAGACCTCAGCCGGTATTTTAGGTGTAAAAGAAGCTTTACGACACAGTTTTAAAGAAATGGGAATTGTCCGTTCCATGCGAAGCTTGCTGGAAATGAATCAGGAAGACGGCTTTCGCTGCCCCAGTTGTGCCTGGCCCGTCCCGGAACATCCGTCCAAAATTGCCGAGTATTGTGAGAACGGTGCAAAGGCATTAGCCGACGAAGCCACCAGACACCATATTGGCGCGGAATTTTTTGCAGCACACTCCGTAGAGGAACTTTCAAGATTAAGCGATTTTGAACTCAATAAATTAGGAAGAGTCGTAGAACCGATGGTCCTAAAACCAAATAGTGTGCATTACGAGCCCATTACGTGGCAAGATGCCTTTGAATTGATTTCGGAGGAATTACATCGTTTGGACAATCCGAATGAGGCGATATTTTATACTTCGGGTCGATCCAGCAATGAGGCTGCCTATCTCTATGGCATGTTTGCCCGTGCTTTTGGCACCAACAATATGCCGGATTGCTCCAATATGTGCCATGAATCATCGGGTGTGGCACTTTCCGAAACTTTGGGGATTGGAAAGGGTTCCGTAAAGCTGGACGACCTGTACGGAGCAGAGGTGATTTTGGTCGTAGGACAAAATCCCGGTACCAATCATCCAAGAATGCTGTCGGCACTCGAAAAATGCAAAAAGAACGGGGGAAAAGTCATCAGCATAAATCCATTGGCGGAAACCGGGTTGGTCAACTTTAAAAACCCACAGAGTGTTTCGGATATGTTGGGGAACGGACAACCCATTGCCGACATCCATCTACCGGTAAAAATCAATGAGGACATTGCCTTGGCCAAGCTCATCTTAAAAAAATTGGTTGCGCTCGATGCCAAAAATTCCAATGTGCTCGACCACGAATTTATTGTAGAGTATGTGGATGGTTATGATGATTTATTAAAAGATTTGGACCGCTACGAAGAGGAAAGTCTTCAACGCAGAAGTGGGGTCTATATGCACAAAATTGACAAGGTTGTGGAATTATTGGCCGAAAACTCCAAGATTGTTATCTGTTGGGCCATGGGAATTACCCAGCACAAAAATGCGGTGGATTGCATCAAGGAATATGTGAATATTTTGTTGCTCAAGGGTGCCGTGGGCAAACCCTTTGCAGGGACTTGTCCCGTGCGAGGGCACAGCAATGTGCAGGGGGATCGCTCTGTGGGCATTATGCACTACGTGAGCAAAGGATTAAACCAGAAAATCCAGGAACACCTCAATTTTGACCCTCCCACTGAAAAAGGGTACGATACAGTCGAGGCTATCGAGGCGATGCACGAAAAAAAGGCTAAGGTCTTTATATGTTTGGGCGGTAATTTTGTTATGGCCGCCTCGGACACGAAATATACCGCAGAGGCCGTTCAAAATTGTGATTTGACGGTACAAATAAGCACTAAACTGAATCGAAGCCATTTAGTAACCGGAAAAACTGCTTTATTATTACCCACTTTTGGGCGTTCGGAGAAAGATGAAAAAAATGGGGAACTCCAATTTTTGACGATGGAAAGTAGTACGGGCAAGGTTCGGCAGAGCAAAGGACTGCTTCAACCTGCTTCGGAACATATTAAAAGTGAACCTGAAATCATTGCGCTTTTAGCACACACTTATTTTAGGGGCAACCACTCCATGAACTGGTATGAATTGGGACAGGATTACAACCTTATACGAGAGCTCATTGACAAAACGGTAAAAGGATTTGAAAAAACCAGCAAGCAATCCAAAGGGTTTGGGTATTATTTGCCCAATAACGTTCGCAAGCGTGATTTTCGCATGCTTCCCAATGGAATGGCGCAGTTATCCATTACCGCATTGGCGGACCATCAATTAAAACCAGATGAATTATTGCTGATGACCATACGCTCCCATGACCAATTCAACACCACCATTTATGGACTGAACGATCGGTACCGTGGTATTCACAACGAGCGACGTGTAGTTTTTATGAATATAGAGGACATGGCTGAAAAGGAACTTACCCAACTGGATGTGGTCAATTTGCACAGTCATTATGATGGCATCCAACGAACGGCTGAAAAATTCTTGGTGGTGACCTACGACATCCCCAAGGGAAATATGGCCGCCTATTTTCCAGAGACGAATATGTTGGTGCCCCACAACCATTTTGCGGACAAGAGCCAGACCCCAATTAGCAAATCGATTAGGGTTACTGTGGAAAAAATTTCTTAAGTCCTTCTATTTGAAGGCTTGGATTCCCGTGATATCCGCACCGGTAATCAACAAATGGATATCGTGGGTGCCTTCATAAGTGATTACACTTTCCAAGTTCATCATGTGGCGCATAATGCTATACTCTCCGGTGATGCCCATTCCGCCCAACATCTGTCTTGCTTCACGAGCAATTTTGATGGCCATTTCCACATTGTTACGTTTGGCCATGGAAATCTGTGCGGTAGTCGCCTTTCCTTCATTCTTTAATTGCCCCAAACGAAAAGCCAACAACTGAGCCTTGGTGATTTCGGTAATCATTTCGGCCAACTTCTTTTGCTGAAGCTGAAATCCGGCAATGGGTTTCCCAAACTGCTCGCGCTCCTTGGCATAGCGTAATGCGGTGTCGTAGCAATCCATGGCGGCACCTATGGCTCCCCATACGATACCGTATCGGGCGGAGTCCAAACAACCCAGTGGGGCACCCAAACCGTTTTTACCTGGTAACAAGTTTTCTTTGGGAACTTTCACATTATCAAAAATAAGCTCCCCCGTAGCAGATGCCCTTAGCGACCATTTGTTATGGGTCTCTGGTGTAGAGAATCCCTCCATACCACGTTCAACAATAAGTCCATGAATTCTACCTTCTTCATTTTTGGCCCAAACAACGGCCACATCGGCAAATGGCGAGTTGGAAATCCATAATTTGGCTCCATTCAACACATAATGGTCGCCAGCGTCCTTGAATTTGGTTTCCATCCCCCCCGGATTTGATCCATGGTTGGGTTCAGTGAGCCCAAAACAACCCATCCACTCCCCTGTTGCCAATTTGGGTAGATATTTTTTACGTTGTTCTTCGGAACCATAAGCGAATATGGGATACATTACTAAGGACGATTGTACTGAAGCCGTGGAGCGAACCCCACTATCGCCGCGTTCAATCTCCTGCATGATCAATCCATAGCTGATTTGATCTAAGCCAGCACCTCCATATTCTTCGGGAATATACGGTCCAAAAGCACCAATTTCGGCCAGTCCACCAATAATTTGTTTGGGAAACTCCGCCTTTTGGGCATATTCCTCTATAATGGGAGATATATCGCGCTTTACCCATTGGCGTGCGGAATCGCGGACCAGTTTGTGCTCTTCCGAAAGTAAATCATCAAGGTTATAGTAATCTGGGGCTTCAAATAAATCAGGCTTCATCAATAATAATTTTTAGTAAATATAACATTTGATTCACGTATTGTTACATTTTTAAATAAAAAGCTTGGGTCAATTCAACATATTCTTTGGTGTATTGATGTCTTCCTTCCTCAATGATCAAGGTATCGATTATCGGTTCATTTTGATGGAAACTGAATTCCATCAAACTCCTTTTAAAATCAGTGTCGGGATTTCCCTTTACCCTGGTGATTCGGTTAGGAAACATTCCAACGTGTTCAGCTAACCCAACAAAGCTTTTCTCTTCTTTAAAAGGAATAATCACTGCAAAAATGCCGTCTTCGGTTAAAAACTTTGAAACTCCTTGAACCAATTCATCAAAAGGCAAGGAATTGCTTTGCCTTGCCTTGTCCCTAAATGGATTTCCGCTTGCAACATCTTCAGCATAAAAAGGTGGATTGGAAACTATTAAATCGTACTTATGGTCCATTTCATCCACGAACTCATCAAATCCTGCATGGTAACAGAACAGTCTGTCTGCCCATGGTGATGCTTCAAAATTGGCTACGCACTGCTCGTAGGCTGCGTCATCCAGTTCAATGGCATCTATGGTTTCGGCATAGGAGCGCTGAGCGAGCTGCAAAGCAATGAGTCCCGTTCCTGTACCGATATCCAAAATAGATTCGGGTTGTTTGTCCAACGATGCCCAAGCGCCTAACAATACACCATCGGTTCCCACCTTCATGGCGCATTGATCTTGGTGAATGGTAAATTCTTTGAATCTGAAAGGCTTCATGGCTTCAAAGATAAGATAATGACATGTATCCAATTTACGATCATCAATTCAAATAAGGCATTCGTTAGATCATATGGTGCATCCATTAATCCACAGGATGATAACTCAACTTAATATAGTTATTTCGCCAACAATTTAAGGGGAAAGGCCCCAATAAAATCATTACCAAATTATCTAAACTTTATGATTATGAAGAAAATCTTTTTTGCATTCCTACTTATGCTAGCCGTGGTTCAAGTATCACAAGCCCAAGAAGAAGGTAAATTCCGTGTTGGACTTGAAGCAGGTTACACCATGCCTAGTGGTGGTGGTGGCGTTCTATTTGCCGTTGAACCTAAGTACAACATTGCGGACAACATGAACATTGGTATCCGCTTTGAATCTGCCGCCATGGCCAAAAATGTCGATGTCGGACCTGCCTCAGCTGAGGCAAGTTTAACGGCTAGTGTATCTTACTCAGGTACTTTTGATTACTATTTCAACTCTGGTAGTTCTTCCTTTGCCCCATTCTTTGGTGCAGGTGTGGGCTATAGTTCTTTGGGCAGCATTGGTTTTGACATAGACGATGTTGAAGACGTTGAGGGTGACGCAGACGTTGAGGTCGATGGAAAATTCGGTGGTCTTATCAGGGCTGGTTTTGAAGCAGGTAAATTTAGATTGGCCGCAACCTACAATCTAATTGGTAAAACCGACTTAGGAGAAGGAGCCGAAATCAAAAACTCCTACTTGGGCATATCACTGGGTTTCTACCTTGGTGGTGGCAAATGGAAAAAATAAAATTTCGTCTAGTTTTGTTAAGTGAAGAGGGGGCAATATTGCCTCCTTTTCGTTTTTTTAACTTAGATAAAGATCTACTAAACCTTCAGGGGTTTTTACGTGGATTGTTTTGTTCTCTCGATCAACCTTGGTAATAATATCATCGTTAACGGGAATAAACAACTCTTTGTCTACTTTCTTGACTTCAAAAAGGTCTTGGGAAGCATTATCGTTTACCGATTCAACAACACCAATATCCCCGTACACCTCATCCATAATTGTGAAGCCTATTACTTCGTGATAGTAAAATTTGTTGCCTGTAAGTGGCGGAAGCATTGTTAGCGGCAAGTAAAGCTCGGCACCGATAAGTTTATCGGCCATGGGTTCATCTTTTACCTCCTCAAAATCGATGCGAAGCAAGTTGGATTTGTGCAGTCGGCATCTATCAATAAAAAATGGAACCAGATTGTTTCCCAATGAAACAAGTACTGATTCCATATTTTCGTAGCTACTGGGTTCATCGGTGTCCAATTTAATCAACACCTCTCCCTTAAAGCTATATTTTGAAACGACTTTGCCCAGATAGAAGCAATCTTCCTTGCGCATCGTCCTTCGTTTTTTATTCTTCTTCCTTGGCAGCTTCTTCTTCGGCAGCAGGAGCCACTTCTTCGGCTGGTGCTTCTGCGGTAGCTTCCTCAGTTGCAGCTTCAGCAGTTTCCTCCGCAGCCTCTTCGGCTACTTCCTCTTCTGGCAATGCGGCGGCAGCTCTCTTGGCGCTAACTTCTTTTTCAGCTTCCAAAGCTTTGGCTCTAGCTTCAGCTTCCGCTTTGCTTAAACCATCTTTCTTGTCTTGGATTTTTTGTTTTTTCTCCTCCAACCAAGCATTGAATTTTTCTTCAGCTTGCTCTTCAGTCATTGCGCCTTTGCGAACACCTACTGCTAAGTGGTGTTTCATCATCACACCTGAATAAGAAAGAATAGCTCTGGCGGTATCCGTTGGTTGTGCACCGTTCTGCAACCATTTTACGGAACCATCTATATCAAGATTGATTGTGGCTGGATTGGTGTTTGGGTTATAAGTACCCAATTTCTCCAAATATTTTCCGTCTCTTTTCGCTCTTACATCTGCAGCGACTACCCAATAGAATGGTTTACCTTTTTTACCGTGTCTTTGAAGTCTAATTTTAACTGGCATATCACATTAATTTGTAGGGTGCCCGACCCTGATTATTAATTCTTTTTAATCGCTTATCAGTTAAGCGGGTGCAAATATACATTTATTTGTTTATAGCA
This sequence comes from Allomuricauda sp. NFXS6, assembly GCF_040148835.1. Classification (NCBI taxonomy): domain Bacteria; kingdom Pseudomonadati; phylum Bacteroidota; class Flavobacteriia; order Flavobacteriales; family Flavobacteriaceae; genus Allomuricauda; species Allomuricauda sp. NFXS6. The sequence goes on along the minus strand of NZ_JAGEMG010000009.1, from coordinate 17,906 downwards.
CAGCGTTCAAAGCAAAAAAAGTTAAATGCCTTTAACAACTGAGGCTCACAACGTTAAACCTTTGATAAACTACCTTAACCCTTTGGTATCCCACTCATTATCTGTAGTTTATATATGGATGTCGTCGAAAGCCGACGGCCGCTAACCTAAAAATGAAGAGAGATTATGAAGTATACCGTAGAAATGTCGAACAAATTGAACGAACTTTTGGAAAAAACCTACGACGCTGAAAAAGGATTTAAACAAGCAGCTGAAAAGGTAGACAATAAAACCATCAAGCAATTCTTTATCGATAGCGCCAAGAAAAGATACAATTTTGGCCAAGAGCTGAAAGCTGAAATAATGTCCTTTGGACAAACTCCGGAAAAAGGAGGAAGCACTAAAGGAACCTTGCATCGATCTTGGATCGATTTTAAATCGCTGTTCATCACCAATAATGAAGAAGCTATGCTTGAAGAAGTACATCGAGGCGAAAAAGAAGCTATCGCCACGTACAACGATATATTGCATGATAAGGATTTTGTATTGCCACCATCCACAGAGAGCCTACTGATGAAGCATAGAAACGCCATCAGGGAGACCTTAGAGACCGCAAACATATTTGAAACAGCAGTATCGTAATTCCAAAAGTCACTAGATACAATCAGAAGAAAAAGCTGGGATTTATTCCCGGCTTTTTTTAGTTGATAACTCATCACAACTCTTTTTTACCAAATCTATCTTCTTCCGTACTTTTATCTATTCTTTTTTTTGACCGAGACAGATAGCTTATGTATTTAATTTTTGATACGGAAACCACAGGTTTACCCAAACGTTGGGATGCCCCGATCACCGACACCGATAACTGGCCAAGATGCGTTCAGATAGCATGGCAATTGCACGATGAACTCGGTAATTTAATAGAACACCAAGACTTTTTGGTGAAGCCAGAGGGCTTCAACATCCCTTACGAATCGGAACAGATACACGGCATATCCACTGCATTGGCAGAAGAACAAGGCGTTCCTCTAGGTGAGGTTCTGGAAGCTTTCAATCAAGCATTGCAGCAAACGAAATTTGTGGTGGGTCAAAATGTAGGATTCGACATTAACATTATGGGATGCGAATTCCATCGCGAAGGTGTAGAAAGTCCAATGACCGAACTCCCCGTACTCGATACCTGTACCGAACACACCGCAGAACTCTGTAAAATACCTGGCGGTCGTGGTGGCAAATTCAAATTGCCCACCCTTACCGAATTACACGAATTCCTATTTGGCGAACCTTTTGCCGAGGCTCACAATGCAACGGCGGATGTTGAAGCGACCACACGCTGTTTTTTGGAGTTGATACGTAAAAAGCAGTATTCCTACCAAGAACTCGATGTTCAACCCGACTATTTTGAACGATTCTCCGAAGCCAATCCAAAGGAGATAGAGTTAATCGGTTTAAACCATATCAATCTAAAAGCGGCATCCAAAGAAATTGCGGATGCCCTTTGGACTGAAGATACAGGAGGTGTTTCCGATGAGGAAATCAAAGAAAACGTGGAAACGCTGGAGGAGGAACCTTTTGTCCACCTGCACAACCACTCGCAGTTTTCAGTGCTTCAGTCCACCATCAACATAAAAGATTTGGTCAAGGCCACTGCCAATCACGGTATGCCCGCCGTCGCCCTCACCGACCACGCCAATATGATGGGTGCTTTTCACTTTGTGAAAGAAGTCATGGGGCACAATAAATCGGTAAAGGCAAAAAATGAAGACCTAATCGCCAATGGCGAGCAACCTACGGAAAAAGAAATCACCCCCATTGTAGGTTGTGAATTTTTCGTCTGTGAAGACCACACCAATAAAAATGTAAAGGACTACGGACATCAAATTGTGCTCTTGGCCAAAAACAAAAAAGGGTATCACAATCTGGCCAAAATGTCTTCCATTGCTTATACCAATGGATTTTACTACGTGCCCAGAATCGATAAAAAAGTTGTTGAGCAATACAAAGAAGATATAATCGCCCTCACTGGAAACTTGTACGGTGAAGTGCCCAACAAAATTTTGAATGTTGGCGAAAACCAGGCTGAAGAAGCCCTTTTGTGGTGGAAAGAGCAATTTGGTGATGATTTCTATATCGAAATAATGCGCCACGGCCAAGAAGACGAAGACCGTGTCAATCAAGTTTTGGTGCGAATGGCGAAAGACCACAATGTAAAACTGGTCGCTACCAACAACACTTATTATTGCGATAAAAAAGACGCTGAGGCACACGATATTTTGTTGTGTGTAAAAGACGGGGAAAAACAATCCACCCCCATTGGGCGAGGTAGAGGTTACCGCTACGGATTGCCCAACCAAGAGTACTATTTTAAGTCTTCGGACGAGATGAAGGAACTGTTCAAGGATTTGCCCGAAGCCATTCTGAACATCAAGGAAATCGTGGACAAAATTGAGCCCTACGACCTTGCAAGCGATATTTTGCTGCCAAAATTCAGTATCCCAGAAGAGTTTAAGGACCCTGAAGATGAAGTTGATGGTGGCAATCGCGGCGAGAATGCCTACCTGAGGCACATCACTTACAAAGGCGCCGAAAAACGATACGGAGAACTTACCGAGGAAATCAGGGAGCGGATAGATTTTGAGTTGGAGATCATAAAAAACTCAGGATACCCCGGATACTTTTTGATTGTGGAGGACTTTATCCGCGAAGCCCGAAATATGGATGTTTCGGTGGGCCCAGGGAGGGGTTCCGCAGCAGGTTCCGTGGTGGCGTACTGCTTAACGATTACCAACATAGACCCCTTGAAATACGATTTGCTTTTTGAGCGGTTCCTTAATCCAGACCGGGTGTCCATGCCCGATATCGATATTGATTTTGATGATGAAGGCCGGAGCCGGGTGATGGACTACGTAATCAAAAAATATGGTGCCAATCAGGTGGCACAAATCATCACATACGGTACCATGGCGGCAAAATCATCCATTAGGGATACCGCCCGTGTACTGGATTTGCCCTTGAGCGACGCCGACCGTATTGCCAAGTTGATTCCCAATATGTCCAAGCTCAACAAAATATTTGGGGTTGACGAAGCTGACCTCAAGAAAAAGTTCCGTGCCGATGACTTGGAAAAGGTGCATGAACTGCTCAACATTTCGGAAACCGATGATTTGGAAGGGCAAACCGTAAATATGGCCCGTGTACTCGAAGGTTCACTCAGAAATACGGGAATTCATGCCTGTGGGGTCATCATCACCCCGGACGACATCACTAATTTCGTACCCGTATCCGTAGCCAAGGATTCCGACCTGTACGTTACCCAGTTCGATAACTCCGTAGTGGAGAGCGCCGGACTGCTGAAGATGGATTTCTTGGGATTGAAGACCTTGACCTTGATCAAGGACACGGTAAAAATCGTAAAAGCACGTACTGGAACAGATTTGGTTCCAGATGATTTTCCATTGGATGATGAAAAGACCTATGAACTTTTCCAACGAGGGGACACGGTAGGGATATTTCAATACGAATCCCCGGGGATGCAAAAGCACATGAAAAACCTAAAACCAACGGTTTTTGATGATCTTATAGCCATGAACGCCTTGTACAGACCAGGGCCGATGGAATACATTCCCAGCTTTATTGCCCGAAAGCATGGTGAAGAGGAAATCACCTACGACCTCCCCGAAATGGAAGAATACCTGCAGGAAACCTACGGGATTACCGTCTACCAAGAGCAGGTGATGTTACTTTCACAAAAACTGGCCGGGTTCTCCAAAGGTGACGCGGATGTTCTGCGAAAAGCCATGGGTAAAAAGATTTTTGCCCTTCTGGAAAAACTAAAACCCCAGTTCTTGGACGGTGGGGAGAAAAATGGTCACCCACGTGATGTGCTGGAAAAAATCTGGAAGGACTGGGAAGCATTTGCATCTTACGCCTTCAACAAGAGTCACTCCACCTGTTATGCCTATATCGCATATCAAACAGCTTATTTAAAAGCCCACTACCCTGCTGAATATATGGCCGCCGTGCTGTCCAACAACATGAACGACATTAAGCAGGTGACCTTTTTTATGGAGGAGTGTAAGCGGATGGGACTGGAAGTTCTGGGACCGGACGTCAACGAATCCTACTACAAATTTGCCGTAAACAAGGACAATGCGGTACGTTTTGGCATGGGCGCCATTAAAGGTGTGGGGCGTTCTGCGGTGGAGACCATCGTGGAAAACCGCAAGGAAGAAGGCCCATACAAATCCATATTTGATCTGGCCAAACGGGTTGATTTGCGGGCGGCCAATAAAAAAGCATTCGAAAACCTGGCATTGGCTGGAGGGTTTGATTCCTTCGGGGACACGCACCGCGCACAATATTTTCATGATGATGGTGATGGCATTTCTTTCTTAGAAAAGGCAGTCAAGTATGGTTCCAAGTTTCAGGAGAACCAAAATTCATCCCAAGTAAGCCTTTTTGGTGAAGCTAGTGAGGTTCAAATTCCCGAGCCCATTGTACCGCCTTGCGAGGAATGGGGCACCATGGAAAAGTTGCGTCGCGAAAAAGAAGTGGTCGGTATTTATATTTCCGGTCACCCCTTGGATGACTTCAAAAAAGAAATCAAGGCATTTTGCAAGAACACAGTGGCCGATTTCTCTCGTTTAGAGGAGCATGTGAATCGTGAGTTGACCGTAGCCGGTGTAATTACCGATGTACAACACCGAGTCTCTAAAAATGGCAAAGGCTGGGGACTATTCACCTTGGAAGATTACAATGAATCCTACGAACTTCGGATTTTTGGTGAAGAGTATTTAAAGTTCCGTCATTTTTTAATGATTAACTCGTTCGTGCATGTACGTGCCTATGTGCGCGAGGGCTGGGTAAACCGGGATACGGGCAAAAAAGGAGACCCAAGGCTTCAGTTCAACGATTTTAAACAGCTTCAGGACGTGATGGATGCTTTTGCCAAGAAACTTACCATCAAACTGAACATAGATCGTTTGCAAGAGCAACGGATTCAAACCTTAAAAGATACTTTAACATTACATAAAGGTGATCATCCGATAAGTTTTGTAATTTATGAAATGCAGGAGGAAATCAAACTCAAATTATCGAGCCGAAAACAGAAGGTTAAGATAAACAGCGAGTTGCTTTCTGAACTGGAAGCCCACGAAATTCACTACAAGTTAAATTAGACCATAATAAATACCAATGGTACAATAATTAAAACGAATATGTTGGATGTAAGTTATGTGGGCATTATTTGACTAACTTTGCATAATATTAAAATAAATAAGATGGCACTAGAAATAACAGATGCAACTTTTGACGAAGTAGTTTTAAAAAGTGACAAGCCTGTCCTAGTAGATTTTTGGGCAGCATGGTGCGGACCTTGTAGAATGGTGGGTCCGATTATCGAAGAAGTAGGACAAGAATACGATGGTAAAGCTGTTGTTGGTAAGGTAGATGTTGATGCAAACCAGCAGTTTGCCGCCAAATATGGTGTACGTAACATTCCAACTGTTTTGGTTTTTAAAGATGGTGAGGTAATTAACCGTCAAGTAGGCGTGTCTCCTAAAAAAACCTATACGGATGCCATTGATGCAGCTCTGTAATAAGAATTAGGGAATTAGATTTTAAAAAAGGTTTGGCACTTGCCAAGCCTTTTTTATTTTATCTTGTCTGCAGAAATGAATTATGGACGTACGATCGGAACTTAGCAAAGCAACCCTTTTCCAAAATTTAGAGCTTTTGGCCCACCAAATTGTGGAAGGGTTTATCAGTGGAATCCATAAAAGTCCGTTCCACGGGTTCTCCGCTGAGTTTGCGGAACATAAAATTTATAACCCAGGGCAAAGTACCAGACATATTGATTGGAAGCTCTTTGCTCGAACAGACCGCTTATATACCAAACGCTTTGAAGACGAAACCAACCTTAGATGCCATATGATCTTGGACAACTCAGCGTCTATGTACTACCCCGAAGTGAAAGAGTATTCCTTGGAGAACCTCAACAAAATTGGTTTTGGGGTACTTTCCATTGCGGCATTGATGCAGGTTTTGAAGAAACAACGGGATGCCGTTGGCTTGAGCATCTATTCGGACACCTACGATTTCCACGCTTCGGAAAAGAACAGTGAACGACATTTTCAAATGTTGTATTCCAAATTGAACGAAGTCGCTGCAAACAAAACAAACACAAAAGAGACCAAAACATACACGTTCCTGCATCAAATTGCGGAGAAAATACACCGAAGAAGCTTGATTTTTCTGTTTACGGATATGTTTCAGACAGAAACGGAAGAGGAAAAACTTTTTGAAGCACTGCGACACCTTAAATACAATAAACATTCGGTGGTGCTATTTCACCTGTTGGACAAGGAACGCGAACTCAACTTTGATTTTGACAATGCCCCCAAACGGTTTGTTGATGTGGAAACGGGCGAGCAAATAGATTTATATGCGGACTCCATTAAAAAGGCGTATTCGGAAAAAGTATTGGAATACCAGAACGACCTCAAGCTAAAATGTGGTCAATACAACATAAAATATGTGGGTGTGGACATTAGTTCGAACTTCTCCCAAGTACTGAATTCTTTTATGATCGAGCGGCAAAAATTTGCTTGATCATTTTTTTAAAAAAATGTTTTGCCATATCCGAAAGGAGAGTGTATATTTGCACTCGCTTTAAAAAAGCAAATGAACAAGATTTGAATCCGACTGTTGTCGGAGTCTTATTAAGATAAAATCATTGGTCTGGTAGTTCAGTTGGTTAGAATACCTGCCTGTCACGCAGGGGGTCGCGGGTTCGAGTCCCGTCCAGACCGCAAAAAGCTTCGAGAAATCGGAGCTTTTTTGTTTTCCGATATATTTTGCCTCCTTATTTCTTCCCTTTAAAAAGAGTAAAATTACCAAAGGTACGCCCACACTTCCATCAAACCAATGTGCCAAATTCCATCTTGTGACATCTAAGAATTCATTCGATACCGTCAAACATCATTCCTTTTGAGCAAAGCATACTCGCTTTATTCATTTATATTAAGAGTAGCTGAAACGAATTAAATAAAGATAAAGATGGACAAGAAAAATTATATGAAAAATCCCGAAGGATTACGACAGATAAGAACGTTGATTGATGAACAAAAAACCGTGATGATGGCCAGTCATTTGGACAAAATTCCTTTTTCCATATGCCCAATGACGTTGCAACAAATGGACGAAAAAGGTGATTTGTGGTTCTTTGCTTCTCAAGACAGTGACCTTTTTAAGGACATTGCGAAAGATAATAGAGTTCAAATTATCTACACCGATAATCAAAAGCAGACGTACATATCAATTTTTGGGAATGCCACGCACATCATAGCGAATCAAAAAAAAGAGGAACTATGGAATTCCAACCTTCTTAACTGGTTCAAGGGCAAAGATGATCCAAATTTAGCATTGATCAGTGTAAATATGGAAAACGCTTATTATTGGGATAATGAGAACGCCAAATTAATTTCCTTTTTTAAAATTGGGAAAGACGGGTCGGTTAAAGAAAGCTCTGCTTCCAGCGCTAAAGGGTTTGTAAATCTTTAGTGAGCAAATCGGAATCCATTCAATAAGGTTTAAGGTATCCCTACAACGTTTTCATGCCTTTAAAACACCGATCTAAAAACGTTATAAAAAACATAAACACCAGTATTATTGGGATTTAAGGGCTACAATGCTTACCTTTGCCTCGATGAACGTTAAGCTCCACGAGAGAAAAAATTGCAGAATCCTGAGTTTTAATTATCTGGTATTCAGAAACCAGCCAGATAAGTTTATACCGCCTACTCGATAATTACCTTCCCCTAACTTGGGAAGTTGACCCTATTCCTTGGGATTTCACGGATGAAAATTTCCGTTTTTCCATTTCGCCCTAATTGAAACCATTAACAAAAATTAAATCCATTATCGTTCAAAACAAAAGCATGGTAATCAAGACCTACGATGCCTATACCAGGCTTTCTACTATGGAAGCTGACCGATTTGCCAAATTCCTTTTTAATCACCAAGAAGGGAAGAAGGCCACTAAGAAAGCGATCAGAAAGGCTATACAATATTCCACCAAGGATATTCCAGGATTGGGCGGATATGTGTTTGCCATGGAAGATAAAGAAGAAATTTTAGGTCTGGCGGTTGTGAACAAAACAGGTATGGGAGACTACATCCCCGAAAACTTTTTGGTGTTTTTTGTAATACATAGGGACCATAGGGGTGATGACATCGAGCAAAAGTTGTTGGACTACACCCTCCAATATTGCAAAGGGGACGTTGCCATTCATATTACAGATGAAAATCAATATCCGAACAAAAAATTTTTTGAAGGAAAAGGGTTCAATGCAACCCATTTAGAAATGAGATTGAACAGATAAACCATTTTATGTTAAAAATAGAAGTAAAGCCAGGCGAAAGTATTGAAAGAGCTCTAAAACGCTACAAAAGAAAATATAGAAACACAAAGCGTTTGGACCAAATACGAAGCCATCAAGAATACACAAAAAAATCGGTAGAGCGTCGCAAAACATTGAAAAAGGCGCAATACAAGGAACAATTCCTGAACGAACAGGAAGACCAATAACATCAAAAAACAAAGTATCAACAATAACAACAAAATGAGACTTTCAAGAATCAAAAGGGAAACCAGATATGAAAAACGCTACAGCGTTAAAATGGGGGAGCTTACCACCCGTGTCACGTACATTAGAAGGTATATTATGGGACTTCCCGTCCGCACTTTGCACAGGTACCGTTCAACTTATTACGGTAAGGTCAAAGACTGCAAAGAATGTAATGTCTTAGCATAAAATCACCAGAATTTTTTATATAACCCTTTAATAAAACAAATGAAAGTATTGGTTATTGGCGCAGGTAACATGGGGCTTACCTATGCCACAGGAATGTCCAAATCCAAATTGTTGAAAAAACGCAACATAATGGTACTGGACAAATCAAAAGAAAAGTTGCAAGAAGTTGGTAAAATTGCCTATTTCGATGCCATTGACAAAATTGAAGACTGTGTTCCACAGGCAGACATCATTTTTTTGGCCGTAAAACCCTATCATGCCGAAGAACTTTTCGAACGCATGAAAAAATTGGTGAATCCAGAACAATTGTTCATCTCAATTATGGCGGGAGTCACCATCAACTATATCCAAGAGGCTTTGGGAATCAAAAAAGTAGTGAGGGCAATGCCGAACCTTCCCGCGCAAGTAGGTAAAGGACTTACCAGCTATGTTTCCGCAGATGAAGTATCACGACTGGAATTGTTCATGGTAGAAAGCCTATTGGACACTACGGGAAAATCACTTCGAGTTAAAAACGAGAAGTTCATTGATGCATCCACTGGAATCTCAGGAAGTGGACCGGCATATGTATTCTATTTTATGCAAAGCATGATGGAGGCAGCCCTACAAATGGGATTCTCCGAAAATGTATCCAAGGTTTTGGTAAGCCAAACCTTTACGGGTGCGGTAGAGTTGTTCAACCAGAATAATCTAAACCCGGACACTTGGATGGAAATGGTTGCTTCCAAAGGAGGCACTACCAGAGCCGCTTTGGACTCCATGCAGGACAACAATGTAAACGAATTAATCAAAGAAGCCGCCTTTGCAGCGTTCGGAAGAGCTGTGGAACTTGGTGAAGAATACTAAATCATGTATAAAGAACTAGTGGTCATTAAAGTGGGAACCAATGTGATGACCAATAAAGACAACAGAATTGTAAGACCCGTGCTCAACAGTTTGGTGCAACAAATTGCGGAGCTATACGAACGAGGCATCATGACCATATTGGTCTCCTCTGGATCGGTAATTGCCGGTAAAGAGGTTTTGGGCAAGGCAAAAATCAAGGACAAAACACAGCGTAGACAGGTCTATTCTGCCATCGGCCAGCCCAGAATGATGAGACATTATTACAACATTTTTAACGATTATGGGATGAAGTGTGCCCAGGTACTCCCCACCAAAAGGGATTTTAATCCAGGTGTACACCGCGACAATATGATCAATTGCCTTGAAGGTCTCCTTTCCGAAGGAGTTATTCCAATAGCCAATGAGGATGATGCAGTTTCCGTTTCCATGTCCATGTTTTCGGACAACGATGAGCTAGCAACCTTACTGGCACAATTGATGAGAGCCGACAAGTTGATTCTAATGACGGATATCGATGGGCTTTACGATGGACATCCGGAAAAAGAGGAATCCAAGGTAATCGATAAGGTTGAGCCCAAAGAAGACCTCGATAAATATATTGAAGAGGGAAACAAACAAGAAGGCGAAGGCCGAGGCGGTATGGGCTCAAAATTGAGCTATGCCCAGAAAGCTGCAGCCGATAACATTCCATCCTACATTGTTAATGGTAAAAAAGAGAACATCATAATAGATATTCTAGAAGGAAAAAACGTAGGAACAGAAGTTTCAAAACCAGAGTAATGAAATTATTAAAAACAGATTTAAAAAATAAAGTATTACAAGATATGGAGCGAATCCTCGATAAAAATCGAGATGAATTGCTCCAGGCGAACAAAAAAGATTTGGACGCATTTAACCGCGACGACCAAGCGTTGTACGATCGTTTGGTAGTAGACCAGACGAAAGTGGACCAAATGATTCAGGCCGTTAAGGAAGTGCGTTTGCAAGATGACCCCGTAAACAAGGAAATCTCCACGAGAGAGTTGGACAACGGATTAAAAATCATCAACCGCACAGCACCGTTCGGGACTATTATGATTATTTATGAATCACGTCCGGATGTAACCGTAGAGGCCGCTGTACTTGCATTCAAAGCTAACAATAAAATTTTGCTAAAAGGTGGTAAAGAAGCCTACCATAGCAATAAGGCCCTTGTTAAGTTTTGGCATCAGGCGTTGTCCGAAAATGGATTGCCTGAGGATTTTATCCAGTTCTTGGAAATGGACAGGACCCAAACCCAAGACTTTTTAAGGAATCCAGACCAAGACTTGGACTTGATTGTTCCCCGTGGAGGTGAGCGTTTGATCGCTTTTGTAAAAGAGCACGCCAAATGCGCCGTTCTTATTAGTGGTAGAGGAAACAATTTCCTATACGTGCACAAAGAAGCGGATTGGGAAAAAAGTTTAAAAGTGATTTTAAACGCGAAAACCCACAAAATTTCGGCCTGTAACGCATTGGACAAAATTTTGATGGACACCCAAATTGATGGCTACGAGGATAAGCTCAAGGAATTGCAGCAAGTTCTCACCGCGAACAATGTGTCCATTACTGTGGATGATGAAGTCAAAAAAGTCTTGACGGATGAAGACACCATTACAGATGAATCCATTTGGCAAGAGGAGTTTTTAGCCATGAAATGTGTTATCGGTGCCGTCAATAATATTGATGAAGCCATAGAAAAGATAAACAAAAACTCGGGCGGGCACTCTGCCTCCATCATGACAGAAAACAATGATGTGGCAAAGACCTTTATGGAAAATATAGATTGTGCAGCAGTATACCAAAACGCCTCCACCCGATTTACCGATGGTGGTCAAATGGGAGTTGGTGCAGAATTGGCCATTAGTACGGATAAATTGCACCACCGAGGTCCACTGGGACTAAAACAATTGGTCACCAACAAATACTATGTATTTGGAGACGGACAGATAAGGGTATAAATCCAGATGATGATATAATTGAAAGGAGGCGAAATGTCTCCTTTTTTTATGCCCAAAACCCTCTTGGCATTGTCATTCCTCATTTAAAAAGAACAAAACCTTGTTTAATTGATGATTTTAGTCTCTTTTATTGGTCAAATTTTAAGAAAATCTCTAGATTTATTACTTAAAACAGATTAAGTATGGGAAAATTTGAGATTAAAACGGATAAAGCCGGCAAGTTTAGGTTTAATTTAAAAGCTGGGAACGGCCAAGTAATTTTAAGCAGTCAGGGATATTCCACCAAAGCTGCTTGCGAAAATGGTATCGAGTCTGTGAGAACACATTCACAGGACGATGGGAATTTTGAGCGAAACACCGCAAAGGATGGAAGTCCATTCTTTAACCTGAAAGCATCCAACGGACAAGTTATTGGAAACAGTGAAATGTATTCCAGCGAATCTGCAATGGAAAACGGGGTTGCTTCTGTTAAAAAAAATGCTCCTGATGCATCTGTAGAGGAAATTTAACTTGCAATACCATTACAATAAAAATACTGAACAGCCCTTTTAGGGCTGTTTTTTTATGTCCAATAATTGCTCCGTCAAATCAAAAAGGGTATTCGTTAGTTGAAACAGGGCATCCGTGAATCGGGCTCCTTTTAATCCATTTTTTGCTTTTATGTTTGTTGGGCATAAGCGTTAGTGCATATTGATAAGCAAGATCAATTTAACGCATGCACATATAGCAATTCACTTTAGACTGTTGGTCATAAAAGTGTTTAGTTTAGTTGAGGTTTCCGTTACGCCAAGGAACTATAATAGTTCCTTGGTTGTAATGGTTTTTTTGTTTTTGGAGCAATCTGTAATCGTAAGAATATTCTTAATTCAAAAAAGCCCCGTAAATCCAATTAACCCATCCGTCAACTCAAAAGCCCCTTTCGTTTATTAGCCCCTTCATGTAATTATTTTTTATGCTCTATTTGTGCTTTTAAAACGTGAAAACCAAACCCAAATAGTAGATCATGAGAAATAAAATGTTGCTTTTAAGGAAACTGGTAGTAGCCCTATTACTGATTTCGACAATCAATGTAATCCAATCTCAATCATATGTTGGATTTTTAGAAGACAATTACAACGGTGTGCATGGTATTATATCCAACCCTGCCAACATCGCGGATTCAAGATTAAAAATGGACATAAACCTGTTCGGTGTCAGTGCACTTTATGGCAACGATTATATCGGGCTTAATCTAGGGGATGCTTTTTCAGATTACAGCTCGGTTTTTGACAATGCCGATACATTTCCGTCAAAAGATAATTTTTTGGCCTTCAATATTGATGTCATGGGGCCGTCGGTAATGCTCAGCATCAATAAAGAAAGCTCTTTGGCCATATTTACACGAGGTAGAGGTATTTTCAACGTGAATGAGGCCAATGGCAATCTTTTGGAAAAGGAAGGCGGCTTTGATGAAAATGAAGATTTTAATCTAGTCGAAGACGATATTTATGGGGCATTCACTGCATGGGGAGAAATTGGAGCTACCTACGCCAGAGTGCTTTTAAATGATGAACAACACTTTTTGAAAGGAGGACTTACAGGAAAAATGCTTCAAGGTTTGGGCAATGTTTATATCGAAGGGTCCGACATCTCTGTTGATTATAACTCTGATACCAGAGAAGTTACCACAACAGGTGAATTACATCTTGCAGACACCGGCGATATTAATGAGACAGGCAATACTGGAGAAGCTTTAGATTTAAACAATGGTTTCGGTATTGGTGCAGATATAGGTTTTGTTTACGAATGGAGACCTGACTATGCCAAGCATACCAAAATGCAAAGTGATGGGAGTACCATTGCAAACCGAGGTGCAAACAAATACAAGTTAAAACTAGGAGTGTCCGTTACCGATATAGGCAAACTATTGGATGTGAAAGGTAGCGATCGCCTATACGACCTGAACAAAACGCAAGACATTGACAACTTTGATGGCGATGTTCTTGAAGAGGCTTTGCTCGATAATTTTGATCAAATTTCAAGTACCCAATCCAGGGATTATACATTGCCCACGGCATTACATACCAATGCAGACCTAAGTCTGACTTCCAAGTTTTACCTTAATCTAAATGCAGATATTTCCCTAACGTCTAGAACTAAAGCAAATACCGGAAGTATATTAAATCAATATAGGCTTACCCCAAGATATGAAAGCAAGTGGTTGGCTATCTACTCCCCCATTAGTGTTATGAGCGGTGTAGGTTTTCAATGGGGAGCTGGGTTTCGAGTAGGTCCTTTATATATGGGGTCCGGAACAATTTTCTCTTCTTTGATTGGAGAAAACACAAAAGGCATAGACCTGTATGCAGGTGTTAAAATTCCAATATATCAAAGCAAACTTCGAGACAATGATAACGATGGCATAATCAACAAAGAAGATAATTGTCCCGATATGGCAGGCCCTATTGAAAACCAAGGATGTCCATGGAAAGATACCGATGAAGATGGAGTTTTGGACAAGGATGATGAATGTATTAACGAAGCAGGTCCAGAAGAAAACAATGGATGCCCTTGGAAGGACACCGATGGAGATGGAGTTTTGGACAAAGATGATGATTGCCCAGAAACCCCTGGGTTGGTAGAGTTCAACGGATGTCCTGATACTGATGGAGATGGGATAATAGATCAAAAAGACCGTTGTCCAAAAACGCCGGGAAGCGAAGAGAATCACGGATGTCCAGATTCCGATGGTGACACATTGGTAGACATTGACGATGAATGTCCAGATGTAGCCGGACCTGTTAGCAATAATGGATGTCCAGAAGTAACACAAGAAGTTCAAAAACAGTTGAACGATTATGCCAGAACCATCTTGTTCGACACTGGTAAAGCAACGATCAAGCCAGAATCAGTTTCCGTAATGGTAGATATCATTCAAATACTGAACGAATATCCAAATGCCAAGTTTACAGTGGAAGGCCATACCGATAGCGTAGGAAGCAGCGAAAGTAACCAAAGACTGTCAGAAGCTAGGGCCAATTCGGTTCTAAACTTCTTGATAAACGAAGGAATATCAAGCAGTAGACTAAATGCCATTGGTTTTGGTGAAGAAAAACCAATAGCTTCCAATGCAACAAGAGCCGGAAGGCAACAAAACCGAAGAGTAGAAATCAATCTGATCAAATAACCATCTCTCAAAATTCTCTTAGAACTAGGTTTGGTGTAACGATTTAGTTCTTCAGTTGCAGAGATAGTTTGGGCCGCCAGGATTATTCTTGGCGGCCTTTTATTTTGTTGATCCAACAATAGGGCTACGAACAGACAAATATTTCAATATAAATTTTTTACAGGAAACACCCTACAAAATTGACTTTTCTCAAAAACAGGCGATTTCTCATCCGTAAATCCATTTGGGGCATTCATCAATTATAAACCGTCATAGATTAATTCACCTGCGCTAATCCCTTCATTTATAGCTTATTTTATAATAACCAAATCTATACCTGCTGTTTTCTTACAAAGAAAATGATGCCTTAAAATCACTTGCTTATGATAAGATTTTTACTTTCCATGTTTCATAAATCAAAAACTGAAAAGCATTTTTCAGTTCTAGGGTTTCAACAATTGTTCCGTTGTGCACTCATCTTATTAATGATTTTATTTGTACAACAGGCCTCCGCCCAACAACTGGATACTTGGTTAACTGCGGATAGAGCCATCAACGTTAACCCAATACCTGTAGGAAGTGTGCATCTTTTTACACCCTATGCACCAGCAGATGGCACCCCTGTAAATATTTGGTATGATTTTATTGATTTTACGCCGCAAGATGGTGTCCCACATCCCAACCCAGTAGACTACCCTTTGGCTTCTCCAGCAGGATTTGACTATCCATTTGGCACAAATGGTATAGATTTTTTGTCTCCCACTGGATCTCAAGCAGGAATTCCAACATTAAGAAGGGATATATTCAACTTTAATCCAGCCGTTGAATTTGATGGAAGCGGAAACGGAGAAGCCCTACACTTCCGTTCAAATTCAAGGAATGAAGTTGCTGTATTCATCGTATTTCAAGGCGCTGGAGCAGGAAATAATGCAGAAGAACAACGACTCTTATTCGGGGGAGATATAGATGTTCATCCAAACAGCCTATCCAACTTATCATTGGGGGTTTCTGCAGGAAATAGATTTTCAGTTGGTAGGACTTGGGACTCTGATGGTGGCGGTTACTTTCAATCTGGTTCTATCGACTTGCAACAAAGACCGACCATTGCCACATTTGTAAGGGATATTGTTGAACCTTTAGGCTCAGAACAAGAGCAGCTCGAAACTTGGGTGAATGGTCTTCCTGATATAAATATTACTAGAAATCATGCTACTTCAGAAAGCGAGTTGTTTATATACAATCGATTGGGAAAGCATTTCAACAGTAACGATTCTAATAGAAATTTTACCGGATACATTGCTGAAGTCCTTCTGCTTGATACTCCCGCAGAGATTAATATGGCCAATGCAATCGAAAGAACCCAGAGCTATCTGGCCATTAAATACGGTATCACACTAAATGAGATTGGAGGGTTGGGTAGTATCAATGGAAACAATTCTTTTTATTATTTAGCAGCTGATGGATCCGTTATATGGGATTGGGATATTAATAGCCCGTATAATTATGACATAGCTGGTATAGGGAAGGATAGGTTTGATGATATAGACAATACACCTGGGCCATATGACCCTACCGATAGCTACTTAGACATAAAATATCGCTACAATTTATATCAACGTATTTCAAAAAGTATTAATCCTGAAGCAATAGTCACTGTTTCTACCAATTCAAATTTCACCTCAGATAATTTGGATGATACCAGAACTGCAATAGACACAGGGCCTTCATCATTTTCTACACGTCATAATTATCTGATATGGGGCAATGATCGGGCCAGTATACTTTCTACCAATGCCGAACTCCCTGATGGTGGAACCACGGTTACTGAAAGAATCTCTAGGGAATGGAAAGTTCAAATGTCCAGATCTAGCCTTGCAGATGATCCTATACAAGGGGTGAGCGTTCGAGTGGAGCTTTCGGGTTCAGATATTCCCTTAACAGATCCATGCGCATTACATTTAATGATAGATACAGATGGTGACGGCGATTTCACAACAGGCCTCATTACTTACATTCCAGCAACAAGTATTATAGGTACAGATGCTTTTTTTGATAATGTCGATTTTGAAGATAGGGATGTCTTCACTATTGGTTTTGGAGACTTTACCGACCCAACTGCAACCAACCCAGACCCCATTACCGTTTGTGATTCAGCTCCTGCACCGAACCCTAACGATGTAGATGATGAGGATGACAACTGTGCTGTAGACATGGTTGTTCATATAGACGATGTAAGTGATGGCAATACAAATCCCGAAACTATTACCCGGACATACAGAATTACGGATACATCAGGTAATTTTATTGATGTTGAGCAAATCATCTTGGTCTACACAACACCCGATGTTGACGATATAGCCAATGTAATCTCCTGTGGGTCGTACCAGCTTCCAGAAATTACTGGTTCCAACTTGACTGGAAACGAATCCTATTATGATACACCAGGCGGACCTTCAGGTGGAGGAACATCATATGCTGAAAATGATGTGATAAATTCCGATATAACACTTTACATTTATGATGAAACAGGAAGCACTCCTAACTGTTATGACGAAGAAAGTTTTACAATTACCATAAACCCAACCCCTGCTGCACCAGCAGCCATCGATCAGTCATTTTGTGATACCCCTACCCCAACAGGCGACGACTTAGTGCCGGATATCAACCTAGCTGCTATAACATGGTACAGCGACCCGGCACTTACCACAAAAGTATTGGCTACCGATGCCCTTTCGGCACAGACCTACTACGTAACCCAGACACAAGGGGGATGTGAGAGCGTGCCAACAGCTATTATCGTAACCATCGATGCGGCCGTTGTGGCGGACGATCCCGCGGACGTGGCCAACTGCGGGCCCTATGAACTCCCGCCACTGACCAACGGCAATTATTTCGATGCGCCCAACGGGGGAGGCAACGCCCTCTCCGCAGGGGACTTCGTCAACGCTTCGACCACGCTATACGTATTCAGCCCGGCCAACGGGTCGTGCCCCGCCGTGGACAACTCCTTCGACATCACCATCGATGCGGCCGTTGTGGCGGACGATCCCGCGGACGTGGCCAACTGCGGGCCCTATGAACTCCCGCCACTGACCAACGGCAATTATTTCGATGCGCCCAACGGGGGAGGCAACGCCCTCTCCG
>NZ_JAGEMG010000008.1:0-231899 GCF_040148835.1 Allomuricauda sp. NFXS6 | reverse complement strand
TAGGCCTCACTTGAGTCTTCAGATGAAAACACCTAACTTTATTCATGAAAAAACCTGTGAAGAAAACTCCACAGGTCTATTAAATAATTATACTTAAAAACTGTCAACCTATTTTAGGACGACACACAATATGTTTTACGAAAACGTTTGAAATATATAATTTAGCCGAAAATTCACAAACAATACAACCGTAACCTTCATTCATGAGTGACATATCATCTTACGAAAAAGAGCTTGCCTTTCAGGCAGACAGACGTAAAGCAACCACGGAATTCATAAAAATCATAAGCGACCTTTGGTACGACAAGGCCATTGAAGTGGTTTTGTTCAAAAATCAAATCATTGATAAAAATGTGAGCGACATCATCAACCTGCACGAGTATGCAGGGGAGTTTGTACAAAAACCGATGTCCATTTTTGATTCTGTTGAGATTCTTAGGGCAATTTACGATATCAACCTTCCTCCTGCCAAATTGGATATTGGCAAGTTGACCTACGAATACCATTCCAACCAAACAGCTCATCTGAATGTAAAGGCTTTTGTTATAGATAAGCTAAAGGATGCACAATCATCCAAGCCCATAAAACCAAAAGACGTGGTGCTTTATGGTTTTGGGCGAATAGGTCGCTTGGTGGCTCGAGAACTCATGGCGAAAACAGGTCGTGGCAGTCAATTACGGTTACGAGCCATTGTAATTCGTGGTGAATTGAATCGAGAAGTCCTTGAAAAAAGAGCTGCGTTACTCAAAACCGATTCGGTTCACGGACCTTTTACAGGAACTGTGGATATTGATGAATCAAAAAATGCACTTGTAATCAATGGAACAACTGTAAAGTTTATCAGTGCAAACCAACCTGAGGATATTGATTACACCAAATATGGAATCTACAATGCCTTGATTATCGACAATACCGGGGCTTTTAGGGACAATACAGCATTATCCAGACATTTAAAATCCAAAGGGGCCAGCAAAGTCTTATTGACCGCTCCGGGAAAAGAAGTGCCAAACATTGTTCATGGTGTAAACCATACAGACTTTGACCCGGATAAAACCAAGATTTACTCAGCCGCTTCGTGTACCACCAATGCCATTACTCCTATTTTAAAGGTAATCGAAGATTCCTTGGGCATCAAAAAAGGACACCTGGAAACCATTCACGCATACACCAACGATCAAAATTTGGTGGACAATATGCACACGAAATATCGTCGGGGCCGCGCTGCAGCACTCAATATGGTGATTACCGAGACAGGGGCCGGTTCTGCCGTTGCCAAAGCGCTTCCATCTTTAAAGGGAAAATTGACCTCGAATGCGATTCGGGTGCCAGTACCCAACGGGTCTTTGGCCATCCTTAACTTAGAGGTGAAGAACAAGACGTCCAAGGAAAGTATTGACACCATTATTAAAAAGTATGCTCTGGAAGGTGATTTGGTGGAGCAAATAAAATATGCTTTGAGCAATGAGCTGGTTTCTTCGGATATTGTAGGCACCACAGCACCATCTATTTACGATAGCAAGGCCACTATTGTGTCTCCCGGGGGCAAAAATGTGGTACTCTATATTTGGTACGATAACGAGTATGGGTATTCGCACCAAGTGATACGATTGGCAAAATATATCGCAAAAGTTAGGCGTTATACGTATTATTAATGGGGTGTGATTTGTTCGCAGAACTGATTTTCTTTTTTAAATTAGGTATATTGATGTAATTTCGCTCCACCCTTAATCTAAATTTAATACGAGAACCTTATTGAACATGAAGTATTTACGCATTTTATCTGCCTTAGCCTTACTTATCCCAACACTATCCGTCCAAGCGCAAGAAGATGAGTCCTCCGAAGCAGTGGACAATTCCCTAAGAGGACAATTTGAGGAGCTGGAAAGAAAATCCGGGAACTATCGAGCCAATGGCATTCGGTATGAGGTCGTTAAGCTGTCCGACCTCTATGAGACAAAAAACAACATCTTTGATTCCATTGAAACCGCGAATAAAACCATCAAGGATCTATCCGCCACCATAACGGCCAATGACGCAGAAATAGAAGATTTGAACAGTAAACTGCAAGAGACCACCAATAAACTAAATGCCGTTACCGAAGAAAAAGACAGTATTTCTTTCTTTGGTGCCATGGTCAGTAAAGGAACCTACAACTTTATATTATGGTCCATTATATTTGGATTGCTGTTACTGTTATTGTTCTTTATCTATCGTTTCAGGAACAGTAACTTCTTGACACACCAAGCCAAATCCGCACTTGCAGATTTGGAGGAGGAATACCAGAACCATAGGCGAAGGGCTTTGGAGCGCGAGCAAAAAATCAGTCGTCAGCTACAGGACGAGCTGAACAAGCAGAAAAAGTAAGAATCAAGAGGCTATCTAAAAGCAGCAAAATTTTGATTTTGTCAGGTTGATCCCTTCGACTGCGCTCAGGATAAACTAAAGTCGAAAACCATTGATTACCAAATTGAATTTGGTTCTCGACTGCGCTCGAACTGACAGTTGACTAGCTTTTAGAATTCAGTCCCTTCTTTTTATGCCATAGTTATTGCCAGCTTTCACTACTTTTGGAGCTGAAATTAATACTCAGTAGCCATGTCCATGCGGATTGACATTATAACGGTACTCCCCGAACTTTTAAAAAGTCCTTTTGAAGCCTCAATACTAAAACGGGCCATTGAAAAGGGTTTGGTAGAAGTGCACCTACATAATTTACGGGACTATTCCATAGGAAACTACAAACAGGTGGACGACTACCAATTTGGAGGTGGGGCCGGCATGGTGATGATGGTAGAGCCCATTGATAAATGTATCTCCCAACTCAAATCGGAACGGGAGTACGATGAAGTAATCTACATGACCCCGGATGGAAGCACCCTTAACCAAGGAATGGCCAACGAGATTTCCATGAAAAAAAACATTATTGTGCTTTGTGGCCATTATAAAGGTGTGGACCAAAGGGTAAGGGATATGTTTGTGACCAGAGAGATTTCCATTGGTGATTATGTATTGTCAGGAGGTGAATTGGCAGCTGCCATATTATGTGATTCGGTGATTCGGTTGTTACCGGGCGTGCTGAATGATGAAACCTCTGCGCTGACGGATACATTTCAGGATAATTTATTGGCACCCCCCGTATACACAAGACCATCGGAATACAAAGGAATGGAAGTGCCGAAAATTCTGTTGAGTGGCAACTTTCCAAAAATTGAAAAGTGGCGAGAGCAAAAAGCTTTGGAGCGTACTCAAGAAAGAAGACCTGACCTCTTGGAAAAATAATGTCCTTCAAATTTCAAAAACGCAAAAAACCACTTGCTATTTCTAAATATTGCATTATTTTTGCAATCTCAAAATCAACCTCTGACGAAATCCGTGAAAGTTGGTCTTGAAAAAACATTAAAAAAAATACAAATGGAATCCTTAATAAAATTTGTTGAAGACGAATTTGTTCCAAAAAAAGAATTTCCAAAATTTTCAGCTGGTGATACCATCACTGTTTATTACGAAATTAAGGAAGGTGAAAAAACACGTACCCAGTTCTTTAAAGGTGTGGTGATACAGCGTAGAGGAAGTGGTGCAACAGAAACTTTTACCATTCGCAAAATGTCCGGTACTGTAGGTGTGGAAAGAATTTTCCCAGTAAACATGCCAGCTTTGCAAAGAGTTGAGGTAAACAAAAAAGGTAAAGTACGTAGATCTAGAATCTTCTACT
Source organism: Allomuricauda sp. NFXS6 (assembly GCF_040148835.1). Taxonomy (NCBI): domain Bacteria; kingdom Pseudomonadati; phylum Bacteroidota; class Flavobacteriia; order Flavobacteriales; family Flavobacteriaceae; genus Allomuricauda; species Allomuricauda sp. NFXS6. The sequence continues at coordinate 228,187 of NZ_JAGEMG010000008.1, read as the reverse complement.
TTAGAGGTCTTACGGGTAAAAAAGCCCGAATTAAAGAAGTTAAGGGATAACAATAATCCCATACAACAAGAAAAAGCACCCAAATTGGGTGCTTTTTTTATGAACAATTGTTAATAACCATGGTTCATATTATGTTGATTCTTAGCGCCTTAAAAAGTTGTAAAATTTAGTTATTCAGTCTACTTTAGTCGAAGATATGATAGTGATACCATCACGGTTATATCGATTTAAAGTTGACGTTCTTTAAAACTTTGTATTCCCTTTTAATTGGTAACACTACTGATCACAAAAGGAATTTCGATTTAGGAGGAGCTTAGGCAATACCTAATGAGAAATAATAAATTTTATGTGCGAATGAAAGAGCAATTTTTCATTTTGATAAAGTTTAGGAATACAACAGTACACTTTGCAGAATGTAGTTTAGTTGAAAAATTAAGAGCATAGCAGAGTAAACGTCGAAGGGACATAAGGCGCAATCGAATAGATTGCAGTTTTGGTAAAACAGAGCAAGTCTTGAGTCCTATCTGAAAGCCATCTCCTTGGTAAAAACAAGGAAATGGCTTTTGTTTTTTAACAAATTCGCAGCAAAAGCCCACACTTTTAGTCACTTCCATTCGTGCTTCACCGTCCATAAATTGTATATTTGCAACCGCTCAAACAAATACATATAAATGGCTAAACTTTATTATACCAAAACAGACGAGGCTCCTGCCTTAGCAACCTTATCCTTCTTACCTATTGTTAAATCATTCACCGAAACCGCCAATATTACCGTAGAGACCAAGGACATTTCTTTGGCCGGTAGAATTGCAGCCGTATTTCCAGAATTGTTGACCGAAGAGCAGCAAGTTCCGGATGACTTGTCCATTTTGGGCGAATTGGCAAAAACTCCCGAAGCGAACATTATAAAACTTCCAAATATTAGTGCTTCCATTCCACAGTTAAAAGAAGCCATTGAGGAACTTCAAGCAAAGGGATACAAACTTCCAGATTATCCAGATGAGCCAAAGTCCGATGAGGAAAAGGCCATCAAGACAAAGTACGACAAAGTAAAAGGTAGTGCGGTTAACCCAGTGCTCCGTGAAGGAAACTCGGACAGACGTGCGCCAAAGGCAGTTAAAAATTACGCCAAAGCACATCCGCATACTATGGGCGAGTGGTCCCCTGACTCCAAGACCCACGTAGCAACCATGTCCCACGGAGATTTTAAAGCCAACGAAAAATCATTGACTTTGGCCAACCCGGACGAAATCCGAATTGAATTGGTGGACACACACGGAAAAACAACCGTACTTAAAGATAAACTTTCCCTGTTGCAAGGTGAGGTTATCGATGCTACAGTTATGAGCAAAAAAGCTTTGGTGGAATTCTTGACCAAGGAAATCGCCGATGCCAGAGAGAACAACATTTTACTTTCATTGCACTTTAAGGCTACCATGATGAAGGTTTCCGACCCCATTATTTTTGGTCATGCTTTGGAAGTTTATTTCTCAGAATTGTTCAAAAACTACGGAGATACTTTTGAAAAATTGGGAATCAACCCAAACAATGGTCTCGAAACATTATTGGACAAAATCGGGGAACTGCCCGAAGAGCAACACAAAGAAATCAAAAAAGCTATCGAATCGAGCATAGCAGATGGTCCTGATTTGGCTATGGTAAATTCTGACAAGGGAATTACCAATCTCCACGTACCAAGTGATGTAATTATTGATGCCTCCATGCCTGCCATGATCAGGAACTCCGGTAAAATGTGGGACAAAAATGGAGAGCTTCAGGATACCAAGGCTATTATTCCTGATAGTAGTTATGCCGGAGTATATCAGGCTACCATTGATTTTTGTAAAGAAAACGGGGCTTTTGATCCAAAAACCATGGGAACAGTTCCCAACGTTGGTTTGATGGCTCAAAAAGCCGAAGAATACGGTTCTCATGATAAAACCTTCGAAATTGAGAAAGCAGGAACCGTAAAAGTTGTTGACGCTTCTGGAAACACTTTAATAGAACATCCTGTGGAAAAAGGCGATATCTGGAGAATGTGCCAGGTAAAAGATGCTCCCGTTCAGGATTGGGTCAAATTGGCCGTTTCGCGAGCTAGAGCTACCAATACTCCTGCCGTTTTCTGGTTGGACGAGGAAAGAGCGCACGATGCTGAGTTGATCAAAAAAGTGAACCTTTACCTTAAAGATCACGACACCGATGGGTTGGATATCCGAATCCTTTCCCCTATCGAAGCTACCAAGTTTACCTTGAAGCGCATGAAGGAAGGAAAAGATACCATTTCTGTATCGGGCAACGTATTAAGAGACTACTTGACGGACCTCTTCCCTATTTTGGAGGTTGGAACCAGTGCAAAAATGCTTTCCATTGTTCCGTTGATGAACGGTGGTGGACTGTTCGAGACCGGTGCTGGAGGTTCTGCTCCAAAACACGTTGAGCAATTTTTGGAAGAAGGGCACTTAAGATGGGATTCCCTTGGTGAGTTCTTGGCATTGGCCGTTTCTTTGGAATTCTTCGGAGAAAAGAACAACAACAAAAAAGCACAAGTACTTGCCGAAGCTTTGGATAAAGCAACAGAGGAGTTCTTAAACCAAGATAGATCGCCATCCAGAAAGGTAAATGAACTGGACACAAGAGGAAGTCACTTTTACTTAGCATTGTATTGGGCCGCAGAATTGGCCAAACAGGACAAGGATAAAGAGCTTAAAGCCGTATTTAGTAAAGTATATGACGAGATGTCCTCCAACGAGGCGAAGATCACGCAGGAATTGATAGACGCACAAGGTTCTCCTGTGGATATTGGCGGTTATTACCTGCCAAATCCAGAAATGGCATCCAAAGCGATGCGACCTAGTGAAACTTTGAACAGCATCTTGGATTCCATTGGATAATCAAAAACAGGTTTAAATATAATTAGATAGAGGTCTAAAAAGTCTTCATAACTTGATTTGTCAGGTTGAGCCCGTCGAAACCGATATTGATTATCAGTAATTTGAAAATATTTCGACAAGCTCAATATGACATCGCCTTACTTTTTAGACCTCTCTTTTCTTTTGAACACGCCAAATGTTAAAATAAACATAGTTAGCTGTTTTCATTTTTTAGCTATTCCATAAATGTGTAATTTTAAACAAACCAATCGAATGCCCAGACATTATCTTGCGTTATTGCTAGCCCTGTTTGGGCATTTTTTTGTATTGCACGGACAAGAAAAATATACCTTGAGCGGAACCGTCTCCGAAGCGTCCAGTAACGAATCCTTAATTGGCGTAACTGTCGCCATTTCCGAATTAAAAACAGGGACCACCACCAACGAATATGGGTTTTATTCCATCACTTTGCCCGAAGGAGAGTATCAAGTCATTGTAAGTTATTTGGGATTTCAGGAAGTGGTAGAAACAATTACTTTGGACCAAAATGTAAAACAGGATTTCAACCTGGTTGAAAAAACGGAACAACTACAAGAGGTGGTGGTTACCGACGATGTGGAAAAATTGGACATTAAAAAACCGCAAATGAGCGTTGCCTCATTGGCATCCAATACCATCAAGAAAATTCCGGTGGTTTTGGGCGAATCAGATGTGATAAAATCCTTGGTGCTGCTTCCTGGAGTTACCAGCGCTGGTGAAGCATCATCCGGCTTTAATGTAAGAGGTGGTGCGGCCGACCAAAACCTTATTCTGCTCGATGAGGCCATTGTGTTCAACTCCTCACACTTATTTGGTTTCTTTTCCGTATTCAACCCGGATGCCATTAAGGATGTCAAGCTTTTTAAAGGTGGGATTCCAGCTCGCTACGGCGGTAGGGTTTCTTCGGTGCTGGAAATCTTTCAAAAAGAAGGAAACAGCAAGGAATTTAAAGTAAATGGAGGTATTGGAGCGGTAGCGAGTAGATTACTTATAGAAGGGCCAATTCAAAAAGACAGAACCGCATTTTTAATTGGTGGAAGAGCTTCATATGCGCATTTGTTCCTACCACTTTTTGATGTTGATAACAAAGCCTATTTCTATGACCTGAATGCAAAAATCAACCATAAAATAAACGACAACAACAATGTTTTTCTATCCGGTTATTTTGGAAGAGACCTTTTCAACGTAAGTGACCGATTTGTAAATGTGTATGGAAATGGAGTTGGAAATTTTAGATGGAATCATTTATTTTCTGATAAACTGTTCTCCAACCTATCTCTTATATATTCCGATTATTATTATGGTTTAGAACTCGATTTTGTAGGGTTTGAATGGAATTCGGGTATCCAAAACTTTAATCTTAAGTACGATTTAAAACATTATTTGAGCAATACCCTTCAGCTTAATTATGGTATCAACAGCATCTATTATGTCTTCAATCCAGGTAAAATTGTGCCCAATAGTCCAGATTCGGGCATTGTTGAGGAACAATTGACAAAAAAGTATGCCAACGAAAATGCCGCTTACGTTGATGTAGAGCACGAAATCACGAACAATCTAAGTATTCAATATGGATTAAGGGCAAGTCAATTTAGCCGACTGGGTCAAGATGAGTTTTTCGTGTATGAAAACGACAACCCGGTTGAATTCGACCCTTTTACTTTGACCTATCGCGAAGCGGAACCCATAGATACCATCAGCCCGGGAAGAGGGGGTACCTTAGAGAGCTTTTTTAATCTGGAACCCAGAATTTCAATGTCCTACACTTTTAAGGATAACAATTCCATCAAAGCTAGCTATACACGATTGGCACAGTACCTCCACCTGTTGTCCAACACCAGCTCCCCCACCCCTTTGGATGTATGGACGCCCAGCGGTCCATTTGTAAAGCCGCAGTTATTGGACCAATTCGCTGCTGGATATTTCAGGAACATTCAGGATGGTGTCTACAGTTTGGAAACCGAAATTTTTTACAAGACCATTCAGAACAGGATAGACTACATAGATGGCGCTAACCTTATTGCCAATGATGCCATAGAACAAGTTATTCTGAACGGGGAGGCCCGGGCATATGGATTGGAGCTGTTGTTGCGCAAAAACGAAGGCCGCTTTACAGGTTGGCTGGCCTACACCCTATCCAGGTCCGAACAACGAACTCCCGGCAGGGATTTAGGTTTGGACACAGGAAGGTCCAATTTGGAAACGGGAATCAATTTAGGGGAATGGTACAGTACCCCTTATGACAAAACACATGATTTATCCCTCTACGGAAATTTTGAGCTCAATGAAAAATGGAGCTTTAATGCCAACTTCATCTATCAAACGGGGCAACCGACCAACTATCCCATAGGTCAATTTGAATTTGAAGAGCTGACTGTCCCCTACTATGGACTGAGGAACAAGGAAAGGTTACCGGATTACCACCGTTTGGATATCTCTGCTATCCTCACCCCAAAAAGAAACAAGGGCAGAAAAGTACAATCGGAATGGGTGTTCAGTATTTACAATGCTTACAATCGTCAAAACGCTGCATCCATCAACTTTAGGGAAAATGAGGATACGGGCAGAAATGAAGCCGTTCGCACGTCTATCTTTGGAATTATACCATCAGTAACCTATAACTTTAAATTTTAGTGGTATGAAAAAGCACTTGATTTATTTTTTAATTGTACTGTTACTCAGCTCTTGTGAAGAGGTCGTTGATGTAGATTTGCCAGATGTGGAAACCAGATTGGTTGTGGACGGACTCTTACGGGTTGATAAAAGTCAAGAGTTTATTGATGTGAGAATCACGATGCGCGAAAGCAGTGTTTTTTTTGAAGAAAACGAACCGACCCAAGTCGAAAGTGCCGTAATCAGCTATGGAGAGCTAAACGACAACGGGATATTTGAGAGCTTGGCCTTCTCAAACCTTACCGAAGAAGAACCAGGCACAGGAGTTTACGTGCCCGACCCCAGCTTTAGCTCAGACCAGCGTATACGAACAGCAGCAGCAGAGCCGGGAACCACATTTATTTTGCAAGTTACCCATAAAGGAAAACAATACTTTGCACAGACCAAGTACGCACCAACCGTTCCTATAGATAATTTACGGCAAGGTGACGGAGTGTTTTTTGGTGATGAAGAGCAAACTGAGGTTATCGTTACCTTTACGGACAATGGTGATGAAGACAATTTTTACCTGTTTGATTTTATGTTCGGTGAATTTCAAGTGGTGGAAGACGAGTTTTTCCAAGGTCAACAATTTGAATTTTCCTATTTCTATGATGAAGATACCAACCCAGGTGACGAGGTCACAGTGAGTATTTTGGGATCCACCGAAGAATTTTACAACTTTATGGATTTAGTTTTGGAGCAAACTGGAAACGCCGGAGGACCTTTCCAAACCCCTGTCGCAACTGTACGTGGCAACATATTTGATGTTACGGGACTGGACAACATAACTATTTTGGACAATGTGGAACGTCCAAACGATTACGCATTGGGATATTTTGGTGTGGTACAAGAATACAGCAGGACCATTACCATTGAATAGCGCGCTATACAAAGGCATAAATCAACAAAATCATTAAAATGCCAACGACACCCTGGACTAAAGTCCCCATGGTATGTCCTCTCAAAGCAGTTTTCACATTCATATTGGAAAACTGGGAAACCACCCAGAAATAGCTATCGTTGATATGGGAAACCGTCATAGCCCCCGCTCCTATCGCCAAAACCCCTAAAGCTTTATCAGTAATGGAAATTAAACCAAAGGTTTCCAATAGCGGTGCAATTATGGCCGAAGTGGTGATTATGGCTACGGTTGATGAACCCTGAGCGGTTTTGAGCACGGCTGCAATCACAAAAGCGATCAAAAGGCCACCGATACCCGTACTGGATTCCAGATTGATGATGGAAGCAATATCCATGGTGCGAAGAACTGCCCCAAACGCACCTCCCGCTCCAGTGATGAGCACAATGGCTCCCGCTTGTTTAAAAGCTTCGGGCACCCATCCTTTTTTTTCTTTTGTAGGTACCTTTCTGCCTAAGGCAAAAGCAAAGAAAACCCCGATCAGCAAAGCAATTACGGGACTGCCCAAAAAGTCAAAAAAACTGAAAACCCAACCTTCACCCAAAGGGTGTGTAGGATAATCCACGACAGATTTCATCGCAATCAAAATTATAGGGACAAGTAAAGGTAAAAATGCTTGTATAGGCTTAACGGTTGATTGAACGATTTCTTTCTCTTCTTGTACATCGGCCGTTTCATCCTCTTTTAATGATTTACCAATGAACCGCGCCCAAAAATACCCTGAAATAGAAACGGGTATGGCAACCAAAAGTCCAAAGATGAGCACCATTCCCAAATCGGCATCCAAAATCGCGGCTGCAGCCAAAGGACCGGGAGTGGGCGGCACAAAAACATGAGCAGAATACAGTCCGGTGGCCAACGCAATGGCAAAGACCAAGGCTGGGATGCCCGTTTTTTTACTGATGGCTTTGTTTAATGAAGAAAGAATAATATAGCCTGAATCGCAATACACAGGAATGGATATTACAAATCCAGCCAAGTTCATTGCCAAGGGAGATCGTTTTAAGCCAATCACTTTTAGGATGCTGTTGGCGAGAACTTGGGTACTTCCCGTTTTCTCGAGATAAATCCCGATCACCGTCCCAAAAGCAATTACCAATCCAATACCCGATAGTGTGTTTCCAAAGCCTTCAGCCATGGTGGACATAATATTTTTGGGTGTTATCCCCAATAAAAATCCAGAGGCTACAGCGGCAATGGTCAACGAAAAAATGGGGTGCATTTTAAATTTTACGGTAGCAATAATAATGAAGAGGACCACTACCCCCAGAACTAGTATTTCCATGGTTAATTTTTAGTGCAATATCCTTTAAATATAAGCTAATATTCCTACTTTGGTCCCATGAGGCGAACCAACAAGGAACTTTTAGTAAAGGGAATAAAATCGTTTGGATACACGGTAATCGCCATGTTCATGGGGCCGTTTTTGATCTACCAAGCGTTTAAAAATGAAGGACACCCTTTTTATTGGCCCGTATTGATTTTGGGAATTATCTGCGCCATTTTGGCCATCTATCTAGGATTTAGGTCAGTGAAAATTGTAATGGACGCCATTTTTGGCAAGAAAACCAAAGACTAATTCCCCGTAGTGGACGGCTGGGTTTTCCATTTATTGGAAAGTTGGGCGTAATCATAATCCAAAACTGACTTTTGCCGCTCCAACCGGCTTGCAGCAAAGGCACGCTGCAGAATATCCTCGATCAAATAGTCTTCGTGCACTTCTTCCGGAAGAAATTCCTCTTTTAAACTAATTTTAAACAAACTTGCCGTGGTATTATACCAAAATGCCCGCCAACCACTCCTTAAATCCTTAACCAAGTCAAAAGCTGTGGTACCGGTTTGACGGTGAATCAATTTCACTAAAATCTGTCCTTCGGTACGGGTCAGTTTTTTTAACTCTTCTGAAAACTCCCCTTCAATGTATTTTTGAACCTTTCGAGTATAGCGCCGCTGGTGCCTTCTCTTTTTAATGAGTTCAAGACTGTCATTCAGCTCCACCAAACGTTCAGCGGCCAACTTGGCATAAGGATACACCTTCAAAGTTTTTCGGCGAAGGATGTAGTATCGCAGTTTATCCTCTCGATTCGCAAAATCCAATTTTCCGAAAATATAAACCTCTTCCAGTTCAATGGAACTCATCAAAATGGAGTCTCCCTCAAACCGAACATAATAATCCTCAATGGAATCATTGGCAATAGAATCCCTAGAGCTTACAATGGAATCCTTTTGTGGTTCCTGAGCAAACCCAAGGGCGGCAATTGCCAGAAAAACAATAAGAAAACAGTTACGCAGCATAACATTCCTTCCTCAATAGTCTTGCCAAAAGTAAGTATAAAGGTATGATTTGGTTATTAAATAAAAGTGAATATTCTTATGTTTGTGTACTAAATCAGATACATGTCAAAAGAGAAAATCATCAACGAAAAATCCTTTGAATTTTTAGAAAAATATTTGAACAACGCTTCTCCTACGGGTTATGAATGGGAAGGACAAAAAATTTGGATGGACTACATAAAACCATATGTAGATGACTTTATCACAGATACCTATGGTACAGCCGTCGCGGTCATAAATCCAGATGCCAAATATAGGGTTGTTATTGAGGGGCATTCCGATGAAATTTCTTGGTATGTTAACTATATCACGGATGAAGGTTTGCTTTACGTTATCCGAAACGGGGGTAGTGACCATCAGATTGCACCATCCAAATGGGTAAACATCCATACCAAAAACGGCATCGTAAAAGGTGTTTTCGGGTGGCCAGCCATCCATACCAGAGACAAGGCCAAGGAGGAACCACCAAAATTGGACAACATATTTATTGATATAGGTGCCAAGGATAAGCAAGAAGTAGAGAAAATGGGCGTACACGTGGGTTGCGTGATTACTTACCCCGACAATTTCCAGATACTGAACAAGGACAAGTTTGTTTGTAGAGCTTTGGACAACCGGATGGGTGGTTTTATGATCGCTGAAGTGGCTCGGTTGCTCAAAGAAAATAAAAAAGAACTCCCTTTTGGATTGTATATTACCAATTCCGTTCAAGAAGAAATTGGCCTACGCGGTGCTGAAATGATTACGCAGACCATAAAACCTAATGTTGCCATTGTAACGGACGTGTGCCACGACACCACGACCCCGATGATCAATAAAAAGACAGAGGGTGAAACCAAAATCGGTGATGGCCCTGTGATTTCTTATGCACCAGCGGTACAAAACAAATTACGTGAGCGTATTTTGGAAACCGCAGAATCCAAAAAGATTCCGTTTCAGCGCAATGCATCCTCTCGATACACAGGTACGGATACCGATGCTTTCGCTTACAGTAATGGCGGAGTAGCCTCTGCTTTGATATCGTTGCCTTTGCGCTATATGCACACAACAGTGGAAACAGTTCATAAAGATGACGTAGAAAACGTTATCCGTTTGATTTATGAAACCTTGTTGAACATCAAAGAAGGAGAAACTTTCAGTTATTTTGATTAACTGAATGTGATTCTGGGCTGTCACCCTGAGCGCAGTCGAAGGGTTTCACATTAAATAGATTCCTGTCTACGCAGAAATGACACCTTAAAATAAAAAAACAAAGCATCGTGACCCCAATATTGGGTTGCGATGTTTTTTTTGGATTGACACTCATTCTGATCTTTTTTGAACGAAGTCGAAGGGTCTCACAACGAATAGATTCCTGCTTTCGCAGGAATGACACCTTCACCTGTCATTCTGAACGCAGTGAAGAATCTTCACCCTCTCATTGTCGGAGAGATTCTTCAGTCGCCCCACTCCTTCAGAATGACAAGTACTCGTATAGCACCTTTTTCAAGAATTTATATCGCATCTCGACTCCGCTCGATGTGACAATTTCTTATCTTTATATAATATGGATGAGCAAGTTGACATATTGGACGAACATGGAAAACCTACAGGGGAGTCCTGTTTAAAGTCTGAAGCGCACCGCAAAGGGTTGCTTCATCCAACCGTTCATGTTTGGCTCTACACAACTGATGGCCGAGTATTGATTCAACAACGAGGAAAAAACAAGACTACCCACCCCCTACTTTGGGATGTTTCGGTGGCTGGACATGTTGGTGCAGGAGAGAAAATTGTTACTGCGGCGATTAGAGAAGTGCAGGAAGAAGTAGGGCTTACCATTTCGGAATCTGATATGGAACCGCTGGGTACTTTTAAGGCCATCCACAAAATTTCCGAAGATTTTATTGATGCAGAGCTGCATCATATTTTTTTGTGCAAATTGGATGTTCCATTACATCAACTTACCAAGGAGGAAAGTGAAGTTGAAGATTTGGCTTTGGTTCCCCTTTTCAAATTTGCCGAGGAAACCTGGGGCTTGGCCAGTGTGGGGAAATATGTGCCACACGGACCTACCTATTACAAAACCATCATTAAGGCGATTAAAAGTCGGACTTAACTTTTTCCACAAACTCTTCAAGTGAATCCAAAGGGTAATCCTTTTGGTCGCCCGTTTTCATATTTTTAGCTACGAATTTGCCATCGGTCAACTCTTGGTCTCCCAAAAGAATCACATAAGGCACTCCCCTTTTATCGGCGTACTTAAACTGTTTCTGCACTTTAGTATCCGTAGGATACAAATCCGCACGCAGACCTCGTTTGCGCAGACCTGAAACCAATTTTAAGGCTGCCATTCCCTCTCTCTTTCCAAAATTGAGGCAAAGTACATCCAACGAAGAATCCAAGCTATCCGGGAACAGATTCAATTCTTCCAAAACCAAGTAAATACGGTCCAATCCGAAAGAAATACCCAAACCGCTCACGTCTTTCAGTCCAAAAATGCCCGTAAGGTCATCATAACGCCCTCCACCACCAATTGACCCCATTTTAACGCCTTCGGGCGCTGCCACCTCAAAAATGGCGCCTGTGTAATAATTGAGCCCGCGGGCCAGGGTAACATCCAACTGCAAGTTGGTCGATTGCAAACCGACCATATCCACGGTTGAAATAATCTCATCCAATTCTGAAATGCCCAACATTCCCACTTCGGAATCAGCAAGAATGGTTTTTAGTTTTTCCAACTGCTCGGAAGCAGTACCCGTCATATCAAATAAAGGCTGCGCTTTGGCAATGGCTCCTTCGGAAATACCTTTTTCCATCATTTCGGTTTTCACCTTCTCCTCTCCTATCTTGTCCAGCTTGTCCAAAGCAACGGTAAAATCCACCAACAAATCTTTGGCACCGATGACTTCGGCGATTCCAGAAAGTATTTTTCGATTATTGATTTTGATGGTCGCTCCTTTTAGACCCAAATCGGTAAAAACAGCATCGTACAGCTGGACAAATTCCACCTCTTGAAGCAGCGAATTGGCCCCCACAACATCGGCATCACATTGGTAAAACTCACGGAAACGTCCCTTTTGTGGACGGTCGGCACGCCACACCGGCTGAATTTGATATCTTTTGAAAGGGAAATCAATCTCGTTCTGGTGCATAACCACGTAGCGGGCAAAGGGTACTGTAAGGTCGTAGCGCAGGGCTTTTTCTGAAATTTTGGGCGTCAAGGAAGCTGAATTCTTTGAACTATAAGTAACATCGTCCACTTTGGAGATAAAATCCCCTGAATTCAAAATCTTGAAAATCAGTCGATCACCTTCTTCTCCATATTTCCCCATCAAAGTATCGGAGTTTTCAAAAGACGGCGTTTCTATTGGCTGAAAACCATAGGTTTCAAAATGTTCTTTTATGGTTTGAATGATATAGTTACGCTTGGCCACCTCTGCAGGTGAAAAATCTCGCGTTCCTTTGGGTATGGATGGTTTCTTTGCCATGTGGTGTTAAATTCTCGTGCAAATATAAGCTTTTGGTCAGTGATTTTTGGGTGAAGGAAAAAGGGTGAAGGGAGTAGGGATTCTTCAATCACTACGCTCACTCAGAATGACAGGTAGTCTTGACTCTTGGCTTCTAATTCCTCGATACCTAATCAGTGCTCCACAATCTGCTCAAACCATCGATACAATTCTCCTTTGGTGATCACGGCCCCTTGCTTGATAATCTCGAACTTATCCACATTCTTATCCTCACCGTAAGCCTTGGAAGCTGTGAGATATTCCACAAAATCAGATTGAAAATTGCGTTTAAACCAACCAAAGCCGACCTCGGTCCTCAAATCGATTTCCGGATTCATGATCTTAACGGAGAGAAGCTTCATCTCTTTATCCGTTAAATGGAACAAATGCATGTGGCGTTCGGAAATGTTCTCCAAATACTCCACTTTGCTCAACACACCTTCCCATATCAAATCGCTAAAAACGTCTATCTCCTCTTCGGCAACTTCCGGCTTTTCCTTTTTTAAGGTATCCCACTCATCAGCCGTGATGGATTGGGTCGCCAAAAAGTTGATAAATTCCGGGTGGAGCTCCTCCAATTGCTCCTTGGTCAATCGTCTGTATTTCATGCTGCAAAAATATAAAAGGTAAGGCAGAATCACCTTGCTTTTGAGTCAAGAAAACCGTTTAAACCTTGAATTTACTGTGATTCTTTAAGTTTAGATTAACACCTATACTAGCTGTGATTTTTGGCAAGCCCTTTTATTTATTGTAGTTTCGGAAACTAACATTATTAATAAAACACGTACAGAATGAGATTTTTGAAATCATTTAAAACTTTAGTGGTTTGCATAGCGACCATAGGTGCATGTGCTTTCTCCCATGTGAACGCGCAGGAGCAAGTTGAGGTCAGCGATGCAGAACTGACTAAAATAGCTTCGGCTTTCCAAGATATCCAAAAGGTAAATATGGAGGCTCAGCAACAAGTAATGAAAACCGTTGAGGAAAGCGGTTTTGAGGCCAATAGGTTTAACGAAATGTACCAAGCTACTGCATCCCCAGAGAAAACAGTTGACGCCAGTGACGAGGAAAAGGAACGCTTTGGCAAGCTGATGAACGAGATACAACAAATGCAAGTTGGGTTTACCGAGCAAATCGAGGAAATCATTAGCAATGAGGGACTGAGTATGGAAAGATACCAAGCCATTGCAATGGCACTGCAAAGTGATACTGAATTGCAAGGCCGCCTACGAACTATGTTGACGGCACAACAGAATTAATCGATTCGTATTATTGACAATAAAAAACCCCTCCAAAATTGGAGGGGTTTTTTATATCATATGTTTTGAAGTTTTATTTTGCTTCCGCAATCACTTCAAATGGGAATTCCACGATAACTTCCCTGTGCAATCTGATAATGGCTTCGTAAGGACCGGTTCTTTTGATAGCTCCACCTTTAATATTGATGAATTTTCTATCAATTTGTTGCCCTTCTTTGTCCAAAGCAGTAGCAAGGTCTATGTTTGTTACAGATCCGAACAATTTGTCACCTGCACCAACTTTAGCGGCTATTTTGATTTCCAATTGCTTTAACGCATCGGCAATTTTGGTAGCCTCATCAATAACCTTTTTCTCCTTGTGAGCTCTTTGCTTAAGGTTTTCCGCCAAAACTTTTTTGGCAGAAGGCGTAGCCAAATCGGCCAAGCCCTGTGGGATAAGGAAGTTTCTGCCGTAACCGTTTTTTACGGAAACGATATCATCTTTAAATCCCAAATTCTGTACATCTTCTTTTAGAATAAGTTCCATTCTTTGGTGTTTTTTATTTCAACATATCGCCAACATACGGCATTAACGCTAGGTGACGGGCACGTTTTACCGCTTGCGCCACTTTTCTTTGATATTTCAGGGAAGTACCTGTAAGTCTTCTCGGAAGCAATTTACCTTGCTCGTTCACCAACTTCATCAAAAAATCAGGGTCTTTATAATCAATGTACTTGATACCGGATTTCTTGAACCTACAATACTTCTTTTGTTTGCTGGTCTCAATGTTAAGTGGGGTCAAATACCTGATTTCCCCATCTTTTTTCGATTTTGCTTGTTGCTCAATAGATGCCATACCCTTATGCCTTTGCTTTTAGTTTGTCTCTTCTTCTTTCCGCCCAAGCTATTGCGTGCTTGTCCAATTTAACGGTTAAAAAACGCATAACGCGCTCCTCTCTTCTAAGCTCCAACTCGTAAGGGCCAATGGCCTCACCTGGAACTTGGAATTCGAACAAGTGGTAAAATCCACTTTTCTTGTGCTGAATGGGATAGGCCAATTTTTTGAGTCCCCAATCTTCTTTGGAGACCATTTTGGCACCATTCTTAATCAAGAAATCTTCAAATTTCTTGACTGTTTCCTCTATCTGTGTTTCAGACAGAACGGGATTCAAAATGAAAACAGTTTCGTAATGGTTCATTATAATATATTTTTAAAGGAGCGCAAAATTAACAATAATTCTTTCACCCTGCAAGAAAAGTGAAAAATCTTCGTTTAAGTACAATAGTTATCAACAATGAAAAAACCTTTTAAACCTAAATAACACATATGGCAATTTACACAACAAAATATACCATGTTTACATCTTTTGTTGCTCCTAAACGGGTTTTTTATGTAATTTGCCGATGATTTAAAACCCTACAAATCACCCCATTCTATGAAGTTAAAAAGTATAATTGTAGACGACTCTTCGATGCAGCGCATGGCCGTTGCCAAGTTGGTCAACAATCATCCCCACCTAGCCTTGGTTGCTGAGTACAGTAACGCTATTGAAGCCAAAAATGGCCTGAAAAACCATGAAATTGACCTTATCTTTTTAGATGTTGAAATGCCAATCATTAGCGGCTTTGACCTTTTGGAGGCCCTAGAGAACCCACCACAGGTTATTCTGATTACGGGAAAACCTGATTATGCACTTAAAGCATTTGACTACGACGTAACCGATTACCTTCACAAACCCATCACTCTGGCCCGTTTTGAGGCTTCAGTTAAAAGAGCTGTTGCCAAATACGAGCAAATGAACCGGGTTGATGAAGACGAAGAGCACATCTTTGTAAAAAGTAACCTTAAAAAACGTAAGGTTATCCTAAACGATATTAAATGGATAGAGGCACTGGGAGATTACATTAAATTGGTTACCGACGAAGCCAATATTGTAATTCTTTCCACCATGAAATCTTTCGAAAAACAATTACCTGCCGAAAAGTTTCTACGTATCCATAAATCTTATATTGTGAATCTGGAGAAGATTGAGAAATTCAACAGTAAAAATGTTGAAGTAGGGGGCAGACAGATTCCATTGAGCAGAAACAAAAAGACCGAACTAGCGGAAGCGCTAGCCAATGTATAGTTATATGTGGTCCACATTGTAGACCAATCGTACACTTTTATACTTGGAAATAGCATTAAAGGATTTTTCAATTCTTTTAATGCTATTTTTTGTTTGTGCCAATGACTGTTTACGAGGTATTTTAATCAGTATATTTTTGAGGTAATCCCTTCTTATTCGTGCTACAGGTGGGTATTCGGGCCCAAGAATTTGCACCCCAAGTACATTTCGAAGCGAACCCGCCATCCATTCCGATGCTTCGTTCAATTTATTAAAGTCTTTATCCTTTAAAGTGATTTTGATGAGTCGCACCAAAGGTGGGTACTTAAACTGCTCCCTTTCGTAAAACTGCTCCTCGAACATTTTCTCATAATTGTTCGTGGTAACCTGTTGCAAAATCTGATGGTACGGATTATAGGTCTGGATGAGTACCTTTCCTCTTTTTTGGGTACGTCCTGCCCTGCCCGCAACCTGTGTCAACATTTGAAAGCTACGCTCGTGGGCTCGAAAATCGGGGAAATTGAGCATGGAATCGGCATTCATAATCCCAACCAAGCTCACATTTCTAAAATCCAATCCCTTGGTCACCATTTGGGTTCCCACTAAAATATCCATCTCCTGATTTTCAAAAGACGAAATGATTTTTTCATAGGCATACTTGCCCCGGGTCGTATCCAAATCCATTCGCCCTACGGAAACATCGGGAAACAGCTTCCCTAACTCCTGTTGAATCTGCTCCGTACCAAAACCCTTATTGTCCAACGTATGACTGCCGCAGGCCAAACAGGCTTGTTGCAACGCCATATGATAGCCGCAATAATGGCAACGCAATTGATTTCTATGCTGATGATAGGTCAAACTCACATCGCAATTGGGGCATTGGGCTACATGACCACAGGTAGTACATTCCACCACAGGAGCAAACCCTCTCCGGTTTTGAAAAAGAATGATTTGCTCTCCTTCTTCCAAAGCTTCAGTGATGGCCTTGATAAGCTTTTCCGAGAAATGGCCTTTCATCCTTCGCTTACGGGTGGCCTCTTTTATATCCACCAAATTAATGTCGGGCATCAACACATCGCCAAATCGGTGAGCAATAGCCGCATAGCCATACTTCTTTTTTCGAGCATTGTACATACTTTCAATGCTTGGAGTAGCAGACCCCAGAACTATGTTTGCTTTGTGAAGTGCTGCCAAAACCACAGCTGCATCTCTCGCGTGATAGCGGGGAGCAGGGTCAAATTGTTTGAAAGAGCCTTCGTGTTCCTCATCCACCACAACCAACCCCAAATTGGTAAACGGCAGAAATAGAGCGGAACGGGCACCTATCACAATCTGTGCTTTTTCTGCATTCTTCAGCACATTGTTCCATACTTCCACCCTTTCGTGAATGCTATATTTTGAATGGTAAACGGAAACTTGATGACCGAAATAACGTCGTAAACGATTGATTAATTGGGAAGTCAAGGCAATTTCGGGAAGGAGATACAGTGCTTGTTTGCCTTCATCCAAGTATTTTTGAATCAATTTTATATAAACCTCTGTTTTCCCCGACGAGGTTACTCCGTGCAACAATACTGGTTTTCCTTCATCAAAACCGTTGTTGATATCCTCCAATGCTTTTTCTTGGTATTCGTTCAAAGCAATGCTTTTGGATTCATCCGAACTTTCATCAAACTGGACCCTATCTTTCCGAATATGATATTCCTCCAGAATATTTTTATCGATTAGTGTCTTGATCACCGCTCGCGAACCGCCACTTTCCTTTTCCAGCTCCGAAATGGGTATAGGCTTGGTGTTTTTCGCTTTCAGTTGAAATAAGGAAAGTACTACCTGACTCTGCTTGGGCGCTCGTGTGAGTTCATTTAACAGTTCAGCGAGTTGTTCTTCGTCATCATACTGTTCGGAAAGCTTCACGTAGCGAACCAATTTGGGCTTGTACTGCTCGTATAATTCTTCTTTTTGAAGGACTACGCCTTTGTGGACCAAGGTGTTTATCAGTTTCAATACATTTTTTTTGTCCACAATATCACTGACCTCGGAAATTTTCAGTGCGGTTTGATGTTGAAGTGCCTCAAAAACCAAAAACTCATCATCGGTGAGTTCTTTTTCATCAACATCAGCATTTTTATTGGGTAAAATAAGGGTTTCACTTTCCAACATAAAAGCATTGGGCAGGGCACTTCGGATGACTTCGCCCAAGGTGCACATATAATACTTGGCCACCCATTCCCAATGCTTTAGTTGCACTTGGGTCACCACGGGATGTTCATCCAGAATTTGATAAATTTCTTTGGGTTCGTAGGCTTCAGGTGCATTTTGGTGCACGCGATAGGCCAAGGCGGTATAAATTTTTGATTTTCCAAAAGGAACGGCTACCCGCATTCCTTCCTGTATAAAATCCGCTTCGGCCTGCGAGATTTTATAGGTGAAGAGTTTTTCCAAAGGAATGGGAAGAACAACTTCCAAAAAATACTCCATACGCTAGTTCTCTTCTACCCGATGCCATGTTTGGGTCCTGTACAAAAATGCCAAATAACCTCTTACTTTAAGGCGATTTTTGTTATCCTCGTCCAACCACACCCTTCCCTTAAAGGTCATTGCCTGTTCAGGATCAAACAGTTCATCTCCCTTATAAATACCTTTATTGTTTTTCTCGAAATCCTCCATGATTTTCATTCCAAGAATTGGCTTATTTTTTCGCTCTCCATCACATTTGGTGCACAAGGCACCTTTTTTTCCAGCTTCCAAAATCTCAACGACCTTGGCGTGCATCAATCCATCTTCTTTATATATCTCAATTATGGCTTTGGTGATGCCGTTTCGGTCATCAATTGTTTTCCATTTTCCAAAAACGGTTTGCGACCACGTTATCTGACAAAGCAGAAAACAAATAAGGTATATGCATCTATTGGGGGTTTTGCTGCTTATCATGTCTTTTTTTTAAGGAATTAATTGTAGCATTCAATTCGAAACCTAGCAATAAAATATTGGAATTTAACCAAATAAACACCATTAAAATCAACAATCCTCCCAAAGCTCCATAAAGTTCGTTGTAACGGGCAAACTTTTCAACGTAGATCCCGAAAAGATATGAGGTCAATAAAAACAAAAGAGTCGTTAGCAATGCGCCCGCCGAAAAAAATCGGGCCTGTCTTCCTTCTGCGGTGCCAAAATAGTAAAGTATTGCCGTTGCCAGATAAGAGATACTCAAAAAGAACAGGAGCTTTGCTATTTGGATGCCCAATGCATCTCCCTTTTCAATATCGGTTCCCAATGTTCTGCCAAAAAATTCACTCGCATTCTCCACAATGTAAAACTCAAAATATACAAAGGCTATCGCCCCCAAAATCAACAATATGGAAAGAATGAGTCCTACCACAAGTGCGTAAGCATACTGACGAAAGAAATTGCGGGTGAGCTCTACGTGGTACGAGTATTCAAACCCTCCAAAAATGGCATTTACACCATTGGCGACCAAAAAAATGGACAATAAAAAGGCTGAAGAGAGCAACCCTCCTTGTTTTTGGTCTTTTATCTGCTGATAAATCTCACTAAAATAGTCACTGGTCGCTGAAGGTAAAAAGGATTCCAAAAAGTTTAAAAATTGCGTATCAAAATTCTCATTGCCCACACTTACGTAGGGTATGATAAAGGGAATCAGGGTCACCAAAAAGATGAGCAAGGGGAACACCGCCAAAAATATACTAAAGGCAATGGAACTAGCCCTAGTGGAAACGGCTCCCTTGACAATTCCTACCAAATACATTTCAACAAGATCATAGAGAGAAAGCCCTTCAAAAGCTTTGAGCTTTATTTTTTTCAATAAGCGCACCAGCCAATTTATTACAGGTATTTTTTCCAATCTCTCCTCTATGGCAACTGACATTTAAACAGCTTTTAAACTTAAATCCATATTGTAAACAGAATGGGTCAATGCTCCCGAAGAAATATAATCCACACCACATTCGGCATATTTGCGTATAGTATCCTCGGTAATTCCGCCTGATGATTCAGTCAAGCACTTCCCTCCTATTCGTTGCACGGCTTCGCGGGTTTGTTCGTAATCAAAGTTATCCAAAAGGATACGGTACACGCCATCCGATTTTAAAATTTCATCCACCTCATCCAAATTTCGGGCTTCGACAATGATTTTCAAATCTTTATCCTTTTCTTTTAAATATTCTTGTGTTTTTTGGATGGCTTTGGTGATTCCGCCCGCAAAATCGATGTGATTGTCCTTCAACATGATCATATCGTACAGCGCAAACCTATGGTTTTCTCCACCACCGATCTTAACGGCCCATTTTTCCAAGGCCCTAATGCCAGGGGTAGTTTTACGGGTATCCAAAATTTTGGTATCTGTACCATCCAAGATTGACACAAAATCCTGGGTCTTGGTGGCAATGGCACTCATACGTTGCATCGCATTGAGCACCAAGCGCTCTGCTTTTAAAATACTTTGGGAACTGCCTTCCACATAAAAGGCGATATCGCCATATTTGACCTGTGCACCATCTTCCAGTAATATTTCCGTTTTTAAATTGGAGTCTACATAGTTGAACACCATTTTAGCAAACTCGACTCCTGCAAGGGTACCTTGGTCTTTTACCAAAAGCTTTGCTTTACCTTGAGCCGATGCAGGAATGCACGCCAAGGAACTGTGGTCTCCATCACCAACATCCTCCCTAACGGCATTGGCAATGATCAGATCCAGTTCGTTTTGAAATTGTTCTTCGGAAATCATCCAATTGGGCTTTTAACGAAAATAGTAAAAACATTGTTCGATGTGCACGACTTGGGTATGCATAATTTAAGTTGAAACGTTTATTTTTGGGCATGCAGATTACATTGATAGCCATTGGGAAAACCGATAGGTCTGAACTTGAAGAACTTATAGCCGTTTATAAAAATCGGTTGAAGCATTACATCAAATTTCAGATAGATATAATTCCTGATATAAAAAATAGAAAAAACCTTTCCGAAGCCCAACAAAAGGAAAAAGAAGGTGAACTTATCCTGGCACAGCTGCAACCTACGGACACTTTAATCCTACTTGATGAAAAAGGCAAACAATACAGTTCGATGGATTTTGCCCAGTTCCTGCAAAAAAAGATGAACAGTGGTATTAAAAATCTGGTTTTGGTCATCGGCGGGCCTTATGGCTTTAGTGATGCCATTTACGCCAAAAGTTCAGGCAAAATAAGCTTGTCCAAAATGACATTTTCCCATCAAATGGTGCGATTATTTATTGTAGAACAAGTTTACAGAGGTTTTACCATTCTTAGGAATGAGCCCTATCACCATCAATGAGATAATTGGAGCCAGGAGCCAGGAGGTGGCAATAAGCTATGGTATTGGTCAATCCCATAAAAAATGGATGACTAAATTGATAATTTTGTACCTTTGGTAAAAAGGTCAATATAATGAATTTAGAAGCTCGAAAAATAGAATTTATACAAGAATTTTTAAAGCTTCAAAGTGAAGAAGCTGTTTCTCGTTTAGAACAACTATTGAAAAAGGAGAGAAATGCTACTGACGAGCGAATATTTGAGCCTATGACCCAAGAAGAGCTAGACAAACGAATTGACCAATCGGAATCTGATTTCCAAAACAATCGATTTAAAAACAGTTCTGAACTTTTATCCAAATACAAATAATGCCGTTGAAAATAATTTGGTCTGAATTTGCCGAAACTAAACTTGACGAAATTTATGAGTATTACGAAAAGAAAACCAGCCCCAGTATCGCTAAAAAACTTCTGAAAGGAATTATCAATGAACCAAATAAATTGATAAAAGCACCGCAAATAGGACAAGAAGAAAAATTGTTAAAGCACAGAGAAACTGAATATCGATATTTGGTTTTCAAAAACTACAAACTGATTTATTCTTTGGACCATCAAAACGGATTTATAAAAATTGCTGACGTTTTTGACACTAGACAAAATCCAACAAAGCTAAAACGAACAAAATAAAGTCAGTTGCCAACACGTGTATGTGCAATAACAGCTGAATTTCTGTTAATAAAGCACCCTAAACTTGATGGTGTTCTCAATTTTCTTGAGTGCTTTAATCACATCCTTATCATATTCTTTATCCAAATCGGTAATTACATACCCCACTTCGCTATCGGTGGAAAGGTATTGACCGGAAATATTAAGCCCGTATTGCGCCAATATTTCGTTGATCTTGGCCATAATACCGGGAACATTGCGGTGAATGTGCAAAAATCGGTGTGCCTTATTTTGTTTGGGCAATCTAATATTCGGAAAGTTAACGGCATCCACCGTATTTCCTGAATTAATGTAATCCATAATCTTGTTAGGAACAAAATCAGCAATGTCCCGCTGCGCTTCTTCCGTGCTTCCGCCAATATGTGGTGTAAGGATAACGTTGGACAAGCCTTGCAATGGTGTTTCAAACCCTCCGTTGCTTCGTGGTTCGGATGGGTACACATCTATAGCGGCACCGCCCAATTTCCCACTTTCAAGTGCGCTGGCCAATGCATCAATATCAACTACAAATCCTCTAGAAAGGTTAATCAGTTTTGCACCATCTTTCATTTGGTTGATTTCGCGCTCCCCAATAAAGTTTTTGTTGGCCTTGTTGTCGTCCACGTGCAAGGTCACCACATCTGAAACGTTGAGCAAGTTTTCCAACGTATCACATTTTACTGCATTACCCAGTGCCAATTGGTCGTTAACATCATAATAATACACTTTCATCCCCATAGCTTCCGCCAAAACGGACATTTGCTTACCTATGTTACCGTAACCCACGATACCGAGGTTTTTACCCCGCACTTCTTGCGAACCAATCGCTGTTTTGTTCCATTCACCATTATGAATCTCCGTACTACGTGGAAAAATGCTTCGCATTAGCATAATGGTCTGCCCAATAGCAAGCTCTACTACGGAACGCGTGTTGCTGTATGGTGCATTAAAAACTACTACGCCTTTCTTTTTACTGTAATCCAAATCTATCTGGGTGGTACCAATACAAAATGCACCGACCACCAATAATTTATCGGCAGCGTCCAGTACTTTTTGGGTTACTTGGGTCTTGGACCTGATGCCCAATACGTGTACCCCTTTAATTCGTTCAATTAGGTCTTCCTCGGATAGGCTGGTTTTGATCAGCTCTACCGAAAAACCTTCTTCGGAAAGATTTTCAAAAGCGGCTGGGTGTACATTTTCCAGTAAAAGGATCTTGATTCTGTTCTTGGGGTATGATAAGTTTCTTGGCAAATCGTTCACAAATAAAAATTCATCTAGGTTAGGTGCTACGTGGTCGGCGTTGTTGGTCGCTTTTTCACGATGCACATTTTCAGTATAGGCGAAAAACTTATGGGCAATACCGGCCTCGCGCATCACATAATCGCTGTAGCCATCGCCAATAACCTGGACCTCGCCTTCCAGATCCAGCATTTTTAAACATTCTATTTTGCCGTTATGGGCGGCCAGTACATTGGTTTCGTCAAAACCAATAATGTTCCCTTCATCATCAAAAGTAAAGGTATTGGCATACACTCGGTCGGATGGAATATTGTATGCTTCAACAATGGGGTCGATAAACTCCTTGAAACCACAGGAAATCACATAGATATCCTCAGAATATTCATGAAAGAATTGTTTATTGGCCTCAATCGATTTGGAAATCTTTTGACGCAGTTCCACTACAAGATCTTCCAAATCATTTTTGTTCGCACTCAACAAACGGATTCTTCGTTCCAAGGATTCGGTGAAAGAAATATCCCCATCAATCCCCAAATTGGTGATTTTTTGGATTTCCGCCACAATCTCATCCCTTTTTGGATTGTTCTGCAAGGTCATTTCTGCCAAAACATCCAACGCCTCCACACGTGTGAGGGTACTATCAAAATCGAACACATATTTGCGCCCTGTTTCTACCATGAGTTGCTTCAAAAAAATTAAGGCCTAAAATTAAACATTAATTCCATCCTTGTAATCGGAACTTATCAAAAACCTTATACATTTATGGATAAATCAAAAATCCATTACGATTTGTTTTAAATGTTACCCAAAACTCATCGTTTTGCAACCGTGCGCAAATCAAATTCAGATAGCAAACTAAAGTTCAAGCTCAAATCAACCAGTAAGCAGTGTGCAATTTTATGTTGGTAGTCAGAAGTCTTTTATGAAATGAATGACCACCATGAACCTTCAACCTTCAACCTTCAACCTTCAACCATCAACCGTCAACCGTCAACCGTCAACCGTCAACCGTCAACCGTCAACCGTCAACTAAGTTGTCAAAACCAACGCCTTGTCAGCTTACAATAGATACTATATTCCTTTCCGAACATATCAGAAAGCGCTTCTTCTTCGGGCTTAATCTGAAAACGATTCATATACGAAACAAAACCTGCGGCCAATAAGGTATTGAACGCATTGCCCAACTTTAAACCAAAGGCCAGCAAAAAAAGAAGCATCCCTAAATACATAGGGTTGCGGGTGAATTTATAGATGCCATTGGTGACCAGTTTTCTTGTTTTTTGAGGGTTCAAAGGGTCTACCGTGGTTTTCATACTAAAAAATTGGACTACGGATATCAACATCACCAAAACACCCAGTCCAGATAGAAACATGGCCAATTCCTGTTTGCCAAAAAACTCAAACTCCCCAAAAGGCAGGAACCTGTCCAAAACATACATTAACCCTCCAAATAATAACATTATCAATGCCGGTGGCACTTTCATTTTCATAACAACTGCTTAAAACTCGAAATTACTACTTTTGAATCTCATAATAGAACCCTTTTTGATTTGAAACTAGTTTTTGCTACCCATAACGACCATAAGCTGAAAGAAGTTCAACAATTACTCCCCAAAAGCATTGCTCTGCTGTCCCTAAAAGATATTAAATGCTTTGATGAAATTCCCGAGACTGGTGCCACTCTGGAAGAAAACGCCAAAATAAAAGCGGATTACGTGACTAAAACCTATGGTTTGGATTGTTTTTCGGATGATACCGGTTTGCTTGTAGATGCTTTGAATGGACAACCCGGAGTATATTCGGCCAGGTATGCCGGAGAACAAAAAAGCGCCAAGGACAATATGGCCAAATTGTTGACCGAACTGAAAGGGGCGAACAATCGTTCGGCATATTTTAAAACCGTGGTTCATTTGAACCTACAAGGTGAAAGCTACACTTTTGAAGGTGTAGTTGAGGGGGAAATAACCATCAATGCGCACGGGAACGGCGGTTTTGGTTACGACCCTATTTTTAAGCCCAACGGATTCGACAAAACCTTTGGTGAATTGCCCGCTGATACGAAAAATGCCATCAGTCACCGAGGTAGGGCCATTCAAAAATTAGTAGGGTTTTTAAAAAAGAAGGCCTCTTAAGCGTTGCTGAATAAAATTAACGTACCTTTGCCGCTTTATTAACGCCGCCGGTATGGGCAAGGTGTTGTGAGGGGCTCAAATGGGTTATACAAAAATCGCTCTATACAACACAAACATATTTGCGATTTAAGGTATATACACCGCTATGACAAAATTTGAAGCCTTGGGGTTGGACAAACCCCTATTGGATGCTATCTCCGACCTCGGATTTGAATCCCCATCAGAAGTACAAGAAAAATCAATCCCCGTTTTATTAGAAAAGGAAACCGATTTGGTGGCCTTGGCACAAACAGGAACAGGTAAAACTGCTGCTTTTGGGTTTCCAATGATCCAAAAAATCCAAGAGGAAAGCAGAACCACCCAAGGATTGATCCTCTCACCTACGCGAGAGCTATGTTTACAGATTACAAATGAGTTAAAACTCTATTCCAAATACATAAAAGGATTGAATGTGGTAGCCATTTATGGTGGCGCCAGCATTACCGAACAAGCACGGCAAATTAAAAGAGGGGCGCAGATTGTTGTTGCCACTCCAGGCCGTATGAAGGATATGATCGGTAGAAAAATGGTCGATATTTCCAAAATTGACTACTGTGTATTGGATGAAGCCGATGAAATGTTGAACATGGGCTTCTTTGAAGATATTAAGGACATCTTGTCCAATACGCCCAAAGAAAAATTGACCTGGCTTTTTTCGGCGACCATGCCCAAAGAAGTGGCTACGATTGCCAAAAAATTCATGCACAACCCGGTTGAGATCACGGTAGGATCCAAAAATGCAGGTGCATCCACCGTACAGCACGAATATTATGTAGTAGGCGGACGTGATCGTTATGCAGCACTTAAGCGTTTGGCCGATGCCAACCCAGGAATCTTTTCCGTGGTGTTCTGTAGAACCAAAAGGGATACGCAACGTGTTGCAGAAAAATTGATTGAAGATGGCTACAACGCTGGTGCTTTGCACGGTGATTTGAGCCAGAACCAAAGAGATTTGGTGATGAACTCTTTCAGAAAGAAACAGGTACAAATGTTGGTAGCTACCGATGTTGCTGCCCGTGGTATTGATGTGGATGATATTACACACGTAATCAACTATCAACTGCCCGATGAGATCGAAACGTACACCCACCGTAGTGGACGTACGGGACGTGCCGGTAAATCCGGTATTTCCATGGTTATCATCACTCGCTCCGAGCTTAGAAAAATCAAGGCCATCGAAAAGAAGATTCAACAGGAATTTATATCCAAGAAAATTCCAGATGGTATCGAAATTTGCGAGATTCAATTGTATCATTTGGCCAATAAGATCAAGGAAACCGAAATCAATAAAGAAATTGAGAGTTACCTACCCGCCATTAACGATGTTTTGGAAGGTATTGATCGTGACGAACTCATCAAAAAGATTGTTTCTGTAGAATTTACCCAGTTTTATAACTATTACAGTAAAACCAAGGATCTTAATAGTCAGGATTCCGGTAAGGACAGAGGAACTTCTAAAGGAGATATTCCATCAGAAGGTTCTGTTCGCTACTTTATCAATGTTGGGGAACGTGATGGTTATGACTGGATGTCACTAAAGGATTTCCTTCGTGATACGCTTAAATTGGAAAAAGAGGACATCTACAATGTAGATACCAAGGACACCTTCTCATTCTTTAATTCCGATGCACAACTGACCGAATTCATTCTTCAAACCTTTACCGAGTTCAAGGTGGACGGACGTTTTATAAATGTTGAAGTTTCCAAGAACCCCGGCGGTGGCGGTGGCGGCGGAAAAGGAGGCAAAAAACGTCGTGGCAAAAAAGGCGGAGGATACCGTGGTGGAAATAAATCATCCTATAAAGGTGGTGGAAAAAAAGGAGGCTACGGTAAAAAAGGAGGCAAGAAAAAGCAGGGATTTTATTAGTTAATTCTATATTAAATGGTAAGTATCTCCTATTTATTTTTCTTTGTTTAGTACTTTTATAGCTACAAAGATTGCATGAGAAGATTACTACTTATACTATTGTCCCTAATCCCAATGCTCGGTTTTTCTCAAGTTGAAGAAGATCAGAACCAAGAAATAATGGATTTTACCGCTACGGTAATTAATGCCCAAACGGAATTTCCTTTGGAAAGTGTGCACGTAGTAAACTTGAACCAAGTGAAGGGTACCATTACAAACCAAAATGGGAAGTTTACTATTCCAGCAGCAGTAAATGACACGCTTTACTTTTCGTACTTAGGATTTAAAACCCAGAAAGTACGCGTTACCAATGATATGTTCCGATTTGGGAACACTGAAATTGCGCTGACAGAGTTGGCCTACGCACTGGAAGAAGTGATTGTAACACCATATCAGCTTACGGGCTATTTGGAAATCGATGTTAAGAATCTTCCGGTAAACAACGCATATCAATACAGTATCTCCGGCCTTAACACCAGTTATGAGGCCGGAAACAAAAGTCCGAGCGCTGTCACCAAAGTTTTAGGGGCAATTCTGAATCCTGCCGATCTTTTACGGAATCTCTTTGGAAAAAAACCTAGGCAAATGCGTAAGCTGCGTCAAATCAAGGAAGATGACAATATCAGAGACCTTTTGGCATCAAAATTTGACAGGGAAACCCTTACTGAATTGCTGCAACTGGAAAAAGTTGACATTGAGGACATCCTCAACAATTGCAACTACTCAAAATCCTTTATCAAAACAGCTAACGATCTCCAGATTTTGGATGCTATATCCAGCTGCTACGAAGAGTATAAAGTACTGAACAGAAACAATTAACCCGTATCGAGATCTTACCGATGGGTCTGTTTAACAGCGCAATAAATAAATTTTATTTTTACAGGCGCATTTTATAGCTTTAGACAAAATCCCAATACATGAAAAAACTACTTGTTGTTTTGTCAATCTTATCCCTATTTAGTGGCTGCAAGAAAGTTGAAAAAAAGCAGCAGACCCAGCAGGTAGTTGAAGAGCAAACTCCAAAAAAAGAAGTGCCCTTTGTTTGGGAGGGTGCCAATATTTACTTTTTACTTACCGACCGTTTTAACAATGGAAACCCGAATAACGATGTCAATTTTGATAGAACCGAAGAAACTGGGGTTTTAAGAGGTTTTGAGGGAGGCGATATTGAAGGGATTATCAAAAAAATTGAAGATGGCTATTTTACCGACCTGGGAATAAATGCCATTTGGTTTACACCTGTGGTAGAACAAATTCACGGAGCAACCGACGAAGGTACAGGCAAAACCTATGCCTATCATGGCTACTGGGCCAAGGATTGGACCGCTATCGACCCCAATTTTGGAACACGAAAAGACCTTGACAAACTAGTAAAAACGGCTCATAGCAAAGGAATTCGCATTCTTTTGGATGTAGTGCTGAACCACACGGGGCCAGTCACCGAGAAAGACCCTGTTTGGCCCGATGATTGGGTAAGAACGGGGCCGACATGTGAGTTTACCACATATGAAAACACCACCGCTTGTACTTTGGTGGGCAATTTGCCGGATATCTTAACCGAATCTGATGAAGCAGTCGAACTGCCCGACGCATTGTTGGCCAAATGGAAAGCCGAGGGCCGTTTGAGCAAAGAGTTGGATGAACTCCACCTGTTTTTTGAACGAACCGGATATCCCAGAGCGCCACGATACTACATCATCAAATGGCTTACCGATTATATCAATGATTTAGGGGTAGATGGCTTCCGTGTAGACACTGTAAAGCACGTAAATGAAAATGCATGGTCCGACTTGCACAAAGAAGCCAACTATGCCTTTGAAATGTGGAAGAAAAAACATCAAGATAAAATTTTGGATGACAATCCTTTCTATATGGTGGGTGAAGTCTACAACTATGGTATTACCGGAGGTCGTAAATTTGATTTTGGCGACAAAAAAGTAGACTTCTTTGATTACGGATTCAAGAGCCTTATCAATTTTGAGCTCAAAAATGATGCAGACAAGAGCTACGAAACCATTTTTAAAAAATACAGCAAACTGCTCCACACCAAGCTCAAGGATAAAAGTGTACTCAACTATTTAACCTCCCACGATGATGGTGCACCTTACGACAAAGATCGAACAAAACCCTATCGCACGGCCAATGTACTTTTGCTTACGCCAGGTGCATCGCAAGTATATTATGGCGATGAAACATCGAGAGATTTAACCATTGAAGGAACCGAAGGCGATGCCACGTTGCGTTCGTTTATGAACTGGGAAGATTTGGACAGCCTTCCAGAAACGCAAAAAATCCACAAGCATTGGCAAAAGCTGGGGCAATTTCGTGCAAAACATCCCGCAATCGGTGCCGGAAAGCATAAACGATTGGCCAAATCGCCCTACGTATTCTCAAGAACCTATGTCAATGGCGATTATCGAGATAAAGTGGTTGTTGGACTGGACTTACCTAAAGGTAAAAAATCCCTTTGGGTCAAGGGTTTCTTTGGTGATGGCACCACATTGTACGACACTTATTCGGAAACCGAGGTTGTAGTGGCCAAAGGTAAAGTTATCCTGGAAAATGATTTTGATATTGCTTTATTAGAACTTGTAGAATAATTTCTACTGTCTGGAATGCAGTGCGATTCGGTTCCCTTCAGAATCCAAAAATACTGCCATATACCCAATTTCCGGGCTTATTTGTGTCTTGGATTGAACAATCTTACCACCACTGGGTTCAATACGACCAAGTTCGTTTTGAAGATCCAAACTATTAAAATAAATAAGTACACCGTCACTCTCACTGGGCTTATACCAATCCTTGTTTTGGATCAATGTACCTGCAGCACCCGGTTTTCCGTGATCTGAAGGAAACCATCCCATTTTGGTGCCTCCAAAATCCTGTAACTTTATCTCCACTTGAAACACCGCATCATAAAACGCTTTGGCACGCTCCATATCCGAAACGGGAATCTCGAACCAGCCCACCATATTAAAATCCATAGCTTATTTGTTTTCTAAAATTTCCTTTAAACTGGCCAGCCCTTCTTCAAAGTCTTTGCCTACCGCCTTGTCCATGCTCACAAACAGCATCATAATACTCATGGGGAATTTGTTCTTTCCAGAGAAGCCCCAAATTACTTTGGTCCTGTCCTGTTCAATCTCTTTGGTTATAATGTAGGCATCGGAAGTGGACTTAAATGGTTTCAAAAACCGAAGCTGAGACTCAATGCTATCACCCTCCACAATTTTGGTGATCTCTTGCTCCCCTTCCCCTACTTCCTTGTTCCCTTTCCAATAACTAATGGCACCGACTTCCCCATCGGTACCGGTGAACTTTTTTTCCATATTGGGGTCACGTTTCCCCCATGGCGACCATTCATCCTGCTTTTTTAAGGATTTGAGGTAATCAAAAACAACCCTTTTGGGTTTGGCGATTTCAATAGATCGGGAAACATTGTAATTTTTCGGGGCGATGGCTGCCAAAACAAGAACAAGCACCACAATGCCCAAGACAATATAAAGAACCAACATAACTGTAATTGATTGATTAACAGTTAAAAGTACAAAAATTATTTACGCGTTAAGATATCTTTTTATGATGCCTTCCACATCTTTGATGGATTTTTTTGTCCAGTCCAGTCTTTTTTCAAGAAATTCAATATCGGACAATTGCCAATTGAGGTCTGATGCTCGTACTTTTTGTGCCAATTGCTGTATAATGATGGCCGCTGAAACGGAAACATTCAAGCTTTCCGAAAAGCCTACCATGGGAATCTTGAGAAAACCATCCGCCTGCTGCATAACTTCCTCGGAGAGCCCTTCTTTTTCCGTACCAAAGAAAATCGCCGATTTCACGGTTGGGAAGAAATCAGGCAACATAGTGGAATCGTTGTGCGGCGTAGTAGCGATGATTTGGTAACCATCTCCTTTTAATCTAGCCATACAATCCGCGGTGGTTTGGTATCGGTAAACATCCACCCATTGTTCGGCACCCATCGCAATATTTTTATCCAATCGCTTACCAAAACGGTCCTCCACTACGTGCAAGTCTTGTACCCCAAAAACATCACAACTTCGTATAATGGCACTGGTGTTGTGCAGTTGGTATACATCTTCCACGGCAACGGTTATGTGCTTGGTCCGGTGTTGCAAGACATCCGAAAAACGTTGTTTGCGTTCTTCCGTAAGATAGGTTTCCAAATATGTCAACAAATCATCGTCAAACATAAAACCAAGATAGGAAAAATTGAAAGTCTGGTTTTTAAAAAAATAGATTGAGTTTCTGGTAAATTGCTCTAAATTAGATATTGAGAACAATTAAAACAAAATGTTATGCGCTATGTTAAACCACTGACTTTGCTTTTTGCCACCCTGATTCTTAGCTCCTGCAAGCAGGAGAATAAACCAAATCCAGCGACCGTATACAGCGGTGGAGACATCATCACCATGGTAGGCAATACACCTACATATGCAGAAGCGGTCGTAGTCAAAAATGGTAGAATTGAATTTGCGGGAACTGCAAGTGAAGCAATGGAACTTGCAGGGAAAGGCCATAATATGATAGACTTACAAGGAAAAACCATGCTGCCCGGTTTTATTGATGGCCATGCCCATTTCTCTTCCTTTTCCACCCAGGCCATAGGAGCACAAATATTACCCCCACCAGACGCAGGGGCAAAAGACATCCCAACACTCATTAAAATCTTGAAAGAATGGAACACTCCAGAAAACAGGGCCTTGACGGGATGGATTTTTGGAATGGGATTTGACGATTCGGTACTGGAGGAAAACAGGTTTCCCACCAAGCACGATCTTGACAAAGTGTCCACCGAGTTCCCTGTTATGATTGTTCACATATCAGGTCATTTTGCCGTGGTCAACTCCAAAGGTCTGGAATTATTGGGCATTGATGCTAGTATACAAAATCCAGAAGGAGGCATCATCCGGAGAGAAGAAAACAATGAACCCAATGGAGTTTTGGAAGAATTGGCGGCCATACCGTATTATAGCAAAGCATTGATTCCTACTTCGGAAGAAGCAGCAAATCAATTTTTTGAAGCCGGCCAAGATATGGCGCTTTCATACGGCTACACTACAGCTCAAGAAGGGAAAGATATGGGCAACGTGGAACAACTATCCGGTAAAGCCAATGCCGAAAGTTTAAAGCTAGATGTGGTTAGTTATGTCGATTATACATTTGTGGATAAATACATGGATACCAAATGGAACAGCAAATCCTATGATAATCATTATCGCATTGGTGGAATGAAAATAACCCTGGATGGTTCACCACAAGGCAGAACGGCTTGGCGAACCCAACCCTATTTAATTCCTCCCGATGGTGCTGATGAGGGGTACAAAGGATATCCGGCCATTCCAAGCGATAGTGTTTTGACTTCACTCTATGAAAAGGCCTTCAAAAACAACTGGCAAGTTTTAACCCATGCCAACGGTGATGCTGCCATAGATCAAATGATAAGGACAATGAAAGTTGCAGCCGATAAATTCGGTAATGAGGATAGAAGAAATGTATTGATACATGGCCAATACGTACGCGAAGATCAATTGGACTCATTTAAGGAATTAGATGTTATAGCCTCCTTATTTCCTTTGCACACCTATTATTGGGGCGATTGGCACAAAAAAATCATCGGTGATAGTCTGGGCAACAAAATTAGTCCCACCAGAACAGCATTGGACAAGGGGTTGAAGATTACCATTCATACAGACGCGCCTGTGGCATTGCCCAACTTGATGCGCATGGTTGGTATTTCCGTAGAACGCAAATCGCGATCGGGCCAGCTTATTGGAGCCAATGAAAAACTGACAGCTTACGAAGCCCTCAAAGCAATTACTGACTGGTCTGCCTATCAACATTTTGAGGGAAATTCCAAAGGAACATTGGAGGTGGGAAAGTTAGCGGATATGGTGATTTTGGATAAAAATCCTTTAAAAATACCAG
The DNA here is from genome assembly GCF_040148835.1 of Allomuricauda sp. NFXS6. Classification (NCBI taxonomy): domain Bacteria; kingdom Pseudomonadati; phylum Bacteroidota; class Flavobacteriia; order Flavobacteriales; family Flavobacteriaceae; genus Allomuricauda; species Allomuricauda sp. NFXS6. The sequence goes on along the minus strand of NZ_JAGEMG010000008.1, from coordinate 195,281 downwards.
AAGAGGAAATAAAAGATGTGGTAGTCTTGGAAACCATTAAAGAAGGGATATCCGTTTATAAGAAATAGCCTTTTCCAAATTGTTTTTATCCAAGTACACCATCAAAAGAGTTCATCTTACCTTGCTGCAATTACTATGCTTTGGTATACTTTTAGTACTATTGATTTATTACCTTGGAATTGAAATTGAAACAGGATGAGCACATTAATAGTAAAATCCAACCCAGAAGTTGAGGCGAATCAACCCCATCTTTACATAATGCCAATTACGATTTCCCGGACGAGCTAATACCTAAAGAAGTATCTGTGTTCAAATCCATAATTTTGAAGATTAAAGAAAAAAATAAAAAATGCCCAAACAAAAAATCGTAGTGCTTACTGGAGCGGGAATGAGTGCCGAAAGCGGTCTAAAGACCTTTCGGGACGAAAACGGGCTTTGGGAAGGCCATGATGTAATGCAAGTAGCCTCGCCCCAAGGGTTTGCCAGCAATCCTGAACTTGTGTTGGAATTTTATAATCTACGTAGAAAACAATTGTTGGAAGTCTCCCCAAATGCCGGCCATAATGCTTTGGCCAAACTAGAGGATGTTTTTGATGTCAGTATCATAACCCAAAATGTAGATAATTTGCATGAGCAGGCAGGAAGTTCCCACGTGGTGCACCTGCACGGAGAATTGCTCAAAGTACGGAGCACGGTGGACGAAAACCACATATTGGATTGGAAAAAAGATTTGGTCTTGGGCGATGTTGACGAGAACGGGCATCAACTGCGCCCGCATATTGTTTGGTTCGGGGAAATGGTCCCTTTGTTGGAAACTGCTGCGCAAATTACCCAACAAGCCGACAAAGTCATTATTGTCGGAACCTCCATGCAAGTGTATCCTGCCGCAAGCTTAATCCACTACGCACCTGATCAAACCCCTATTTACTTTATAGACCCGCGGCCCAATATTCGCAACTCGGATTTTAAAAATCTAACAATAATTTCCAAAACTGCTGCCAAGGGTGTCCCGGTTTTAGTGGAAGAACTTATCAATAATTAGCTCTTGCTGTCTCGGCCCAAGACAATAAAGCAATTATTTGCTCTTCCGACAAGTCGGCGTCAGCGTGAGTCCAAGTGTATTCGTTCAAGGGCATTTTGCCTTCTTTAACCTCTTCAATCAACTCCTCTAATTTGTGATCCTTCTTTTTGGCATCATAATTCTCCCAATCGGAAAAATTCAGATGTTCCTTGCCCTCTTCTATATGATCTGCCAACCAATAGGAAACCGGAGCGATATTATTGTACCACGGATACACTGTGTTCGCACTATGGCAATCGTAACAGGCTGTTTTTAGAATCTTCTTGACTTCGACAGGAGGTTGGGTCTCCGTTTCAAAAGCAGTGACATAGTCACCTTCGGAAATATTCTTTTCAGGACGATAAAATTGCATTCCCACAAGCACAACCAACAGTACAATTGCTATTTTTTTTACTATTTTCATTACGTTCAGAATTTTAGTAAATATATTATTTTTTCGTGACCAAAGAGGAACTCCATATCAGACTTAATTCAGGTAGAATATCAAAACCTCAAATAAATGGTTTGGTGCAGCAATTAGAGAAGCAACCCGAGATGGCCCAAGCACTTTTTAATGAGGTGTTATTGGAAGACAAAGTGGGAACTTTCAATGCCAGTTGGACCTTTGACCATTTGATGCGAAAAAAGCTTATTTACATCCTTCCCATTTTTGAAGACTTCGTCAATAGACTTTCAGAATTGAAAACCGAATCTTGTATTCGGCCCATTGCGCACGTCTGTGAAATGGTCTGCGAAGCATATTTCAAAAAAAAGAATCCCGACTTTGTTCAAAACATTACGGATGACCAATTGGAAAAAATGATGTCCTCCTGCTTCGATTGGCTTATTGGCCCCATGAACATAGCGCCCAAGGTGTTTTCCATGACCTGTCTGTATTATTTAGGTTTAAAATTTGATTGGGTACACCCTGAACTCAAACTAGTGCTGGAAGACAGCTACGTCACAGGGACCACTGGCTACAAAAACCGAGCAAAAAAAACTCTGGATAAGTTGGCCAAATTGGGCGTCTAAACTGAAGACTTTAAGTATCTTTGATGCTTTCAAAATTTTCTTGACCATGTCGTTGACACAACTTAATGCCATTACGCCGATTGACGGTAGATATAGAAACAAAACCAAAGCCCTAAAAGACTATTTTTCGGAGGAGGCCCTCATCAAGTACCGTGTTCAAGTTGAGATTGAATACTTTATCGCCCTTTGCGAGGTTCCCTTGCCACAATTGGCCGATTTCAACACGACATTGTTTCCCGAATTGCAGAAAATATATCAAGAGTTTTCTTCGGAAGATGCACAGGTAATAAAGGACATTGAAAAAACGACCAACCACGATGTAAAAGCAGTGGAATATTTCATCAAGCAAAAGTTTGATGCCTTGGAGCTTCCAAAATATAAGGAGTTCATCCATTTTGGATTGACTTCGCAAGATATCAACAACACCGCGATTCCTTTGTCCATCAAAGAAGCTATGAACAATGTGTACGTTCCTTCTTATTTGGAGGTTTTTGAAAAATTGAAGGAACTGGCCAAGGAATGGAAGAACATCCCCATGTTGGCACGTACCCACGGTCAGCCTGCCTCCCCTACCCGATTAGGCAAGGAAATTGAGGTATTTGTGGAGCGCTTCAAAGAGCAGTTCAATTTATTGAACGATATCCCAAGTGCGGCCAAGTTCGGGGGGGCCACCGGAAATTACAACGCTCATAAAGTAGCCTATCCAAAAAATGATTGGAGAGCTTTCGGAAAGCAGTTTGTTCAGGAAAAATTAGGTTTGCACCACTCTTTCCCCACTACGCAAATTGAGCATTACGACCACATGGCGGCTTTGTTCGATTGCCTTAAGCGCATCAATACCATTTTGATTGATTTGAACCGAGATATGTGGACCTACATTTCCATGGATTATTTTAAGCAAAAAATCAAAAAGGGAGAGGTAGGCTCTTCGGCCATGCCACATAAAGTAAATCCCATCGATTTTGAAAATTCAGAAGGAAACCTTGGTTTGGCCAATGCCATTTTTGAGCATTTGTCCGCCAAGTTGCCCATTTCCAGATTGCAACGCGACCTTACGGACAGTACCGTTTTGAGAAATGTGGGAGTGCCCTTTGCACATACCCTAGTTGGATTCCAATCCACCTTAAAAGGCTTGAACAAATTGGTCTTGAACCAACCCAAGTTCGAGCAAGATTTAGAGGATAACTGGGCAGTTGTTGCGGAAGCTATCCAGACGATTTTGCGAAGGGAAGGCTATCCCAATCCTTATGAAGCTCTAAAGGGCTTGACCCGCACCAACGAGAAAATCAACCAAAAATCCATTGCGGATTTTATTGATACCCTTGAAGTTTCGGAAGCCATAAAAACAGAACTGAAACAAATCACCCCAGCGAATTATACTGGGGTTTAGGCTCTTTGTCATTCCTGCGAAAGCAGGAATCTTTATGGTTGATTCCTTGAAACAATCCCATTGGAATGGAACCCTGAAACAAGTTCAGGGTGACCAAGCGGAATCACATTACATATTTAATTGTCATTTCGAACCGACCAAAGAGAGCGTGAGAAAGCTGAATGGATTTCTCAATCGCTGCAATCCTTCGAAATGATGATGGTTCTTAAGCCTCTTTATGGATTTCCACGGAATGCGGGTATGGAATTTCGATGCCAGCTTCGTCCAAGGCTATTTTACAATTCTCGTATATTGCAAAGTACACATCCCAATAATCCTCGGGCTTACAAAAAGGCCTTACGGCAAAATTCACGGAACTGTCCGCCAACTCCAATACATTTACCGATGGTGTAGGGTCTTTTAGCACCTTTTCATTCGAGGTCAGTACCTTGAGCAATACTTCTTTGGTTTTTTTAATATCTTCATCGTAGCCGACCCCGATTACGGTATCTACCCGAACTTTCCCTTCGGCGGTATAGTTGACGATGTTTCCATTGGCCATGGCGCCGTTGGGAACAATGGCCAGTCTGTTTTGTGGAGTTACCAATTTGGTGGTAAATATTTCAATACTTTTTACCTTGCCCAAAACCCCTTGTGCTTCGATTAAGTCATCAATTTTATAGGGCTTAAAAATCATGATCAACACACCTCCTGCAAAATTGGAGAGCGAACCTTGCAAGGCCAACCCAACGGCAAGACCTGCTGCGGCGATTACAGCAGCAAAGGTGGTAACATCGACCCCTAAACGGGAAATAACGATAATGATAAGGAATATTTTAAGCGCCCAAGAGAACAGGTTCAGCAAGAATTTTTGCAGCGATTGGTCGTAGTTGCTTTTGGACATTACCCTTCGGGTGCCCCCAATAATTTTCTTGACCACCCACATACCCACAATATAAATGAGGAGCGCTGTGATCAATTTAGGACCAAACTCTTTGGCGAGTTCAATACCATAGTCAAACCATTCTTGTGCCTTTTCCATGAGGTTTTAATTTAGTTAGTGTTCTTACAATGAGACACTAAGATACCAAACTAGGTCATTTTATTTATATTTTTAAAATGAAAAAGAGCGCTAAATGCGCTCTTTCCCTAATTATATGATGATTGGTCTTAGCCCTTTAAAAAATCGCCAATTTCTCCAAGTCCTTCTCCTTTGTAATCGGATTTTTGAATAGCTTGCATTAATTGGACAATGTGTGCAGGGTTCATATTCTTGCCCAGTACGCGTACCAAAGCAAATCCTTTGTCTTTGCTATCTCCGTATATAATGACCTCATCTATGGCATCCTCGTCTCCCAAATATTTTATGACACCTTTGCCATATTTGGAGTTGATCTTCATAAGCTCCACAAATTCATCTCCTTTTAGGATCTCACTCACCTTTTTCTTTTCGATCTCGTACTCTGCTTCATTGTCCGCATCTTTTTTAAAGGCCAACAAATTGAATTTTCGAAGCGATTCGATGGCTTCTTTTTGAGTTGGGGTCAAATCCACCTCATCCATTTTAAGAATACTGGCAGGGACATCGATGGATAAAAAATTCGGGTTTTCCGAATTGTCCACATAATACTCTTGAAGACTGGGCTGCGAAGCACACGAAGCCAAGAGCAAAGCTCCCGCCACCATTATGGATTTAATTAAATGTTTCATCTTTTTTGTTTTTTTGATTGATATTGTAAACTAAAATCAGTTGACAATAATGAGTTGGTTTTTATTGCGTTTTGTTACAATTCCCAACAAATTATTGCCAACCGAACTTCAAATTATTTGTTCTTTTCCGCCTCGTTCAATTCTTCGGGCAGGTTCATCTTTTTGGTCAACGAGCTGATGTTGTTCAGATCAATATCACCGGTCAGCGATAAAATCACTGTTTCAAATCGCTGTCCATTGGCTTCCACATTCTTCATACCGGTAACGAACATGAGCAATTCGCTTACATGATCGGCATCCTTACCTTCTTTTATGTAGAATTTAACATTGGCATCTTTGTCCTTGATTCGCATCAACTCTTCCATTTTGGAAGAATTGAGGTAGCTATCCACAGAAGATTTCATATCATCGCCTATTTTTTTGTTTTCAGTGGTAAACACCTTCAAGCTTTTTAGGCTATTCACAATATTTATGAATTCTTTGGCTTCTGGATCATCTGTTTCGATGTCCATTTTGGCCAATAGGTTGAACATGCTCTTGTTCACGATTACCGTGGTTACATCGTCCAAATCTTCGAACTTGTCAAAAACTGATTGTGAGAATCCTGCCAAAGGCAATAATGCCATTACTGTGATTAAAATATACTTTTTCATTTTGTTACGTTTTTTAATTGTTGTTGTAAATTTTTTGTTTTGCTTCTTCAAATTCGTTGAGGTAAGCTACTTTTTCTGTTCCGCGGCTAAAATTTTCCGCTAAGAGTTCAAAAGCTTTTTTGGTTTCCTCGTAGGCGTACTCCGCCTTTTCTTGCTCTAAACGCTTTGTTTCTTGGTACTGATTACCAAAATAAATACCAAAGGCAAGAACTACTGCCGCTGCAACGGATAGCCACTTGTAATAGTTTACTCTAGGTTTTAATGGCACCTGCTTGGTGTACTTTTCTTCCTTGGCCATGGAAAAGTAGTTGAACATGGGCTTGTATTGCTCCAAGTGGGGTGCGACCTCCTCCTGCGAAAAATACTCCCTAAGTGTTCTTTCTTCGCTCACTGTTGCAGTGGCCTCGAAATACTTCTCCAATATTTTCTCTATGTTACCCAATTCCATAGTTATGTTTTTTTATTAGTTCTTCCCTTACTGTTTTTCTTGCCCTCGACAATGCTACGCGCACTGCGGTCGGTTTCATGTCCATGAGCTCGCATATCTCGTCGAACTCGTATTGCTCTACATCGCGTAGCTGCAATATCATTTTTTGTTGTTCTGGCAGGTCTTCCATGATCCGCTCCATCCAACTTATGCTGTCCTCAGCCTCCAACTGCTTTTGTAAGGAGGTGTTTTCGTCGCTGTAGTTACTGTGGACCAATTTCAGATTTCCTGCTTGTTTGGATTTTAACCGATCCAAACAAAAGTTTTTGGTCATAGTCATGGCAAAAGCTTCTACATTTTTGTATTTCTCCATAGACTCACTTTTTGACCATAGCTTCAACAAAATTTCTTGAGTGGCATCTTCAGCTTCTTCCCGAGAAACCAACAAGCGCTTTGCGAGCCTGTAAAGTTTGTCCTGAAAAGGCAAAACCACATTTAAGAATTCTGTTTGTTTCATTTGGTTGTCTTAGTTGTTTTTGTGTCTTTCTTATCGACCTACACTATCACGACGATACATATCGAATTTTGTTACAAAAAATTTGTTATCTCCTGATATAAACCTATTTTGCAAGGAAAATTTACACGGTCGTCCGTGTAATTTTACTCATTTCAACCTACACCTCTGATACATTTGGAATAAAATTTGAGTAATTTCATTAAAAATTAAGCTATGAAAAAGTATTTCTTCCTCTTTGTAGGATTGTTTTTGTTGGTATCCTGTAGTAGTGATGACAATATAATTGACCCCGGTTCCACACCTCAGCCCGAACCAAATCCCAACCCGGATGGTGAAACTGTGGATGTCACCGCTCAAAATTTTATGTGGCAGGCCATGAACCTTTGGTATTTTTGGCAGGCTGACGTTCCCGATCTTGCTGATGATAGGTTTAGTTCCAATGCGGAATACACTGCTTTTTTAGAGTCCTATCCTGATGCGGAAAATTTTTATTACAGTATTTGCAACAGACATGAGGAAGTTTATGGAGAAGAAACTGCCATAGACCGATTTAGCTTCGCCAACGAAGATTATAGTGAATTGGTAAGCAGCCTTTCCGGTATATCTCAAAGTAATGGACTAGAATTTGGCTTGGGGCTTATTGGTGAATCCGGTGATGTTTTTGGTTATGTGCAATATGTTTGGCCAGATTCGGATGCTTCCACAAAAGATATTCAAAGAGGTGAATTTTTTACTCGGGTCGATGGTGTGCAATTGACAACACAAAACTATATTAATCTTCTTTTTGGTGAAAACAGCACTTATACACTTGGAATGGCCACTGTGGCCAACAATACCATTTCCGACAATGATAAAGAAGTCGAACTTACCAAAATCGAAAACCAGGTAGAAGATCCAATCTTGATTGCGGAAACTTTGGATGTAAATGGTACCAAAGTAGCTTATTTGATGTACAATCGCTTTTTAAGCAGCTTTAATGAAGATTTAAACGCTGCTTTTGCACAATTTGTAGCCAATGGCGCTACAGAACTGGTTTTGGATATGCGCTATAACCCAGGTGGCTCTGTAAACACTTCACGCCTTTTGGCAAGCATGGTCTACGGGACCAATACCAGCGACGTTTACATTAAACAACGTTGGAACGATAAAATTCAGGCTGAGTTTTCTGATGAGTTCTTGACCGATTATTTTGCCAGCTCCACAGGTTCAAGTGCAATTAACTCGCTAAACCTGAGCAGGGTATTTGTTATCGCTACGGGCGATTCTGCTTCGGCGAGTGAATTGGTAATGAACGGACTCGAACCTTATATGGATGTCATACATATTGGTGAGACTACGCGAGGAAAAAACGAATTTTCCATCACGCTGGTTGACGACATTGATAACTCTTTCATTTATAATAGCGACCGTGAAGGCAATATTAATGCTCAGAACAGCTGGGGATTGCAGCCGTTAGTTGGAAGAAATGAGAATGCTGATGGATTCTATGATTACACAAATGGATTAACTCCCGATATTTCCCTCAGCGAAGATTTGACCAACCTTGGGATTTTGGGAGACGTGAACGAGCCACTATTGGCCCGCGCGCTACAAGAAATTTCCGGTGGTTCTGCGAAAATCGACTTTACTGTGGAAATGCCTGCCGAACATTTTACCAGTTCAAGACTTCATACACCGGTTAAGGACAATATGTATTTGGAAAACCCTTTACAATTGAACAAGTAATAAAAGAGGCTGTCTAAAAGTCTACAAAATCGTCATTCCGAACTTGTTTTGGAATCTCATTATAATATTCTACAATCGTAATGAGAACCTGAAACCAGTTCAGGTTGACATAAAGTTCACTCTTTAGACAGCCTTTTTATATTTTTAAAGGTTAAGGTTGAGACCGACCCTAAAGTTCCGCCCTCGCGTCGTAAAGCCGAGTAGTTCCCTATAATCCTCGTTCAACAAGTTGTCTGCGTTGAAGAACACATTGAGTTTGTTCTTGATCAGTTCGTGCCTGATGGAAAAGTTCAGCAAGGAAAACGGTTCCAAAGCGATATCCGAGAATGTTACAAAGTCCGTGTCAAAACGTTCCCCTGTGTAAGCATAATCCAACGATGCATTCGTGCTTTTACAAACCTGATACCACAAGGATACATTTGCCTTGTGCTTTGGAATACGGATGGCATTGTCTCCTTTCCGTTCTGTAAACGTATAATTGGCATTAACACTAAACTTGCTCCAAGGCAACCACGTAGCTTCCACCTCTACCCCATTGGCATCAATTTCATCCGCAATGTTGATACTCATAAAATTGACATCGTAACCAATGGCATTGGTCTCATTTCTATCAAAATAAACCGTGCTAATTCTAAACTTGTTGCTCAATTTAAGTTCTATACCACCTTCAATGGTCGCATTTTCTTCCGGTTCCAAATCAGGGTTTCCGCCAAAAGCACCGAACAACTGCGTTAAATTAGGGGTGATATAAGATGTGGCATAAGATCCCATCAATTTTACATACCCCTTTTCCGTATCAAACACATAGGATGGGTTCACATTGTACACAAAATGGTTTCCATATTCAGAGTGATTGTTTAGTCTCGCACCCGCATTCAAGTTCAGACCAAAGTCAGAAACATACACCACATTGGCATAAGGATCCACAATGGTAAAATCAACCTTCTCTGAAAAAACGGCTTCATCCTTAATGTAGTTAACACCTAAAACAGTATGCCATTCCTCACCAAAAACATATTTGTTGTACACATCCAACACCCAGTTACTTCCTTCGGTCATGCTTTCACCAAAAGTATCAATGGCCAAGGATTCATAATCTGTAAATGCCATATTTAGGTGTATCGAACCTTTGCCATAGCTAAATTCAGAAGCTAAACCAACCCGTTGCTGTTCATTCTCACCCAAATTGGAAGCTTCGGCCAAAGTGGCGTCGTATTCATTTTTAAACTTGGTCTGGTTACCATAAACCTGAATCCCAAAACTTTCCGAAAACTGATAGCCCAGCTTTACATTGGTGCTAAAGTGTGAGAAAACATCCTCTTCATTCTCAGGTGTAACGGCAGCAGACAATCCACTCTTATATCGATTTGAAAAATCAACCCCATAATTGAACTTCCCCAAAGTACCGTTGACATTGGCATAATTTTGAATACTTCCAATATTGTAATTTTGGTCATCAGCGGTTTGATTCGTTCCTACGCTCGTTTCAAAATTGCTTGCAATCTTCTGTTTTGAAGCCTTTTTCGTAGTGATGTTGATTACGGCCGTAACCGCATTGGTTCCATAAAGTGTGCTGGCAGCCCCTTTGATAATCTCAATGGACTCAATCGTAGCGGGTGATAACAACCGAAGATCATACTCCGCCGAAAATGTGGATGGGTCCGACACACGAACACCATCAATAATGATTAACACCTGACGCCCACGGCCACCACGGGCATACACCCCAAGCACATCGCCGTCACGGCCGCGACTACCGGCAATCTCGATACCACTTTTGGTGTTGATGATTTCCGCAACCGTCCTGCCTTGATTGCGTTGCATTTCCTCAGCAGTGATTTTAATCACCGTTTTTCCTGAGTTTTCTCTTTTCAATTCAAATTTTGAATCGCTTACAACAACCTCGTCCAGTTGCTGTACTTTAAGTGAATCTTGCGGTACATTTTGCGCAAAAATCCCCTTACCCGCCAATAGAGCGGTAATTAACCATAAATGATTTTTTTTCATTTCGTTTAATTGAATAAACGGGAGAATAGTATGTGATGCATACGTAAACTTTTATCCCGAAAGTTTAACATTGATTGTTTGAATCTGGCAGGTCTCCTGGCTTGTGTTTTGTCTCCTACCTTCCCACCCATTGGGCAGTGGCTTTGAAGAAGAGACAATCGCCTACTACGTACTGACGCTCAAATAACACCAGTGCCGATTCGGCATATACTTACAGTTGCGGGAACAGCTCCGGTTTTGCACCGGATTCCCTTTTAATCCCACGGAAACTCCGTGCGAACCAAAATTCGAAACCAAAGCTAATCAATCTGTTTAATCTTTTTTCGCAAAACTTAAATAATCTTACTTTTGACCTATGGCAAAAAAACAGCGGTCAGTTCTATTCTTAGGATTCCTTTTGATGGTTTTGATGGGGTGCAAGCAAGCAAAAAAAACACAACCCGTTCAAAACCAAGAATCAACATCCTCCATAACCTATGCAACCGGCTTTACCGTAAAAAAACAAGCCGATTTCACCGTGATAGAAGTCACCGCGGCTTGGCCAGGAGCTAATAATTTTACGTACGCCTTAGTTCCGAAGGAAAAATTGCACGCAATGACTTTTCCGCGTGATGCCTACGATGCCATTATCGGCACTCCCGTAGAAAAGATGGTACTCACCTCTACCACCCATATTGAACCCTTAAACCAACTTGGCGAACTCAATACCATTATTGGATTTCCCAACACCGACTACATTTCGTCACCAGAAGCAAGAAAATTTGTGGACAGCGGACAAATCCAAGATTTGGGAATGAATGATGTGCTCAACACGGAAATGGTCCTCGAACTAAACCCAGAACTCATCATCGGATTCAGTATTAACGAAGAAAACAAGACCTACGATATTCTAAAAAAGGCGGGGATACCAGTGGTTTACAATGGGGATTGGGTGGAACACACCCCTTTGGGAAAAGCGGAATGGATTAAATTCTTTGCTCCTTTCTTTCAAAAAGAAGCATTGGGCGACAGCATTTTTGAGGAGGTTGAATCCTCCTATCAACAAGCCGCAGCATTGGCACAAAAAGCAAAAACCAAACCAACAGTCTTAACCGGGGGATTATACAAAGATGTATGGTACGTAGCAGGAGGAAACAGTTGGATGGCGCAGTTTATGAAAGACGCCAACGCCGATTATCTATGGTCCGACACCGAGGCAACAGGAAGCATCGGGCTTAGCTTGGAGTCCGTTCTGGAAAAAGCACAAGATGCCGAGTATTGGTTTAACCCTTCCGCGCAAACCACATATATGGAATTGAATGAAGCCAATACCCATCATCAGCAGTTTGAAGCTTTTAAAAATAAAAAAGTGTACTCCAACGCCATTGAAAAGGGAGAAACTGGCGGTCTCGTTTTCTACGAATTGGCACCACACCGACCCGATATGGTTTTAAGGGATTTCATCAAAATATTGCATCCAGAGTTGTTACCAGAACATCAATTGCAATTCATCAAACCATTACAATAAATGCAAAGAGCAAAAACATATCGTATTTCCTTTGTGTTTTTGACACTGGCACTGCTATGCGCTTGGCTCCTGAACATTAGTTCGGGCTCGGTTTCCATTCCATTTACCGAGGTATTGTCCACTATGTTTGGGGAACCCCCTGAAACTGCATCTTGGGAATACATCATCTGGGATTATCGGTTGCCCAAGGCATTTACCTCTATTTTGGTGGGCGGAGGACTGTCCTTGAGCGGACTTTTAATGCAAACTTTGTTTCGAAACCCATTGGCAGGACCTTTTGTACTAGGAATCAGTTCCGGTGCTAGTTTGGGCGCTGCCTTACTTTTGATGGGCACTTCATTGTTGGCAGGCTATACCTCTTTCTCTTTTTTGGGTGATGTTTCCTTGGCCATTGCAGCCAGTATCGGTAGTTTTTTGGTGCTCTTGGTCGTTATGCTTGTCGCCCAGCGCGTAAAGGACACCATGGCTTTATTGATTATCGGTTTGATGTTCGGTAGCATCACCTCGGCCATTGTAAGCGTGCTGGCTTATTTTTCAAGTGCTGAAAACCTACAACGCTTCATTTTTTGGTCGTTTGGAAGTGTGGGCAATTTATCCACAAACCAACTGCTTTTATTGGGAGGCATTGTCGTATTGGGTGTTCTGTTAAGCATTATATCCATAAAATCATTAAACGCCTTTCTTTTGGGAGAAAACTACGCGCAAAGTTTGGGAGTTTCCTTGAAAAAATCACGATTGACCATCATCATCGCCACAGGATTATTGGCAGGAGGCATTACCGCATTCGCTGGACCCATAGCTTTTGTTGGCTTGGCCGTTCCGCACCTTACCCGTCAAATTTTTGATACCATGGAACACAAAGTGTTGATTCCAGCCGTAATGCTATATGGTGCCATCTTAATGCTCTTATGCGATACTTTGGCCCAATTGCCTAATTCCGCCAGCGTGTTGCCCATCAACGCCATCACATCCTTGGTAGGGGCACCCGTGGTTATATGGCTTTTGGTACGTAAACGAAAAATGATGTTCTGATGGCAAAAGTTGGTAAAAACATATTGTCCATTAAAGATTTGGCCATTGGTTACGATTCAAAAATCGTAGCAGAGCATATCAATTTTGAGTTGGAAAATGGAATGTTATGCGGAGTTGTGGGCATCAATGGTATTGGAAAATCCACACTACTTCGGACTTTGGGCGGATTTCAACCGAAACTTTCCGGTGATATACTTTTGAATGAAAAACCGCTGGAAAAATATACCTCGTCCAATCTATCCAAAGAGCTTAGCGTGGTGTTAACGGAGCAACCTGCTTCCAAAAACCTGACCGTACAAGAATTGATTGCATTGGGCAGACAACCCTACACCAATTGGTTGGGTACTTTGACGAAAGAGGACAAGCAACAGATTGAAGCGAGTTTGGATGCCTTTTTATTGAAAGACCTACGACACCGCAAATGTCACGAACTTAGTGATGGACAGTTACAGCGGGTGCTGGTGTCGCGTGCTATGGCTCAGGATACCTCTTTGATTCTCTTGGATGAACCCACCACGCATTTAGATCTGTATCACAAAGTGCAGATTTTAAAAATGCTTCAAGAATTGGCCCATAACAAACAGAAGACCATCCTGTTTACGACACACGAAATCGAATTGGCCATTCAGTTATGCGACCGCATATTGATTTTGGATGGAAAAGACAATCCTTTCGGAGATCCTTGCCAACTCATTGAACAAAAACATTTTGACCGTTTGTTTCCGTCGGAAATGGTTCAGTTTGATGCTAAAACGGGTTCGTTTAAGGTTTCAAAATAGGGATTGCCGATAGCTATGTATAGAAAGTTTTTTTACCAATAACTGTCAATTCGAGTGAAATTCCAAGGGAATTTAGTATCGAGAATTGTTTTAGTCGCTTGAAATTCTAGTTCTCGATACGTTTTTGCCAAAAACACTCGAACTGACGAATTTCATCCATAAAGCATAAAGGATAGATTACTGTAATTCCGCGTGATACTTCGACTGCGCTCAGCATCCACCCGCTTTCCAAATTTCAACTTCCATTTTGTGGATTTCTGCTTTCGAAGAAATGACATTTTATCTTTGTAATCCGTTATCTTTATCCTTCAGAAACTTTTTAATGAGCACAGAACTTACCTTTATTATTATTGGCATTATCACATTGGTCATTGGCCTGTTTGCAGGGATGTACATTCAAAAACTGAAAATCAAGTCCACTGAGAGTGTTTGGCAGGAGCGAGAAATCAAATCAAAAGAAGTGGAGTCTTCTTTAAAAGAAGAATTGAAGGAAGTTCAGACAAAGAAATCAGCACTTGAAATCAGTTTGGCTCGGGAGGAGTCCAAATCACAGAATTTAGAAGAAAAGCTAACCGAACAAAAGCAAGAACTGGAAAAGCTTCAAGAGAAGTTTACCAAAGAATTTGAAAACTTGGCCAATAAGATTCTGGATGAAAAAAGTGAAAAATTCACCAAGAGCAACAAAGAGAACATTGAAAATATTCTGACGCCACTAAACAAAAAAATAAAAGAGTTCGAGGAAAAGGTAGAAAAGTCCCAAAAGGAAAATATAAGCATTCACTCTTCCCTTAAAGAGCAATTGCTCACTTTACAGACCCAAAATCTCAAGATTACCCAAGAGGCCGAAAACCTGACCAAAGCCCTGAAAGGCGATAGCAAAATGCAAGGGAACTGGGGGGAGTTGGTGTTGGAGCGTGTGCTGGAAAAATCTGGATTGGAAAAAGATAGGGAATATAGCGTACAGCAAAGCTTTAAACGGGAAGATGGTACGAGAGTGTTGCCCGATGTGATTATTCATCTACCCGACGGCAAAAAAATGGTGGTGGATTCCAAGGTTTCACTAACGGATTACGAGCGCTACACCAATGCCGAAGAAGAAGACAGACCCAAATTCTTGAAGGATCACATCAACTCCTTGCGCAGACACGTGGAACAGCTTTCGGCCAAAAAATACGAGGACCTCTACGAAATGGAGAGCCCTGATTTTGTTTTAATGTTCGTACCGATTGAACCCGCTTTTGCCGTCGCCATAAATGAAGATGTATCATTGTACAACAAGGCTTTTGAGCAGAATATTGTTATTGTCACACCATCTACCCTATTGGCCACCCTCCGCACCATTGATTCGATGTGGAGCAACGAAAAGCAACAGCGGAATGCTATGGAAATTGCGCGACAGGCAGGCGCCCTTTACGATAAATTTGTAGGGTTTATGCAAGATTTGACGCAGGTTGGCAAAAAAATGGACGATGCCAAAGGTGAGTACAAAAATGCCATGAACAAGTTGTTCGATGGTAAGGGCAACATTATAGGTCGTATTGAAAAACTGAGAACCATGGGGGCCAAAGCGAAAAAATCGCTGCCCGAACCCATTTTAAAACGCGCAAACGAAGACGATTTAGAAACACTAAACTAGAACACTGACCATGAAAAAAATCCTGACCATATTCATTACTGCCATCATAGTTGGCGTTGTGGGCTATTTTGCTTTCATCTATTACGTTCCCTATAGTGAAGGGTATCGTTCCGGGGAACTCATCAAATTCAGTAGAAAGGGTGTTTTGGTGAAAACCTGGGAAGGGCAAATAAGCCAAGGCTTATCTGGCACCAATGTGTTCTCGTTCTCCGTGGAAGATGGTGAAAAGGAAATCATTGAAAAAATGAAAGAATATCAAGGTCAGTATATTAAGGTGACCTACAAAGAACGCTACGCTACATTTTTCTGGTTGGGCGACACCAAATATTTTATCACAGAAGTAAATTCCGAGAAATCTCCGATTCTTAGGAATTAAATAACACACCCCTAGCCCCTCTTTTTAGAGGGGAAATGGCTTCCCGCCTAAGAAGGAGGGATTGAGGGAGGTGTATTTCCTTTAGCCTCAAACTGAAAGATATATTCTTCAATCACACGCAAAACATTATCCATATCTTTTAAAACTTGGGCATCCGAAAATCTAAGTACCTGAATTCCTTATTCATTCAATCGGTTGGTTTTTTTGACATCTCTCTCCCAAACTTCCAATATTTCATGTGAATAGCCATCTACCTCTATAGCAAGCCTTAGTCTATTACAGAAAAAGTCAACAATATACTCATCAATAGGTTTTTGTCTGTGAAAATCGTATCCGTGCATCTGGTCGCGCTTTAGCTTCTGCCACAACCGTACTTCAGATTTCGTAGCATTCCTCCTGAGTTCTCTTGCAAGTTCCTTAAGCTTTGGATTATATTTGATTATCATTTTGCACGTCTTTTATTTCCCTTTCACAAAAGGGTTCTATAAAAACTCCAACAAAATATGAAAAAGTTCAAATCATCCAGAACAAGCAGGGTTTCCATTACCGAACTTATGCTTCCCTCCCATTCCAATTTTGGGGGCAAAGTTCACGGGGGGCACATTCTCAACCTTATGGACCAAATTGCCTTCGCCTGTGCCTCTAAACATTCACAAAGTTATTGTGTAACGGCTTCGGTCAATCGAGTTGATTTTCTTAATCCAATTGAAGTGGGAGAATTGGCCACACTTAAGGCTTCCATTAATTATACTGGAAAAACCTCCATGGTGGTCGGGGTTCGTGTGGAATCCGAAAATATAACTACAGGAGAAGTAAAACACTGTAACTCCTCGTACTTTACAATGGTGGCAAAGGGCGAAGACGGTAAAAATAAACCTGTGCCCGGCCTTATTTTAAAGACCAAGCAAGATATCCGTCGTTTTGCTCGCAGTAAAGAACGTAAACAATCTGCTTTTAAGCGAGACAGCAAATACGAATCCAACAACTTTAAAGTGAATGAATACTTGGAGTTTTTACAAGGTGAAAACGTTAAGATGGACTTTGATTGAGCCTTGTAGCCGCTTCCTCATCCAAAAACCAAACCAAATTACCCGATAATGGATTCACCAGAGATGCTGGATAGACTTCAGAACCTTCCGTTTTTTCGACAACGGCCTCCACTTTTTCTGCTTTTGATGCTCCCGTGACCAAAAAGGCTACTTCTTTGGCCGTGTTGATGACTTTTCCGTTGATGGAAACCCGTTTCTGGCCCGAATCGGGATGGGTTGCCACTACGCAATGGTCTTCGGAATTCCACAACTCAATTTCGTGAGGAAAAATGGAAGCGGTGTGTCCATCATCGCCCATTCCTAAAATTACCAAATCGAACTGGGGTATGTCTTCCACTCTGTCCAAATCAATTTCCAACAGATTGGCATAGCGCAAAGCTTCGCCACTGGGGTCCCTTTCACCCAATATTCGATTGATGTTTTCTTTGGGCACTTCAATTTTGGAAAAGAGATGCTCCACCGTCATTTTATAATTGCTCTCATCATCCGTTGGGGCTACGCAACGTTCATCTCCCCAATAAAAATGTACCTTGCTCCAATCCACTTTGTCGGCAAAATTTTCGGCAAGCACATCAAAAACTATTTTTGGGGTACTCCCTCCCGACAACGCGACGTGAAAAGTATCTTTATCTTTCAACTGATCTACAAAATAGCCTGAGAATTGCTTAGCTACCTCTTGCTTATCTTTATATATTTTTAAATCCATAAATTTAATTTTTTCTTCTCAACTAATCTTTCGACTGTGCTCAAGATGACACTCGAAAGAAGAATTGTTCATTGTCAATTGTTTATTGATAATTGAAGCTAGCAAATCACACAATACCCTGGGTCATCTGCTAAATTCTCACTGGGATTCCGCCAATAGCCATCATCTTCAATCAAATTATCTGCATTTTCAGGACCCCAAGCCCCAGCAGCATAACCATAGACACGAACATCTTTACCATTTTTCCAGTAGTTTAAAATAGGATCAACAAACTCCCAAGCGGCCTCGACCTCATCGGCGCGAGCATAAAGAGTGGCATCACCCTGCATAGCATCCAGCAACAGGCGTTCGTAAGCCTCCATCACGTAAGTTTCGGCCAAACTGGAATAGTAAAAGTCCAAATTGGCACGCTCAACTTTAAAGCCTTGTCCGGGAACTTTAACCCCGAACTTGATCAAGATTCCTTCATCTGGCTGGATACGGATTATCAATTTATTGTCCATCTCCTGCATTTCGGAACCTTTAAAAATTTGATGATGCGGCTTTTTAAAGTGAATCACGATTTCGGTCACCTTGGTAGGCATTCTTTTAGCCGTGCGCACATAAAACGGAACACCGTGCCAACGCCAGTTATCCACATAAAATTTAATGGCTGCATAGGTCTCCGTAGTTGAATTTGGGTCCACTCCATCTTCCTCACGGTATCCTTTCACCTTTTTTCCTCCAACTTTGGAAGCCACATACTGTGCTCTGATTGTATTTTCAAAAAGTTCCTTTTCATCCGTCATAATACGTAAAGACTTTAGAGCCTTCACTTTTTCATTTCGTATTTCTTCTGCATCTGCTCCAATAGGAGGTTCCATGACAACCAAAGAAACAATCTGCAACAAGTGATTCTGAAACATGTCACGCAAGGCTCCGGATTTATCATAATATCCCCCACGCTTTTCTACACCAACACTTTCTGCATTGGTGATTTCAACATGCTGAATGTAATTACGGTTCCAAAGTGGCTCAAAAATACTATTGGAGAAGCGGGTCACCAAGAGGTTTTGGACAGTCTCTTTGCCCAAATAATGGTCTATTCGGTAAATCTGATGTTCCTTAAAATATTTATGAAGTCCCTTGTTGAGTTCTTGTGCGGTTTCCAGACTATACCCGAAAGGCTTTTCCACAATCAAGCGCTTCCAACCATTGTTTTGGGTGTTCATACCCGCCTTGGATAAGTTCTGGGATACGGTTTCGTAAAGCGTAGGCGGTGTAGATAAATAATAAATGATGTTCCCCGAAGTGTTGTGTTTTTCTTTAAGGGCTTCCACCCGTTTTCTCAAAGAACCATAATCCGTATTATAACTATCGCCTAAATCTTCATAATAAAGCTTATCTGCAAAACCTTTTATCTTGCTTTTGTCCAAATCTTTGGTCTTCTTCTTCAAATATTCACTCTCATACACCACACGGTCCCGAAATGCTTTGTCCGAGAGGTCACTTCGGCTAACGCCCAACACCACAAAGTTTTCTGGTAATTGTTTCGCTAAATATAAATTGAACAGGGAAGGTATCAGCTTTCTTGCAGTCAAATCACCCGATGCTCCAAATATCACGAGCATCTGATTATCTGTTTTTTTCATAGTATTTTTGTTTTCTGGCGAGTTTTGCCCTTATTGACAATTCATTTTAATAAGCTGTCAATATTTTTGAGCATAACGAAGATAAGGTTTATTTTAGGTTCATAATTCAACAAATAGCAACCTTAGAGTTGTATTAACATCAAAAAAGAGAAAGTATATAATGGCGGACACGTATGATTTTGGCCTTGTGGGCCTTGGAGTAATGGGACGTAATTTTATTCTAAATGTAGCTGATAACGGGTTTACCGCATTTGGGAATGATCTTGATGAAGAAAAAGTGAACGCTTTGATCAACGAAGGGGGTAACCCATCCAAAG
Source organism: Allomuricauda sp. NFXS6 (assembly GCF_040148835.1). Classification (NCBI taxonomy): domain Bacteria; kingdom Pseudomonadati; phylum Bacteroidota; class Flavobacteriia; order Flavobacteriales; family Flavobacteriaceae; genus Allomuricauda; species Allomuricauda sp. NFXS6. The sequence goes on along the minus strand of NZ_JAGEMG010000008.1, from coordinate 175,748 downwards.
TGAATGCCTCCACAGAGGTCGATACATTTGTGCAATCGTTGACTACTCCCAGAAAAATTATGTTACTGGTGCCCGCGGGAAAAATTGTGGACAGCGTCATCGAGGGCCTACTTCCTTATTTGGACAAAGGTGATATTATTATTGATGGAGGAAACTCCTTTTACACCGATACCGACCGTCGCGAAGCCTATTTAAAGGAAAAGGGCATCAACTTTTTTGGTGCCGGGGTTTCTGGAGGTGCCGAAGGTGCCCGAAAAGGACCGAGCATTATGCCGGGAGGTTCCAAAGAAGCCTACCAACACGTAAAACCTATTTTTGAAGCGGTTTCCGCTAAATACAAAGGTGAGCCCTGTGTGGCCTATTTGGGTCCAAAATCCGCAGGAAACTACGTAAAAATGGTCCACAATGGTATCGAATACGGTTTGATGCAGTTGACCTCCGAGATTTATGACCTGCTCAAAAAAGCGGGAGGACTTACCAATGATGAGCTACACAAAACCTACGCAAGATGGAATGAAGGACGTTTGCAATCCTTTTTGGTGGAAATCACGTCTGAAATCTTTGATCAAAAAGACGATTTGACCGATAATGACCTTGTGGATATGATCTTGGACAAGGCCAAACAAAAGGGAACGGGGAAATGGACGTCCCAAAACGCCATGGATTTGGGCATCCCTGTACCGACTATTGACATTGCCGTGAGTATGCGTGAAATTTCCGCTCTAAAAGCGGAACGTATCAAAGCAGACGAATTGTACGAGCGTCCTACCCCAAAAGCGGTGGACAAGGAAGATTTTACGGCAAAAGCCGAGCAAGCTTTGTATTTTGCCTTTATCATCACTTACGCACAGGGAATGCACCAATTGGCCGATGCCTCCAAGGAATATGGTTACGAGCTTGAACTGGGTGAAATCGCTAAAATTTGGCGGGCAGGCTGTATTATCCGTGCCGCGATGTTGGCCGATATTACCAAAGCCTACCAAGCTGATAAAGAGTTACAGAATTTACTGCTTTCCCCTTCTTTTGTGGAAAAAGTACAAAGTACGGTGGATGCAGCAAGAGAGTTGGTTAGCTACGGAGCTACCAACGGAATTCCATTACCCGGACTTTCCAACGCACTTACCTATTTTGATGCCTACACCAGCAGTCGTTTGCCGTTGAACTTGATTCAGGCGCAACGCGATTACTTTGGTTCGCACACCTATGAACGATTGGACCGTGAGGGTGTTTTTCATACGGAGTGGGAGAGGTAACGAATTACATAATTGTTAGTGCGGAAAATTATACTCAGACGCTATTTATAAAATAGCTTTATGATAGATTTCATTGACTTAATTAAAGAATTGTAATGATGGTTGAATCAGCAATTTGGTTGATAATGCATATCAAAAGCAATCGAAAAGAGAAAAATTACGATTATTGGTTATTGTCATATGATATCAATATAGTGTTTGGGCTGATTGTATTTATCGTACTTGGCGTGTTATATGTTTTAAGGGCATTTGGAATATCAATAAACTAAGCACCATTTATTGTAGATAAAATTAGTCAGTTCGAGTGATTTTTCTTTTGAAAAATTGTAACGAGAACTAGCATTTCAAGCCAAAAACTGATTCTCGATACAAAATTCCTCTGGAATTTCACTCGAATTGACAGCTTTTGGAACATATGTCACACCTCACTTAAAAACTACAACAGTTTAACCAATAGAAAAGTTTAAAACGAAGAATGAAAAAAACACTCCTCCTAACCGCTTTTACCCTTTACCTACTAACCGTATCGGCCCAAAAAGAACCCTACGTCATCTATAACGCCAAAGGCAAAAAGGTTTCGTACAAAAAAATGCTGAAGACTTTGGAGAAAAAGGATATGGTCTTGTTCGGGGAATTGCACAACAACCCTATTGCCCATTGGTTGCAATACGAGCTTACAGCTGACCTTCATTCCAAAAGACAGCTCATTCTTGGTGCAGAAATGATCGAATCCGATAATCAAGATGAGCTCAACGATTATTTATCGGGAAAAATAGATTATAAAGCTTTGGATTCCACTGCACGGCTGTGGAACAACCATAAAACTGATTATGCTCCTTTGGTTGACTTTGCGAAGGACAGTAGTTTGGTTTTTGTGGCCTCCAACGTGCCCCGGCGCTACGCCAGTATGGTGTACAAGGACGGTTTTGAAGCGTTGGACTCGCTTACTGCCCAAGAAAAAGAATGGATTGCGCCTTTGCCCATTGCTTATGACCCCGAACTTCCGGGGTATCAAAAAATCCTAAAAATGATGGGGGACCACGGTAGCCCTACTCTAGTTATGGCTCAAGCTATTAAAGATGCGACGATGGCCCACTTCATCCTTCAAAATTACAAGGAAGGATCCTTGTTCTTGCATTACAACGGGGCCTACCACTCCAACAATTATGAGGGTATTCTGTGGTACCTGCAATTGGAACGACCTGATTTGGAATACGGGACCATTTCCACCGTAACGCAGGAAAATGTGCACAAACTGGAGGAAGAGAACAAGAATTTGGCCAACTTTATTATCTGTGTAGATACCAACATGACTACTACATATTAAATTTTCAGTTCTAGATTAGCTGTAAACCAGTTAAAAAGGGTATAAATTCCGTATTTTTAAGTGTTCCTATCAAAATGCGTAACTAACGTATGTACATTCCGGTCGGAATTTAATTGTAATGCACCCAAATGGAGGTATTTGAAAATTTACAAGATTGGTTCTCTGATCAAGCGCTCACATCAAGTATCCTTAAGTATTTGGCTTGGGTTGTCTTTATATTCATCTTAATCGCTTGGACACGAAAGTGGATGAAGAAAAATCTTCATGACAACTCCATTAAATACAAAGCACAAAAAGCAATTCAAGTTGTCGGATATCTATTGATCATTTTAATTACCATTTCCTATTTTACCGGTAGTATTAAAGATTTTGGTCTAGCTATGGGGCTTCTCACCGCAGGAATCACCATAACGTTACAAGAATTGATATTGAGCATAGCAGGTTCTTTTTATATATTTTTTGTTAGGGTCTACAAGCCGGGAGACCGCATAGAATTGAATGGCATTAAAGGGGATGTGATAGATATTGACAGTATGTACACCACTATGATGGAAATTGGTAAGTGGGTGTCCAGCGACAATTACAGCGGACGCATTGTTAAATTGAGCAATGCCTTTGTTTTTAAAGGGCCGGTTTATAATTATTCTTTGGATTTTCCATTTGTTTGGGATGAATTTGATCTACCTATAAGATATGGTTCGGATATCGAATTGGCAAAGAAAATAGTTATCTCAGTTGCCCAAGAAAATTTATCCGAATATGTCCAAAGCTCCATTGCACAATGGAAAGATGTGGTAAACAAATACTATATCGAAGATGCCCAAGTTGACCCCACACTTGCCATTACCATGACGGATAATTGGGTACAGTTTAATTTGAGGTATATTGTAGACTACAAGAAAAGAAGGGTCACCAAACATCTTCTAAACGAAGAAATCGGTAAAAGAATTCAAAAAACAAACGAAAAAGTAAGATTGGCTTCGTCCACATTTGAAATTGTCAACATACCGACTGTACATATCAATGAAACAAAAAAGACAGCTCAATCGGATTAATTAATAGTCATCAAATAAAATTTAGAACATATTTTTTTAATACTAAGCTCTTAAATACCAACCTCATGAAAAAATTACTCGGCACACTATTGCTTTTTGTTGCCATAAACCCTTTAGGGTTTGGCCAAGTACAAACCAATTTGGAACTGTTGGACATCTTCAATATGGAATATGTTTCCGACCCTCAAATTTCTCCGGATGGTTCTAAAATCATCTACGTTCGGAATTTTAAGGATGTAATGACCGACCGCAATCTATCCAATCTTTGGATTGTAAATTTTGATGGTTCCAATAATCGTCCACTAACTACTGGAAACCAAAACGACTATGCCCCCAAATGGTCGCACGATGGAACAAAAATCGTTTTCAAGTCCAATATGGCCGATGATAAAATGAAGCTGTACCTCATGTGGTTGGATACCAAGGAAACCATGGCATTGACCAATACACCGCAGTCTCCCGGTTCCGTTTCGTGGTCCTATGATGACAAGCACCTGGCCTTTTCGATGTTTGTGCCCGAAGCCAATGAGTCCATCATAAAAATGCCCGGAAAGCCGGAAGGGGCCAAATGGAACGAACCACCCAAGTATATTGACAAAATGAACTACCGTGGCGATGGTGCAGGTTACTACAAGGGTGGCAATTCACAATTATTCACCTTGCCCATCAGCGGAGGTACCCCAAAACAATTGACTTTTTCTGAATTTGACCACGGAAGTCCGATTTGGGCCAAGGACAATAGGCATCTATATTTTAGTGCCAACTTTCACAAAGATGAAGAGCAGGAACCTGCCGATAGTGAAATTTACTCCATCAATGTAAACACTGGGGAAACCACCCCGATTACCGACCGCTACGGTCCTGATGGAAACCCAGTATTGTCTCCCGATGGTTCCAAAATTGCCTATTTGGGATATGATGACCGCTTACAAGGGTATCAACTTACCCAATTGTATGTAATGAATTCTGATGGAACAGATTCTAAATTAATTTCTGGTGATTTTGACCGTGATGTGGAAGATATGGCTTGGAACAGCAAGGGCAATGGATTGTTTATTAGCTACACGGACCAAGGAATGGGTAAATTGGGTTCAATCAGCCTATCGGGAAAAGTGGATGAAATTACTGATGGTTTGGGAGGTCTATCTTTGGGAAGACCTTACAATGCAGCCAGTTTTTCTGCCTCTGACAACAACAAATTCGCATACACGATGGGCGATACCAGTCACCCTTCGGATTTGGGTGCAGCAGATACAAAAAGTTCAAAACGTTTGACTGGAGTAAACGATGACCTGTTCTCCTTCAAAAAATTGGGCAAGGTCGAAGAAATGTGGTGGGAATCCTCCTATGACCAACGAAAAATTCAAGGCTGGGTGGTTACGCCCCCTGATTTTGACCCATCCAAAAAATACCCAATGATTCTTGAGATACACGGGGGTCCTTTTACCAGTTACGGCGAAGTATATTCTGCCGAGATTCAAGCCTACGCTGCCGAAGGCTATGTGGTGCTCTACACCAATCCTCGTGGAAGTACCAGCTATGGTGAAGAATTTGGAAACCTGATACACCATGATTATCCCAACCACGATTACGAGGATTTGATGTCCGGCGTAGATGCGCTTTTGAAAAAAGGCTATGTGGATGAGGACAATTTATTTGTAACAGGTGGCTCCGGTGGTGGTGTCCTTACCGCGTGGATCGTGGGAAAAACCGACCGTTTCAAGGCTGCTGTAGTGGCCAAGCCCGTTATCAACTGGACCAGTTTTGTGCTCTATGCCGATGGTGTGCAGTTCTTTTCCAAATATTGGTTCGGGAAAAAGCCTTGGGAGGATCCAGAAAATTATATGCGACGTTCCCCACTCACCTACGTGGGTAATGTAACAACGCCTACCATGCTTTTAACAGGTGAAGAAGATTACCGTACCCCGATTGCCGAATCAGAACAGTTCTATGCGGCATTGAAATTGGAGAACGTGGAAACTGCTATGGTACGTATTCCCGGTGCTTCACACGGAATCGCGAACAAACCCAGCAACTTGATTGCCAAAATTGCAAGCGTATTGGCTTGGTTTGACAAATACAAAGGAGACGAGTAAACCCAACAACAATGAAAAACGCAATAGTGCTTTTTTTCGTTTTGACCTTGATATCCTGCGGAGAAAAACAGGACAAGGTGGTCGTGAAGCCTGTACAGACCAATGAAATTAATGTGGAAGCCGAATTGGCAAAAATTGAACAGATGCGAAAATCGTTTCAGCAGACGGTAAAAGAACAACGCTATGGAGATTTGGGGAAATTTGTAACCAAAGACTTGATTTCGATTGGTCCCGGCAGCGAGGATTGGATCGCCTATCGAAAACTGAAGGAACAGCACGGAAACAAATTCCGTTACGATAGCATAAAAATGAACCCTAAGGAAACCGTGATACTATCCGATACCATGGCCTATGATTTTGGGGTAAGTTCGGTTTACTATACCGATGAAAACGGGATAGTACACGAAATGGAGGATACTTTTTTGGTGATTATGAAGAAGACCGCGAACGGCGAGTGGAAGTTGTATAGGGAAATTGCATCGTCCTTGGTCGTTGAATAAAAATGAAATGCCCTTTGCGCATTTTGAACATAAAACTTAGTTGTAGATGTCAGTTCGAGTGATTTTGTGAAAAGAGAAATCGTATCGAGAACCTTTTTTGGATAAAAATGTACAACGGTTAGATATAGTTCCCCAACAAAATTCATTGTTTGTAAATAACTCAATAACTATATCCTTATGAAAAATCAATCTGTACCAATCCTTTCAGGTTTACTGATTATTCTTTTTGTTGCAAGTTGCGAACAGCCCACTCCTGAACCAAAATCAGGAGAAGAATATTCTGCCCAAATTCAAAAAATCATTGAAGAAAAAAACGAAAAGATTGAAGCGTTTTATGCCAAGGGGATGATTGACTCCGCTGCTGTACATTTTGCCGATGACTGTATCCAATTTATGCCCAACCAACCCGCTGTTGTTGGAGTGGAAAACTATAAAGCCACGTGGAAACAGAACATTCGATTTGGAAAATGGGAGTTTAACCTCAACACTCAAGAAGTGAAAGCAAGTGGTGACTTGGCCACAGAATACGGGAAATACACGCTTACATTTTCCCCTAATGAAACCTCACCAATTCCAGCAATGGAAGATAAAGGGAACTATATGGTGCTCTGGGAAAAAATAGGTGATGAATGGAAAGCGGTCTGGGATGCACCCGTTACCGAATTACCGTTGCCTAGTCAGGCTCCTGATTCAACCATGATGGAATAAATTCATCCTCACCTAGAAATCAGAAGCCCGATTTACAAATGTAAACCGGGCTTCATTTTGGGTAAATCAATAGCCAAGACAGTAGGTAAAACTATTGATTTGGGACATTAATTCCAGCCACCGCCCAAGGCGCGGTACATATTTACCTGGGCCAATAACTGATCCTTTTTGGTTTCTACCAATTCCATACGGGATTCCAAGGCCTCACGTTGCGCCAAAAGCACTTCAATATATTCTACCCTAGCGGATTGGAACAATCGTGTAGAGAGGTCTATGGATTCCGTTAGGGCCTGTACTTGACCATCCTTTAATTCATAGCTCTTTTTTAAGTTATCAATGTTGGACAACTGGTTGGCCACCTCTATATAGGCATTCAAAATAGACTTCTCATATTCGTACACCGCCTGCAACTGTCGGGCCGTAGCATTCTTGTACTGAGCTTTGATTGCATTTCTGTTAATCAAAGGCGCTACCATATCCCCAATCGCCGAATACAATACGGATTCTGGTGTTGTGGTGAGGTATTTTGTATCAAAAGCCTCCAGACCTAATCCCGCTTTAATTGTAAACTGTGGGTAAAAATTGGCCCTCGCTGCTTTGGTATCCAATTTGGCTGCTGCCAATTCAAACTCGGCACTTCGCACATCGGGCCGATTCTCCAATAATTGCGAAGGTATTCCAGCGTTAATGGTATCAATGGACATATCAATAAAATTATCGGACTCCCTTTGTATATGCTGTGGGGATCGACCAATCAAAAAATTCAATCGATTCTCCGCTTCCACGATTTCCTGCTGAATTTCATATTTATGGCTTTGGTTTTTCAAAACTTCCGCCTGAAAACGCTTAACGGCCAATTCCGTGGCACGGGCAGCCTGCTTTTGTAGTTTCACCATGCGCAACGCATTCTGCTGAATCTCCAAGTTTTGGTCTATGATGGCCATTTGATTGTCCAAGGCCATTAATTCGTAGTACGAATCGGCAATCTCCGCCACCAGATTGGTCACCATAAAGTTTTTGCCCTCAACGCTGGAAAGGTATTCGTAGACCGCTGCTTTTTTCTCATTACGGAGCTTCTTCCATACATCCAGCTCCCAAGAGGCGAAGGCTCCGACCATATAATTGGTCAGGGGTTCGGGGAACTCTTCGTCTTCCTTCACCACGAGGTTTTTTTCCACAGCTCCATTACGGGTATATTCACCAACTTTTTCCACTTCGGCACCTGCCTGAAGGTTTACAAAAGGTAAGTACTCCCCTTTCTTGGCCTGAATCCTGTTTTGGGCCATATCCACTTGCTGCAACATAATGTTCAACTCTTGGTTTTTTACCAAAGCAGAATCAATCAGCACAATAAGATTGGGGTCCTTGAAAAATCTTCTCCATTCCACCAATCCTGTATTTACGGTATCGGTGGATTGATTCTGATAATTCTCGGGGACCGCTACATTCTCGTCCCTAACCTCACGAGTGGGCACACAAGAATAAAGGGCCATCATTGCTATCATTACAACTAAAAGTGATTTTCTATGCTTCATTTTGGTCACCGTTTTTGTTATTCTTTCCATTTCTTGTGGTCATTTTTTTCAAAAGTTTATTCACTTCTTTTAAACGAGTTCGCAATTTGCTCTCGTTGTCATTATTCTTGAAGAACTCTTCAGAAATCGGTTCATCATGCTCATCTTTAATAAGACTCTTACCATCTGCCATTTTAGCAAATACATAGTAAAGGCCTGGAATCAACAAGACCCCAAAAATGGTACCGATAAGCATACCTCCCAAGGCTGAACCACCAATGGTTCGATTACCTATGGCTCCTGCACCTGTGGCCACTACCAAGGGAATTAAACCAGCAATAAAGGCAAAAGATGTCATCAAAATTGGCCTAAAACGTTGCTTGGAACCTTCAATAGCAGCTTCGAGTATCGTAGCACCCTGTCGGTGTTTCTGGACGGCAAATTCCACAATCAATACTGCATTCTTACCTAAGAGCCCTACCAACATGATCATACCAATTTGGGCATACACATCGTTGGACAATCCCATTAACTTCAACAGGAAGAATGAACCAAATACCCCGACCGGAAGTGATAGAATCACGGCCAATGGAAGCAAGAAACTCTCGTATTGGGCAGCCAATACCAAATACACGAATATGAGCACTACGATGAAAATATATATGGACTCGTTTCCACGTTGCGCTTCATCGTAAGAGAGACCTTCCCATGCAATATCATACCCCCTTGGTAATTTTTGTTCTGCCACCTCTTTTATAGCGTCAATGGCATCTCCACTGGTATATCCTTTGGCAGGCAATCCGCGAATAGCAGCAGAGTTGTACAAATTGTAGCGGGTTACCTCATTTGGCCCGAGGCGTTTCTCCATGGTCATAAAAGATGAGTAGGGTACCATCTCCCCTTCTTCATTTTTCACAAAGAGTTTTTCCAAATCGGACGGCATACCGCGATACTCAGGGGCTGCTTGGGTATACACTTTAAAGAATCGGCCAAAACGGATAAACCCTTGTTCGTAGGTACTACCGATAAGAATGTTCAAATTTTCCATGGCTTTTCCTATGGAAACACCTTTCTGCATGGCCGCTTTATTATTGATCTTCAGCTCATACTGTGGATAATTGGCGGCATAAAAGGTAAATAAGCCTGCCAATTCCTTACGTTCGCGCAAGGCATCCATAAAATCGTTGTTGATCCTTTCGAACTCATGATAATCCGTGCTATTGGTCTTGTCCAACAAACGCATGGCGAAACCACCTGACGAACCGAAACCTGGAACCGCCGGTGGCTCAAAGTATTCGATTACAGCTCCAAGGTCTTTGGTCTCTTCTTCCAGCTCCTCCATAATCTCATGAACGGAATGTTCCCGTTCTGACCATGGTTTTAAGTTAATAAGACAAGTTCCCGCATTGGAGCCTCGGCCTTCCGTCATAATCTCATAACCTGCCAAGGAGGAAACGGATTCAACACCTTCGGTCTCCTCACAAATGGCTTGGAGTTTTCTGGCTACCTCATTGGTTCTCTCCAAAGTAGCACCTGGAGGGGTCTGGATGATGGCATATATCATCCCTTGGTCTTCATTGGGGATAAATCCGGCTGGTAATACTTGGTTGGTAAAGAAAATACCGGCACAGAAAGCCAGTAATACACCAAAAGTGACCACTCTTCGGTTTACAATCTTGTTCAACACCCCAACATAGCGTCCCGTAAGTTTCTCAAACCTGCCATTAAACCAATCTATAAATCGGTTTACGGGTGATTTCCGTTTTGTTTTACCATGGGTGTTTTTCAACATCATGGCACATAGAACCGGCGTTAAGGTAAGGGCCACTATGGCAGATATTACAATAGAGCCTGCCATGGTGATGGAAAACTGTCTATAGAAAACCCCCACGGGTCCTGTCATAAAAGAAATAGGGATAAAAACAGAGGTCATTACCAAGGTAATGGCAACAATAGCTCCACCAATTTCACCCAGTACTTCGTAAGATGCTTTATAGGGTGTAAGATTTTCTTCTTCCATTTTTACATGGACGGCCTCCACTACTACAATGGCGTTGTCTACCACAATACCGATAGCCAATACGAGGGCAAAAAGTGTAATCAAGTTAATGGACAGCCCAAAAAGTTGCATTACAAAGAATGCTCCTATCAGCGATACGGGCACGGCAATGATCGGAATTAAAGTAGAACGCCAATCACCCAAGAACAGGAATACCACAATGGCCACTAAAATAAAGGCATCACGGAGGGTGTGCAGTACTTGATCTATGGATGCGTCCAAGAAGTTGGATACGTCATAACTGATCTTATAATCGATGCCTGGTGGCATTTCAGTTTCCAGCTCCGCTAGTTTTTCTTTTACCGATTTAATGACATCGCTACCGTTACTTCCGAAAGTCTGTTTTAATACTATGGATGCCGATGGTTTTCCGTCCAAGTTGGAATAAATATCAAAGAACTCACTTCCGAGTTCCACATCGGCGACGTCGCCTAATTTTAAAATCTCTCCTTCTTCGTTGGCTTTAACAATGATATCCTTGTATTGTTGAGGTTCATTGTACCTGTTTTGATAAACCAAAACATATTCCAACGATTGTGCTTTTTTACCGGAACTTCTACCCAAACGTCCAGGCCTGGCCAGAATACTTTGTTCTTCCATGGCCTTCAGTACTTCTTCTGCAGAAATATTATAGGCTCGCATACGATCTGGTTTCAGCCAGACCCGCATGGCGAACTTACGGCTACCTAGAATTTTAGCACTCGCTATACCATTTATCCGCTGGATTTCAGGAATCATTTTAGTGTATGCGTAGTTGTACAGGAATTTTTCATCATTGTCCTTGGCATCACTGTACAGGTTCACATACATTAACATACTGGGCTGCACCGGGGTTATGATTACCCCTTCGCGCTGTACCAGTTCAGGCAATAACGGCATTACTTGGTCTACACGTGTTTTTACCCGCACCACGGCTTGGTTGGGGTCGGTGCCTGGTTCAAAGATTACCCTCAAAGTTCCTTCCCCAGCACTAGTTGCATCAGAAGCGATATACCGCATCCCTTGCACCCCGTTAATGGAAGTTTCCAAAGGAATTAGGGTAGAATTTACCAATACATCGGCACTTGAACCTGGGTAAGCAATAAAAATATTGACCGTGGTCGGTGCGATTTGCGGGAACTGCGAAATAGGCAGTTGTTTTATGGCCAACAATCCCGTAAACACTATTATGACCGAAATCACAATGGCCAATACAGGTCTGTGTATAAATTTTTTAAACATTTTTAAAGATTATAGGATTGTTACTCAGAATACAACTCTAGGTGAGACAGTACGGATTCGGGTTTTTCGAATTCGTACTGAATCTTTTCTCCGCTCCGTACCATTCGGATACCTTCCAGCAGTACTTTATCGTTCAGTGAAAGTCCTTTTTCTACCACAAAGAGGTGTGGCAGCTCAGCTCCTACAACTATTTCCCGTTGTTGTACGGTATCGTTTTGATCAATTACAAAAACAAACTTTTTGTCCAACACTTCAAAAGTGGCCTTTTGGGGAATAAGCATCGCTTTATCCAACGGCACCTTCATTAAAATGCTTCCTGTTTCGCCATGTCTCAAAATACCATCAGGGTTGGGAAAGGTTGCCCTAAAGGCAATGTTCCCCGTTTCGTGGTTAAACTCTCCCTCGATGGTCTCCACTATACCTGGCTGATTGAACCTTTTGTTATTGGCCATTAAAAGCTCTACTGCTTGTTTTTCATTTCTTTTCGCACTTGTAATGTAATCGAGATACTCTGCTTCGGGCACATTAAAATACACCCACATTTTAGAGTTGTCGGAGAGTTTGGTCAGTAGTTCTCCTTCATCCAAAAGACTTCCTTCCCTAACTTCGAGATGATCCATTATGCCATCGAAAGGGGCTCGGATGTCTGTAAAGCCCAAATGGGTTTCCGCCAGACTAACCTCTGCTTTGGCCCTATCCAATTCTGCTTTGGCCATGGCCAGCTCATTGGCTGAAACAACGTTGCCGTCTGCCAGTAATTTGGTGTTTTTATATTCAATTTCGGCCACTTCGGCTTCGGCCTTTGCCTTTTGCAGGTCGGCTTGGTAAACATTGGGCATAATATGGAACATTCGCTGTCCTTTTTTTACATGCTGCCCTTCATCCACATAAATATGTTGTAGGTAGCCTTTTTCCAAAGCCCTAAGCTCTATATGTCTAGTAGAATGTATTTGACATACGTAGTCTTTTGTGATTGATGTGTCCATTTGGATAGGACTGGACACGAGAAATTTGGTTTCTTCCTTATTTTCGTGTTTTTTGGATTCGCAACTTGTATAGCAGAATGCCACAAACAAGCCGATGAAGATGGAAAATCTCCTCATAGTTTTATTATTTAAAAAATGTTTAGAAATAGGTCAAGGGAAGTCAGCATCCACATAAAGAGACCTGCCCTTGGTTATTGATTGTTACCCAAAGGGTTGCGGATTGTTGCAAAGCGCAGTGGCGTCTTCGCTAAAAAGTAAATCCTAAATTCGGAATACCTGAAACCTAACGTGCTTCCTTATGGACGAGGCAGACTTGGCCACGGAAAGTTCTTTGTTCGTGTTAGATTCCAAAAACAATTGCCCCCAGGAGGCTGCAAATAAATTGGTAGTCAAGCAACTGCCTTGCTCCAAAGATAAACTATGTGATGTTGCTTCTTCCTCTCGCTCTTCTTGTTCTTCAAGGTCGATTTCTGTACAATGCCTTTTCTCAATTCCTAATTGCAGCGCATTGAATGTAGCGGAGGAATGTTGGTTTTCTACATTTTGAAAATAACAGGCATCATCCGCAACCGAAGTTTGTTGCGAATCGGTGTATAAATTGATGAATCCTCCCAGCAATAGGATACAGAGGGGAATCCAATATTTTGCAAATGCCTTTTTCATTTGGAGCACAAAGCTAAATCACCTAAACTTCTCCGACAAATAGTACCTGTTAATTATGGTTAAAATCGATTTACGGGCTATTTTTATTGATGAAAAATTCGTAGAGCCCATTTAAAAATCCATTTATCATAAACTTGAATTTTCAGGCAATGACGAATTTGGGTCAAAAATCAATTTTCAAGAGAAAGTTTAAGGATGTGTGCATACCAATTATTAATATTTTATCTTAGATGTTATAGAAATACAATCGTTTCTTTATGAAAAATCGTATTCCTGCTATCATTTTTCTGCTGCTTTTGTCCACTACATCTTGTATCAATTCCAAAAGCAAAAAAGATGATTCCACTTTAGGAGCGAACTCTTACCATACCATTTCTATTGATGGGAATTACCGATTGGACCTTCCTAAATTTATGACGGGGACTACGGGTCTGAACGAGGAAGCCTCCCTACAATACCAAAGTTTGCTCAAGGAAGCTTATTTACTTGTGATTGATGAACCCAAAGCCGATTTTGAAGAGGTTTATCGGGTCTTGGAACAATATGATGATGAACTCTCTGTGCTGCAAAATTACCGAGATGCCAGACTGCAAATACTTTCCAGGACTACTGAAATCAACAACAAATCAGAACCACAATCCCTAAGAATCAATGGGCTAGATGCAGAAACAGTGGAACTGGACGCAATTGTTAATGGTATGGATAATGAAATCTCCTATTTTTTGACCTTTGTTGAAGGTGAGGATAACGTTTATATGATCATGGCATGGACCTTAAAGGACAAAAAGATAGAGCATAAAAAAACCTTTAAAACGATTGCCGAATCTTTTGAACTGATTGATTAGCAGACCGCTTTAAAGGTTTATGTGCTTGTTCTCTTTAATTGTCAATTCGAGTAAAATTCTTAAGGAATTTTGTATCGAGAATAGAGCCTTAACTTGATGCTGTGGTTCTCGATACGATTTTTTCAAATAAAAATCACTCGAACTGACATATTGCCATATTAAGGGTTAAATAACCTGATTTGTTATACTATCTACTTACTCAAGTACATTTTTCGTCTTGCGTACAAGTTGTAGAACTCATCGTCCTTTAAACTATCTATGAAGAGGATACTCTCCCCGGTACTCTTCATTTCAGGCCCCAAGTTTTTATTCACGTTAGGGAACTTGTTGAACGAGAACACTGGTTGCTTAATTGCATAACCATCCAAATGTGGCTTAAAGTCAAAATCCTTGACTTTTTTATCGCCCAACATTACTTTGGTGGCATAGTTGACATAAGGTTCGCCATAAGCCTTGGCAATAAAGGGAACCGTACGAGAGGCCCTTGGGTTGGCCTCGATGATGTAAACAATATCATCCTTAACCGCAAATTGAATGTTAATCAAACCTACGGTATTGAGTGCCAAAGCAATCTTTTTGGTGTGGTCTTTAATTTGTTGCATCACGAATTCACCGAGGTTAAACGGCGGAAGCGTAGCGTTGGAGTCACCTGAGTGGATTCCACAAGGCTCAATATGCTCCATGATGCCGATAATATAAACGTCCTCACCATCGCAAATGGCATCGGCCTCTGCTTCAATGGCCCCGTCCAAGTAGTGATCTAGTAATAGTTTGTTGTTCGGTATTTTACGCAACAAATCCACCACGTGGGCTTCCAGTTCTTCTTTGTTGATCACGATTTTCATCCCCTGTCCACCCAACACATAAGATGGTCTTACCAACAATGGGAATTTTAAATCCTCTGCCAAATCCAGAGCTTCATCTGCGGTTTCAGCCACTCCGAATCTTGGGTAAGGAATGTCGTTATCTTTCAATAATGTGGAGAAACTTCCTCTATCCTCGGCCAAGTCCAAGGACTTAAAGCTTGTCCCAATAATATTGATGCCATATTTGTCCAGCTTTTCGGCAAGCTTCAATGCAGTTTGCCCTCCCAATTGTACAATGACACCTTCTGGTTTTTCGTGAAGAATGATATCGTAAATATGTTCCCAGAACACGGGCTCAAAATATAATTTGTCCGCCGTATCAAAATCTGTGGAAACGGTTTCTGGGTTACAGTTGATCATAATGGTTTCATAACCACATTCCGCTGCGGCCAAAACACCGTGCACACAACAATAATCGAACTCGATTCCTTGACCAATTCGGTTAGGTCCAGAACCTAGCACCACTACTTTTTTCTTATCCGTAACCACACTATCGTTGGCTACGTAGCGCTCACCGTCAGCGGTTTCTATTTCTTCTTCAAACGTGGAATAGTAATATGGAGTCACTGCTTTAAACTCAGCAGCACAGGTATCCACCAACTTATAGACGCGGTTGATGCTCAAATCCATACGCTTGCTGTGCACCTCGCTTTCCCAACAATCCAACATATGGGCAATTTGTCTGTCGGCGAAACCTTTTTGCTTCGCTTCCAGCAACAATGCCTTTGGCAAGCTTTCTATGGTGTATTTTGATATTTCCATTTCCAAGAAGTGCAATTCCTCGTATTGTTTCAGGAACCACATATCTATCTTGGTGATTTCCTGGATACGTTTTAATGGAATTCCCAGTTGAATGGCATCGTAGATTACAAATACCCTGTCCCAACTCGGCACTCTTAATTTATCAATGATGGTTTCGTAATCCTTGTACCCCTTGCCATCGGCACCCAATCCATTTCGTTTGATTTCGAGGGACTGTGTGGCCTTGTGCAGGGCTTCTTGGAACGATCGTCCAATGCCCATCACCTCTCCTACAGACTTCATCTGAAGGCCCAGTGTTCTGTCGGAACCTTCGAACTTATCAAAGTTCCATCGTGGTATTTTTACGATTACATAATCCAAAGTTGGCTCAAACAGGGCTGAAGTAGATTGGGTAATTTGGTTGTCCAACTCATCCAAAGTGTAGCCAATGGCCAATTTGGCAGCAATTTTTGCAATCGGATATCCCGTTGCTTTGGATGCCAAAGCGGACGACCTAGATACCCTTGGGTTGATTTCGATTGCGATAATATCCTCTTTCTCATCTGGGCTCACAGCAAACTGTACATTACATCCACCGGCGAAGTCCCCTATACTGCGCATCATGTGGATAGCCATATCCCGCATCCGTTGGAACGTTCTGTCGGACAAGGTCATCGCAGGTGCCACGGTAATGGAGTCCCCTGTATGGATGCCCATGGGATCCATATTCTCTATGGTACAGATGATGACCACGTTGTCATTTTTGTCACGTAGCAGCTCCAGTTCGTATTCTTTCCAGCCCATTAAGGCCTTATCGATCATTACCTCGTGAATTGGGGACACCTCCAGGCCATAGCTCAACATATCGTCGAACTCTGCTGGATCGTGTACGATGGCCGCTCCTGCCCCACCAAGCGTAAAGGAGGCTCGAATCACCAACGGAAACCCGAATTCCTGGGCAATTTCCTTTCCTTTTAGGAAGGATGTTGCAGAGGCCTGTGGAGGCATTCCTATACCAATTTTGAGCATCAACTCCCTAAACTTTTCACGGTCTTCGGTAATGTTGATGGCGTCGATATCCACCCCTATGATTTTTACTCCAAAATCTTCCCAAATACCTTTGTCATCGGCCTCGATACAAAGGTTCAATGCGGTTTGTCCGCCCATAGTTGGCAATACCGCATCAATATTTGGATGTTTTTTAAGTATTTCTACGATTGACTTCGTCGTCAATGGTTTTAGATAAACGTGGTCCGCCATGGTGGGGTCCGTCATAATGGTAGCGGGATTGCTGTTTATCAAAATGGTTTCGATACCATCTTCCCGTAGGGAACGAAGCGCTTGGGAACCAGAATAATCGAACTCACATGCCTGACCGATAATGATCGGGCCAGAACCAATAATCAAAATGGAATTTAAATCTTTTCTTTTGGGCATTTTCTTTAGGGGTTTCTCGTTATCTGCTTATATGTCAAAAAAAAGGTGTTACTGGAAAAGTAACACCTTTAATTTAAATAATAAATACTATCATTATTTTTTATGTCTTGGCTCAGAGGAAACAGTTAATCTCTTTCTTCCCTTGGCTCTTCTTCTCGCAAGAACTTTTCTACCATTGGCAGTCGCCATGCGCTCCCTAAAACCATGCTTGTTTCTTCTCTTCCTTTTGGATGGTTGATACGTTCTTTTCATTTCCGAACTGTTTTATGGATTTTGATGTCGGGAAATTTGTTTTCCCTAAAAAATTCTGGGCGCAAATATACGAAGACTTTTTACTTTGGCAAGCCCAAACTTAAAATATTTAATTAAGTTTTTAGTACTTTTGCGAGCGCTTAACAACAGGTAAAAATCACTAGACCGTATGTTCAATAAAAATATCAAGCTCGTTATTGCCGTTCTTATCATTGCCTATGCCGTTTACCAGTTTGTGGAAGGCAACATTGGCAACGGAATTGCGTTGATTTTGCTATCCTTCGTCTTCATTTTTCTATACTTTAGAAATGAGTTTATCCTATTGGCCTTTCTTAAAATGAGAAAGCAGGATATGGATGGCGTGCAACGCTGGCTTGATAAAATAAAGAACCCAGAGTCCGCTTTGATCAAAAAACAAGTGGGATACTATAACTACTTGCACGGAATCATCTACTCCCAAAAAAACCTGACGCAGGCTGAAAAGTACTTTAAAAAGGCCCTGAAATATGGGTTGACCATGGATTATGATGTGGCCATGGCCAAATTGAGCTTGGCGGGCATCGCCATGCAAAAACGCAGAAAGCGTGAGGCCACCCAATTGTTAAAAGAGGCCAAGAAATTGGACAAGAACAATATGCTTACCGACCAAATTAAGATGATGCAGCAGCAGATGAAGAAGATTTAGGTTTTATTCTAAAAAATGAAAACCGTCCACGCTGAACAAAATTGGAAAGGCTTTTTCTCATATTTAGATGGGTATGAAACAGCTGAACAATATATTGAAGTTGAATTTTCAATGAAAATTATATTTAGTGGAGAATCATTTGTTGGAACTTTTTCTAGCTCAGAATCTAAACATGTGTTTGACGAACCTCCCAAAGTAAAAGGGTTTGTTGAAGATGGTAAGATTAGTTTTATCTTGAAATATCCTTTCTCTTATTTTAAAGATGAAAATGGAAAGTTTCATACTGACAAGACAACCACACACCCCGAAGTACATTATCTAGGTTTTTTCAATGAAGATAAATCGATGGTCGAAGGAAATTGGGAAATGGTCAAATTTCTTGACCAATCTTTAAATGATTATACGGAAGAAATATTCAATGGTACTTTTGAGATGAGAAGGAGTTAATGAAAGTTCCTCATAATAAACGGTCTTCTGACAATAAATAAACTTCCCCTAATAATGTTTTAGTTATTCTAATTAGAATTTCGCTCAAATCTACTTTATTTATTTATGTACTACCCCCTCAACCTCAACGGCGTCAACATCCACCCCCTATTTGGTGATTTCCTAAAAGGAAAGCCTTACATCTTTGATTTCTCCTCTAACAACCCCAAAACACTGGAATACAACCTTACTGATTTCAAGCAGTTCAATGCCATGGTTTTTGATGAGTTGGAGGCATCTGCCCATCAATGGGGCATTGGCAGATATTTGGAAGAACGAAAAACGCTTCTACGGGCTTACCCGAACATTATCGAGGAACAACGGTATTATCATCTCGGTCTGGATATTATCGTACCGTATGACACCCCAATGTATGCTCCCCTGGATGCCGAAGTTTTTCAAATAGGTAAAGAAACTACAGTGGGTAACTATGGAGGCTACATCATCCTAAAACATGACATCAACGGTGTCGTCTTTTATTCCTTGTATGGGCACTTGAAAACACCACATTTAGTCCAAGTTGGAGAAAAAATAAAGGCAGGTCAACAGTTTGCGCACATAGGGCAGGAAAGTGATAGCGGCGGGTGGTTTTGCCATGTGCATTTACAAATCCTTACCCAAGCAGCAATTGATGCTGGATATTCCGATTGGGGATACATTTCGCCAGCATTACTGCCGAAAGTGGAAACGTATTTCCCTTCTCCTTACTTTCTGTTTAAATACTAAAAGAGAACCTGGTCTAAGAACCTATTTTCCAGTACTCCCCACTCGATAGTACCCTTTATTCGGGATTTCGATGGTGTATTTTTAGGTGAAGTATTGTTAAATGCAACATAGTATTGTCCTAACAAAACTTATGCGGGTTTAATTGTAAACCCTGAATTAAGATGATGCAGCAGCAGATGAAGAAGGTTTAGGTCTTCCTTCCACCTATTTTTATTCTGAATGATTAGGCGTCACTACTATCCATAATTGGTCAATTCCTACTGGAACATTTACTCAACTTCTTATCCTGAACTTGTTTCGGCAATTGGAAGATCTTCACCCTTGGAACGAATAATATCTTTAACGATTAGGGTCATTTAGATTTTCTTGCAACGTTGTAGAAAAATGGTCGTCTTTAAATAAATGATTTAAAAGACGTAGTTATGAATGAAAATTTCAATTCATTAAAAAAGGAGCTTATGCAATTAAAACATCGTAGCAGGATTAAAGATATTTTCTTCGTCATATTAATTATAGTTATCTACTTTTTATCAAAGCAAAATAGCTTTAGGTATGATAAAATTATTCGTGTTCAGGGTATTGTAGTAGAAGATGCTAATGGTAAGGAAAGGATACTCATTGGAGCACCTATTCCATATGCGAAAAACAGAGCAAGAACGGATACCACAAAAATTAAGGAAACCTGGGGGAAAAGATTTGGTGAAAAATATATGAATTGGTACAGAGAATACAACCATAAAGCAAACGGAATGGTAATATTGGACGAAAATGGTTGGGACAAAGTTATAGTTGGCGACCCTGCACCCGACCCAATTATTGGTAAAAGAATAGGCAATTCTACCGGAATAATAGTTAACGATAAAACGGGTTTGGAAAGAACAGGCTATGGTATTTTAGATGTTAACGGTAGCGATAGGGTTGTACTAGGTCTTGATAATGGCAATGGAACAGAAGGAGCAACTCTTTCACTAATGCCTGATGGAACTACAGGCCTGAATTTGAACTCGGACAATCAAACCATATTTATCGGAAAAGCGGCAAAAGGGAATTGGAATTCTCCAGACAAAGAAGAGTTTCATGGCATAATAATCCGAGATGTAGAAAAAGGTGAAAAAATAATAACACAAGAAAATTGAGACAAAGACATCTGCAATAATAGCAGCAATTTATGACCGTAGAGCCCTTTGGCTATAAGCATTAAGAAGCCTGGAGATTACTCCGTTACCAAATTATTCCCAAAACCGCTAGACAACATTCCAAGTTAAAACCTACTTCCCCATATTCCCCACTCGATAGTACCCTTTATTCGGGATTTCGATGGTATATTTTTTACGGGAAGCATTGTTCAAGTGCGGTTCGCGCAACCAAGGGTTGTGGCGCTTCAACACTTTGTAGTTGATTTCATAAAGCTCCGCAAAATCGGCCCAATTGGTTACCACAGAATCTACTTCCACTTTAAAAGTTGGCACCTTTTCATACATATCCTCTTCTTCCAATTGGAAACCATACTTGTCACGATTGGAAATAATCTCCTTAATGGCCAAAATACGGAATACGTAACGTCCGGTCTCCTGCCCCAAGAGCAAATCGTAGTAATCATCCACTTGTTGTATGCCCATATATTTTTGTATACCGGCAGGTCCCGCGTTATAAGCAGCCGCTGTCAAGGTCCAACTTCCAAATCGGTCTTTCCACTTGTTCAGGTAGTCACAAGCTACTTGGGTAGCTTTTTCTATGTGATAGCGTTCATCCACATTATCGTTCACCTCAAGGCCATATTCCCGCCCAGTGCCTTTCATAATTTGCCAAAAACCTGTGGCACCCGCCGGGGAAACCACGTTTTCCAATCCACTTTCGGCGACGGCCAGGTATTTAAAATCATCCGGGATGCCATTCTTTTTAAGAATGGGCTCGATTATCGGAAAATATTTATTGGCCCGCTTCATCAACAAAAGGGCATTGGACTGCCAATAGGTGTTTACCAAAAACTCACGATCTACTCGCTCCATGATTTCAGGATCTTCTTGTGGAACCGGTTCTCCCGCAAAATTTAAATCCTTAGGAATTTCGATGGCGCTGATCTGATAGGTATCTGCTACATTTTTATCCGTAGATTCTGCTTTATACTCCTTTATCAAAGGACTTTCCTCTGTTTCACTTGACTGCACGGCAAAAATCAATGTGCTTCCTACAGCAATCAATCCTATTATGGCAAGTATATTTTTAATGTATTTCATAGCTATTCATTTTAAAGTACCGTAAAGATACTATTATATAGACGAAATTATTCCAAAATAATTGTGGGGAGATGCTCATTGAACCATTTGGCACGGTGAATTATCATGGTATGGGTGCCATTCTTGACCGTAATGCAATCCTTGATATTGACCATAGGAAAAACAGCATCCCGCTCTCCTTGAATATGAACCACATTTTTTGGTGGAACAAGTTGATTCCAATTTACGATCTGGTCGATGGACCAATCAATATAATATTTATCGCGAACGGATAAATACTTTTCATAGAGATGCAAGCGCTTGGTCACGGTTTCACCAAAAGCATATTTCGCCAACAGTTCCACATTGTTCACCAATCCCGTGGGCAACAATTTGTGCACCTTGGTGTACTTGGCAAAAATCATCCTTTTGGGCAACTCGTGCTTGCTTTTTACCGATGACACAACAATGATTTTCTGTACTGGAATAATTTTGGCCATTTCCTGCACCAACATTCCACCAAAGGAAACACCCAACAAAACAGGATCGGGCTCCTCGATTTTTTCGCACATCTTTTTGGCATAATCAACCAAGCTCATCCCCTTTTCGGGTACAAACCACTCCAAAGTGTGGGTCACAAATCGACTTTCCGGAAGGTTGATGTTTTCAAAAATGGAAGCATTGGCTGCCATTCCCGGCATCAGGTACACATGGGTTTTATTATCGGACATTTCGTGCCAAATATCGACAAGGGCTAGGAAATTAACAATATTTTGACTAATTTTGTATCCCTTTTGCAGCCAACCCCGCCTAATGAATACGATTTTTTAATCAGGGGGACACAGAAATACCTTTTTCTAGGTAGTTCTAAGAGTCATTTAAAAAAACAAGTACTATATGACAACATTGGAAATCACTGACAATAGTTTCTTGCGTCAATTTGAAACTACTGTCAATGGGCATTTAGCCAAAATTGAGTACTCTTCACAGGAGCGCAAAGTATTTTTGACCAAGCTGGTTATTCCAGAGGAAATTACAAATGAGGGGTTTAAAGAGGATTTTATCAAAGCCGTTTTAAACGAAATTCAGGAAAACAACCTAAGAGTTGTACCTACGAGCCCTCAAATTGCAGGTTTTTTGAGAAAAAATAGGCAATACAAGGAAATGTTACCTGTTGGTATCCGCATCTGACCAATGCCAACTATCAGTACCTAAAAGTTTTAAGAAGCCTCCTCAATCGGGAGGTTTTTTTATGCCATAACTTCGGTGGGCACAAATTCAAATCGCACCAGACCATCATCATCAATATCGGTAAGCTCTACTTGGTGCAAGGTATTCACCAAAGATGGGTCCCAAGGTGCTTTTACCTTTACATAGTTTTCGGTAAATCCGTGAATGTATCCTTTTTTGTTCTCCCCTTCGAACAAAACCGTGCGCACAGTTCCCAATTGACTCTCATAAAAAGCCCTACGCTTTTTGGCTGATAGCCCCCGGAGCATCTTGCTGCGCTTACTGCGCACTTTTTTGGGAACCACTCCATCCATTTCGGCAGCCACGGTATTATCCCTTTCGGAATACGTAAAAACGTGTAGGTAAGAAATATCCAATTCGTTCAAGAAATGATACGTCTCCAAAAAATGTTCGTCGGTTTCTCCTGGAAAGCCAACAATTACATCTACCCCAATACAAGCATGTGGCATTGCAGTTTTGATGCGCTTTACCCTATCCACATACAAATTGGACAAATAACGGCGACGCATCTTTTTTAAGATAGTGTCACTTCCGCTTTGTAATGGTACGTGGAAATGAGGCACAAAGGAATTGCTTTCGGCCACAAAATCGATAGTTTCATTTTTGAGCAAATTGGGCTCAATGGAAGAGATACGAAGACGATCAATATTATCAATGGTATCCAAGGACTTTACCAAATCCAAAAAAGTATGTTCGTGCTTTTTGTTGCCGAACTCCCCTTTTCCGTAGTCCCCAATGTTCACGCCCGTTAAAACGATTTCTTTAATATTTTGGGAAGCAATTTCTTTGGCATTGTTCAGCACATTGTCCAAAGTATCGCTACGTGAAATCCCTCGCGCCAACGGAATGGTACAGTAGGTGCATTTATAATCGCAACCGTCCTGAACCTTTAAAAAGGCACGGGTACGGTCACCTATGGCATAACTGCCCACATAAAAATCGGCATCTTCTATCTCGCAGGAATGTACCTCTCCCCTATCGTTTTTGGTAAGATCGTTCAGGTAGTCGGTTATCTTGAACTTTTCTGTAGCTCCAAGTACCAAATCCACCCCGTCCACCTCGGCCAGTTCTTCGGGTTTGAGCTGCGCATAACAGCCCACCGCTGCCACAAAAGCGTCAGGATTGGCTTTTTGGGCTTGCTTTACAATGGTTTTAAAACGCTTATCAGCATTCTCGGTCACCGAACAGGTATTGATCACATACACATCCGCTTTTTCGGAAAAGTCCACACGCTCAAACTCCTCCTTTTCAAAACCTCGTGCAATCGTAGAGGTTTCGGAGAAATTAAGCTTACAGCCCAACGTGTAAAATGCAACCTTTTTGTTCATATGCCTGCCTAGCGTTTTAGGGGCGCAAAGATAGTGATTTGTTGGGAGTTATCGCAAGGGTTGATGGTTGACGGTTGATGGATTCTTAGATTATTGGGCAGTTAGATGATTCGATTGTTGGATTGTTGGTTGAAGGATTCAAAAAAAAGGTGAAGAGAGGTATTGAATGATTGATCATTGCTTATTGCTTATTACTCATTGTTGATTGGTCATTGTAAATTGTTTTGACACGAATTAAGCGAATGGCCACAAAAATTCATTTTTGTCATTATGAGTATCCCGATAGTTCTCGTGGAAGAAAAATCCCAACGTCAACCTGAACTCGTTTCAGGTTCTCACTCATATGGGATTCCGAAACAAGTTCGGAATGACGACTGTATCTTTGACACGAATTACGCGAATGGACACGAATAGTCATTTATGTCATTCTGAACGGAGTGAAGAATCTATTTCACACAAAGGTTGGATTGTCTTCACACAAAGGTTGGATTGTCGGATGATTCGATTTTTGGATTTTTAGAGAAACGACCCCTGAGCGTAGTCGAAGGGTAAGTTTAGAAATCAGATATAAGACGTAAGATTTTAGATTTTTGGATGGCTGCTCATTGTTTATTGTTAACTGCCAACTGATTACTGCCTACTGCAACCTGACTTCTGACATCTAACTTCTTTTAATTAACTTGTCTGCTCATACCAACCTTAAAAACAACCTAATGAAAAAAATGATTGTCCTTGCCTTGATCACATGGGTCTTTTCCAACCTATCCTTTGCTCAAGAGTATAAACCTACCGCCGAAAACCTGGAGAACAGGGAATGGTTCCAAGATGCCAAGTTTGGGATGTTCATCCATTGGGGCGTATATTCCGTTTTGGGGGTGCACGAATGGGTGATGGAAACGCAATCCATCGACAAAAAGACTTATGAAAAAATACCTGCGTTTTTCAATCCTACCGAATTTAACGCTGAAGCATGGGTGTTGATGGCCAAATCGGCAGGTATGAAATACATCACCATAACCACCAAACACCACGATGGTTTTGCCATGTTTGATAGTGAAATATCCGACTGGGATATTATGGATAGAACGGTTTACCAAAAAGATGTCATCAAACAAATGGCCGAAGCCTGCAAAAAGCATGGTTTAAAACTGTTCCTCTATTACTCGCAACTAGATTGGCACCATAACGACTATTACCCCAGAGGAGACACCGGAAAGAAAACAGGAAGACCCGATAATGGCAATTGGGAGAACTATCTTGATTACATGAACGGTCAACTCACCGAATTGCTCACCAATTATGGAGAGATTGGAGGTATTTGGTTTGATGGCTGGTGGGACAAAAAAGAGGCCGACTG
Organism: Allomuricauda sp. NFXS6; assembly: GCF_040148835.1. NCBI lineage: Bacteria > Pseudomonadati > Bacteroidota > Flavobacteriia > Flavobacteriales > Flavobacteriaceae > Allomuricauda > Allomuricauda sp. NFXS6. The sequence continues at coordinate 150,176 of NZ_JAGEMG010000008.1, read as the reverse complement.
GCAACTTCAAAAAACGTATGACCTTATCCACGATTTACAGCCACAAGCCATGATAGGAAGTAATCACCATCAAGCACCCAACCCCGGTGAAGACTTTCAGATGTTTGAAAAAGACCTGCCCGGGGAAAACAAAGGAGGTTTCAGTGGCGATTCCGAAGTGGGCAACCTACCCCTCGAAACTGCCGAGACCATGGCGCAGCGATGGGGTTTTTCCCTGCAAGACAAAGCCTATAAATCCACTAAGGAACTGATTCAATATTTGGTAAAAGCGGCGGGATACAATTCCAACTTTCTGCTAAACGTAGGCCCTATGCCCAACGGAAAAATTCAACCTGAATTTATCGACACCCTAAAAGTTATTGGGGATTGGACCTCTACCTATGGAGAAACCATCTACGGAACCCGAGGCGGACCTATTCCACCGCAAAGTTGGGGCGTATCAACCCATAAAGACGATAAAATCTATATCCACATCATGGATTGGAAAACGGACAACTTCTTTTTCCCGACCATAGCAGGCAATGTTAAAAGCGTGATTGATTTTCAATCGAAGAAAAAACTGAAGCATAGCAGCAATTCCTACGGTACGCTGGTGCAGCTTCCCCAGAATCGCAATTATGACCAAGCGGACTTTGTGCTTGAAGTGAATCTTAAATAAAATCACCCCTAAACAATGAAAAAAATATATTTCATTTCTGCACTTGCTATTCTTTCTTTTTCCTGTAAACAAAAAACCTCAAAGGTCGATTTCAACAAAATGATGATTAGGATGGCTGAACTCGAAATCGAGGTTAAACATCTTCCAGAATACCTATCGGAACTAAAAAAAGAAGCTAGAGCTTCAATGGAACTGGAAAGTGGTGTAATCTCCATTTTTCCAATGTACAAGGAGCAAAATCCTACAGAAATTACGATTGTGGAAATATATGCCGACAAAAAAGCCTACGAAGCGCATTTAGAAACACCTCATTTTAAAGAATACAAGACCAATACATTGAAAATGGTGCAATCGCTAAAATTAATTGATATGACTTCAATCGATTCAACAACTATGCACTTAATTTTTAAAAAATTGAACTAACGAATTCATATGCTCATTAAGAATCTTGATTTATCAATGGAAAACAATCTATAACAACGCTTCTTCCCTAAACCCCATATTAGTGATGATGCTGTATTTTATTGAGTACAGTCCTTAAACTTCACATTCAACCCTTAAAATTCACTACCTTGAACCTTTAATTTAAACCAATTGTATGAAACTCCGATTACTTTTATTGAGCCTAGTCCTCGTGGCTGGCTATTCCTGTAAAACAGAACCCAAATCGTCCTTGGCAGACCATCAAGGGGAAGAAAACTACTCCGTGATCATCAGCGAGACCAAAGTGGGCTATTTAAAAGCCAACACCTCGGGTGACACTATTAATATCGATTACGATTACAAAAACAACGGTCGTGGCCCGACCATGAAAGAAACCATCGTTTTGAACGCCGAAGGCTATCCTGTAAACTGGGAAGTTACTGGAAACACTACGTTTGGCAATGCTGTTGATGAACAGTTCTCCTTAGAGGGAAATGAAGCCTCTTGGACCGATGCCACTGGCTCTGGAAGCACTACTGTGGATGCCCCACAGATTTACGTAAACCAATTTGGAAGTCCGTACACTGCGGTTTTGGCTGCACGCCTGCTTTTGGATGCTCCAGAGAATACTTTGCCCGTACTTCCGGCTGGAAACTTGACCTTGACCAAAATGGAGGACTTGACCGTACCGAATGCATCAGGTGAGGGAGAATTGGCCTTGACCACCTACGCCCTTTCCGGTGCCGAAATGAACCCATCCTATTTTATCATGGATGAAAACAAAGCGTTCTTCGCGGCAATCTCTCCAAGATATATTGTGATTCGGGATGGTTACGAAGCCGAAGAAAAAGGCTTGCGCGAATTGGCCGAAAACTATTCTGCCGAGCGCTATGAAAAACTTCAAAAAGAATACGCCAACAACTACAACAAAAAAGTGCGTATCAAAAACGTAAAGGTATTTGACCCCAAGACACAATCCTTGACCGAACCGGTTTCTGTAGTGGTAGAGGGTGAAAAAATTGCGGCCATCGAAGCAGCCGATGCCACTGGTAAAGATGAAGTTGTCATAGAGGGCAACGGAGGAACTTTAGTTCCCGGACTGTACGAAATGCATGCCCACACAGGTGACAACGGCGCCCTATTGAATATTTTGGCAGGTGTGACCTCTTTCCGCGATATGGGAAACAATACCGAAGTACTGAGCAACCTTATTGAAAAAATCAACTCCGGTGTATTGGCCGGCCCCCGTGTTACCCGACTTGGTTTTATTGAAGGGAAAAGCCCCTACAGCAGTAACAACGGAATTTTGGTGGAAAGCCAAGAAGAAGCGTTGGCCGCTGTGGATACGTATGACAGCCTCGGATTTTACGGCGTAAAACTGTACAACAGCATGAACGGCGATTGGGCTCCTGCCATTGTAAAAAAAGCCCATGACCAAGGCCTTTTCGTAACGGGTCACGTACCCGCATTTTCCAACGCCAACGATATGCTACGCGCTGGTTATGATGAAATGACGCACATTAACCAGACCATGTTGGGCTGGGTGTTGGAACCGGATGAAGATACCAGAACGCTTTTGCGTTTGACCGCCATGAAGCGCTTCCCCGAATTGGACTTGAACAGCGACAAAGTACAAGAGACCATGGATTTGTTTGTGGCCAACGAAACGGCGATGGACCCTACCCTGGCCATTCACGAGCGTTTAATGCTCTCCCGCAACGGAGAGGTAACCCCCGGTGCCTTGGATTATGTGGACCACATGCCTCCCAACGAGCAGCGTAGCCTCAAAGTGGCCTTGGCGCAGATTGCGGACGATGAAGAGGACAAAGCCTACCGCGAAGCCTACGACAAAATTGTAGAAACCTTAAAAATGATGAAGGACAAAGAAATTTTAATTGTGGCCGGAACCGATTTGGGCGGCGCCTTTAATCTGCACCGCGAATTGGAGCTGTACAACCAACAATTGGGCTATACCCCTGCCGAAGTATTAAAATTGGCCAGTTACGATATGGCGCAATACTTAGGACACGAAAGCTTGGGAAGCATTGAGCCCGGTAAATTGGCCGATTTCTTCTTGGTGCCCGGCAACCCCGTGGAGGATATTAAAGCCATTAAAACCATTGCCATGGTATCGCGCGGAGGAACGTTTTACTACCCCTCTGATGTGTATCCGGCCTTTGGGATAACCCCTTTTACCGAAAAACCCGAAGTAACCGAATAACGTCTTTATTTAGATAACTTTTAAAAGCCAGTGGCAGTTTGCTACTGGTTTTTTTTATGGTCGATTCCATAAAAATCCTATATTTAGAAAAACTAACCTCCTGTGATCAAGTTCTTTCGAAAAATTCGGCATCGCTTGCTGACCGAAAACAAATTCAGTAAGTATCTGCTCTATGCCCTGGGTGAAATTATTCTGGTCGTGATCGGAATATTGATGGCACTACAGATTAACAATTGGAATGAAGCTAGAAAAATCCGAAATCAAGAGTTAAAACATTTAGTTGATTTAAAAACAGATTTTGAATTGAATATTGCCGAAATCAATCAATATCTGGATACAAGAAAATCAAGGATTGAATCTGCCAATAAAGTTTTGGAATATTATGAAGGCAAGCCCCTAACTGATATAAACGACCTAAATTTTCATGCTACAAATGTTTATATCTGGTATAAATTCACGCTTCACGACAACACCTACCAAGAACTTATAAACTCAGGAAACCTGGCTATAATTTCGAATGACTCTATAAAAAATGGGCTTCTTGATCTGCAGGCACTCTACAAAAAATTGAAGAACGAAGAAGACCATTTCCGTTATGATACAGAGGTTTTGTTATATGAACCCTCTTACGAAACGCTGGACTTAAATGATTTAATTAAGAATTACACCTATAAAGTCACCAGTGGGCAAGAAGGCGAAGATGTACCCTTATCGAGGCCATACTACGAAGCTTTATTAAAGAACGTAAAACATAAAAATGGATTTGTATTGGCTGTTTTTGAACATTCAGTTATGAATCAACAGCTATCGGATATGAAAACAATGTGCGAGCATTTAATACAATTAATTAACAAAGAAGTTGCCACAAATGATTAAATTAATCAGTAAAATCCGCCAACAACCACTTACCGTTATTTGTTTGGTAGTCTGCCTTTTCTCCTGCAATACAAAACACCCCCCCGAAACAACGGTCGAAAGTCCCGCCCATGCCTATTCCGAATCGTACAAAGCACCGGTTTTTGAGCCCGATGATCGGATAGCAAAAATCAAACAAATCGCACCCGAGCTACAGCAATTCATCGAGGAGCATGCCAAGACCGAGCATTTACCGGGTGTCGCCTTCGGTATTGTAGTGGACAATGAATTGGTGTTTACCTCCGCCACCGGATACCTGAACCTTGAGAAGGAGATTCCCGCTTCGCCCTCATCCGCTTTCCGAATAGCCTCCATGACCAAAAGTTTTACCGCAATGGCCATTATAAAGCTTCGGGATGAAGGAAAACTGTCGCTGAACGACCCTGTAAGCAAGTACGTGCCCGAAATGTCGAAACTCACCTACCTGACCAAGGATGCACCGACCATCGACATTGAAAACCTGTTGACCATGACGGCCGGATTTCCCGAGGACAATCCTTGGGGCGACCGCCAGTTGGACGAACCCGATGAAATGCTGATCAATCTTGTGGATGAAGGCATCTCCTTTTCCAATGTTCCTTCCTACGAGTACGAATACAGCAATACCGGCTATGCCCTTTTAGGGCATATTGTTTCCGTAGTTTCTGGGATGCCCTATCAGGACTATATCACCCAAAATATTTTTAAGCCCTTGGGCATGAATCACACCTATTGGGAATACGAAGGCATTCCCGAAGAACAACTGGCCATCGGGTATCGCTGGGAAGATGAGCAGTGGAAACTGGAACCCATGCTCCACGATGGCGCTTTTGGTGCCATGGGCGGACTCATTACCTCCATAGAAGATTTTAGTAAATATGTGAGTTTTCACCTTTCGGCATGGCCTCCACGGAACGACGATGACAACGGCCCCATACAACGAAGTTCGTTGCGCGAAATGCAGACACCACAGTTCCCAAGGCTTTACGCCAATGCAAAAGATTATAAAGGAGACGACTGTGCTGTTTTGGCCGGCTACGGCTTTGGATTGGGCATTACGGAATACTGCAATGGCCTTAAAAGGGTCTCGCATGGTGGCGCGTTGCCTGGCTTTGGCAGCAACTATACCTTTTACCCCGAGTATGGCGTGGGCATTATGGCCTTTTGTAACCTTACCTATACCTCACCTTGGTCGTTAAATGAGCTTAGTAAACTATTGTTCGAGACGGCCGATCTACAACCACGGAAATTACCCGCCTCCGATGTGCTCTTGGAACGACAAGAACAGATTACCCAACTGATCCAACAATGGGAACCTGCTTTGGAGGAGCAGCTCTTGGCCGAGAATTTTTATTTGGACAAATCGCGAGAAAAAAGAAGGGCAGCGATACAGGAAGTTTTGGAAAAAGCCGGGGCCATTGAAGGGGTGGGTGACCTGCACCCCATAAACCAGCTACGGGGACGTTACATGCTACAGGCCGAAAACGGGGATGTGAACATCTTTTTTACGCTAACGCCGGAAAAACACCCAAAAGTACAGCGATTGGATGTAGCCTTTGAGCCAAACGAACCGGATGTATAAAAAAGTCTGATTTATAGCTACCACTTTCTACACCAATGCGTTACTGTTGATAAAAGTGTTGAGTACTTACGGAAAACCGTAAGTACTTGTAGGTTTTTTTATGTTAACTTGTCATAATATATCAATGCCGATTTAGTATAAATAAGTATGAATCTCTACAGTTGATTCACGTCTTTATATCAGCAGAAATAATAAAAATGAACATTCAACAAATAGAAAAAGGTTTTAAAGAAAAAATTGAACTCTACGATACACTGGGGAAAAATTTAGTGGAATCTATTAAAATCTTGCTAAAAAAAGCAAACATTAAAGTCCTTTCTATTACCTATCGGGTTAAAAACACAAATTCTTTTTTAGAAAAAATTGAAAGAAAGTCATATTCAAATCCATTAGAAGAAATCGAAGATATATGTGGAATAAGAATTATATGTTATTATCAAAAAGATATAGAAAAGATAAAAAAAATTATTACTAAGGAATTAAAAATACATGAATCAACTGATAAAGAAACAAAATTAAAATATGACCAGTTTGGATATCGCTCCCATCATTTAATTGCCTCAGTAATAAAGGATTGGGAAATCACGCCATCTTTCAGAGGTCTATCTAATCTAAAGTGTGAAATTCAAATTCGCACTGTTTTAATGCATGCATGGGCTGAAATTGAGCATAATCTTGCCTATAAAAATGAAGCACAAACACCTTCCCAATTTCGGAGGAAAATACATCGAATTAGCGCAAAACTAGAGGAAGCGGATGAACAATTTGAGGAATTAAAAATTGAAAGTGAAAAATATCAAAAAGAGCTTTCCAAGGAAATTGCCAAATCTAATCAAGAAATTGAATTAAATCTAGATACTTTACAGGCTTTTATGGATAATAATTTCCCTAAAAGACGAAAGGATTTAGATGCTACTGGCCAATTGTTAAATCAAATGATCACTTATAATGCTTCCTTGAAGGATTTAAAAAATGGATGGGATGTTTTAAAAGATGATTTTGAGGAATTAGAGAAAGAATTTTGGATGGGAGCAAATTCTAAGTTTACAAAATGGATACAAGTTGGAATAGCAAGATTTGTATTAGATATTACGCATCCAGAATTTATTAATAGACTTCCTTCTTCTTATCAGAAAAAAGCAAGGGAAAGATATAGACAAAAGTATTTAATCTAAGTAAAAAAATGAAGTCTGAACAAAAGAAGTTTACTCTCCAAAAAAATCTCTGTAACTTTAGTTACATCTTTTTTGTCTAATTAATGTTTTCTTTGGAATATGCCGGGAATCCACAAATCCACATTCGACATCCGCATCCTGTTTACCGCTTTGTTGGCAGGTTTGCTTTTGGTGGCGCCCTGTAAAGTCCGCAATTCCTTGGAACATGCCCTTGGGCTGGAAAAATCCGAGGTCTCCAATAAAATAAAAACCACCGTATCCGCTTCCTGCGCTTCCTACGTGGCCGTGCAGCATAGCGAGAATACCGCATCCCAGCAATTCATGGCCACTGCGCTATTACCAGCTGTGACAACCCCTAGCTATTTTACCGCTTCCAATAGCGGAAAGCACCTTTACGCTGCCGAAAAGCAACCCTTTGCTTCGGTAGTTCCCCTCTACATTTTATATCGGCAGTTTAAAATCTATTCGTAAATAGTCCTTTCTACATCAGGCATTCACCCCCCTTATCTTAAGTCGAATCATAAAATAAAAACATGCAAACTATAAAATATTTGGGCCTTATCGCCCTGCTCTTCGGAACGCTATCCGCTTGCAAGGATGCCAAAACCCCTGCGCAAGACACCGAACAGACCATCACCATATTACAGACCGCCGATATTCATGGGCAGCTGTTCCCCCACGACGAACTTTTCTGGGAAAACGAACAAATCACCTTTAGAAAACTGGGAGGGCTCGCCCATGTAAAAACTCTTTTTGAGGACGAACGAAGCAAAAACCCGGAAGGCACCTTGATCTTGGATGGTGGCGATATGATTCAAGGAAGTGCAGTGGCTGCATTGTCACACGGTCAGGCCTTTGCCCCGATCATCAAAACCATGGGCTACGACTTTTTGATTCCCGGAAACTGGGAAGTGGTATATGGCAAGAAAACCATGATGGACGTGCTCACCCAGTACGATACTCCGGTAATTTCGGCCAATATGTACCACGAAGCCAATGGAGAATCTTTGTTTCCGCAGTATTTTGTAAAAGAATTGAAAGGCGTAAAACTCGGGTTTATCTCCTACAACGACCCCGAAATTCCAGTGCGTCAGAATCCATCTTTCAGCAAGGGCATCCACTTTGACCCCATCGAGGAAAACCTGGAAGCGCTCATCAACGAACTGAAGGACAACCAAGGGGTAGACATCCTTTTTGTGGTGACGCACATTGGTATCAGTAAGCAATACAATCTGGCCAACAACCCCGCCTTGGAGCGCGTGGACTATGTGCTGGGCAACGATACCCACGAACGCATCCGCAAACCTTTGGAGACCGAATACACCAAAGTGACCGAACCCGGAGCCTTTGCATCTTTTGTGGGTAAATTCACCTTGACCGTAAAAGATGGCAAGATCGTGAACGATAACTACGACCTTTTAGAGGTAGATCCCGAGAAATACCCTGCCGATGAAAAAGTGGCTGAAGTCATTGCCAAGGAAACCGCACCGTACAAAGAGGAAATAGACCAAGTATTGGGTTACACCAGCACTCCGCTGTATCGCTATTTTGTGGTAGAAAACCCCATGGACGACTTTATTACCGATGCGGCACGATGGAAAACAGGAGTGGACATTTCCATTTCCAATGGATTCCGATTCAGTACCCCGATTTCGGTGGAAGAAGGTGGTAAATCCCCTATCACCAAAGCGGATTTGTGGAGCATGCTCCCCGTAAACGAAAAAGTGAAGATTGGAAAAGCTACCGGTAAACAAATCAAGAACTGGCTGGAAAAAGAACTGAACAATGTGTTTGCTGCAGACCCTACGGAACGATTTGGGGGCTGGTTGGTGCGTTTTTCGGGCATGGAACTTACCTTTTATGCCAACAAGCCGATGGGCGAGCGTGTGGCTTCCATTACGATTGGTGGCAAACCCATGGTAGAAGATCAATTGTACTCCATGTCCGCCTGTCGTAGGGAAGGAGAACCCCTACCTACCCTCTGCCGTATGCCCAACACGGTGGAAACGGAGGTGATGGACTACACCATCCACGATGTGATCGAGGAATACCTCAAAGAAAAGGGCACCATTGCCCCAACTTTGGACGGTCGTGCCAAGGCCTTGGATTTAGGTCCCAATGTATTATCGCAGTTACCGGGAACGGATTATCAATTCCATTAAAGCAGGGCTATGCAAAACAATAAAGTTGAAGTTGGCCGGAGCTCGATAGCCGTGTTACGGGTCATGGTAAGTTTGATATTCATTGTAGCCAGTTTAAACCATTTGATCAATACCGATAAGGCCGTTGCTCGCATCGAAAATGCCAAATTTGGAGCTTTGGGTCATTTGTTGGGGCCTCCAGAAATTTCAGTAATTGCCTCTGGAGTGGTGATGCTGCTTGCCGGTATTGCCTTAGCTATCGGCTTCAAGACCAAATGGTCGGCCTTACTACTGATCGTTATGCTAATTCCCATCACTTTGACCATTCAAGTAGGTCAAATGGCGACGGTTGGGCCGTTGTTCAAGAATATTGCTATTCTGGGCGGACTCCTCTTTTTTGTATTGAATCCAAAACTTAAAAAACAATAAACATGAAAAAATTATTCATGGTGGCCTTGGTGGCCATCACCTTTTTGACCGGGCTTAGTCAAGTCAGTGCACAAAGCACCTACAATAAAGATCAGAACAACTACATTGTGCTTACCCGCAAAATTCCACAATTAAAGGCCATCCTATTGGCCGCTGACCAACTGGCTACCAATGATGGTGCCCAGTTCGGGGAGTTCCATGTAGTTATTTGCGGAGAGACTGTAAAAGGACTTACCGATATAGCACAAATGCAACCGTTTCTGGATTTGGCCAAAAGTGAAAAGATAAAACTGTTGGCCTGTGGTTTTTCCCTTAAAAAATTCGGAGTAGATGCCACAAAACTACCCAAGGAAATGGGTGTAGTAGCCAATGGGATTCTGTATAATTTCAATCTACAAAAAGATGGGTTTTTGAGCATTACTTTGTAAAAAACCCTGGTTTTGTTGTTAAAGGGGCGTTGGAAACATCGCCCCTTTTTCTTTTTTGGTACATTTAAGGAAATGGAATCAAAAAAACATACGGTAAATAGGAGGGCGTTGCTAAAAACGTCTTCCTTGGCAATGCTAGGTTTGTCGTTTCCAAGTATCTCCTGGTCTGCGCAAAACACAAACAATCCCTCGGTGTTGCCCTATAATGATAACATACCCCAACACTTTCCCAACATAGCTCCAGAAATTATTGCGGAAGTAGTAGGGAAATCCCATTTTGATCTCGATGGCGTAAAAGCCTTGGTGGAAAAAAGACCTGAACTTTCGCGATCGGTTTGGGAGTGGCGTTTTGGTGATTTTGAATCGGCCATTGGAGCTGCATCCCATGTTGGCCGAAGGGATATCGCGATATACCTGATGAACCAAGGGGCAAGGCCTACCCTATTCACTTTTGCCATGTTGGGTCATTTTAATGTGGTAAAATCTGCTATTGAAGCAGCACCCGGAATACAGGAAGCTACCGGTCCACACGGAATAAGTTTGTTAGATCACGCCTACGCAGGGGAGCGAATGAAGGACAAAATGACCGCAACCCAAATGGAACACCTAGAGCAGACCATCGATTATTTATCCGGTTTGGGCAATGCAAGCGGCATCAAATACCTGGATGTAAGTCCAGAGGAACAGCAGAAATACTTGGGTGATTACAAATATGGCAATGGGGAAACTGAAGGCTTCACCATAGGTGTCAACATGAGAAAGCTGCTATCCTTAGGCCCCATTGGTGGGTTTGGAGGTGCCCTGTACAAAATTGGGGATAACCTATTCACCTACAATGGTACACCTTCTGTCACCATCAGTTTTGATTTTCAGGATGGGGAGGTAAAATCACTTACCCTTACCGAACCAGAAATCACCCTTACCGCGGAAAAAGTCTCAGGTTGATCATTAACTACTGAACAACCTTTTAATTTCTTTTAACCGGAATCTCCAAATAACTCTCCCCATACCATTTAATGATCAAAGGTTCTTTGGCATCTTTGATGGTTTCTTCGCTAACATTTTTGCCCGTACCGTAATTGATTTCCGTAAAAGGATCTTTGATTCCGTTGACCACCACTACCAATCTGCTGCCTTTACTAATTTTCTTGCTCGTCATTCGTACAATTCCAAATGGTAGTTTCACCTTTTCATGGGGTGTCAACAATTGTCGGTTTTCCCAATCGCGCACATAGCTGGCCCTACCTACATAGGGCAAGGTCAGCGCAAAGAATTTACCATCAGGGGTCTGCTCGAACAACACAACTTTATAATCAAAATCCTTTTTGTTGATGGATACCGAGATTTCCCCTCCAAAAGAACCGTTCAGTTCAAAATCGGAGTCAAAAGCTTGGGTCGCAAAGGAAAAACCATGTCCCACCATTAAACTGTCCCCTACAATAGTTCTCCAACCACTTGAATTCCATGTAAGGTTGCTTCGGTCGGTAAAATCAATGGTCTGTTCCAAATATTCATTAGCATCTACAGGCTGCTCCGCAAGCGTGAAATGGATATCTTTTCCATTATTTCCGGTATCAAACAGCGATGCAAAGCCAACTCCCGAACGCTCGTTGCTCAAATAATATTTGAGGGTGTCATTCGACATTTCATGCAGCGAGGGAGCGTGCCCCCATGCATTGGCTCCCATAACCTGATAGTTGATCTTGTCTGCTAATAAATCTGGCTTGGCTTCACCTTTTAATACATAATCGAACCAATCAAAGATCAATTCCGTGATATCAATTTGGGCCACGGGGTCTATATCGTACCCAAAAATATGGGCACTGGGTTTTTCCTGGGCTCCAAAATGGGTGTATGGACCAATAACCAGATAATGCTCCGCTTTTTTGTTGTACTTGGCATGTTCTTTCAAATAATACTGCGTTCCTATTTGCCCACCATCATAGTATCCTGTTGTTGCCAAAACGGGAATGTTTATATGCGCAAACTCCTCTTGGTAGGGCATCATGTTTTGCCAATAGGCATCGTAGGTGGGGTGTAATAACCGCTCTCGAAACTGTGGATTGGGCAATCCATCCAAACTGTCCATGGCATTATACGCGTTTCCTTTCTCGAACCATTCCATGTTCAAATTATGCCAGCGCTGTCCATTGGAGTATAATGTCGTGTCCAAATACTTGTTGTTGGAGACATAGTGGTGCCAAGGAAAATGGAAGTTAAAATATACCCCATTTTCCATGGGTTCTGCAATACCCGGCGCTGCGGAGACCGAAGGAACAATGGTTTTTAAGGCAGGATGCACTTTGTGCTTTACCGCAGCCCATTGGGTGAAGCCAACATAGCTACCACCATACATCCCCACTTTTTGGTTGCTCCAATCTTGTTTACTGATCCAATCGATTACCTCGTAGGTGTCGGTGGCCTCATACTTATACGGGACTATGGAATCAGGGCTCAAGCCCTTGCCACGAGTGTACGAAACTACCCCCACATACCCATGGTCCGCAGCCATTTTGGCTCTTTTCAAGTCACTTTTGCGTGCGTAGATGGTATGAAACAACACGGCCGGACTTGGTTCCGAAGCCTCGGCATTTCGAACTACGATCGCATGGATCTTTGCTCCATCACCGGTTGAAATCAATATACTGTCCTGAACCAAATAGGTTTTGCCATCTTCCGTAATCGTTCTTGGGGTTTGAACGGGGGCTTGTTCCTTGCAAGAGACTACAAAACAGGAGGCTACGAGTGCAAGAATAATTGTTGTTTTGATTGATTTTTTCATTTTGATTGATTTTTAGTTCAGGACATAACCGTCCTAAAGCAATATGCTTTTGCTGTTCGTTATTTTGATTTGATTGCTTGTGAAACCGCTACAAACTGTTCCGTTTTTTGAACTTTACCGATTGCCTGCTGGAGAGCGCTATCTTTTCTCCAGTGGTCAATACCAACTGCAGTTTGTTGTTGAAATACGGGTGGATTTCTTTAATGTATTCCGTATTGATGATTTGACTTCGATTGGCCCTAAAAAAGGTGTTGGGGTCCAATTTTTCTTCCAATTGGTTGAGCGAGCGTTTGATCATGGCTTTTTTATCGCCAAAATAAAGGCGTGCATAATTATCCATGGATTCGATTAAACTTATCTCGGCCAATGCAATAAAGTATACCTTTTCGCCATCCTTGATAAATATTTTTTGATGGCTTGCCAAGGGTGTTTTTTGCTCTTCCTCTTTCTTTTGCAGTTCCAACTTTACCTTTTCGATGGTTTTGGCAAACCGCTCTTCCCTTAGCGGTTTTACCAAATAATCCAAAGCATTTACTTCAAAGGCCTGAACCGCATATTGATCATAGGCCGTTGTGAACACCACTTCGGGAACGGTTCCCAACTCCTCCAACAAATCAAATCCTGATTTCTCCGGCATATGAATGTCCAAAAAGATGATATCCGGTTGTTCTTTTTCTATCAGACCAATAGCAACTTCCACATTGTTCGCTTCGCCCACAATTTCAAATTCAGGGTAACCTTCAAGGGCTCTCCGAACCTCTTCCCGGGCCAAGCGCTCATCATCTATGATCAAAGTTGTATATGTGCTCATCAGTTTTCAATTGGAATCATTAATGTGGCAACTACCTTATTTTCAGAAGGGGTTTCCACCTTAAACTCAGCCCTCCCCTCATATTGCAACAATAGGCGTTCCTTCAGATTTTTCAACCCTACCCCCTTATGCTTTCCTTTGGAAAGATTTCCGGGGTTTTTAACACTTATCCCCACATGGTCGTTCTTCTTTTGAACCGAAATATCTACGGTACCCCCTTCCAATTGTTTATCTATCCCATGTTTGATCGCATTTTCAACCAAAAGTTGAATACTCAATGGTGGGATTTTAAAATTTTCAAGCGTATGGTCAATATCAAATGTAATATTCAGGCGTTCCTCAAATCGAAGTTTTTCCAACTCTACATAATCCTTTACTAATGCCATTTCTTCCGCAATGGATATGGTGGTATGTTCTTTTTCATACAATGATGAACGCAATAGGTCGGACAATAAATCGATGGCTCTTCGTGCACTTTTTGGGTTCTCAAAAACCAAGGCTTTGATGGAATTTAAGGAATTGAACAAAAAATGCGGATTCAACTGTGCGGCTAGATTGTCCAACTGACTTTGCTTTGCAACAACGGAAAGTTGGGCATTTGTTTTAGCCGTATTCACCTCTTTAATGTAGAAGTGATAGGCATGGTAGGCCAATACCCATATGGACATGTGCCGTAGTCCCGTGATTAAAACAGGGTTCCAAACCAAAAGGTTTTTTGAAAAGGTATTAGAATCATTAATTAAATAGATATATACTGACGTTTTTAGGTTCATGATAAGCATAAACAAAACCGCCAATATTAAAATTGACGGCACAACTTTTCGTATCAACTTTTTGATTCCCAAATGGTTCCAATTTGACCTTAGGGCTACCAAACGGTAGGTATGCGTAAGGCCAATACAAATGGTAACATCCAAGATATAATTGATTAAAGCTTGAGCAATGGTGAATTGATCCCGTACCAGCGCAATATAGAGCCATAAAAGGGAAACAATCCCCCAGCCAATAAATTGGCATTTCCAATAGAGGGACAGTCTTGTATTTGTCGTTTTGTTGGGCATTGAACCATTCATTTTTAGGGCCTCTTGTTGTTTATGGTTATTACTACTCGGGTTTGGAATAACTGGTCAACTCATTTACATACACCCCATAACCATCCATATTAACGTGCTTGATATATGTTTTTAATGCTGGGGAATACCACCAAATATCCGTCATTTCCCCTTTAAAACCTCTAGAATTGGTTACAATTCCTTTGTATTCTATTTTATATGCCTTGAATGTTCCGGCTTCCACATTTAACTCTTCAAATGAAACAATTTCAGCATCTTGACTGGTTTTTCCCGTGGTACCTTCATTATTTTCCCATTCTGACTCGTATTTCCATTTTTTCCCTACCTGCAAAGGCCAATTACGAAACGGGGTGCTGCCCTGCTTTTGATTTGTGGTTTTCGAAATTTGAACGGTATCGACACCGTTCCAAAGTCCTAAAGTTCCATTGTGGTTTACTACTTCCTGGATGTCTTCACCCTGTGCACGAACCTCTCCTTCCACTGCGCGTTCCCATTTCCAAGTCCATTTTTCTCCAATGGTATAATCCTTTAAAGTTGGTTCGTTGGTTTTGGTAGAGGCACAATTACTGAAGATCAGTAGTAGTGCAAAGTAAAGTGTTACATGTTTTGTCATTACTGTTGTTTTTTGATTGATGAATAATCTTGGTTGTGATCATAACTACTATGAATCACTGGTACAAAGCAATGAAAAACATCCATCCCTAGGAAGAGAAAGTACATGAACGCATAAAACTTGAGTTGGGCGTAAAAAAATAGCGGCAATTACCTACGGAAACAACACGTTTCAATCCAAAAACAACCAGTTTCAAGGCCATTTGGGCATGAGTGCGCACAAGCTACCGCTTCAACTTAAACAAGGTGTCAACAGCCTTCATTGCGTAGTTATCGACAAAGTCAATGGTTGGGGACTGATCGGGAAACTGGAATAGTTTATCAGATGTTTTTGGAGTGTTACATTGTTCGATTGGTATAAGATAAGCCGAATTCACATTACTTTTCTATTAAATTTGATGGTCAACCGATTAGGCTTAACCAAATCCAAACAGAATGAAAGTAGTTACAGTAATCCTTTTTTCATTAATCATCGCAATGGGTTTTTCACAAAAAAAATATGAATTTGATTATTGGATTGAGTATGAGGTGACGCACTTTCAGGACTCGGTTAAAATAAAAAATAGACCATTTAGAGAAAAGGACACAACCTTTAGGAAGATACTGCTCACCAACTCTAAGAAGAATGATTATTTGGTTGTTTTAACTGAGGTTGATAGTGTTACCTATGCCTTAAATTTAACCGATAATGAAGGGATTTCCATAAACTCTGAGATTTTAAAAAGTGAACTGTTATCATCGGAGAACTTTTCCGTTGCATGCGAACTGGTTTCGCAATACACAAATCCTTTTACATACCAGACCAAAAATTATGATTTTATAGCCATGACAGATACCACCATCGCCAAAAGTTCATACCACAGGTACAAACTGGCTTCAATCAAGCCCAAAAAAGTAAAAAGGTTAAAGCTGGGTACTGAGTATTATATTATAGACAAGCATACTGGCTTTCACAAGCCAATTTTAGAATTTTCCACGGCGTTTGAAGAATGGAAAACAAGGAGGAACTTAACAAACGGTATCTTGTTTGAAAAGTATTTTATTGACTACTACGGAAATCTAGATTCAAAGGAAAAGTTATTGAGCTACCGTAAAATCAACAAAGAGATTCGAATTAGTAGCAAATGTGGGAACTTAAAAAACTAGTCTATAATTACTTTAGAAGTTCCGCCACTTTTGGGTCAATTCAAATACGTGCTCCAAAATTTTGGCTTCCGTATCATTGAACTCCATGTTTCGGCGTTTCATCATGGCCTCGGCCACTTCAAAAGCTTTGTTGGTCCTAAAAGTGGTGTACCCTGCCGTTGCCCCGCCCCAACTAAAACTTGGAATAAAGTTTCGGGGAAAACCACTACCAAAAATATTGGCACTCACCCCGATAACAGTTCCAGTGTTGAACATCACATTGATACCACATTTACTATGATCGCCCATCATCAATCCACAAAATTGCAGCCCTGTTTTGGCAAAACCTTCGGTTTGGTAGTTCCATAGGCGAACGGGCGCATAATTATTTTTTAAGTTGGAAGTGTTTGTATCGGCTCCTATGTTGCACCACTCCCCTAGCACAGAGTTTCCAAGGAAACCATCGTGTCCCTTATTGGAATTGGCAAAAAGCACCGCATTATTCACTTCCCCGCCCAATTTGCAGCCCGGTCCAGCGGTTACGGCACCATAAATTTTGGCGCCCATCTTTAAAATGGCGCTTTCACAAAGGGCCAACCCACCTCGCACCATACAGCCTTCCATCATCAAGGCGTTTTTACCAATATAAATAGGACCTGTGGAGGCATTCAAAATACAGAACTCCACCGTGGCTCCTTCTTCTATAAAAATGTTCTCTGGGCTCTTAACTTGGTTGGTCTCGGGAATGGGTTGACTGGTTCTTCCTTCGGTCAATACATCAAAATCAGCTTGGAGTGCCGCTGCATTGTTGGAAAAAATGTCCCAAGTATGTTTAATGGTCAACACGTCACCATCAAAAGCTACGGTTGTATATGTTGATGCGTCAAAATTCGCTTCGGGCTTTTCGGCCACGTAGGCAATGTAATCACCCCCTGCCATCAAAGCTTCGCCCATCTTTAAGTTGTTGATGGCATCGGTCAAAGATTGATTGGGCAAATAACTGCCATTGATTACGGTGTTTTTTGCCGCAACCGTCAACCGATACTTTTCGGACAGATAATCTTCGGTTTGAAAACTCACGGATGCGTTCAGCCATTTTTCCCATTTTTCATGGATGGTCAAAATACCCACCCGAATCTCGGATACCGGGCGTGTGAACGTAAAAGGAAAAAGGTCTTCGCGGTGATTACCGTCTGAAAGGATATAGTTCATAGCGCAGCTTTTAGAACTAGTTCAGGAGTTTATGATTGGAATTATTATAAATCATTTTTGATGCAGTTTGAGACATGATTTTTAAGCATAGCCACAGTTATGGTTCAAAATTATAACGAAAAAATGCGCAAAAAGGATTCTAAAAAAACAAGTGATAAACTGTTAAACTAGTTCTTGTATTCTGTAAAAATAAAAAACGCCCTCGAATAGTGTCGAGAGCGTTCCTATATTTCGTTGAAAAGTACAACCTACTCGGTCTCCTTCTCTTCTTCCTTCTTAAATTTCTTGTACTTGTTCTTGAACTTGTCAATTCTACCAGCGGTATCGACCAATTTGGTCTTACCAGTGTAGTATGGGTGTGAAGTTCTTGAAATTTCCAATTTTACCAAAGGGTATTCAACACCATCAACACTGATGGTCTCTTTAGCTTCAGCAGTGGACTTTGTAATAAACACGTCGTCGTTGGACATATCTTTAAAAGCAACCAATCTATAGTTTTCTGGGTGTATACCTTTTCTCATCGTCTTAAATGCTTAATCTCAGAATTTTCAGGGTGCAAATTTAATGATTTCTTTTGTTTCTCCAACTTTAAATTGCTAAAAAAATAAAGTTAAATTTATCTGTAACAAATTTAAGCAAGCTATCACTAATCTTTTGTAAACAACACTAATTTCAAAAAAAAATGGAACAACAACAACCAAAAACCGGAAAATTTGCATTGAACTACGGCCTATTGCTGGGCATAATATCCGTAGTGTTCGCTGTTATGCTCTACACCCAAAAAATGCACTACGAGACGAGTACTGGGGTCATCGTCATCTCTATCGTAATATTGGCCGCCATTACATTTGTTGCGGTCAACGCTTTTAAAAAGGCCAATGGTGGTTATTTAACCATTACGGAAGCCTTAAAAGTTGCCGTGGGTGTTGCCTTAATAGGTGCCATTATCACTTTGATCTATCAATTTGTGCTCACTAATTTTATTGAACCCGACTTTATGGACAAAGCCATGGAACTGGCAAAACCAAAGGCCATGGAACAAAACCCAAATATGACCGAAGAGCAATGGGAACAAGGGGTGGAAATGCAGAAAAGCTTCGCTTGGATTCAATATCCCGTTATTTTAATCATGAACTGTGTAATAGGTTTGGTCTTAGGTCTTATTACCGGACTGATCTTGAAAAAGTCCAAAGCGGAATACTAAAACAAAAAATACTACTTTTGAAAGGAATTCCAGAATCAAACAATGCAGATTTCCATTGTAATTCCTTTACTTAACGAGCAAGAATCGCTAAAAGAACTACATGATTGGATTGTACAGGTGATGCAATCCAATCATTTTTCGTATGAAATTATCTTTATTGACGATGGCAGCAGTGACGAATCGTGGAAAACCATCTTGGAGCTTACCAAGGTCAACGAACACGTCAAGGGAATCCGGTTTTTAAAGAACTATGGAAAATCACAAGCCTTGCACGCAGGTTTTAAAGCCGCCGAAGGCGATGTGATCATCACCATGGATGCCGACTTGCAGGACAATCCCGAAGAAATCCCCGAAATGTACAGGATGATTACCCAAGAAGGCCATCATGTGGTCTCCGGTTGGAAAAAGAAACGCTACGATTCCGTTATCACCAAGAACATTCCCTCCAAGTTGTTCAATTGGGCAGCACGAAAAACTTCGGGCGTAAAATTGCACGATTTTAACTGTGGGCTTAAGGCCTTCAACCATAAAGTGGTAAAAACCATCGAAGTTTCGGGGGAAATGCACCGATATATCCCGGTTTTGGCCAAAAACGCCGGCTTTTCGGACATCACCGAGAAAGTGGTACAGCACCAAGCCAGAAAATACGGCTCCACAAAATTCGGGGCGGAACGCTTCATCAATGGTTTTTTGGATTTGATCACGATTTGGTTCGTATCCAAGTTTGGTCGTAGACCCATGCACCTGTTCGGGGCTTGGGGTGTGCTGATGTTTATCGTAGGCTTGGGATTTGCCCTTTATTTGGGGGTAGACAAGCTCTTTTTAAACCCTACAGGTCGTTTAATTACCCAAAGACCGCAATTTTATATTGCATTGACCGCCATGATCATTGGTACACAATTGTTTTTGGCCGGATTTCTAGGGGAGATTATGGTACGGTCCCGAAAAAACGACACGCGATACAATATCTCGGATAAAATTAACCTTTAGGCCATTCCTAAACTCATTAAACTTTGTATTTTTAAACACCTAAACAACTATAAACACTATGGATTCCATAACAGTTACGGCGCAAACTTGGTTAACTGATTTTTTTGACGAAGACACAAAAAAAGAAATCAAACATCTAATGGAAAACGATCCCGAGGAGCTCAAGGAACGTTTTTATAAAAACTTAGAGTTTGGTACGGGAGGTATGCGTGGCGTAATGGGTGTGGGTACCAACAGAATAAATAGATATACCTTGGGGAAAAATACCCAGGGACTCAGCAATTATCTTAAAAAAACCTATACAGACGATGACCTTAGGGTTGTAATCGCCTACGATTGCAGACACAATTCTAAATCCCTTGCAAAAACGGTGGCCGATGTTTTCTCCGCCAATGGAATCAGGGTTCATTTATTTTCGGACCTTAGGACAACACCGGAACTTTCTTTTGCGGTGAGGCATATCGGGTGCCACGCAGGAATCGTGCTTACGGCATCCCACAATCCGCCAGAATACAACGGATACAAAGTATATTGGGCCGATGGCGGACAGATTGTGCCTCCGCAGGATGGTGAAATTATTACAGAGATCAATGCTCTTTCTTTTGAGGACATCAAATTTGATAAAAATGAAAGTCTGATTCACTATATTGATGAAGATGTGGATGAAGCCTTTTTTGATGCATCCATTAAAAATGGAAGTTTTGATGCCAAGGGAAAAGATGATTTTAAAATTGTGTTCACTTCTTTGCACGGAACCTCCATTACCGCGATTCCGGAAGTTTTGAAGCGTGCCGGTTATAAGAATGTAACCATTATCGAAGAGCAAGCAGAACCTAACGGAGACTTCCCGACGGTGAAATCTCCAAACCCAGAAGAACCCGAAGCTTTGTCCATAGCAATAGCAAAGGCCGAAGAAATTGGTGCAGATATGGTCGTGGGTACCGACCCCGATAGTGACCGTTTGGGAATCGCGGTGCGCAACCTCGATGGCAAAATGGAGCTCTTAAACGGAAACCAAACCATGGTGCTGATGACCAAGTTCCTTTTGGACCAATACAAGGAAAAAGGATTCAAAGGCAACGAATTTATCGCTACCACCATTGTTTCCACCCCCATGATGCAGCACATGGCAAAATCGTACGGTGTGGAATTTAAAACAGCGTTGACGGGCTTTAAATGGATCGGTAAAATGATCAAGGACTTCCCTAACTCTGAATTTATTGGAGGCGGTGAAGAAAGTTTTGGATATATGGTAGGTGACTTCGTCCGCGACAAAGATGCCGTAACCTCCACCCTATTGGCCTGCGAAATTGCAGCCAACGCCAAAGCCAATGGAAGCTCTTTCTACAAGGATTTGATTAATGCCTACGTGGATTTCGGTTTCTACAAGGAAAAATTAATATCCATCACCAAAAAAGGAATGAGCGGGGCAGAAGAAATCAAGCAAATGTTGAAGGATTTCAAAGAAAATCCCGTGGATACCGTTCAAGGCTCAAAACTGCTGTACATCGAAGATTATAATACTTCCATTGTCAAAAATGTACAGACAGGCGAAGAGTTCACCCTTCATTTGCCAAAATCCAATGTATTGATCTATGAAACAGAAGATGGCACTAGAATCGCAGCCCGCCCGAGTGGCACCGAGCCCAAAGTAAAGTTTTACATCAGCACAAATGCAAAATTGGACAAGGCAGAGGATTTTAAATCCGTAAATTCGCAGTTGGAAACCAAAATTGAAGGTATCCTTTCCGAGCTGAATTTATAAGTGAATGAACTACTTTAAAAAGATTCTCCAATTTGCGCGACCGTACCGCAAATATGGGTTTTTGAATATTTTCTTCAATATTTTGTATGCGCTTTTTAGTGCATTGTCCTTTGCGGCTTTGATTCCCATGCTGGATGTTCTCTTTAAACCTCAGGAGAAAGTCCTTGTGGAACCAGTTTACGAAGGCTTTGCTAAATCAAAAGATTACCTGCAAGACTACATCAACTATCGCATTACAGCCTATGCGGGAGATGAAGAAATGAAAGCCTTGGTGTTGGTCATAGGTTTGGTACTTGTGCTTTTTTTGTTGAAAAATGCCTTCAACTACCTGGCGATGTATTTCATTACCTTTTTGCGCAATGGAGTGCTTAAGGATATCCGAAACAAGATGTACCGGAAGATTGTGGACTTGCCCATTTCTTATTTCTCGGAAAAACGAAAAGGAGATGTTATTGCCAGAATCACTTCGGATGTTTTGGAGATACAACACTCTTTCCTTTCAATTTTAGAATTGATCGTACGCGAACCATTGACCATCTTATTTACCATCTTGGTCATGTTCGGAATCAGTACAAAACTTACCATTTTCGTTTTTGTTTTCATCCCCGTAGCCGGAATGATCATTTCCCGAATTGGAAAATCACTGAAAAAGAAATCGGACAGGGTACAAAAAGAACAGGGCGAATTCCTTTCCATTGTGGAAGAAACTTTGGGTGGACTCCGTGTAATCAAGGCATTTAATTCGGAATCCAGGTTTTACCAAACCTTTAAGCATTCGACCACACGATTTTTCCATTTCTCCAATTCCTTGTTGAACCGGCAAAACTTGGCCTCCCCCACTGGTGAGTTCTTGGGAATCCTGGTCATTGGTGTTTTATTGTGGTTTGGCGGTAAAATGGTATTGGTGGACAAAACGTTGGATGCTTCTTCCTTTATTGCTTATATGGGGCTGGCCTATAACATACTAACGCCTGCTAAGGCCATCAGCAAGGCATCTTATGGCGTTAAAAAAGGGAATGCTGCCGCCGAACGTGTTTTGGAGATACTCGAATCCGAAAACCCCATCACAGATATTGATGGAGCTGAGGATAAAACAAATTTTAATTCAGGTATTGAGTTGAATAAAGTCGGCTTCAAATACGAGGATGATTATGTGCTGAAAGATTTCAGCCTAAAGGTTGACAAAGGCAAGACAGTGGCCTTAGTGGGTCAATCAGGTAGTGGAAAAAGTACCGTGGCCAATTTGGTTACCCGTTTCTACGACGTTAATAAAGGTGAGATTTTGATTGATGGCACCAATATCAAAAACATCACAAAAAAGTCACTTCGTGGACTCATGGGGTTGGTAACACAAGATTCCATCCTCTTTAACGACTCCGTGAAAAACAACATTGCGCTGGGCAAGGAAAATGCTACCGATGAGGAAATTATGGAAGCTGCAAAAGTGGCCAACGCACACGATTTTATCATAGAACTTCCCAATGGCTACGACACGAACATTGGCGATAGCGGAAATAAGCTAAGTGGTGGTCAAAAACAAAGATTGTCCATAGCCAGGGCCGTGCTTAAGAACCCACCCATAATGATCTTGGACGAAGCCACATCTGCCTTGGACACCGAAAGCGAGCGCTTGGTACAAGATGCCTTGGAAAAGATGATGAAAAACCGTACCTCCATCGTCATAGCACACCGTCTGTCCACCATACAAAACGCAGACACCATTGTCGTAATGAGCAAAGGCAAGATTGTGGAACAGGGCACCCATGAGGAATTGATGAAATCTGCCAAGAGCTATAAAAAGCTAGTGGAAATGCAGTCGTTTACCGCTTAAATAGTTGGATTATTCGATTATTGGAATTTTGGACAATTGGATTATTGGATTTGTTGCTTTCAATACTTTAATAAGATATTTATCCTTCGTCATTCCGCACTTGATGTGGAATCCCATCCCAATAAAATGAGATGCTGGGACTAGTTCGGCATGACGCATACTTTTTTGAGATTGTCATGTCTCAGCCACTAACTCCTAACTCCTAACTCCTAACTCCTAAACATAAAAGATTCTTCGCTCCGCTCAGAATGACATTAGCTCCATTTACCGTTTACCCCCCCTTGACCCTTTTCGCAGATTGCTCATTGCCCATTGCTTATTGCTTATTGCTTATTGCTTATTGCTTATTGCTTATTAAAAATTAAACCTTTTCCCCTTACCTTAGTCAAAGCATCAAACAACAAGAGCATTGATTGCTGAAGAAACCTTAGTCCACGAACTTAAACAAGAAGAAAGCCGCGCAAAGGCCTTTGAGGTGTTGGTAAACACTTACAAAGAACGCCTGTATTGGCATATTCGTAGGATTGTCCTCAATCACGACGATACGGATGATGTGCTTCAAAATACCTTCATCAAAGTGTATCGGAATATTGACAAATTTAAAGGTGACAGTAAACTCTACTCTTGGATGTATCGCATCGCCACCAACGAATCGTTGACGTTCTTGAAGCAAAAATCACGAAAAATGGGGATCAGCGACCAAGAATTGAAGAACAGAATGGTAGAAAACTTGCAGGCCGATGTGTATTTTGACGGTGATGAAATTCAACTCAAATTACAAAAAGCCTTGGTAACCCTTCCTGATAAACAAAAGCTGGTGTTTACCATGAAGTATTTTCAGGAAATGAAATACAAGGATATTTCCGAGGCATTGGATACTTCCGTAGGAGCCTTAAAAACCTCCTACCATTTAGCTGTTAAAAAAATAGAAGCTTATCTTAAAGAGAATTAAACCTTTGGCGAATTTAGCAGTCATAACAACAAGATGAAAAAGGACAAAAAAAACAGTTTCAATACCCCGGAAGGTTACTTCGAGAACTTCAATGACCGTCTTATGGACAGAATCAAAAAAGAAGAAGCAGAAGAAACAACATCCTTAATTCCAAAAAGTGATGGTTTTGCAGTTCCGGATGCCTATTTTGATGAAGTAACACCATCTGTTCTTTCCAAAACCGTTGCAAAAGAAACTAAGGTCATTCAATTTAAAACCAATCGGAATTTCTATTATGGTGTTGCTGCCGTAGCCGCTATTTTTATATTGATTTTCAGCCTTACTTGGAATTCAAATCCAGAACCCATCACTTTTGACGATTTGGCCAACGCCGAGATAGAATCCTATTTGGAAAATACCGATTTTGAGATGACTTCTTATGAAATAGCTGAAGTAGTTTCTTTGGAAGAAATGGAGTTGACCGACATGTTGGGTGATGATTTTGAAGACGACATCATTATGGAGTATTTGGATGAAAATGTCGAAGACATTAAAGAATTAAATTTAGATGACACCGATTATGAATAAGAGAGTACTTATACTGTGTTTCCTTTTGTTTGGCGCTTTTTTGATGCGCGCCCAAGGCCCGGGAAGAGAACGCATCAAATCGCTTAAGGTTGCCTTTATCACGGAACGGGTAGGTTTAACCAGTGAAGAAGCCCAACAATTCTGGCCCATTTACAACGAACACGAACAGGTAATGGAAAACATTCGAAGAAAAGAGCGGGCCGGAATACATGCCAACATCGCTAAGGCACAAGAACTCTCCAATGAAGAATCCAACGATTTATTGGACAACCTTCTCGCGCTTCAGTTTGATAAACAAAAAGCAGAACGGGAATTTTTATCAGAATTAAGAACTGTAATCCCTTCCAAAAAAGTGCTACTATTGGTAAAGGCCGAGGAGGATTTCAAAAGACAAATGATTCAACAATTCCGTAAACGACGGGGTCGGGATTAACCAACAGATGAACTAAAATATTTGCTCTTTTTATTTAAATACCAGTTTTGCAATCCGGTTGCTTCCCGCCGCAAAAGCAGTGGAATTGTTCAAAAATCGCAGTGTAAAGAATGGCTCCTCGCTCAATTGTATCCAATTCTCACCACCATCAGAAGAATAAGAAATTCCTGTAAATCCTACAGCAACCAAAGCTTCTCCATTTGAATTGGGAACAAACTGGACACAACTTTTATAACCCGGACCTTGCCCATCAGCAATCAATTGCCACGTTTTACCACCATCAACTGTTTTAATTTTATTTGCCTTGTTGGATTCTGGCTGGGTGTAATCCCCACCAATCGCAAAGCCCGTGTTTTCATCAAAAAAGTCGATTGAATAGATGCCCTGGGTAGGTTTTTCTGAAACAATCGGAGTCTCTTGTATCTGCCAAGTCATTCCTTTATCGCCTGAAAAATAAACCCGTCCCGCGGTGGTTCCGATCCAAACTTTATCTTCTTGTACAGCAATATTACTGTTGCTGGCTGCAAACGCCCCTTCTCCTTCTATACCTTCAGGCAAATCCGAGCATGGAGTTTTAGTCCAAGAAGTTCCACCATCCCTAGTTATGATTATAGAAATACATCCACCCACGGTATCCCCCACGGCAATTCCTTCGGAATCGTTCCAAAAAGCAAGGCTGTCGTAAAAAACACCTTCGCCTTCTTCGGTGTATACCAACTCCATCTGTCCTTTGTCACCTGTCTTGTAAAGCAAAGCAGGACTTTCAATGGAAAGCATGAAAAAATCTTGGGTTGTTCCTCCAACAGCCCTAAAAGTTGGCGTAATGGAATCATATGTTTGAATATTGGACCTTACTTGAAGTGACCTTATATCAACAGTCCCATAAACCCCATTGCTTCCCGCAAAGGCCAATGTTCTAGCATCTAAAAATGTTATGGCCCTGACACTAACTGAATCTTCAAAAACAGGAGTTATTTCGACAGATTGAAAGGGTTGTTTTTGGGGTTTTTCTACACAAGAAATTAAAACCAGAATGGCAAAAATAGACAGGATTGACCTCATTGTTTTTATTTTCCTCAAAAGTAAGGAGAAATCATACCTTTGCAACCTTATTTGATATGATGCGTTTACACAGAAACTTGGTATTTGCCGTAATTGATGCCCTCCATATGATTTTCAATGAGGGGGAATATGCTGATAAAGTGATAGAAAAAGTACTGCGTTACGATAAACGCTGGGGGGCTCGCGATCGTGGATTCATCGCCGAGACCACCTACGATATTGTTCGATGGAAACGCCTCTATTCTGAAATCGCCGAAGTGCACGAGCCTTACAGTCGTGAACACCTGTTCCGTTTGTTCGGGGTTTGGTGCGTACTTCGTGGTATTCGCATACCGGATTGGAAACAATTGGAAGGCACCCCCGAACGCCGAATAAAAGGTAGGTTTGACGAGCTATCCAAGATTAGAAAGTTTAGGGAATCCATTCCTGATTGGATGGACGAACTGGGTGAAAAATCCTTGGGCTACGACCTATGGACCAAAGAGATTGCAGCTCAAAACCAACAAGCAGATGTAATTCTGCGTACCAACACCTTAAAGGTGCCAAAACCACAATTGAAATCGTTTTTGGCCAAAGAGGATATTGCGACCGATTTTATAGAGGGTTATCCTGATGCACTGAAACTTGTGGAGCGCAAAAATGTTTTTGTTACCCAAGCCTTTAAAGATGGTTTGTTCGAGGTACAAGATGCTTCTTCTCAATTGGTTGCCCCATTTTTGGAAGTGGAACCCGGACAAAGGGTGGTAGATGCCTGTGCCGGTGCTGGTGGAAAAACACTTCACTTGGCTTCGCAAATGCAAAACAAAGGGCAATTGATTGCATTGGACATTTATGAGAGCAAGTTGAAAAAGCTCAAGAAAAGAGCGCGGCGAAATGGCGTTCACAATGTGGAAACCCGAGTGATCGATTCTACCAAAGTGATCAAAAAATTGCACAATAGTGCCGATAGGTTACTGCTTGATGCTCCCTGCTCTGGATTAGGTGTGATTAAAAGAAATCCCGATTCTAAATGGAAACTGGAACCTGAATTTGTGGACCGTATTATGGGAGTACAACAAGATATTCTCCAGAACTACAGCAAAATGGTAAAAAAAGGTGGACAGATGGTGTATGCTACCTGTTCCATACTTCCACAGGAAAACTCAGAACAAGTCAAAAAGTTTTTGGAGTCCGAAAACGGGAAAGACTTTGAATTTGTGAAAGAACGCAATGTTTTTGCTTCAGAGACTGGTTTTGATGGATTTTATATGGCCTTGCTGAAGAAGAAAGCCTAACATAATTTGGATTCTTGGATAAATAATGCATGAATTTTTGGAGATTCTTCGTCTTGATAGTTATTGAGGTCCTCAGAATAACACTTTGGCTTCGATAAAATTCGTGCCATTCGTGTCAAACAAGCCACGGTTTCCTGCTTTCGCAGGAATGACAAGATGAAAAGGTCTAAAACTGTTATTCCGCACTTGATTCGGAATCTCTACCTTTCCAAAATGAGATGCTGAAACCAGTTCAGCATGAGGACTTGATTCAATATTTTATGTCACATCGAGCGCAGTCGAGATGTTGTATTCGAGAAAATTAGTGTTATTTGGTCAAACAAGCCACGGTTTCCCGCTTTTGCAGGAATGACAAGATGAAAAAGGTCTAAAACTGTCATTCTGCAATTGATGTGGAATCTCTCCCTTTCTAAAATGAGATGCTGAAACCAGTTCAGCATGACGACTTGCTTCCAAATTTGTGTCACATCGAGCGCAGTCGAGATGCGCTTAAGTTCTCGACTCCGCTCGAACTGACATATCAAATCATTCCTTCACCGTAGGATACTCTACCCCTAATTGCTCCAAATAGGTATCGTACTTGGTTTCATCATAGTAGAATTCTTCCAAGGCTGGCCTAAACATATCCTGCTTGTCCTTGTTCAAGAACGTAGGCGGCATATCATCCGCAGAAATCATAGGTTCATATTTTGTTTCCTTGGTCTGCTCGTTATTGAAGTAGTCCCAAGCTTGGGTCAACAATTCAGGCTTTAACAAGAAATCCATAATGGTCATAGCCTCAGCTTTGGCCCCTGCGGTTGCCCCTTTGTGCGCAATTGGTGTCGCCATAGCAATGGCATTGGCCCAGTGATGCCCTGGCAATCCCGGTATGTTGGACGGAAAACGCATGGTTACCGTTGGCACTTTCCACGAAATATCCCCAATATCATCAGAACCCCCACTCACAGGTTCCAAAACAGGTAACCCAATTTCAGACAATTCTGTGGGCAATCCTTCTATTTTTTTGGATTTCATCTCTGTTTGCACAGCTTTTGCCAATTTTTGGTCTGCTTCGGACCAAGTGGGCAGACCAACTTCCTTTATATTTTCGTACATGGTCTCGGCAATCACTTTATTAAAATGCCTAGGCCATGCGGTACCCAGCACGCGGGAAGTCATTTTGGTTCCAGTCATCAGGGCTGCACCTTTGGCAATATCGTTGGCCTCGGCATACATTTCCATAATTCCCTCGTAGGTGACATCCCTAAAATAGAACCAAATTGCTGCTTTTGATGGCACCACATTGGGCTGGTCGCCTGCATCGGTAAAAATGGAGTGTGAGCGTTTCAATGGATGCAAGTGCTCTCTTTTGTAGTTCCACCCAACATTCATGAGTTCAGCAGCATCTAAGGCACTACGCCCTCTCCAAGGAGCTCCAGCAGAATGGGCCGCTTCACCTTCGAACATATATTCAACGGAAATCAGTCCAGTTCCACGTGTCGGTCCCCACGAAACGCTCAAGTTACTGCTCACGTGGGTAAAAATGCACATGTCAATATCATCAAAAAGACCATCGCGTACATACCAAGCTTTGGCAGCAACCAATTCCTCGGCAATTCCGGGCCAAAGGATCAAGGTGCCTCCAATGCCTTCTTTTTCCATTACCTGTTTTACAGCCAATGCAGATGTAATATTCAATGGAATACCCGAGTTATGACCCTCGCCATGCCCCGGGGCACCTTCAACAATAGGTTTGTGATACGCCACACCAGGGTACTGAGAAGCTTTTGGAATACAATCCACATCGCTCCCCAAGGCAATTACAGGGCCCTCCCCGTTGCTCCATGTAGCGAACCATGATGTTGGAATATTGGAAACGGAATGTTCAATGGTAAAACCGTTTTCTTCGAGGATTCCAGTGAGGTATTTGGAACTCTCTTCTTCTTGAAAGCCCAGTTCGGCAAAACTGAAGATTTTGTCCACCATTACCTGTGTTTGCTTTTTATTGGCTTCCACTAGAGCTTCTACTTCGGCTTTAAATTTTTTGACTTGACTTTTTGAATACTTTTTCTGTGCTGTTGAAGTCGCAATACCAGCGAACAGAATAATCCCAGATAAAAGGATTTTGGTTGTTTTCATAAGGTTGGTTTTGAGTTAGCTAGAATTCCTCTAAGATAGTAAAACAACTTTAATCTACTTGGTGCAACAATGTTTGAAATGTCATTTTTGGCGATTTCATAAAGATCTTTGTTCGAATTTCTCAAACATCCATACTATCAACACCACTTAGTTAACAAAACAGCTTTACAGATGAGATGAATTACGTTCCAAAATCGTAAATTTGCACTTTCTTAAACCGTTCAACGCACAGATTGTATGATCCATTTTTTTGGGGACAAGGCTACCAAGGTTTTTGCCGTCCAAACCGCTCAGGAAATCGCTCAGGAAGACAACAGTAAACTGACATGGTTGTTTGGCAACCAGCCTAAGATTGAAGCGGCGTCACTCGACGCCTTTTTTGTTGGCCCACGTGCCGCCATGGTCACACCTTGGAGCACCAACGCCACCGAAATTACCCAAAATATGGGGATTAGTGGAATTATCCGTATTGAGGAATTCCATGCGGTTTCAGAAGATTTTACCGATTTTGACCCAATGCTTTCCGAAAAGTATAGCGGATTGGGACAAGATATTTTCACCATTAACATTGTTCCAGAGGCTATCCAAGAGATTGATAACATTGCTGCGTACAATGATAAAGAAGGATTGGCTCTCAGTGATGAAGAAGTTGAATATCTCGAAGGCCTTGCAAAAAAATTGGGACGCAAGTTGACGGATTCCGAAGTATTTGGCTTTAGTCAGGTGAATTCCGAGCACTGTAGGCACAAAATTTTCAATGGAACTTTTGTCATTGATGGAGAAGAAAAACCCTCTTCCCTATTCAAATTGATCAAAAAGACATCCGAAGCCAACCCCAACGATATTGTTTCGGCCTACAAGGATAACGTCGCCTTCATCAAAGGGCCAAAAGCGGTTCAGTTTGCACCTAAAAGTGCAGACAAGCCTGACTTTTACGAAGAAAAAGAATTTGTTTCCGTGCTTTCGCTAAAAGCGGAAACCCACAACTTCCCTACCACAGTGGAACCATTCAATGGCGCTGCAACAGGTTCTGGGGGAGAAATCAGGGACCGTTTGGCAGGTGGAAAAGGTTCATTGCCCTTGGCAGGAACTGCTGTTTATATGACCTCCTATTCCCGTTTAGAAGACCCGTTCGACTCCGCTCAGGGTAGGCCGTGGGAAAAAGGAATGAAGGAAAGGGAGTGGTTATATCAAACGCCAATGGACATTTTGATCAAGGCGTCCAATGGAGCATCCGACTTCGGAAATAAATTTGGACAGCCGCTAATTGCAGGTTCCGTACTCACTTTTGAACATGAAGAAGAAGCCAGAAAACTAGGCTTCGACAAGGTAATAATGATGGCCGGTGGTATCGGTTATGGAAAAACCAACCAAGCTCTAAAAGATACTCCGAGTAAGGGAGACAGAATAGTCGTTCTAGGTGGTGATAACTATCGCATCGGGATGGGTGGAGCTGCCGTATCCAGTGCAGATACTGGAGAATTTAGTTCTGCCATCGAATTAAATGCGGTACAACGTTCCAACCCAGAAATGCAAAAACGAGCTTCGAACGCCGTTCGCGGATTGTTCGAAAGTCACGATAACCCTATTGTTTCCATTCACGATCATGGAGCTGGGGGGCATTTGAACTGCCTATCTGAATTGGTGGAGGAAACTGGTGGCACGATTGACACGGACAAATTACCTGTTGGTGATCCAACACTTTCCAAAAAAGAATTGATCGGAAACGAGTCCCAAGAACGGATGGGATTGGTTATCGGCGAAAAAGATTTGGAATTGTTGAGCCGCGTTTCAGCTCGAGAACGTTCCCCAATGTACAATGTTGGCGAGGTTACGGGCGACCATACGTTTAAATTTACTTCAGGAGAAACAGGAGAAACCCCAATGAACTTGGAACTTTCTGATATGTTCGGAAGTTCCCCCAAAACCATTATGGCTGATAAAACTGCTCAGCAAAAATACCCGGCGCTAGCCTATTCTTTGGAACATTTCCATGATTATTTGGAGCAAGTGCTGCAATTGGAAGCGGTAGGTTGTAAAGATTGGCTGACCAATAAAGTGGACCGTTGTGTAGGTGGACGCGTTGCAAAGCAACAATGCGCCGGACCTTTGCAATTGCCTTTGAATAACTGTGGTGTGATGGCACTCGATTTTAAAGGAAAAGAAGGGATTGCCACTAGTATTGGCCACTCCCCTATTTCAGCTTTGATAGACCCGGTAGCAGGAAGTCGAAATAGCGTTGCGGAAGCCTTGACCAACATTGTTTGGGCTCCATTGAAAGATGGATTAAAATCCGTATCGCTCTCCGCCAATTGGATGTGGCCTTGTCGGAATGAAGGTGAAGATGCCCGATTGTATGCTGCGGTTGAGTCCTTATCGGAGTTTTCAATAGACCTGGGTATCAACGTGCCGACCGGAAAGGATTCGCTTTCCATGAAGCAGAAGTACAAAGATGGGGAGGTATTATCTCCTGGGACAGTAATCGTTTCTGCTGGTGCAAACTGCAACAACATAACCCAAGTGGTGGAACCCGTTTTGCAAAAAGATGGTGGGGATATCTACTACATCAACCTATCCAAGGACAGCCACAAATTGGGAGGTTCTTCCTTTGCACAGATTTTGAACGGCATTGGTGATAAAGCTTCATCTGTTTTGGATGCTGATTATTTTAAAAGCGTATTCAACACCATACAGAAACTCATCAAAGACGGTCAAATTTTGGCCGGCCATGATGTAGCTTCAGGAGGATTGATCACTACCTTGTTGGAACTTTGCTTTGCGGATAACGATTTGGGCGCCCAATTGGATTTATCCAATATTGGTGAACAGGACATCATCAAACTATTGTTTTCTGAAAACATTGGGGTGGTGTTACAAGCCAAAGATGCCTCGATAGAAAAAGTATTGTCAGCAGCCGGTGTGGAATTTGCCAAAATCGGTGTTCCAATAACAGAAAGCACCTTGAAAATCAAAAATAATGGTATTGAAATAGGATTGAACATTGCTTCATTACGTGATACTTGGTTCAAAACATCTTATTTATTGGACAACAAACAGACCGCAAATGGTTTGGCGAAAGACCGTTTTGACAATTACAAGAAGCAGCCTTTACACTATACTTTTCCAGAAAATTTTAATGGGAAACTCCCGGTGGCTTCGACTTCCTTCGACTCCGCTCAGGAACCAACACTCGGCCATCGCCCCAAAGCGGCCATCCTGCGCGAAAAGGGAAGCAATTCCGAACGAGAAATGGCCAACGCCATGTATTTGGCCGGTTTTGATGTAAAAGATGTACACATGACCGACCTTATCACAGGCAGGGAAACTTTGGAAGACATTCAATTTATCGGTGCTGTGGGTGGTTTCTCCAACTCCGATGTTTTGGGAAGTGCCAAAGGTTGGGCAGGAGCCTTTAAATACAACGAAAAGGCCAATAAAGCATTAAAAAATTTCTTTGCCAGACCCGATACGCTGTCCGTTGGAATTTGTAATGGTTGCCAATTGTTTATGGAATTGGACCTCATCAACCCAGAGCATGGCACTCATGGCAGAATGACCTACAATGACTCACATAAACACGAGAGCAATTTTACCTCGGTAAAAATTCAAAAGAACAACTCTGTAATGCTGTCCAACATGGCAGGAACCACGCTCGGGGTTTGGATAAGTCATGGTGAGGGTAAATTTAGTCTTCCACATACTGAAGCCCAATATCATATTGTGGCCAAATATGGTTATGAGGCGTATCCCGCCAACCCCAACGGAAGCGATTACAACACCGCCATGCTGTGCGATAAAACAGGTCGCCATTTAGTGACCATGCCGCACATTGAACGTTCCACCTTCCCTTGGAACTGGGCACACTATCCAAAGGATAGAACCGATGAAGTATCGCCTTGGCTACAGGCTTTTGTGAATGCACGGGAATGGTTGGAAAACTTGGAAGATTAGCATTATTCGTCTCGTTTAAAGGTGATTAATTGGGGATTTTTCAAAATTTACCTGAGGTAATTGTTAAATCTGTTTCATAGTTATGGTCTGATTTGCTATTTTGCAATCGCTTAACATATAACTTACTATGCAAACTGTTACCCGATTATTTGATTTCCCATACTATCAACTTGAAAAATACCCCTTAGACAAATCATTGGTCACCAAAAGCGACGGTAAATGGATAGCTACATCTACACAACAGTATATTGACAAAGCCAATGCGGTAAGCAGGGCCTTACTTCGGATGGGCGTTAAACCCAACGACAAAATTGCCGTGATTTCCATGACCAACCGAACGGAGTGGAACATTGTTGATATTGGAATACTTCAAATCGGTGCGCAGAATGTACCTATCTACCCTACTATTTCAGAAGAGGACTACGAGTATATTCTCAATCATTCCGAATCAAAACTATGTTTTGTTTCTTGTGGTGAGGTATTGGAAAAGGTATTGTCCATAAGCTCAAAAGTTAACAAGCTGGAAGAGATTTATTCCTTTGATGAACTGGATAATTGCAAAAACTGGAAAGAGGTCTTGGAATTGGGGTCAGATAAATCTAACCAGGATGAAGTCGAAAAATTAAAAGATACCGTAAAGCCTGATGACCTTGCTACCCTTATATATACTTCTGGTACCACTGGAAGGCCAAAAGGCGTAATGCTCTCCCACAACAATATTGTATCCAACGTAGTGGACAGCCAAGTTAGGGTTCCGTTTGAAACTGGTGGAACGGCACTTAGTTTTTTACCCATTTGCCACATTTTTGAACGCATGATCTTGTATTTGTACCAATATTGCGGCGTAGAGGTCTATTTTGCGGAAGGCTTGGACAAGATCAGTGACAATGTAAAAGAGGTGAAACCCAATGTGATGACAGTGGTCCCTCGTTTATTGGAAAAGGTATACGATGCCATTATTGCCAAAGGAGCCGCTCTTACAGGAATTAAAAAGAAACTCTTTTTCTGGGCTGTGGAAGTAGGACTCAAATTTGAGCCTTACGGAGCAAACGGCTGGTGGTACGAGAAAAAACTTGGGCTTGCACGCAAACTTATTTTTAGTAAATGGAAAGAAGGTCTCGGCGGCAACCTATCTGTAATGGTTTCTGGCAGTGCCGCACTTCAACCCAGGCTTGCCCGGGTTTTTGCAGCGGCCGATATGCCCGTAATGGAAGGCTATGGACTTACGGAAACCTCACCAGTGATTGCGGTGAATGACGAACGCAATAAAGGTTGGAAAATTGGCACAGTGGGAAAAATGATTGATAACGTAGAAGTGAAAATTGCAGAGGACGGAGAAATTCTTTGCAAAGGCCCCAATGTAATGATGGGCTACTACAAAGACCCAGAAAAAACCGCAGAAGTAATGACGGGAGCCTATTTTCATACAGGAGACATTGGCGAAGTGGATGCAGAAGGCTTTTTACGTATTACCGACCGAAAAAAAGAGATGTTCAAAACCTCGGGCGGAAAATATGTGGCACCACAATTGTTGGAGAACCGATTTAAACAATCCCGATTTATAGAACAGATCATGGTTGTGGGTGAAGGTGAAAAAATGCCCGCCGCCTTAATTCAACCTAATTTTGAATTTGTTAAGGAATGGGCGAAGCGACACAAAATTGAAGTTGGTTCGAACGTTGAACTGATAAAAAACGAAAAGGTGATTGCCCGTATGCAAGAAGAAGTGGATTGGGCCAATCAAGAATTCGCCAAGTGGGAAAAGGTAAAACAGTTCAGGCTTACACCAAACGTTTGGAGCGTGGAGGAAGGCCACCTTACCCCCACCATGAAATTGAAACGCAAGCCGGTAAAGGAAATGTACCTAGATCTGTACAATGATATCTACGGACACTAAGTCAGTGTTCAATTTACAATGAGCAATTATTAATAGACAACAATCAATGTTCACCGTCATTTCGAGCGCAGTCGAGAAATCTCTTGAAGTTCGACTTGGAAATGAACAATGAGTTGTATTCAAAATTTGATTGTCAATTCCGACTGTCCCAACAGTTATTGAAGAATCCATTGCCTTTTGAGTTACCAGCAATAAAAAAACCAACGGAAATCCGTTGGTTTTTTTATTTAATTGTTGTGATTAATTGCAATCAATACCTGTGTCACCACTAAACGTCCAACCAAAATCATTGATTAAAGTTTCACGTGCTATTGCTGCTTCACTTTCAAGACAGTTTTCAACATCATTTGCTCCGAGAGTTAATCCTAGAGGTGTATTTTCCTTGTTGGACCAGCCAATTAAGGTGGCTCCGTAATTTTCAACCGACATTCCGGATGAACTAAAAATTCCAGCCATGGTTTCAACGCTTTGAATATTCCAAGAACCCAAATCTTGATCAAATTCTTCCGAATTACTGAACATAAAGGCCATATTAGCAACATTACTGACATCCCAATTACCAATGTTTCCATTGAAATCTAATGCAAGACTAAACATGCTATTCGTTTTTTTTACATTGCTAACATCCCAATCACTCAGATCTGCATTAAAACGAGTTGCAGCCTGAAAAGCAAAATTCATAATTTCCACATTCTCCAAATTGGGTGCATCGGCTGCATTATATTCCACTAAATAATTGCAAAAGCCAAATGCTCGAAAAAAACTTTGCCAAACAATATTGCCCCATTGTTGAATACCTATAAGAGCACTCTGCCTAGGATAATCATACAAGTCGCCCATCTGTATAGCTGGAAATTCTCCTTGAATGGATATCAAATAAATACCCGCTTTCTCATAAACATGGGTAGGGTCTTGTGAAGTTATTTCTTCCTCTGGCGAACCATCTCCCCAATCAATGATAAAATCATATTGATAATCTTCATTGGTTCCGAGAATCAATTTAAAATTATTATGTGGCACGTCCCATTTGGTTATAAAAGAATTAGAGTCTTCGGACAAACTATCCTTTACATTGGTCACGGAGATAGTGATAATGGCCGCGCTCTCCGCTTCCCCATCAGATACGGATATTTTTATCGAATGCTCCTTGGTCAACTCATAATCTAAATTTTTACCATCGATTAAACTAAGTTTTCCAACATCATCTATCTCGAATAAATCAGTCTCACTAATACTAAATGTCAATTCATCCTCGTCCGGATCCTCAGCCTTTACTGTTCCAATAGTTGCAGTATCCGAAATGTCTTCCGCAACCGTAAAGCTTTGTGCCTCAATTTTTGGGGCACTGTTTTTTTCGGGAGCTGGGGTTGTTCCATCGTCCTTACCGCAAGACCAAAGCAATACGAGTGAAATAATAGCACAATAAAGTTGGCATTCATAGTTAATATTTTCGTGAATAGATATTCTCACAATATCATATTTTACCGAGATTATTCAGCCTACGATCTGACCAATACCCCTTTTGAATTGACGTGTGAGACAATCATTTCAATTTTTATTAAAAAATAGCATAACACTTAACCTTAATTTATTATGCATGCATAATAAATTTTCATATATTTGAGAACACCAAACCTGTTCTATGAAAGATTTGACCATTGATTATGCCCTTAGGGCTACCTGGCAGGCTGTTAGTAAAATGTACAATGAGGAAGCAAAAAACTATGGGCTTACAATGGCTATTGGATTTACCTTACTGAGTATTGACCCAAAAGGAGGTACACCAAGTACCACATTGGGGCCCAAAATGGGGATGGAAGCAACTAGTTTGTCAAGGATATTAAAAAGTATCGAAGAAAGAGGTTACATTCAACGTAAGCGTAACCCAAAGGACGGACGTGGCGTTCTAATTTATTTGACCCCACTGGGTTTGGAAAAACGGGAGGAATCCAAAGAAGTAGTATTGCGTTTCAACGATGTGGTCAAAGAACACACTTCTCAAGAAGATTTAGTCGGTTTTTTTAGCGTCATTGACACGATTAATAAACTAATTACAGATAAAAAAATCTACATAAAAACAACTAATAATTAAATCACAAACTTGCACATGAAAAGGCATATAAACAAAGTTGCCGTAATCGGTTCCGGAATTATGGGAAGTGGCATTGCATGCCATTTTGCGAACATTGGGGTCGAGGTTTTGTTGTTGGACATTGTTCCCCGTGAACTGACCGACAAAGAAAAAGCCCAAGGACTTACTTTGGAGGATAAAGTGGTCCGCAATCGTTTAGTCAACGATTCATTGGCATCTGCTCTAAAATCCAAACCCTCCCCTATTTACCACAAGAAATTTGCTGATCGCATCACCACTGGAAATATGGAAGATGATATTTCCAAAGTTGCCGATGTGGATTGGATCATTGAAGTGGTCGTGGAACGTTTGGACATCAAAAAACAAGTGTTCGAGAATCTGGACAAACACCGCACACCGGGAACACTCATTACTTCCAACACATCAGGAATACCTATTAGGTTTATGAATGAAGGAAGAAGTGAAGATTTCCAAGAGCATTTCTGCGGAACCCACTTTTTCAACCCTGCAAGATATTTGAAACTCTTCGAAATCATTCCTGGTCCCAAAACCTCCAAAGACGTTCTGGAATTCCTAAACGGATATGGTGAGCAGTTCCTGGGTAAAACCTCGGTGGTTGCCAAGGACACCCCCGCCTTTATTGGAAATAGAATCGGAATTTTTAGCATTCAAAGTCTTTTCCATGCCGTAAAAGAAATGGGTATGACGGTGGAAGAAGTAGACAAATTGACGGGGCCGGTAATTGGCAGGCCCAAATCCGCCACCTTCCGTACCGTAGATGTTGTGGGACTGGACACCCTTGTGCACGTAGCCAACGGAATCAGTGAAAACTGTAAGGACGATGAACGTCACGAACTGTTCCAATTGCCCGATTTTATCCAAACCATGATGGACAACAAATGGTTGGGCAGTAAATCTGGACAAGGTTTCTATAAAAAAATTAAAGGGGACGATGGCAAGAGCGAAATCCTGACCTTAGATTTGGACACGATGGACTATCGTTCCAAAAAAAGTGCAAAATTCGCAACTTTGGAACTCACCAAGACCATCGATAAGGTCATTGACCGTTTTCCCATTTTGGTTGATGGAAAAGATAAAGCCGGAGAGTTCTACAGAAAAAGTTTTGGAGCACTTTTCGCCTACGTTACCCACCGTATTCCAGAAATCACGGATGAATTATACAAAATAGATGATGCCATGAAGGCAGGTTTCGGCTGGGAACACGGACCCTTTCAAATCTGGGACGCCGTAGGTCTGGAAAAAGGTCTTGAACTCATCAAGGCTGAAGGTTTGGAAGCCGCTTCATGGGTTTCCGAAATGAAAGAGGCGGGAATTAATTCCTTCTATACCGTAAAAGAGGGTAACACCTACTTCTACGATATTCCGAAAAAGGCCATGGAGAAAGTACCGGGTCAGGATGCATTCATCATTTTGGACAACATAAGAAAGACCAAAGAAGTCTTCAAAAACAGTGGTGTGGTAATCGAAGATTTGGGTGATGGAATCCTGAACTGTGAATTTCAATCCAAAATGAATACCATTGGCGGCGATGTACTCGCTGGTTTGAACAAAGCCGTTGACCTTGCTGAAAAAGATTTTGCAGGATTGGTTATCGGTAACCAAGCTGCGAATTTCTCCGTTGGCGCCAATATTGGTATGATTTTCATGATGGCCGTGGAACAAGAATACGATGAGCTGAATATGGCCATCAAAATGTTCCAAGACACCATGATGCGCATGCGATACTCCTCAATACCGACCGTTTCTGCACCGCACGGCATGGCATTAGGTGGCGGTTGTGAACTCTCAATGCATGCTGATAAAGTGGTAGCTGCTGCCGAAACCTACATTGGTTTAGTAGAATTCGGTGTTGGTGTGATTCCTGGCGGAGGTGGCTCCAAGGAAATGGCCCTTCGCGCTTCGGACACTTTCAGAAAAAATGATGTAGAGTTGAATGTATTGCAGGAATATTTCTTGACCATCGGAATGGCCAAGGTATCAACATCAGCTTATGAAGCCTTTGATTTGGGCATTTTGCAAAAAGGAAAAGATGTAGTGGTCGTCAACAAAGACCGTCAGATTGCAACCGCAAAAGCTCATGCCAAACTTATGGCAGATGCGGGTTACACCAAACCCGTAAAACGCAAAGATGTGAAAGTGCTTGGGAAACAGGCCTTGGGTATGTTCTTGGTAGGAACGGATTCCATGGAAGCTGGTCACTACATTTCTGAACACGACAAAAAGATTGCCGATAAATTGGCCTATGTTATGGCCGGGGGCGACCTTTCGGAAGCCACAATGGTAACCGAACAATATCTTTTGGACTTGGAAAGAGAAGCATTTCTATCCCTTTGTACCGAAAGAAAGACTTTGGAACGTATTCAGCATATGTTGAAAACAGGAAAACCACTTCGCAACTAGTTGCGATTAGATGTGAGAATTAAGATTCAAGATATCAGATATGCATAATTTTCAAAACTTAGTCATTTGGAAGAAAGCAATCAACCTTGTTGAAGACATCTATCGGTTGACCTTAAAGTTTCCTAACGATGAAAAATACGGATTAACAAGTCAAATTAAAAGAAGTGCTGTGTCAATTCCTTCAAATGTTGCCGAAGGGGCTGGTAGAAATACCGAAGGTGAATTCAAGAATTTTTTGGGTATTGCAAGCGGTTCTTCAAATGAGTTGTTCTCACAGCTAGTATTATCACATAAATTAGGTTTCATAACCAAAAATGAGTTGGAACCTATTTTAATAAAATTGGAAGAAATACAAAAAATCAATTACACTTTAATTAAAAAATTCACGAAGTGAGGATTCTTAAATCTTCCATCTAAAATCTAATATCTATCAAATGAAAACAGCATACATAGTAAAAGGATATAGAACAGCAGTGGGCAAAGCGCCAAAAGGACTGTTCCGGTTTAAGCGACCTGATGAACTGGCTGCAGAAACCATAGAACATATGATGAAGGAGCTTCCTCAATTGGACAAAAAACGTATTGACGACGTCATTGTCGGAAATGCAATGCCGGAAGCGGAGCAAGGCTTGAACATGGCAAGACTTATCTCCCTTATGGGACTGGACATAGACGATGTGCCCGGGGTGACCGTAAATCGCTATTGCGCATCCGGACTGGAGACAATTGGTATTGCAACAGCCAAAATACAATCGGGAATGGCAGATTGCATCATAGCAGGTGGTGCTGAAAGTATGAGCTACATCCCCATGGGAGGTTACAAACCAACCCCGGACTATGCAACGGCCAAGGAAGGCCACGAAGATTATTATTGGGGCATGGGATTGACCGCCGAAGCAGTGGCCAAACAATTCAAGGTTTCCCGAGAAGACCAAGATGTTTTTGCCTACAATTCCCATATGAAAGCGCTAAAAGCCCAAGAGGGAAATCGTTTTCAAGATCAAATTGTGCCTATAGAGGTTGAGCATACTTTTGTAAATGAATCAGGCAAAAAAGAAACCAAAAATTATACGGTAAACAAAGATGAAGGCCCCAGAAAAGGCACCAACATCCCCACCCTGAACAAATTAAGGCCTGTTTTTGCCGAAGGAGGTAGCGTAACTGCAGGGAATTCCTCTCAAATGAGCGATGGAGCCGCCTTTGTCATGGTGATGAGTGAAGAAATGGTGAAAGAATTGAACTTAGAACCCATTGCCCGCTTGGTAAACTATGCCGCAGCCGGTGTAGAACCAAGAATTATGGGAATAGGACCTGTAAAAGCTATTCCAAAAGCCTTAAAACAAGCTGGAATTAAGCAGAATCAAATAGACCTTATTGAGTTGAACGAGGCCTTTGCATCACAATCGTTGGCCGTTATCCGAGAACTTGGACTAAACCAAGAAATCGTGAACGTTAATGGAGGTGCCATTGCTCTTGGTCACCCACTGGGATGTACTGGAGCCAAATTGTCCGTTCAGCTTTTTGACGAAATGAGAAAGCGGGATATGAAAGGTAAATACGGTATGGTGACCATGTGCGTAGGCACAGGACAAGGTGCTGCGGGGATATTTGAGTTCCTTTCTTAATATTCGA
Source organism: Allomuricauda sp. NFXS6 (assembly GCF_040148835.1). Taxonomy (NCBI): domain Bacteria; kingdom Pseudomonadati; phylum Bacteroidota; class Flavobacteriia; order Flavobacteriales; family Flavobacteriaceae; genus Allomuricauda; species Allomuricauda sp. NFXS6. The sequence goes on along the minus strand of NZ_JAGEMG010000008.1, from coordinate 108,421 downwards.
AAGGAGACTAGAGAAAAGAGACGTCCTGTAGTGAAAAGGCATAACTATAAAAATTTGAAGATTTGGTCACTCGGTTTGGAAATTGCGAATGATATTTCTGATTTGCTACTCAATTTTCCCATTGATGAGCGATATGACTTAAGTTCCCAAATAAGCAGGTGCTCCGTTTCAATGCCAAGCAACATTGCTGAGGGATCTTCTAGAACCGATAAATCCTTCAAATATTTTATCAACGTTGCCCTAGGCTCTTCCTTTGAACTAGGCACACAACTTTTAATAGCAAAACATCGAAATTATATCAACTCTGAAAATTTAAACAAACTTGAAGATAAAATAGAAGAATGGCAAAAGATGACCATGGGTTTTCAAAACGGATTGAAATAAGTCTTTCGTCTATTTTCTATCTTCTTTAATCATTAAAAAAATGGAAACAACAGAAAAAGACATACTGAGAGGAGGTCAATTCTTGGTCAAGGAGACCAAATGTGAGGACGTATTCACCCTTGAGGACCTCAACGAAGAACAAAAAATGATGCGCGAAAGCACCAAGGAGTTTGTAGACAGAAAACTATGGGCGCATTGGGAGCGTTTCGAGAAAAAAGATTATGCGTACACCGAGGAATGCATGAAAAAAGCTGGAGAACTTGGCCTTCTAAGTGTTGCGGTACCCGAAGCTTACGGAGGTATGGGAATGGGATTTGTTTCCACCATGTTGGTCTGCGACTATATTTCAGGAGCCACAGGATCCTTCAGTACTGCTTTTGGAGCTCATACTGGAATTGGAACCTTGCCCATTACATTATATGGAACCGAAGAGCAAAAACAGAAATACGTGCCCAGATTGGCCACCGGTGAGTGGTTTGGAGCCTATTGCCTAACAGAACCTGGAGCTGGTTCCGATGCAAACTCCGGTAAAACCAAAGCTGTTCTATCGGACGACGGTAAATATTATAGCATCACAGGTCAAAAAATGTGGATCTCCAACGCTGGATTCTGTCATATGTTCATTGTTTTTGCCAGGATCGAAGATGATAAAAACATTACCGGGTTCATTGTGGAGAACGATCCGGAAAATGGAATCAGTCTTGGTGATGAAGAAAAAAAACTGGGTATCCACTCCTCCTCTACCCGTCAAGTATTTTTTAATGAAACCAAGGTTCCCGTTGAAAATATGTTATCCGAAAGGGGCAATGGATTTAAAATAGCCATGAATGCCTTAAATGTAGGTAGGATCAAATTGGCTGCTGCCTGTTTGGAAGCACAGCGCCGTGTGATCAACGAAGCCACCAAATATGCAAACGAACGTGTTCAGTTTAAAACTCCGATTATAAACTTTGGTGCTATCAAGGCCAAAATTGCAGACATGGCCACCAACGCTTATGTGGATGAAGCTGCATGTTACCGTGCCGCCAAAAATATTGAGGATAGAATCGCTATTCGCGAAGCCAGTGGAAACTCACATCAAGATGCAGAACTCAAAGGTGTGGAAGAATATGCAATAGAATGTTCCATTTTGAAAGTGGCCGTTTCGGAGCATGTTCAGCACACAACGGATGAAGGGATTCAGATTTTTGGCGGAATGGGCTTCAGCGCCGATACTCCAATGGAATCCGCATGGAGAGATGCCCGTATTTCTAGAATTTACGAAGGTACCAACGAAATCAATCGTATGCTTTCCGTAGGAATGTTGGTGAAAAAGGCCATGAAAGGCCATGTTGACTTGTTGGGTCCAGCTACGGCTGTGGGTGAAGAATTGATGGGCATCCCATCATTCGAAACACCAGACTTTTCTGAACTACTATCGGAAGAAAAAGACTTGGTCGTGCGTTTGAAAAAAGTATTTTTGATGGTCGCTGGAAGTGCCGTTCAAAAATTTGGACCTGATTTGGAAAAGCACCAAATGCTATTGATGGCCGCTTCGGACATCTTGATTCAAATCTATATGGCAGAATCGGCCATCCTTCGCACCGAGAAAAATGCAAAACGCTTTGGTGAAGAAGCTCAAGCTGCACAAATAGCCATGTCCAAATTGTATTTGTACAGAGCAGTTGACATCATCCAACAAAAAGGTAAGGAAGCTATTGTTTCTTTTGCCGAAGGTGATGAACAACGTATGATGTTGATGGGACTGAAACGCTTTACCAAGTATACAAACCAACCCAATGTGGTGAAACTTAGAACGCAAATTGCCGACAAAGTTGCCTCAGATAACGGGTATACCTTTGACTAATTCAAATATTTGTTGGGATAAAAACCCACTTGGATTTGAAAACGCCCCAGTCGGGGCGTTTTTTTGTTGATTACTCTTATACAACAAACAAAGTAGCTATACTCCATTTCCAATTCTGGACGTAACGCCATCGATCCTTGGAATACCTTATTCAAAAAAAAGTAATCAGATTTTACTTTTTCTTTTATTCTTTTCGAAAATGATGTAACAATTTCACTATTTTTAATACTAATCATTACAACATAAAAACTTAAAAATGAAAGCGTTAAAATTAACCATTACACTAATAGCAGTTGCCCTGGCAATACCGCTTCAGGCGCAAACAGCCGATGAAATCATCTCAAATTATTTTGAAAATACGGGCGGACTCGACAATTGGAAAAGTTTAGAGGGTATCAAAATGACCGCCAAGGTAAACCAGGGGGGCATGGAAATTCCTTTGGAAATCTACAATTTAAAAGATGGTCGACAAATGACGAAAATTACCTTCCAAGGTAAGGAAATCAAACAAGGTGTATTCGATGGAGAAACGCTCTGGAGCCATAATTTTATGACTATGAAAGCGGAAAAATCGGATGCTGAACAAACATCCAATTTTAAATTGAACGCCAATGACTTCCCAGATTCATTTGTTGATTATAAGGAAAAAGGCTATACCGTTGAACTTCTTGGAACTGAAACTATTGATGGAACGGAGACCTTTAAGATAAAACTGGTAAAAGAACCGATTACCGTTGATGGCAATCAGCAAGATGATGTTTCATACTACTTTTTTGACATGGACAATTTTGTTCCCATCGCAATGCAGTCCGAAATTAAATCAGGACCGGCCAAAGGCCAAGTCAGCGAGGTGACCATGAGTGACTATCAAGAAGTCAGCGGTCTATACTTTCCCTTTTCCATGACACAGGGAGTAAAAGATGGTCAGGCACAGCCTATCACCATAGATGCCATTGAACTCAACCCTGCCATTGCAGATACAGAATTTGCTTTTCCAGATGAAGTAGGGGAAACCGAAAAAAAATAAAATCTGATATCCAGGGGCCCTATGAATTTAGGGCCTTTTTAAACTGATATGGAATGAAAAAACTACATTATGTTTGGACCGTTCTTTCGGTCTTCTTTATTTCTGCCGGATACTCCCAAACCTTGGAAGATATTGATGGCAAAGCTCTTTTCGGTGATTTGACAGCTAGGCATATTGGACCAGCTCTGATGAGCGGACGGATCAATGATATGGAAGCACACCCAACCAACAGCCGCATTGTATATGCCGGTACCGCTGGTGGCGGTGTATGGAAATCAAACGATGCCGGTGCAACATTTAATCCCATTTTTGACGATTACTGCCAATCAATCGGAGCAGTGGCATTGGATCCCAACGATCCTGACAACACAATTTATGTTGGAACCGGGGAAACTTGGACAAGAAATAGTGTATCGATTGGAGATGGACTTTATAAAACCACGGACGGTGGTGCCAACTGGAACAAAATAGGATTTGAGAAATCGGAACGTATCGCCAATATCATCGTTAATCCGACCAACTCCCAAGAAATTTATGTCGGGGTGTTGGGAGCGCTTTGGGGCGATAGCGAGGAACGTGGGGTATATAAATCCTCAGATGGTGGTGCCACCTGGGAGCAGCTTTTATATGTTGACCCAAAAACAGGTTGTGCCGATTTGGCCATGGACCCCACCAACCCCAATGTTTTGTACGCTTCAATGTGGGAATTTCGAAGAACAGGCTGGTCATTTGAGTCCGGTGGCGACAAAAGTGCGCTGTACAAGTCCACAGATGGGGGGAAAACTTGGAACAAAATACACAATGGCTTCCCGGAGGGAAAATTGGGGCGATTGGCCATTGCAGTGGCACCCTCAAATCCCAATGTCCTCTACACCGTTATCGAAGCGGAAAAGGACGAGCGTAAAGGCCTGTACCGTAGTAACGATGCCGGTGCGTCTTGGGAGCAATTGAACAATGATTTTGGAATCACGGTAAGACCTTTCTATTTCTCAAGGATTGTGGTCGACCCAAAAAACGAAGACGTTGTTGTGAAAGGCGGTCTAAGCGGTTCCATCTCAAGGGATGGTGGAAAAACGTTCAAAAACCTTGGTAACATGCATTCCGATATACATGATATTGTCTTCAATATCAAAGATTCCGACATCATGTACGTTGGAACCGACGGGGGCGTTTACCGTACTTGGGACGGGGGCACAACCATGGAAATAGTGGAAAACCTTCCACTTTCCCAATTTTACCAAGTCAGTGTGGATGATGCTGAACCTTACAATGTGTACGGAGGATTACAGGATAATGGCTCTTGGTGGGGGCCATCTTCCTCACCAAATGGTGTTGAGGCACGTGATTGGAATTCAGTGGGTGCAGGTGATGGTTTCCGAGTGTTGAAGCATCCCACAAAACCAATCATATATTCAGAAATGCAGGGAGCCGAAAATGTTTGGCGCATCGACACGGAACGACAGTTGACCAAGACCGTTCAGCCGCTTCCCGTTAGTGAAGACCAAAAACTACGATGGAACTGGAATGCACCAATGGCCATCAGTGTGCATCAACCGGACCGTTTCTATATGGGCAGCCAGTACCTCCATAAATCTGAGGATATGGGAGATGCTTGGGAAATCATTTCACCGGACCTTACCACAAACGACCCTGCCAAACAAAATCAAGAGGATTCCGGCGGACTTTCCATGGATAATTCAGGAGCGGAAAACCATACCACGATTTTTACCATTGCCGAATCTACTTTGGATGAAAACGTAATTTGGGTAGGTACGGATGATGGGAATGTTCAAGTGACCCAAGATGGTGGCAAAACATGGACAAATACCGTGGCCAATATTCCCGGTTTGCCTAAAAATACGTGGTGTTATCATATTGAAGCCAGTGTTTTTGACAAAGGGACGGCCTATGCCGTTTTTGATGGTCACACCATGAACGATATGACACCCTATGCCTTTAAAACTACAGACTTTGGCAAGACATGGACGAACATAATCTCTGATGATGTGGTTGGTTTCGCCAGAAACATCCAAGAAGATTATGAAAATCCAGATTTATTGTTTCTGGGAACTGAATTTGGGCTGTACATTACCATGGACGGTGGAAAGAACTGGAAAAAGTTCACCAACAATATGCCCGCAGTGGCAGTTCACTTTATAGAACTACATAAAAAGACCAACGATTTGGTTATGGGCACCCACGGCAGAGGGGTAATCATTATAGATAATATTTCGCCCCTTCGAAGTATCAATAATGAGATATTGGGAAAGACCCTGCATTTTTTTGAAACACCTGATACGGAAATAAGCGAAACCAGTTCTTTTGGTGGGAATTTTGGTACGGAAACCCAATTTGTGGGAAGCAACAAGACCAACGATGTCCAAATCAAATACTATCTGAACAAGAGGCATACCTTTGGCAAGATGACCATGGCAATCGAAGACATGGAGGGGAACCAAATTGCCGAATTAGGTCCAGGTAAGTCAAAAGGCATTAACGTGGTCAACTGGAACTACACCCGAAAAGTACCTAAAGTCGCCAAAGGAAAAACATTCAGTTTTGGTGGGTTCACAGCTCCTCAGGTTCCAGCTGGAACCTACAAAGCGGTCATTACCAAAGGAAAGGAAACTTTTGAGCATACCTTTAATCTGGTGTATGACAAGAATTCACCTTTAACAGAGAAAGACCGCGAACTCAAAGAAGCAACGACCATGAAGCTATATGATATGACCCAAGAGCTTGCCTATTTGGTATATGAATTGGACGAGATCATGGAAAATGCAAACACCACGGGCGACAAAAAGACCGTAGAAAAGTTAAGTAGTCTGAAGGAAACCTTGGTCATTACCACAGGTGATAATTATGTGGGGGCAGCTGAACCACAATTGCGCGAGCGTATGGCCGACCTCTACAGCAAAGTGGCTTCAAGCTACGATAAGCCTTCCGCTGCGGAGCTTCAAAACCTCGAAGTGATAGCAGAACGATTCAATACCGCTAAAACCGATTTTGCCAAGTTAAAGGACAAATACCTTAAAAAGCAGGCCGTAACCTTGATGACTTTTGAAGATTTCTTGGAAAGCAAATAAGTAATCATTTAAACAACAAAGAAGCTGTCTGAAAAGGCAGCTTCTTTATGTTGTAAAAACGATGATATCTTGGAAAGCGTTCGTTCACTATTGACTAAAAAAGCCAATGGGGCCAACGAACAACTGTTAAGATATCCTTTGGCATAGCTGAAACTGATAAACTACCCGTTCCATCTACCCTATGGATTCCAATATTCTTTCATCCTTCTGCTTGGTGGAGAAGTTTATCGCACACTCGATAAGTGCCAAATGCGAATAGGCTTGCGGGAAATTGCCCAACAATCGCTTGGTTTTAAAGTCGATATCTTCACTAAACAACCCTAAGTGGTTGCTATAGCCCAGTAAACGTTCAAACTGTTCCAAAGCCTTTTCCTCCTCACCGATCTTGAACAGCGCATTGATAAACCAAAACGTACAAATGGTAAATGATGACGAAGGTAATCCAAAATCATCCTCATTTTTATAACGATATAAAAGTCCATCGTTGCTAAGTCCTTCCTCGATGGCCTTTACCGTGCTCACATACTTTGGGTCACGGGCGTGTATAAAACCATAAGGTTCCATCAAAAGCACCGAAGCATCCAAATGGCGGGAACCATAACATTGCACGAATGCATTGATATCACTGTTCCATGCATTTTCGTGGATATCTTCCTTAATTTTCTGTTCAAGTGCCGTCCAACGTTCCAGTTTTCTGGTTTTTCCGAACATATTAGCCACTTTTATGGCACGGTCCAAGGCTACCCAACACAAAACTTTGGAGAACGTAAAATGTTTGTCCTCCCCTCGGAACTCCCAAATACCTTTATCCGGTTCTTCCCAGTGTTTTCCGACTATCCAAACAATACCTTTGGTAATGCTCCAGAGTTCCTCTACATTCTCAATGTCGTTGCTAAAGTTTTTCAACTGTTCGTAGATCACATCCATCAAAATACCATAAATATCATTCTGACGTTGTTTATAGGCCGCATTGCCTACTCTAACAGGCTTGGAGCCTTTGTAACCGTCAAAATGGTTCAAGGTTCTCTCTGTCAAGGTCTTTTCCTTGTTGATACCGTACATAATCTGGAGTTTTTCGTCCTTATCGGGCATCAAATCAATAATAAACTGAAGATAACGCTTGGCCGAATTCTTATGTCCCAGTTCGGAAACCACTTTGATCACCATAGAGGCATCACGTATCCAACAAAAACGATAATCCCAGTTCCTAACCTCACCAATAGTTTCCGGTAAAGAGGTTGTTGCCGCTGCCAATACCGCCCCAGTCTTGTCGTAGGTCAACATTTTAAGGGTAATGGCACTTCGGATAATTTCATCCTTGAATTTTTGATAATCCGGTGTCTTGGCGGACCAATCCAACCAGTACACTTTGGTGCGTTCCAGTTCCAACCCCATGGTCTCGGTGGTTGGTTTCAATATCTTTTCGTTGTAGCAAATCAAAAAATAGCCATCCTTCTCCAAGGTAATTTCATCTCCTTCCAAAACACCTTGTTTATCAAAGGAAGTATATAGGAACAGTGTGTCATATTTTAGTTTATGGGTAAGGCTGGCAACAAACTCCTCTTTTACAAAATGCTTGGTCTCCCCGAGCCCATACTCTAATTTAGGATCGTATTTCACCGTGAATTTTGGAGAACCTGAGATATACTTCACATATCGGATAATTTCTGGCTGTGCCTTGTACTTCCCATTCATTTTATGATGACGGGGCATAAAATCGTGCAGCTCAAAAACATTGTTTCCCTTGGTAAAGCGTGTAATCAAAATCGCCGTGTTGAGGAAATATTCCTGTTCAACCGTATAATCCCCCTTGGGATGAATTTCAAAACTGCCTCCTTTTTGCTCATCGAGTAATTTTGCAAATATCGAAGTTGAGTCAAATTGTGGCAGACAGCACCAGTCTATGGAGCCTTCTTTGGAAATTAACGCCGCACTCCTGCAATTTCCTATAATTCCGTAATTCAAGTTGTCCATAGGTCAAAAATTCTCAAAAGGGTTAGAATGAATTGGTTTTGCGATCGAATTTCCCGATTTTTAAAGAAAGAAAAAATTAAAATAGGTCAAAAATCATCCTTTTATGGGCAAAACTATCATAATCTCAAATCGATTACCCGTTCAATTACAAATTAGCAATGGAAGTATCAATGCGATACCAAGTGTTGGAGGTTTGGCAACAGGGATGAAATCCGTGCATAGTGGAGGTGAAAGTCTTTGGATAGGTTGGTCTGGTTTAACGGACGAAGATACCCCCGAAGAACTTGAAGATGATATTGATATAGCATTGAAAGAGCACGGTTGCGCCAAGGTAAAGCTCAATTCCGATGAAATTGATGGTTTTTACTACGGTTTCAGCAATAGGACCATTTGGCCCCTGTTCCATTATTTTTTGAAGTATTCCGAATTTGAATTGAACTATTGGGACACCTACAAAGCGGTAAACCAGAAATTTGCCGATGCCATCATCGAGAATTCCGACGAAAATGATACCATTTGGGTACATGATTACCAATTGATGCTGGTACCGCAAATGGTGCGTGAAAAACGTCCCGATACCACCATTGGGTTCTTTTTGCATATTCCCTTCCCCTCTTTCGAGATATTCCGAACCCTGCCGTGGCGCGAAGAAATTTTGGAAGGATTGTTGGGCTCGGACCTTATTGGTTTCCATACCTACGATTATGAGCGACATTTTTTAAGCTCTGTTCGAAGACTTATTGGATTGGAAGTAAGTTTCAACGAGATTTATTTGGATAACAGGGTGATCAATGTGGATTCTTTCCCTATGGGAATAGACTATAAAAAATTCAGGGATGCCGCCATCGCCCATGCATCCAAAAGCAAGGAAGAGCGCAGCGATCTCCAAGCCAGACTGGACAATCACAAAGCTTCTGCGCCAGATACCAAGCTTATCCTTTCCATAGACCGATTGGATTACAGTAAAGGAATAGCCAAACGTATCAATGCCTTTGAATATTTTCTGAACAAATACCCAGAATACAAAGAAAAAGTAAGGCTGATCATTTTGGCCGTGCCATCCCGGTCTAACGTTCCGCAATATCAGCTTTTAAAAAGAGAGGTTGATGAATTGGTCGGTAGAATCAACGGGGAACTGTCCACAGTCAATTGGACGCCAATTTGGTATTTCTACCGCTCCCTGCCCTTTGAAAGTTTGATAGATCTTTACACGTCGAGCGATATTGCTTGGCTTACCCCATTGCGAGACGGAATGAATTTGGTGGCCAAGGAGTACATCGCCACGCGAACCGATAAATCCGGAGTGCTTATTTTAAGTGAAATGGCAGGTTCCGCCTACGAAATGAACGAAGCTCTTTTAATCAACCCCAATAACTTTGAACAACAAGCCGACACGCTTAAACAAGCCTTCAATATGCCTTTGGAAGAGCAGGTATCTCGAAATACCTTCTTGCAAAAAAGATTGGAGCGTTATAATGTGGAGGTGTGGGCGAATGAGTTTATGAATGCCCTAAAAGAAAACAGGGATTTGGGCAAAGCCTTTATTTCCGAAAAAATGTCATCCGAAATATTGTTGTCCATTGAAGAAGCATACTCCAAATCCAAAAAACGCTTGTTGTTCTTGGATTACGATGGAACCCTGGCTGGATTCCATAAAGACCCGCAACAAGCCTCTCCCGATGAAGAACTATACGAGCTTTTGGATGAGTTACACGAACAAGAAGACACTACGGTGTTTTTAATAAGCGGAAGGGACAAACAAACCTTCGGCCGTTGGTTCTTGCCAAAAAAATATAATATGATCGTGGAGCACGGCGTATGGATTTCACGAAATGGGGAAGAGTTTAAGATGTTGGAACAAGTCAAAGGAGATTGGATGAACAAAATAAGACCTGTCTTGGAATCTTTTGTGGATAGAACTCCCGGTTCTTTTATAGAGGAAAAGAATTATTCCTTAGCTTGGCATTACAGAAATACCGACCCCGATTTTGGAACTAAAAGAGCAACGGAGCTCAATACCGTATTGCGCAGTTTAATCGGCAATGACGATATTAGCGTTTTGAACGGTAACAAAGTGATGGAAATAAAAAGTAGCAACGTGAACAAAGGACGTGCTGCCACACGTATGTTGAGTGAGGATGATTACGATTTTGTTTTTGCCATTGGCGATGACTGGACGGATGAATTTATGTTCCAAGAACTTCCGGATTCGGCAATTACGGTCAAAGTGGGGCTCAAAAAAACACAGGCCAAATACCATGTTGAAAACACCGCAAGGGTAAGACAACTTTTAAAACGTTTTACAAAACCATGATACGATGGTTTTTCATTATTTGCTTTTTGTTGGCATACGTCCAAGGATGGGGCCAAACCGAAACGGAGGTTTACCTTTTTGATTTGGAACTGAATAATGGAAAACCCGTCTTGAGCAACCCCAAAAACATTTCCAACAATCCAGGTTACGACAACCAACCATCCTTTTGGGACGACAACACTGTTTTGTTCGCATCTACCAGGGAAGATCAGACCGATATCCTCCAATTTAATGTAAATGAGGGCAGCACTTCTAAATGGTTGACCTATACCAAGACGGGAAGTGAATATTCACCGCTTCGTATCCCTGAAAAAAATGCCTTTTCAGCTATTCGATTAGATGTTGATGGCCTGCAACGTCTGTATGAATATAATATCAAAACAAGTGAATCCAACCCAATTACAGAATTAAAAATTGGTTACCATGTTTGGTTCAACAACCATATCTTGGTCGCCACGGTTTTAACGGGAAATCGAATGGATCTCAAAGTCATCAATCTGAAAGAAGAAACCCAGAAAACAGTGCGCCAAAATGTAGGTAGGTCTTTGCACAAAATACCCAATACGGATTTGGTCAGTTTTATCGGTAAGTCAAATGGCGAAATGTTTATAATGTCCTTAAATCCACTGACCGATGAAATCAATAGAATCCATGAAACCTATTTTAACGAGGAGGATATTTGTTGGTTGGACCAAAACACCATCATCACCGGCGCGGGGAAAAAACTTCTGATAAAGCGCATAGGCTCAGATACCGATTGGGAAACCATCATTGACTTTCCACAAGAAGAGATCAACAACATTAGCCGCATTGCCATTAGTCCAAACCGTAAACGATTGGCCTTTGTTGCCGAGGAATCGCCTGCGAAAATCATTCAAAAACAGGTAAAGGCTTTTAACGGCAGAGACTTGGATGGATTTGTGTCCTGCTTTGCAGATGATGTTGTGGTCAGCCGTTTTCCAAACGAAAAAATGTATCAGGGAAACAGCAAAATGAAAGACAACTACGAGCGCTTCTTCGAAAATGTGAAATCCTCCAGTGTGGAGGTTGTAAACCGTATCATACTCGGAAACACCATCATAGATGAAGAAATCACCAAAGTAGATGGCAGGGACGGACACCAAGTTGCCATCTATCAAGTGGAAAATGGATTGATTACGTCCATGACCTTTGTTTTTCCAGATGGACCACTGACCGATGCCGAAAGTATTGTTCAAGAACAATTGGAAGCTTACAACGAAAGGGATATCGCTGCCTTTATGGACACCTATGCTCAAAACATCGCTGTTTTTGAATTTCCAAAAACAGCCAGTGTAATTGGCAAATCCAAAGTTGAGCAACAATACCGTTTGTTTTTTGAAAATACCGAGGACCTTCACGCAGAGATAAACAACAGAATCGTCATTGGAAACAAGGTTATCGATGAAGAACAAGTAGTGGCCAATGGAAAGGAATTTAAGGCCATCGCCATTTATGAAGTGGAAAATGGCGAAATTGCCAAAGTTACGTTCATTAAATAACCGATATGAAACTACCCCACAACATTAGCAGAATCGAAGCCTTTAGCGATGGGGTCTTCGCTTTTGCCGCTACCCTATTGGTCGTTTCCGTGGGCACACAGGCGGAGAATTCCATTCTTCAAGTGGATTGGATGATGTTTTTAAGTTTTGGTGTCAGTTTTTTTGCCTTGGTGGGATTATGGTCGGTGCATTACAATTTCTTCCGAAGAACCAACTATATGGACAATATGATCATTGCTCTTAATGCCATATTGCTTTTTTTGATACTCTATTATATTTTCCCCATAAAATCCTTGATCAATTCTTGGACTGGCACCCTTCAAATTAATGCGGATGAATTTTCATCGCTTTTCCAACTCTACAGCCTTGGCTTTCTATTGATTTTCACTTGTTACGCCTTGATGTACTGGAGGGTATACAAGAAAGCCAACAATAGCAATATGCAACATATGTTTTATGCCAGACATTTTGGGCTTTTTGTGATTGTTGCCCTTGTTTCCATTATTATTGCCAGGCTTCAATTGGGATTAAATTACGGGCTTCCTGGAATAATTTATATGCTTTTGGGGCCTTTTTGCTATTTTCACGCTGTTTACTTTCAGAAAAAAACCAACGCTTTTTAACATGAGAAATATATTACTTGCACTATTACTGATTTTCACCACTTTAGGGTATTCACAAACCGATACTAGGTTGTACGACATCATCAATTCCGTATCTGCCGATCGTATTGAAGATGATGTAACCACCTTGGTCAACTTTGGGACAAGGCACACTTTAAGCGATACCGTTTCCCAAACCCGGGGAATTGGAGCGGCCAGAAGATGGATCAAGTCGGAATTTGAACAAATCTCTTCGGATTGCAACGATTGTCTCGAGGTCTTCTATCAAAAGAATCTAATTGAGGAGGGCGATAATGCCAGAATTGTAAAGGATGTGGAAATCGTAAATGTGGTGGCCATACAAAGAGGAACCAAGTTTCCAAACCGCTTTATTATTATGAGCGGTGATATTGATTCACGCGTGAGCGATCCAACCAATTACACTTCCGATTCTCCGGGAGCAAACGACAATGCCAGTGGTATGGCAGGCACTATTGAAGCATCCAGAGTGTTGTCCAAATACAAGTTCGAAAGCAGCATTATCTATGTGGGTCTTTCAGGAGAAGAACAAGGACTTTATGGAGGCAAGGGTTTAGCTGCCTACGCCAAGGAAAAAGGTTGGGATATTGTGGGTATCCTCAACAATGATATGATCGGAAACATCACCGGGGTTGACGGTGTGGTAAGCAATAGGGATTTTCGCATATTCTCGGAACCCGTTCCACCTACCGAAACAGAACAAGAACGCAGAGCAAGACGTTTTTATGGTGGCGAAGTGGATGGAATTTCCCGTCAATTGGCCCGATACGTGTACAAAACCACCAAAACCTATATGCCCGAAATGAATCCTATGATGATCTATCGGTTAGACAGGTTTGGCCGTGGCGGACACCATAGGCCTTTTAACGATGCCGGGTATGCGGGTATCCGAATTATGGAGGCACACGAGAACTACACCCAACAACACCAAGACATTCGAACAGAGGATGGTATTGCCTATGGCGATGTTTTGGAACACGTGAATTTTGACTATGCCAAAAAACTTACTGCTGTCAACGCCATCAACCTAGCATCCATTGCCTGGGGCCCACCAGCTCCCGAAACCGTTGAAATTGGCGGTATTGTGGAACCTAGTGCCAAACTGCGTTGGAGCAAGGTGGATGGGGCCATTGGCTACAAAATTTATTGGAGGGATACCACCTCCCCTACGTGGGACAATTACAAATACGTAGGGGATGTTAGCGAACATACCTTAGAAGGTATTGTTATCGACAATTTCTTTTTTGGAGTGGCAGCTGTTGGAAAAGATGGGCACGAAAGCCCGGTGGTTTTCCCGAACAAGGTTTTTAGATAGGATTTGAATGTCATTCCTGCTGACCCCTGAGCGTAGTCGAAGGGAAGCAGGAATCCAGAGTATTTCATAGTATAAGAATGGATTCCGCATCAGGTGCGGAATGACAGGTTGTTACTTGGACACAACATTTTTAACTGATTTTGAACTACTTACCAAGTATTAATTATGAAGCAGACTTTCTTTGTTGCTTTTCTTTTTGGGTTGAGTATTGCATCTGCTCAAAATTTTACAAGACAAGACACCCTTAGGGGCAGCATTACCCCGGAAAGGCAATGGTGGGATTTGAACCATTACGACCTCAACGTAAAAGTGGAACCATCAAAAAAGTATATCGCAGGATACAATGTAGTCAGATATAAGGTGTTGAAAGAAGATAAAACACTTCAAATTGACCTTCAAGAGCCCATGAAGATTGAAACCATCACACAAGATGGGAAAAAATTAAATTTTACCTCGGAGGGCAATGCACATTTCATCAAACTAAAGAAAAGACAAGTACCTGGAACTTTCAACGAACTGAAAATTGAATACTCAGGATACCCAAGAGAAGCGGTCAGAGCACCATGGGATGGCGGTTTTTCTTGGAAAGAGGATGCCAATGGCAATCCATTTGTAGCCACCTCCTGCCAAGGGCTTGGTGCTAGTGTTTGGTGGCCCAACAAAGATCATATGTACGACGAGGTGGACAGTATGCGCATTAGCGTTACCGTCCCCAATGATTTAATGGATGTCTCCAACGGACAATTGGAAAGTGTTGCCGACAAGGGTGATTTTAAAACCTATAATTGGGTGGTGAAGAACCCCATCAATAACTACGGGGTCAATGTAAACATTGCCGATTACACGCATTTTGGAGAAATGTATGAGGGCGAAAAGGGCCCGTTGCAACTTGATTACTATGTGTTGCCCAATAACTTGGAAAAAGCCAAAAAACAATTCGTTCAAACCCCAATGATGTTGCAAGCTTTTGAGCATTGGTTTGGCCCCTATCCGTTTTACGAAGATGGTTTTAAATTGGTGGAAGTGCCTTATTTGGGTATGGAACATCAAAGTTCGGTTACCTATGGCAACAACTATGAAAATGGGTATTTGGGCCGTGATTTATCAGGGACCGGTTGGGGTTTACAGTTTGATTTTATAATTATCCACGAGGCCGGTCACGAATGGTTTGCCAACAACATTACCTATAAAGATATTGCCGATATGTGGGTGCACGAAGGGTTTACGGCCTACTCCGAAAATCTGTATTTGGATTATCACTTTGGAACAAAAGCCGCAGCGGAATATGTCATTGGCACACGGGCCAACATCCAAAACGACCGCCCTATCATTGGCCCTTATGGAGTAAACCAAGAGGGCTCTGGAGATATGTACTACAAAGGCGCTAATATATTGCACACACTCCGCCAATTAGTTGATGATGATGAACAATGGCGTCAAATGTTAAGAGGACTCAATAAAGATTTTTACCATCAAACGGTAACTACTAACCAAATTGAAAACTACTTAAGTGAAAAATCAGGCAAGGATTTATCCGCTTTTTTTGATCAATACTTACGCACCACGATGATTCCCACCTTGGAATATAAAATTGAAAATGGTTCAATAACCCATAGATACATTGATATTGTGGACGGTTTTGATATGCCCATCAAAATATCCATAGGAGGTACAGAAAAATGGCTGTTTCCGAGTGCCGAATGGAAAACAGAAAAACTGAAAGGAAGCGAAGTGGTTTTTGACAAAAACTTCTACATCGACACCAAAAAGATGTAGTTCGAAAAACGTTTATGAAAACAAAGAGGCGGTCTAAAATGTCGATTTTCGTCAACCTGAACTTGATTCAGGCTCTCATAGTGATTTGTTTATCAGAATGATGAGATTCTGAAATAAATTCAGAATGACGTGTTTCAATACTTTTTAGACAACCTCTTTTATAGTTGCTATATAGCGGTGTTCATTAATTAAACTGAACTTGGGTCAAAGCAAACGTGCCTATTTCTTCGCCTTCTGCTTTATATGTCAGGTAAAGCTCGGGTTGCACACCATCGGTTTTTTCAATAGGTATTACAACAGCGCTTCCTTGACCACCTAGACCTTTTGGATTCAGTTGTCCCCTACCCAAAACTTCACCATCGGGAGCACCTGAGCGCAACTCCATAGTATACGGAATACTCGGTGGTTCTTGCCAAGCTACTATCGCCATTAATCTACTTACGCCCGTCAGGTCGGTATTTTCAATCTTCACCCACCCATCGGCAGCGTTTAATAGTTGTAACTGCATTCCACCAAAGGTCATGGCTTGTGTACCTTTAGAAGGTGTACCCTCAGGGAAAACCATACTGTTACTCGCCAAAACAACGGTTTCAGACCCCGTCAATGGCAAGGCATCCGCTGTCCCCTGGTCGGTATAACTGGCCGTCAACAAGAATACTTCTCCATTCTCTTTGGCTTCTGGTCTTACAGTACCGGTCAAAGGAAGTGATGGTTTCTTATTGTCTCCGCCTGTTAAGGACTGTATATACTGGGTAATTTGTCTAGCCTCCATTTGAGAGACATTTGGGTGTGCTGGCATTACCACCTCGCCCCATACACCAGAACCTCCTCCAATGATTTTGGCCATTAAATAATTGGTAGCTCTGCGATCATCCTTGTACTTCTCGGAAACCTCAAGGTAGTTTGGTCCTATTGACGCTTCTTTTTCCTTGTGGCAAGATTTACAATCCAAACTCTGGGTCAGTGCTTTGCCCATAACCGCTCCAGATACCTGCTGATGGCCTAAATTCATATTGACCTCATCCATGCCAGAACGATATTCTACCGAGACATAAACATTGTCTTCATCAACTTCGCTATCAGCATCCGAAACAGAAACCGTATAATTAATGGGTTGTCCAGGTATGTAAAATGATGAATTTGCCTGATCCAATTCAATGTCCACTACAGGTCGTTCATTACCCGCAACTATGGTTTGATCAATGCTCGAAACTTCTTCTCCTGCGGGATCTTTAACTGTTACATTTAGTTTGTAAGAACCCGCATCTTTGTAAGTGTAGGTTAAAGTAGGTTCCGTGGTCTCCTGAGTAGTGCCATCGCCCAAATCCCAAATATAGCTCATACTATCACCCTCGCGATCATGTGCTTCTACCGTAGCCGTTACAGAAAGTGGTAGCGATCCAGCATCGTTGTCCACAATAAAGCTGTCTATTACCGGAGCTCGGTTGCCTCCATTATATTCAATATAGCCCAAACCACTGTCCGGGTTTGCAGAGAACCAACCACTTCCGTATTCCAATAGGTAAACGCGTCCATCAGGACTCATTTCCATATCAATTAAATTGCTTAATTCGATGTCTGGAGCAAAAGGTTCCATTTTATTGACTGAACCATCTTCAAAAAGGTGCAATGCCATCATCCAGCCTCTCATCCAATCGTAGATGATTACTTTTCCATCGTAATAAGACGGTAAACCTCCTCCGTTTGGATACAAATCCGACCAATACGTAGGTCCTGCCATTGCGTTTCTTCCGCCAGAACCAGTTTGAGGGAAATCTTGGCTTTCACCATAATGATAGTATGCGTAAGCTGGTTGGGCAGGTGGCAATTCTTTTAAACCTGTATTGTTCTTGGAATCGTTGATTGGTTTCTCTGGATCGAAAAACCTTCCGGATTCCCCGGTTTCATAATCATATTTGCTATACGCAAAGTTATCACCGATAAACATAGGCCAACCGTAATTTCCTGGTTCACGGGCCTGATTCATTTCATCATAACCTCGTGGGCCTCGGGTTTCCAAACTATCCACTCGGGCATCTGGCCCAACATCGCCCCAATACAAGTATCCACGTTTTAAATCTACTGAGATACGATATGGGTTACGATGTCCCATCGTATAAATCTCTGGTCGTGTTTTTTCGGTACCTACCGGGAAAAGGTTCCCTTCGGGTATATCATAACTTCCATCTTCGTTCACCTTGATTCGAAGAATTTTACCTCTAAGATCATTGGTGTTTGCAGAGGAACGTCTAGCATCAAATTGCTCTTTGCCCGGAATATCGTTCAGAGGTGCATATCCACTGTTTACATATTTAGCTTCACTATCATCGAAAGGTGTTGAGTTATCACCAGTTGATAAATATAGATTTCCATCCGGTCCGAAAGCGATAGAGCCTCCGGTGTGGCAACAAATCTCTCGTTGGCTATCCACTTCAAGAATGACTTGCTCTGAATCCATATCGAAATTACCGTCGATATACTTGAATCTTGAAAGTCTGTTCACCCAATCATCGCCCGTTGGAGCGTAATAAACATATATCCAGTTGTTTTCAGCAAAATTGGGATCCTTTTGAAGTCCCATTATACCTTCCTCTGCATTCACGCCGGGTGTTTCCAATGTTTTATGGTAGACATCCAAAAAGGCAACTTGGCTCAACTCTTGGGTCTCGTCGGAATACAACAGTATTTCTCCCCTACGTTGAGCCACTAATACATCATTGTTAGGAAGCACAGTCATTTCCGTAGGTTCAAAAAATTGTCCAGTGGACAAAGCTACTTTACTAAAGCGATCCGCTTCAGGTGGTATTTGCGATGTTGACTTGGCATAATCCAATTCCAAATTTTTACCAATGGCATAATTGATGCCACCAAGTACATGTTTTAGGAACAGCTCTTCTGAAAAGCTTTCATCCGTATGCCCTGCTGCGGTGTAAAACGCACGACCACCATCGAACTCATGGTACCAGGCCATTGGGTGATAGTCTCCATTTTCTCCACCTTCGTAGGTCGACTCGTCCACGGTCATCAAGACATTGATACCATCATAAATATTCTTGTAATTGTACAATTCATCGGTACGGTGCCAAATGGAATCAGTGAAAAACTCGGTAGCTGGATGATTTTTATCTTTTATAATAAAATCCGCTTCTGGCGTACCTGCAGGGTGACTCAAGAATTGAGCTCCGACCAGTTTGTTGTACCACCCCCAATCGTATTCGGTATCGGCTGCTGCGTGAATACCCACATAGCCTCCACCGGCTTGGATATAGCGTTCAAAAGCTGCTTCTTCGCGAGCGTTGAGTACGTTTCCCGTAGTGCTTAAAAAGACAACTGCCGAATACTGCGCTAAATTTTCGTCGGTAAATAGTTCACCATTGGTAGTGGTGTCGATAACAAAATCATTTTCTTGGCCCAATTTTTCAAGTGCCGCGATTCCTGATGGGATGGATGCATGTTTAAAACCCATTGTTTTTGAAAAAACCAAGAGTTTCGGGGAACCTTTGCGTTTTTTCTCACACCCAACAAGAACAAAAAGTAGGCATAACGCCCCTAAAATGTAATTCTTCATGTGCATTAATAATAGTTGTAAAGTCTTATCGTTTAGTTTTATTTATTGGCAAATAACCAATTAGGTGGCAATATAATTACTATTTTGCTGAAAATAGGTTTCTATTGTCTCAAATTGTAAAAATAAACAAATTCATAGGAACTTAACGGGTTTTCAACAAAGGTACCTACACGGGTGGAGCGGAGAAAAGCCTCAAATAGGCTCCTTGCCATATTTTTTGTGGTAGACCAATGCCGCGATACAGCCCAGAAGTGCAAACGCACTCAACATCCAGAACACATTTTGATGTCCAATCTCTTCACCGGGGTGCGCATCCAAAAGCATTCCGTATGCCGGACCTGCAAAAACATCGGGGGTATAACCAATCAATGAAATGAGCCCAACTGCTGTTCCCGTTAAAGCCAATGGAATTCTACCAACTTGCATTACGCCAAAATATAGTGCCCTTGTAGCATACACCCCTGCTGCAATTACCACCACCGACATAAAGAACAAGAGTGTGGTCGTTGGTGCTATTACCCCACTAGCGAACAACAATCCGCCAATCAATGTCAAAACAAAGCTTACCACCAAAAGCCATGTAATTTTGAGCTTATCGGCTATCAAACCAAAAAGAATACCTGTTGCTGGACGGAGAAATTGCAAGAGCGTTCCAACCGTTGCCGATTCCACTTGATTGTACAGCATGACTTCTTCGGCATATTGCGAGATGATATCCGTAATCTTGTAGCCCACGTATCCGCAAAGTATGATGACCATCAATAGCCAAACCGAAGGTAATTTTAGTACCTTTTTAATATCCTGCCAAGAAATACGTTCAAGAATCACTTTTGCATCGTCTTCCTCGGTCTTCATGAAAAACCAAACCAAAATCCCAATCAAGATAATAATCACTGAAGCAAAATAAAGAACATAGGTAAATGCCGATTTTCGGTCTTGAAGATTGGCCAACTCGGGAGACTCCAATAAGAAAAATGAAAATACCGCTACGCCCAACAAACTGAACAATGCCCCTGTTAAACCACGACCACCATCCAAAAATCCAAAAGCCTTTCCTTGAGAATCGGTACCCCCCCAAATTCGTGTGGCCTTGATCATAGGTGCCCAAAAAAGAAAAATAGTGGTAAAGCCCCACCATCCATACAATACTTGAAGTACCTCAAAACGGGGGTATTGTGCAAACAAAAACCCACCCAAAGCGGTCATCCACAAGGCAATGGCAATTAATTTCCGAGGCTGATATTTATCGGCCAAAGGTCCGCCGAAAACATAGGAAACCATTGCAACCAGTCCATATACTGAAAAACATAGGCCTAGTTGAACATTGTCCAACTCCAGAACATCCAAAACAGTGGGCCTAAAAACACGTGGTAAAACAAAAGGCAGAATAAAAATGGCTTCTCCCGAAAGAATCAATAATAATAGATAGAGCCAACTTGGTTTGGTTTCCTTCAAAACTTGGATTTGGATAAAAATCACTAAAAAAAGTGGAATAACCCAAAAGCTGGTAAAATAAAAATTCAGGTATCTTTAAGGATTCAGAAATCAACCTTAAATGACTCGATTACTCTTTTTATCACTACTGCTGATTATTTTCAGTTGCAAAAAGGAAATTACCAACAACTTTGATTTGGCAATTACCAATGCACAAGTTATCCATCTGGAGACCGGAAAAGTTGAAAACCAAGACATTTTTATTTCCAATGGAAGAATTGAAGCAGTCGAAGCAGCAGGTTTAGGCCAGTTTAAGGCCAATTCCTCCATTGATGCCTCAGGGAAATATGTGTTGCCCGGATTTTGGGACAACCATATCCATTTGCGGGGTGGTGATAGCTTGGTTGCCAACAACAACAACTTTTTGAAACTATTTATTGCCAATGGCATTACCACAGTGCGCGATGCAGGTGGCGACCTCACCCAATCTGTGATGAAATGGAAAAGTCAAATTGAATCGGAAGACCTCGTTGGCCCTACAATTTTTACCGCTGGTCCCAAAATAGATGGTCCAAAAGCCACTTGGGCGGGCTCCTTGGAGGTTGAAACGGAAGAAGATATTGCAAAAGCCTTGGATTCCCTGGAAGCCTTGCAAGTGGATTTTGTTAAGATTTATGATAGTAGAATTTCGCCTGACAATTACATCAAAACCATCAAAGAAGCCAAAAAGAGAGGGTTCACTGTATCGGGGCACATGCCCTTTACCGTCACTTTGGATGAGACCATTAATGCTGGAATGGATGGTATTGAACATCTCTATTACATTATGAAGGGCAGTGCCAGTAATGAAGTTGAAGTGACCGAGAACATAAACAATGGTGAAATGGGTTTTTGGGATGCTATGCCCGCACTTCTAGATGCCTACACGGACAGCACGGCCCAAAATACCTTTAACAAGTTAAAAGAGAACGATGTTTTTGTAGTCCCCACACTTCATATTGGAAACACTTTAAGTTATTTAGATGAAGTGGACCACACCAGCGACACCTATCTAAAATATATGGGCGAAGGAATCGTCCAAACCTATCAAGGTAGAATTCGGTCGGCTTTAAACTCATCGGAGAAGGCAAGGGAAAACCGAAAGCAAATGAATGCTTTTTTCGGAAAATTGGTCAAATCTCTTAATGATGCAGGCGTTCTTCTCTTAGCAGGATCGGACAGCGGAGCCTTCAACTCTTACACTTACCCAGGAATATCCCTGCACAAGGAATTAGCTGCTATGGTGGAAAATGGAATATCTCCACTGGATGCCCTTCGCACCTCAACGGTGAACGGAGCTAAGTTTTTAAACCAAACCAATGATTACGGGGCCGTTTCCAAAGGAAAAGTTTCTGATTTGGTCATTTTGAAGGCTAACCCTTTGGAAAACATCGGGAATACCCGAAAAATTTATACGGTTGTCAAGGGGTCTCAGGTCTTTACAGAAAAACAACTACAAAGCCTTTTGAAGAATGCGGTCATAGAATAAACTATAAAACAACTTGGTGAAAGCTATCAGTTTCAATGACTTTTGAAGTGCATTGTTTGATGCACAATAACAAAGTGGTGGATTCAATTGAAATAAAAACACCTTAAACAAGGGGACAACAGGAAAAGCCTTCCGTCCCTTAATTCCCATAATTAGTTTCAAAAGAGATTTTCCCATTAACATCCCTTTAAGAATGGAAGCTATGGATTTTGGTATCTTTAGGCGGCCAAAAACAGGCCATACGTTTCAAGATCTATGGCCTTAATTCGAAAGACTGACTAAACTAACAAAAAACCAACTCATGAAAAAATCATTACTCTTTGTTGTATTTCTCATTACAGCAAGCATTACGGCACAAGAATTCAATATGGATTTGGTTCAGGATATGAAACCAAGAAATATTGGACCGGCCGGAATGAGCGGACGTGTCACTTCCATTGATGTGGTCCATTCCAATCCGGATATTATGTTCGTGGGAACTGCTTCAGGTGGTTTATGGAAATCTACCTCAGGAGGTATTAAATGGGAGCCCATATTTGATAACGAAGTGACAGCTTCAATAGGTGCAGTAGCCATTCAACAATCCAATCCATCCGTAATTTGGGTGGGAACAGGAGAAGGAAACCCAAGAAATAGCTTAAACGGCGGATATGGGATATACAAATCCTTGGATGGAGGCAAATCTTGGAAATCCATGGGATTGGAGAAAACACGACATATTCATAGGGTGATTATTGACCCTACCGACCCCGATGTGGTGTATGTTGGGGCCATTGGCTCACCCTGGGGCGAGCATCCGGAACGTGGGGTCTTTAAAACCACAGATGGAGGGGAAACCTGGGAGAAAGTTTTATTCGTAAACAACAAAACAGGTGTTGCGGATTTGGTCATGGACCCAAAAAACCCAAACAAACTGATTGCCGCCATGTGGGAGCACAAAAGAGAACCTTGGTTCTTTAACTCGGGTGGTGAAGGCAGTGGATTGCACATTACGTATGATGGTGGTAAAACTTGGAAAAAAATAACTGCCGATGATGGGCTGCCCAAAGGAGATTTGGGTAGAATCGGTATAGCTATAGCCAGAAACAAGCCCAATATTATTTATGCCTTGGTGGAAGCCAAGAAAAATGCCCTGTACAAATCTACCGATGGCGGTTTCAAATGGAAGAAAATCAATGACAAAAGTGATATCGGCAATCGCCCGTTTTATTATTCGGAAATATATGTTGATCCACAAA
Organism: Allomuricauda sp. NFXS6; assembly: GCF_040148835.1. Classification (NCBI taxonomy): domain Bacteria; kingdom Pseudomonadati; phylum Bacteroidota; class Flavobacteriia; order Flavobacteriales; family Flavobacteriaceae; genus Allomuricauda; species Allomuricauda sp. NFXS6. The sequence continues at coordinate 84,770 of NZ_JAGEMG010000008.1, read as the reverse complement.
ATGAAAACCGGGTTTACTCTGTATTCACATACGTCAACGTTTCTGAGGATGGAGGTAAAAATTTCACCCAGTTGATGCCTGCCTACGGCGTGGACAATGGGATTCACCCGGATCATCATGCCTGGTGGATTCACCCAGAAAACGGGCAGTTTATGCTGGATGGCAACGATGGTGGACTTAATATCACCAAAAACGGAGGTAAAACATGGCGCTTTATAGGCAATTTACCCGTAGCGCAATTCTACCACATCAGTACGGATAATGAATATCCTTATAATGTGTACGGCGGAATGCAGGACAACGGTTCGTGGAGAGGACCTGCCTACGTTTGGAAAACCCAAGGTATCCGAAACAGTTATTGGCAAGAAATCGCCTTTGGCGATGGATTCGACGTGGTGCCGGACAAAGACGACAGTCAGTTTGGTTATGCCATGAGCCAACAAGGATATGTAAGCCGTTACGACTGGAAAACCGGGGACAACTACATTGTACGCCCTACCCCACCCGATGCGGATACCATGCTCCGGTTTAACTGGAATGCCGCCATTGGCCAAGATCCTTTTGATAATAGCACCGTGTATTTTGGAAGTCAGTTTGTACACAAATCCACGGATAAAGGATTGACTTGGGAAGTAATTTCCCCCGACTTAACCACAAATGACAAGGAAAAACAAAAACAAAGCGAAAGTGGTGGATTGACCATGGATGCCACAGGAGCGGAAAATCATTGTACCATTATTGTAATTGAACCCTCACCTGTGGAGCAAGATATGCTTTGGGTCGGAACAGACGACGGGCGTGTGCATTACACTCTAAATGGCGGTGAAACTTGGGTAGATGTGACCAAAAACATCAAAGGTTTGCCCACGGGAAGCTGGATTCCACAAATTAAAGCCTCAAACAGAAACAAGGGTGAAGCACTTTTGGTCGCCAATGATTACAGAAGGTTCAACTATACCCCATATGCCTACCGAACTAAGGATTATGGCAAAACTTGGACTCGTATTGTAGATGAAAACGATGTGGAAAGCTATACACTGTCCATAATTGAAGATCCAGAAAACCCAAACCTTATGTTCTTGGGTACTGATGATGGCCTTTATGTTTCTTTGGACGCGGGCAGCAACTGGAAGAAATGGAACAAAGGATTCCCAACAGTTTCCACCAAGGATTTGGCGATTCACCCAAGAGAGCATGATTTAGTAATAGGTACCTTTGGAAGGGCCGCTTGGGTACTGGATGATATCCGACCATTGAGAAAATTGGCGGGCAACACATCTATTTTACAAAAAGAAATTAGTTTGTTCAATAGTCCAAATGCCTATTTAGCGGCCTATCAGCAACCCTCGGGAGGAAGGTTTGGGGGTGATGCAGTTTATAACGGTGACAACCGTGAATCCGGAGCTATGATCACCTACTACCTCAAAGAAGGAAACAAAATGCCCAAAGAAGAGAAGAAAGATGAAAATAACGAGGAAAAAGAAGCTGACGAAGAAAAGTCCGTGGAAAAAACCAAAGATTCCATCTTCTTTGAATTTTATGATGGTGACAGACTCATCAGAACTTTGAAATACAAAACCCCTGAAAAAGCAGGTTTCCACAGAATTTATTGGAACTTGGATGAAAAAGGGCCGGACAGACCATCAAGAAACATTAGTAAAAGAACCAGAGAACGTGGTGGAGTTGATGTAAAACCAGGTACTTACAAAGTAAAGATAGTGTATGGGGAAGCAACCGATTCAACCTCCATAACCGTAAAAACCGACCCTAGGTTGGATGTAAACCTAGCCTCGATCAATGAGGTGTACGAAACCAGTAAAAAACTGGAAGGATATACCCAAACCGCAGCCGATGCCGTAAAACAATTAGTGGAAAGCAAGGATTTGGCAAACAAGTTCAAAAAAGAGCTCAAAGAATTGGACAAGGATAAGTTCGAGGAACAAATAAAGGCTTCAGAAGAAATCGTAAAACAGATTGATTCTGTTGTAGCCCTATATTTGGGCAAGGACGACAAACGCCAGGGTATTGTTAGAAATCCCGAACCCAATGTAATGTCTAGATTGGGTGATGCATCCTATTATGTAAGGACAAGAAAATCAGGGATTACGGCAACCGAAAGAAGAATGATTCAGTTCGCCGAAGAAGAGCTAAAGGGGGCATTGGACAAAACCAATACTTTCTTTAAGGATGCATGGAAATCGTACCAAACTTCCATTGAATCATTGGACCTCTCTCATTTTAAGGAGACCGAGAGCTTTAACCTAAATAACAAAAAATGAAAAAAATACTGGCAATCGCCTTGATTCTAAGCATCTGGGCCTGCAAAGAACAAAAAAAAGAACCGTCCATCGCCGATACGATGAAAACCTATACCATTGGCCAAATGATGGACAACGAGTCCGTTGCTGGAGGAAGTTTTTCCCCGGACAAGTCCAAATTATTGGTGTCGAGCAACCGTTCGGGTATTTACAATATGTACACCGTTCCTACATCGGGCGGTGATATGATGCCTGTAACCCAATCGGACAGTTCGTCCGTTTTTGCCATTTCCTATTTTCCCAAAGATGCAAGAATGTTGTTCCGAATGGATAACAATGGGGACGAAATCTATCACATTTTTGTACGGGATACGGACGGTAGTCACAAAGATCTAACCCCAGAAGAAGGTGCTCGTTCCCTATTTTACCAATGGTCCGAAGACAAAACCGCATTTTTCTACGGTTCCAATAAAAGAGACAATCGGTTTGTGGATTTGTATAAAATGGATTTGGAAAGTTTGACTTCTAAATTGATCTATCAAAATAATGATGGATATGATGTTGGGGTTGTCTCTCCCGATGAAAAATATGTTGCATTGAGCAAATCCATCAACACCAATGATAGTGATTTATACTTGTACAACCTGGAATCGAATGAGTTGATGCAAATCAACAAAACCCAAAGTGGCAACTATCCACAAGATTTTGCTCCTGATGGTTCGGCACTTTATTACACCACCGATGATGGCAGCGAATTTTCATATTTGATGAAGTACAACTTGGCCGATGCCTCGTATGAAAAAGCTATGCAGCGAGATTGGGATATTTCTGGAAGCTATTTTACCCAAAATGGAACCTACCAAGTCACTTATATTAACGAAGATGCTAAAAACACCATCGAAGTGAAGGAGGTAGCCACAGGCGAGAATATAGACTTGCCCACTGTTGAAAACATGGAGCTTACAAGTGTTAGTTTTTCCGATGACGAAACGATGATGCGTTTTTATGCAGGAGGGTCGCACACCCCATCCAACCTTTACGTTTACAATCTTGAGACCAAGGAGCAAAAAAAGCTTACCGATGTGCTAAACCCCGAAGTTCAGGCACAGGACCTGGTAAAAGCAGAAGTGGTACGGTACAAATCTTTTGATGGGCTGGAAATCCCGGCCATTTATTACACGCCCCACCAAGCAAGTGCAGAAAATCCGGTACCAGCATTGGTTTGGGTCCACGGAGGGCCTGGGGGACAGTCTCGTCAAAACTTTAGCTCGTTCATCCAATATCTGGTAAACCATGGCTATGCAATCTTAGCGGTAAACAACCGAGGAAGCAGTGGTTATGGAAAAACCTTTTACCAAATGGACGATTTGAACCATGGTGACAAAGATCTAAAGGATTGCGTGGAAGGTAAAAACTGGTTGGCCCAACAAGCCGAAATCGATGGTGAAAAAATAGGGATCATCGGTGGTTCTTACGGTGGTTACATGACCATGGCCGCCCTCACCTACACTCCCGATGAGTTTGATGTGGGCGTAAACTTGTTCGGAGTGACCAATTGGATGAGAACGCTAAAAAGTATCCCTCCATGGTGGGAATCCTTTAAAGATGCCCTCTACAAGGAACTAGGGGACCCGTACAGTGCAGATTCGGTTCGTTTAAAGCAAATATCACCGCTATTCCATACCGATAAGGTCACCAAGCCGTTGATTGTACTTCAGGGTTCGCAAGACCCTAGGGTATTGCAGGCTGAATCGGATGAAATCGTAGCAGGCGTGCGAAAAAATGGTGTTCCCGTAGAATATGTGCTTTTTGAAGATGAAGGCCATGGGTTTGTAAAAAAAGAAAATCAAATAACCGCTTACAGTAAAATTTTAGAGTTTTTAGACGAGTATCTTAAAAAAGAAGAAAGCACCCCTTTAAAAGAAGATAGTAAATGATCAAAAAATTAGCACCCCTATTTATCTTATTTGGATTATCGACCATAAATGCACAACAACCTGGCGAGGATGAGTTGGGCGCTTGGTACATGTATTTTGGAATGAACAAGATTTCAGAACGCTTTAGTTTACATACCGAGGCCCAATTCCGTTACTATGAGCCAACGAGTAACTTTAACCAAATGTTGTTGCGAACAGGTCTCAATTATCACATTAACCCCAATGCAATTGCCACAGCAGGCTATGCCTATATCCAAACGGACACCTCTTTTGAGGATATCATGGATCAAGTGGACAGCAGGGAGCATCGGATTTTTGAACAATTTATTTTAAGGGACAAGGTTTGGGAATTCCTATTTGAACATCGCTATCGTTTGGAGCAGCGTTTTTTTGACTTTGGAGATGTTACGGATACCCAACATAGGGCTCGTTATCGCATTCAGATGACATTGCCCCTCACCAACACCTTTTTCCTTAATTTTTATGATGAATTGTTCATCAACCTACAGGATAATCTATTCGACCAAAACAGGTTGTATGGCGCAATCGGTGTAAACATAACTGAAAACAGCAATGTGCAATTGGGTTACTTGAGAAACCAATTTAGCAATGCCGTTTACGACCGCTTGCAGTTCGCAGTTTTTTACAATCCAGACTTGAGAGGGCTGTTCAAAAAGAAGAAACCATAGAATTACCTAAAAAGCTTGACAGCGGCAGAAATAATGCCTACCTTTTTAACTAATCTAAAAAACAATCATTTTTAATGAAAAAAGTACAAATAACAGCCTTGGCGCTAGTATTTATAACAGCGTTTAGCTGTAAACAAGCAAAAAAAGAAGCAGAAGAGACAACGGAAGAAGTTGAGGAGACTGTTGAACAAGTTGCAGAGCAAATTGACCCTGAAGTCATTACGTTTACAATGGAACCCAAAAGCGATAGTAATGTAAGCGGTGAAGTTGTTTTTACCCAAAATGAAGGAGAAGTAATCATGAGAGCTACCTTTTTAGGGCTCGACGAAGGTGAACATGCTATCCACCTGCACGAAAAAGCCGATTGTTCCTCGGCCGATGGAAAATCGACCGGAGGACATTGGAACCCAACCTACGAGCAACATGGAAAATGGGGCTCTGAGGATGGCTACCACAAAGGTGACATTGGTAATTTTATGGCCGATGCCGATGGGAACGCTACCGTGGAATTTACTACGGACGAATGGTGCATTGGCTGTGATGATGAAAACAAGAATATTTTGGGCAAAGCGGTAATAGTGCACCAAGGGGTGGACGATTTTACATCGCAACCTTCGGGAGCCGCTGGTGCTAGAATAGCATGTACCGGAATAATTCAATAGTATTTAAAAAACAACCATAGTGAAAAGCTGTCCTTTTGGGCGGCTTTTTTTTGTTGACACCCCTTTAAATATTGCTTAACTTGAACCTAATTTCAAAAAAACAGACATGAAAAAAATTCAAATTGCCGCATTGGGACTATTGCTGGTAGCCGCTTTCGGCTGTAAACAAACCAAAAAAGAAGAAAAAACAGAAGAAGCCGTTGCAACTTATAGTATTGTAGAGGATTCTACCGATGTGCGATTTACCGCTTACAAAACAACAGACAAAGTTCCCGTTGGCGGAACCTTTCAAGAAGTCGAATTGACATACAACGCTGGAGAAACTCCGGTGGAAACATTGAACGGGCTAGAGTTCAATATTCCGATAAGCAGCCTTTTTACCAATGACCCAACAAAGACAAGAGATCCAAAAATCATTGAATTCTTTTTTGAGAAAATGGCAGAGACCCAATCCATTACAGGTAGGTTTGCTTTTAAGGATGATAAAAGTTGTACGGTTATACTTAGTATGAACGGTGTATCCACAGAACTGCCCATGGAATATGAAATCACGGATGACAACCATGTAAATTTCTCGGGGGTTATGGACTTGAAGCAATGGAATGCTTTGGATGCCTTGGCTTCTTTGAACGAAGCTTGCAAAATATTACACACTGGTTCCGATGGTGTCAGCAAAACTTGGGAGGATGTTGCTATCGAAGGTTCTGTTTTATTGGAGCAGAAATAAGCAATAGCTTTTCAACAAAGATTTATGAAGAGGGCTGTTAAGAGCAGCTCTTTTTTTATATATTTAGCCAACTTCAATGGATCTGGACAACCTCATACAACAATTTCAGAAAAAGGATACGGTCGCTTTTGAGACCTTGTACAATATGTATGCGGAAAATATTTGTGGGGCAATCAATGTAATTGTCAAAGATGCAGAACGTTCGCAAGAGATTTGCCAAGATGTATTTGTGAAGATTTGGGAGAAATCAAACCAATATGATGCCTCCAAGGGACGTTTTTTTACCTGGATATTGAATATTGCCAGGAACGCTGCTATCGATGAAGTGCGTTCTAAAACCCATAAAAACCAAAAAAAGAACCTTCCGGTGGATTCTCTCGTAGGTATTTTTGAAAACGGTGAAGATCTAAACAGTAAAATGGACACCATTGGTCTTCAGTCCTTATTAAAAGGCCTTAAGGAAAAGTGCATTTTATTAATAGATATGCTTTACTTTAAAGGATATACCCAAAAGGAGGCTGCCAAGGAGCTCAACACGCCTGTTGGCACAATAAAAACAAGGATTAGAAGCTGTATTTCGAATATTAGAAAAAATATGGCATGAGCATGGATGTGAAAGAATACATAGCGTCTGGAAAATTGGAACTCTACGTTGCTGGAGAACTGTCCCCTGAAGAAAATCTTGAGGTACAGCACTATGCCATTCAGTATCCTGAAATCAGGAAGGAGATAGAGGAAATTGAGAAAGCCATTCTTGAGCTTACAAAAGCTGCTTCACCTAAAATGCCAGAAAATGGTTTTGCAAAGGTAAAAGCCGAAATAGACGATGTTATTCCATTCACCCCCCAAGCTTCGAGCAAGGGAACTCCTTGGGGCAGTTATTTAGGCTGGGCTGCCTCCGTTTTATTGGCCATAGGTTTGTTCTGGATGTATACTGAAAACTCCAAACTCAAGTCCGAGATAGAGCTTACCAATCAAGAAAAGCAAAGCTTGGAAAATATCCTATCCGATACCCAAGAAGAAATCACTTCCAAGGAAACCTTATTGCAAGAGATTCGCGATAGAAATGTGGCCGTAGTAGCCCTTGGCGGACAAACAGTATCGCCCGAGTCATATGCCAAAGCCTATTGGAACAAGAAAGAAAACAAAGTGATCATCGATGCGCAGGGTCTTCCTGAACCTCCGGATGGGTTCACCTATCAGGTTTGGTCCCTAAAATTGAATCCGCTCACCCCTACCAGTATCGGATTGTTGGATGATTTTGCATCGCAGGACACCAAGCTCTTTACCTTGGAAAACGCAAACGAATCTGAAGCTTTCGGTATTACGTTGGAACCCGAAGGTGGTAGCGAAACCCCAACCTTGGATCAATTGTACACCTTAGGTGCGGTTGGTTCCTAACTTTGGGCAGAAAAAAGGCAGTCGGATAAACCAAACTGCCTTGAAAACTTAAATAACCTAAAAAAACAATCGAATATTAAAGTTTGATACCTACACCAATCCCGAATATCCAAGGGTTAATGTCCACATCAGCATCCACAGTAGCTCCTAAAGCAGTGGTCGCATCAACAGTGGCAGTAGTGTTCAGGAATAATTTTTTGACATCAAAGTTCAAGAACCATTTATCATTTAGCTTAAAATCGAACCCTCCTTGTAATGCAAAGCCAACAGCAGTATCGTACTCAACATCATCGGCGGTTGGTCCTTCATCAACACCGTAAAATAGGGTTAAATTGGGACCAGCGCCCAAATAAGGAACAAAATCACCTCCTGTAAAATGGTACTGTGCTGTAAGCGTTGGCGGTAATAACCACACACTTCCCAAATCAATATTACCTGCAGCAGTGCCCACAGCCTCAACATCGTGTTTAGTGGTTGCCAAGATTAGTTCCAAAGACCAATTATCATCAAAAAAGTAAGTAATGTCGAACTCGGGAACAACGGAAGTGGAAATATCAACGTCTCCGCCAATGGCTTCGATATCGGCGCTTTCGTCAGGAGAAACCACAATTCCTCTCAATCTAAATTGCCACTTGCTTCCATTATCTGCGGGGGCGTTCTGTGCAATTGCCAAGTTGCTCAACCCTATTAAAGTCATTACTGCTATTAGTATTTTTCTTCTCATCGTGTGTTGTTTTAAAATGATGAGACAAATCTACCTAACGACAATTGGCAAGAATATGATGTTTATCATTGGATAAAAATGGGCAATACCCTATCCAGTCTGTTTATGAAGAGGATTAGACCTTAAAACCATTTTTTTCGCTTGAAAATTATGATGGAAATCAAGGTGACCACCAACATTACCCCTAACAATATAAAATATCCGTAAGGTGATCTTAGTTCTGGCATGTTCTCAAAGTTCATTCCGTATATCCCTGCCAAAAAAGTGAGCGGGATAAAAACGACCGAGAAAATGGTCAGGGTTTTCATCACTTCGTTCAACCGATGGCCCTGTACACTAAAAAATAGGTTGATTTGGCTTTCCAGCTCCATAATATCGGAGTCAATGTCGGCAATCAAACCATTTATCTGCTCACGGAGCTCACTAAAATATTTGGTCTGGAACCCCTTTACCTCTACCCTTTCCAATTTTATGATGATATCCCTAAGCCCATGTGATGCTTTCTTAAAATCCTGAATAAGCGCCTTTTTCTGCTCCACCTCAAACATAAACTCCGGAGTTGGCTCTCGTTTAACAATGGCATCCAATGCATTTTCCATCAACACGCTTTCTTCATATTTTTCCTTGTAATTGGTAATCAGGGTTTCCAAAATAAAGAAGAGAAGGTAATCCGCCTTTTTTTTTCTGATGATGCCCTTGTTTTCGAATATACGTTGCCGAATCCAGTCAAAATGGTCGCCCCGTTTTTCTTGGATGCACCAATTAAAATCTTTGGAAACCACAAAATACATCTGTTCAGATTCCATGCCATAGCCTTCTGTTTTTAGAATTCGGGCCGCTATAAATAGCTGATCTTCCAGCACTATTACCTTATTTCCCAATTTTTGATTCAACAACAATCGTAGTAAAAAATCATCCAGACCATTACCATCTACCATTTGTCTAAACTCATCCATATAGTTCAGTCCATAGGTGTTTATCCAAGTAATGGATTTATCCCCTTTGGAAAGTTGTACATCTTCCTGCAAAGAAAATTTTCGATTATAGTAATTGTCCGGCGAGTAATTGATCACCCATGAATTTTCTTCAAAATCTGTTTGCATGCCTTAAAATATGAAAGGGTTTATTCGTAGTTTAGAAGTATAAGTTAAACCAAATTTACTAAGAACCATTATGTTTGACATTATGAGTTTTAAATCCGAGATATTATTCACAATTATCCTTTTAGCGGTTATCATTGCCCTCAATTCTTTAAGTAAAAGAGGTATTAGGCGCTTTGGCAGAACAAGTTCCATTGACATGAATAGCAGGAAAATTATTTTTTACCTGAGCAACTTGTTGTTTTACTTGGTCGCATTTATTGGTTTATCGTTGATATGGGGTGTTGATTTGAATGATTTTTCGGTATTCTTATCCTCAATTTTAGCCATTTTGGGTATCGGGTTTGTAGCGCAATGGTCCATTTTATCAAATTTAACGGCCAGCGTAATTTTATTTTTCAATCATCCGCTGCGATTGGGCGATAGAATACGAGTAATGGACAAAGACTTTGACTGGACAGGCAAGGTTGAGGACATCAGCGGTTTTTATCTTTTTATGCGGACAGATGATGGTAAGCAAATAACCATACCCACGAATTTGGTGATTCAAAAAGGAATTGAAATTTTAAAAGAGAAAAAAACAGATACGGAAGAAGTTATCTCCGACGAATAAAAAAAACGCCATGGCTTTACACCATGGCGCACCTAAAAACAACAACCAAGCTGAGACCATTTAGATCTCCAACCCAGGTTCTTTGAGGGGGAAATTAAAGACTGGCTATTTGTGCCTCTTTTACAGGGCCGAGCTCATAGGTTGCCCCCATTAATTCTTGTTTTAGCTCACTCACCTTATTGGTTTTCCCGTTTGCTTTATAGATTTCTGCTGCTTGGTGCAGAATTGCAGGTTCAAACGTAGCACCGACCACATGCTCCTCAATCACCTCCATAGCTTTTTGTTTCTCTCCCATATGGAGCAAACTATAGGCCAACCATCCATAAGATTCCGGGGTGGGGCGATTATTGACCTCTTCCTGCGCAAGTTTTAATGCCTTATGTTCCACATCCATACTCAACAGAAAATCAACATTATAGACGTTGTACATATCACCGTAATCCTTGTTTTTTTGTATGGCCTTATAATAGTCATCCAAAGATTGCACCCGTAACATTTCATCTTTTAAAAAGGCTGCCACTTCAGCTTTTAACAGATAGTATTCCGGTGATTTGTTCTTTTTCATGATGGAATCCAAAATCCGAAGGGCTTCAGTCCCGTTTCTTTCATGAGAATACACTATCCAGGCAATTCCTTTTTTCGCGTAGGCATTCTGCGGGTCTATTTGAAGTGCTTTTAGATATAGATTATAGGAGTCTTCTATACGCCCTGCATGTCCATAAAAATCAGCAAGATTGGTGTAGGACCAAAGCAACAGGTCTCTGTTTTTGGATGATTCCGCTTTTGCCGTAGCTTTTTCCATAAACGCAATGGCTGTATCCAAATCACCTTTGTGATCGTTCCATTTTGCCACACGAATCAAATAACCAAAGTCGGACATGTTCTGGATGCTGTCCAAATATTGGTTTGCCAGGTTATAGTTGCCCAACTCCATGTGCAAGTCAAAAAACAAGCTTTGTGTTTCGTTGACGCCACTTCCCAATTTTTTTGCTTTTTTTGCCAAAACCAAGGCTTCTTTAAAACGGTGTTGGGAAATGTAATTTCTGGCCAAGGCCCTTAAGTATCCCGATTTGCCCACAGCGGCAATCTCCACTGCTTTTTTAAGGGATTGCTCGGCATCTTTTAGATATTTTATATCACCCGTTCCTTTAAAAAAACGGCTATATTCTCCAGCTACGTTGCCCAAACTAAGCAACTGCATGCTATCGGATTTTATTTTGTTATCCCAAAGTTTGAAATATTTGGATGTTGCTTTTACAGGTTCCGCTGCCAAAAATTGGTCGTAATCGTTTCTGTCTGTTTTAAATGCTGTTTCTTCTTGCTGACACGATGCCAAAAACAATAGGGCCAGTGGTAGAAATATATATTGTATTGTAGTTTTCATCTTGTTGTTGTTTTTAATTAAATAAGGGGCTGTCTAAAATGTCGATTTTCGTCAACCTGAACATGGTTCAGGTTCTCAAAACAATTTGTTTATTATGTTGATGAGATTCTGAAATAAACCTGTCTGCCGACAGGCAGGTTCAGAATGACGCATTTCAATACTTTTCAAACAGCCCCATCCTTTTCATAGCAATTACTCAGGAGCTCCCAAATATGGGAACGTGGTTGAAATATCTGCCGTTAGCCCAACACCGTCAGATGTTAGTCTTGGCAAATCGGCCATACCATCATCATCTAGATCTTGACCGCTAAAACGGTCTCCTTCCATACCTCCAAAGAATAAGATCAGAGATACGTCGATAATATCATCGTTCGGATGTCTTCCTGTTAGGGCTACCTCATCTCCATCGGGCACCAATACATTACCATCGTTATCAAGGTCTGTTCCTGGATTAAAGTAAGTAGTTGGTAGATCCGGAGCTACGTCCAGAACATCAGCCGCCAAAACCGTAGTCAGTGTTGCAGCATCCAATCCCAGAATATTGTTCTCATAATTCACATCTGCAGGGTCCAATCCCAGTTTAAGGGCATACACATCGTGGTATTGCTCCAATCTAGCTTGGAATCCCGCTTGGAACGCTGCACTCATTTCCGAAGGAATTGTGGTATTATGTGCATCTTTAACACTTGCTTCACCTTCCATATCAAAACTCAAAGTGGTATTGATACCTGGGCGACCCAAGTGATCTACCTGTGCAAATGTTCCTGTAAAATCAACGCCCATCATATCATCATCGTCCATCATCATGTCATCGTCCATCATCATGTCATCGTCCATCACGGTTCCGTTGTCATCGTTGCTACAGCTCACTACCAGTCCGAAGCTCAACGCAAGAGCTGTTATATATATTGATTGTCTTAGTTTCATAATATCGATTTAAATGTTCTTATTGTTTTCTGTTTGTAGTCACCCACGTTTTATAGACTGATAGTCCTAGGGCGTTTGTAGCTGTTGGAACGCCCAACATACTATTTGGAATTTCCACTACTATTGATAGTGTGTTGGCACCATCAAAAGTGTCAGCGGCTTCTTCTGGAGGTAAAAATCCAACTGGAGCGGAATCCGTTTCTGGAGAAATCACCGCGTTGAACTGGAAAAAGTCAAAAAAGAATGGATCTTGTCTTGCTCCAGCAAATAAGGATACACCATCCGAAGTGGTTTCCACAATGGCCGTAGCACCTGAAATTTCCACATCGCCCAAAGCAGCATCAGTGTTTACTTCACTGCTCAATCCTGTTTGTGAAGGAGCGATTGGTCCAAAAAAGTACATTCTACCATCTCTTGCGATAGCTTGAATCACTTGGTCTTCTACCAAATCACCATCCAAATCAATATTGATTTCGGTAAGTACATCCTCGTCAAAGGTTCCATAAGCCAGGTCTGGCAGTACATTGGATTGTAGGTCTACCACAAAAACAGTGTTGTCCGAACCTTCATTGGGTTCAAAAGCATAAAAATCGGCAATGTCCGCAGTGGTTCCAGCCGATGAAGGCGCATCAATATGGTCTGCCGCCACCAAAACGGTAGCTGCAACTGCCAAGGCGCCCAAGCCTAATAGATATTTCGTTGTTTTTCTCATGTTACTTGTTTTTAAAGTTTCGTTCACCCCTACCTACGGAACCTTTTGGGAGAGGGTTTGGTTTTTAAATGTTAAAATTGTCTTAACAGTATTTTATCGAAGTGATTTACTTTGGGTAAAACAAAGTCATAGAAATTGTTTTACTTTGGCACGTTAATTCTTTTACATGAACCCTTCTTCCTCTGGATGGATCAACAAGTTTGGTCACCTTGTAGATCAAGAGTCTTTACCTTATGAAGACTTTAATAGCTTGTACAGGGAACTCAAAAAAAATGGTTTTATCTATGGTGTACATTTAAACATACCTGCCTTTATTGCCGTAGAGCACACTTTGAGCGAAGATGAAATTGCCAAGATCAATCTGCTCACTGCTTTATATTTCACCTATATTTTTGAGGTTGGAAAAACAGATTTTGAAGCTTTTGTGAACACGATTTTTGAGTACTACCAATCGTTGAATGTAAATAAGGTTTCATTTTTGAACAAGATATTGACCGGTTCCAAAACAGAGTCGCAACTGGAAAAATTAATCGATTCCCGAATCTATCTAAGTGATAATACTTTTAGTAGGGCACTCGGAAATAGTTTGACCAATTCACTCCTATATGTAGATATTCTCATCTTCATGATATATCTGCGAGGCAACAAAAATGTGATGGGACACGCCCAACTTTTGGAGTACGTAACCATCAACATTGTGTACCATGCACTCAACTCCAAAGAGACCCACGATTCGGACGCAAAACTGATTCAATTATTGGGATCATCCTTAACTTATGTTGATTTAGATGAATCAAAATTTGATGGCAATTATTCCGATTTATTGACCCAAAAATTTACCAAAAATGAACGGGATTATTTTTTGGATATGGCTTGCTTGACCATCTGGGAAGACAAGACATTGGACTACACCGAAACGGACTATATTTTTGGTCTGGGAAAGGACTTGGGGAAGTCAAAAAAAGTGATTGAAAATGAGCTTGAATTTGTAACGGATTTTTTTGAAAAAAACAAAGATAAAATCGCCTATCTGAGCAACAAAAATTTGGCCGTTCAATTCTATGATGGAATGTCCAAAAATGTAAGTAAACTGATTCTTAGAAATAGTAAAAGATTAAAAAAAGAGCTTACCGAAAGTAGAGAATTGGTTGCACTTTTATCCAAGTCAACCGTTAAGGATTTGAGTCCAGAAGAAAAGAAAAAAGTACAAAATCAGTTGATTGATATTTTTAAAAGTATTCCTTCTTTGGCCATTTTTATGTTGCCTGGGGGAGCCATTCTTCTACCCATTTTTATTAAATTGATTCCCAAATTATTGCCCTCTGCTTTTGACGACAACCGTATTGAAGAAAATGGGTGATATGGAGGTAAAAAACTTACTATAAGAAAAACTTATAGCAAGTTTTTTTATAAATTCAATGATTTAATTATCAGTATTTTATATTTATTTATTCCAACCAAAGCTTAAAATCCCTTACACGTTCCCTGCTCACAATGATTTCGCGTTCATTAAAACGATTCAACTTGATTTGAAGCCTTGAATTGGTGTATGAAATGATGTCTCCTATATGGTTAATGTTTACGTAGAACTTTCGGCTCACCCTAAAAAATGTTTGTGGTTCCAACTCCTCCTCCAACTGTTCCAAGGTAGTGTCCAACAAATAATTTCTACCATCCGAAGTGGCTGCATAAGTTCCTTTGTTTTCACTGTAAAAACATTCCACATCATCTGCGTTTATAATTTTTAAATGTTGTCCCACCTTGGCAGTAAACCTCTTTTTATATTCACGCTCCAAGGGGTTCACCAAGAGGTTTTTTATGTCGTTGAAATCGATGGGGATTTTCTGATTTTCAGGCTTGAAATTTTGATACTTTTTTACTGCTATTTCCAGTTCTTCTTCGTCGATTGGTTTTAGCAAATAATCAATGCTATTCAACTTGAAAGCTTGAAGCGCATATTCGTCATAGGCTGTGGTAAAAATTATAGCGCTTTTTACCTCAATGGCATCAAAAATTTCGAAGGAAAGTCCATCCGATAATTGAATGTCCAAAAAGATTAAATCCGGGTGTGAATTTTCTTGAAACCATACAATGGCTTCTTCAACGGAATGCAACATGGTGGAGACCTCAATTTCCAATTCGGAAAGCAATCTGGACAATCGTCTTGCTGCCGGTTTTTCGTCTTCAATAATCAGGACATTCATGTAATTGTGGTTTGGTGTTATGGTGTTCTGTGTTTATGCTTATTTATGCGTTTCGCCGTTATCTTCATCCATATATTTTTGGATTTGGCGCTGCTCCCACTTTTTAACAAAAGTAAATTTATCCCGGAATACGATCAAGGTATGCACTATCAAAATCAAGGTCCAAATTAGGATGTTGCTGTTTATCCAATCGTAATAATAAGATTCTTTCGGAAATGCTTCCGGCAACAAGGAGGTCAACATGCCTGTTTTTAAGAGGTAAAGAATAACGTTGACGATTACAAAAATGGTTATGTGGCTATAATACCCTTTGAGTTCCTGAACTCGCTTTTTGGCCGCCTCTCTTGCCGTTTGTTTGTTGGTCATCATCTTATTTGAACTTGTTCATTTCCTCTTTGTCCTCATCAATGAACTTTTGGATCTGTCGTTCTTCCCAATCTTTGCCCAGGAAGGGGTTAAACCCAAAGGTTTTAGAGGCGTGGAACAACAACCCTATTCCCCAAGCCCCCAGCGTAATAAAATGTTCCCATCGCCAAAAACTATCTGAATGCAGGTAGAGATTGATTAAAATAAAAGTGTTGATTACCACATAAATGGTCAAATGGATGTAAAACCCCTTGAGTTCGTCCACTTGCTTTTTGGCCCTGTCATATTTCTCTTTATTGAAATTTTCCATGCTCATTTCCATTTATTGTTATGTTCTTCTTCTTGCATAAACTGCTCCAACTTACGTTTTTCCCACTGTTTGCCAAAAAACGGATTGAGGTCGAACGTTTTAATGGCGTGGAACACAATCCCTATACCCCAACCAAACGCGGCCCACAAGAACCAAGCGTAGGCAAAATGGTTGGTAAAATAGTTGATCAGGGCCAGTCCTGAAATTACAAGGACATAAGAGGTGAGATTGCCGTAAAACTTTTTCAGCTCCTCCACGCGCTCCCTGGCCCGTATGTATTTGTTCTCTTTATCTGAAGTTTCCATTGTATTGCTGTTTGATGATATGTTATAGCTAAAAATACTCATTCTTAAAATTCTTTGTCGTTCATAAATTCCTGAATCTTACGTTCTTCCCACTCCTTTCCAAAAAATGGATTGTGACCGTAAGCTGTCATCCAATGTCCCACTAGCCCAAGGCCCCAACCAATAGCTGGAAAAATAGCCCAAGGAAACTCCGTGGTTCTAAAATTAAGGTAGGCCAGCAGTGGAATTACCAAGCAATAGGCAGTTAAGTTGGAGTAAAAAGACTTGATGTGCTCTACTCTTTCCTTTGCCCTGGCATAACGATGTTCATTTGAATTTTCCATGATTGTTCGGTTTTTAGTATTGATAACAGGTCAAATATCTCCATACTCAAGTGCAAAATGAAAAACGAATTTCTGAACTGTAATTTTAGTGGGATGAATTGTATTGGAAGGGGTTAAGGGTGAAGAGGAAAGTTTAATTAACAATTTACAATGACCAATTAACAATTGAAAACCTCTGACATCTTACTTCCCACATCTGACTGCTGATATCTGGCATCTTATATCTAAAAGTCGTCCTTGTCCATAAGCTCCCTGATCTTACGTTCTTCCCAACGTTTGCCCCACAATGGGTTGTAGCCAAAAGCAGCCATTCCATGGGCAGTTAAACCGAACCCCCATCCAATGGTTGGAAAAAAGGCCCATAAAAACTCCGTAGTGCGGAAATTGAGCCACCACAAAAAGGGGATTACAATGCAATATGCCATAAGGTTGCCGTAAAAGTCCTTAATGTTCTTGACCCGTTCTTTGGCATTGGCGTAGCGTTTCTCCTCAATATAACTCTCCTGAGTTTCCAGTACGGTGTACTTTTGGGTAAGCATTGGTATAAAAACGCTAAAATCCCTCTCGGTTTTTTTGATGAGCATTTCACGCTCCGTTAATATATTGTACCGCTGTTTTATGTTCTGAAGACCTACCCCACTACTCTTTTTCACTACTTGTTTTTCCTGAAGATTATTGCTCACGACCAACATGCCGTTTTGTTCAAAAACTTTAATGCGCAATGGTCGAGAAGAAGTAACTACATTATGTTTTACCGCATTTTCCAGCAAAAGCTGCAAGGACAGGGGCACTATTTTGGCCTCAGGTTGAGAGCATTGCTCTGGAATATCAAAGATGATGCTATCCTCAAAACGCATTTTTAAGAGTCTCACATAAGTTCTGGCAAAATTTAATTCTTCATCCACGGTGACCAAATCCTTATTTTTCTGCTCCAGTACATACCGGTAGACTTTGGATAGGGAGGTGGTAAAGTTTTGCGCCTGGTGAGGGTCTTCGTCAATCAAACTGGTCAATACATTGAGGCTATTGAACAAAAAATGGGGATCCAACTGGTTCTTTAAAGCATCGAACCTGGCAGATGCCGACCCAGCAATTATTTTTTGCTCTTTGACCTGTTTTTCCTTGTAATATTTGTAATAATAGGCAGCATAAAACATTAACGCCACCGCCATTGAAATGATAAATGAGCTCACATAGAACTCGGTACGTTCCTCTGCCAAAAACTGAGCAATGGATTTTTGATAGAACAAGACTACCAAAACAAATCTGGATACAATGATTCCTATAATGGAAGCTACAATATTTCCCAAAATACCATAGCCAATATACTTTTTAGTAAAGAGTTCCTTATTATACTTGCGCATTAAAAGTATAAAGGAAGCCGCATTGAACATGTATATAATGACAGAAAAAATCATGCTCTCCCAGAACTCCTCCCACAATTCTTGATAGGTGAGCTCCCAGCCCTTGATAAAGAAAATAATGAGGAAAACGATAAAAATAGCTATCCCCACTAAAAATGCTTTTACAAGTTCTTTTAAAAAGAGTTTCATCCTTTATTATTTATTGCAGCTTGTCAATACCTGTTCCGCCCTTTCCTTGCCCCAAGAGGGGTAAAATGGTGTTTCGGATTTAAAGGTAGCAAAAAGTTCCAAAGCCCTTTCCACATCTTTACAATAAGGGGTGATGTCCTTGCCAAAATAGCGTGCGGAGCCCATATCCCATTCTGCTTTGGAGAATACTACTCGTGGGTTGTTTGGAGCAATCTCCAGAGCCTTTTGATACAATTGTTCAATTTTAGGTGAAAGCGTCATACCATAGGTAGCACCGTCAAAGGCAACCCATGCGGTGTTGATCAATGCCTCTTGAACCAAGATTTCTGGATTGTTTGGGGAAATGGCTTTGGCTACATCCAAAAATTCTTGTGCCTTTTCCAGTTGTTTGCTCAGTTTTTTCTCATCCCTTTCCCCAAAAGATATTACAGTGTTTATCTGGGATACATAATAATAAGGCAACCATTTATCGGGTTCTGCGGTCGCTATGCGTTCGAACATATTGGATGCCTCTGTTGATTTTTGATTTTGCCAAAGCTCAAAGGCCTTTTCCATTCCTTTGGAGTAACGGTCCTGAGCATTGGTCAATGAAGTGACAAGAAGCACAATTGCTAAAATCAGTTTTTTCATGACTGTCGTTTTATGATTATTGATGTCACAAAGATGAATCAACATCTTACGCATAAAAAAGAAGGATTACCGAACTGTATGTTTCTAAGGATGAATTGTAGTGTAGTAGTTTATCGACTGAACCATTTATTTGGTAATCATAAAAAAGGGCAATTGCTTTTTTCGAAATAAAAGAGGAATGGATTACAGCATCAGAAAGGCATGATTTTATATTGTGGGAAAATAGTTCAATTAACGCCGATTTTGATAAATAAATGTCATTTTATCTATGATTTAAATCACTCATATACAGTTTTTTACTATATTTACTTTGTTGGATTTCAAACTTTTCTCCCCACTTTTTTTTCCAACCTTTTTTACCTATTTAATCAGACCCTTACTTGTAATTTAAATCCTCTCCTTGGATAGAAATAACGAGTTGTATCCCAAATTCCTAAACAAACTTTTATTCCATTTATCGTAATCACCAAAGTGATTACTCGTTTCTCCGGTGAGGTCATCGGTGTATGATTAAACTTCGAACATTCTTAATCCGAAGTTTTCTATTTAAACAATCAATAATAAACTTTAGAAAATGAAAAGAATTATTCTCCTATGTGCCTTTGTGGCATTGATTGCCAGTGCTTGTCAACAGGGACCTGTGCGATATACTCAGAATTCACCCGAAATTGAAACCGTTAAGCAATTCATAGACAATTACAACAATAAATTATTCGATACCGGTGTATATGCAGACACCTCAAAGACCTATTACAACACCAATAAAAATCCGATGTCGCCGAGTGAAGTTATGGACTATCACCGACAAACCGATGCCAACTATGCTACAAGAGGGTTTAAAGGCGATAATCAAGAGTATGAGATGGTGGTAACCGACGAAGGGGAAACCTGGGTAAACTGTTGGTTGCAATGGCAGTGCTCTTTAGCAGCCAACAATAAGAAAATAGAAATTCCGATTCACCTGACCTATCAATTTATCGATGGGAAAATAGTTCGGGAATACGGTTATTGGGATCCCACCGAAATTGTATTGGGGCTTCAAAAAATTGAAGCTGAAGCCAAAATGGCCGAGTCAGAAATGGAACCTACCGAATAGTATAAACTTAAAACCTTAGAAAAATGAAAAAATTATTCATAATAGCATTTTTGCTTCCATTTTTAATGGTAGCCCAAGAGAATCAAGAAGCGGCCATTTTCATGAACGTTCTCATGACACCACAGCCAGACAAAATTGAGGCTTTTGAAGCTGGAGTTGCAGCACACAATAAAAAATACCATGCCGGAGGAACACAACAAGTTGGTGTTTATTGGGTTGCCAGTGGTAAAGATTCGGGAAAATACGTATGGAGCCTTGGACCAACTTCTTGGTCTTCCATGGATGAGACCAACAACTACTCGGACGACCATACCAAAGATTGGAACAACAACGTTGCTGCCAATGCTTTGGCCGAAATGGAAACTACCTATTGGAAAGGTGACCCAAGTCATTCAAATTTCACCAAGGATTTTGAATTGAAAAATCTAGCCATTTTTATGCTGGATATCAAACGGTTTAAGGGACAAGAATTTAACGCGCTTTTGGACAAGGTTCAGCAAGTATTCATGACCAAGGATTCGGAGCAACAATGGGGCTCTTATTACAATGAATTAACAAACAAGGATGGTGCCGATTTCGTTTGGATTGACTTTTTTGAGAAATCATCTTGGATGGGGCAGGAAGACAAGTTTCCCCAATGGTTCGAAGAAGTCCATGGCGCTGGTAGCTTTGCTACATTTTTAAAAGATTTTGAAGCAGTGACCGATGGAGATATGCAAGAACTATGGGTCTTTAGAGAGGACCTAAGCGGCAGAAGCGGCCAAATTCAAGTATCTTCTAATTAAGCTTAACCCAAAACCATTTTAAAGGCCCCTGATCGGGCCTTTTCTGGTTTCTATTGTTGGTAATATGCTGTAAAAATGAAGTCTTAATTTATATCTTTATGCCTTTCAATCTAAATTGAACACTGTTTTCAATACTATGTACACCCCTCCCCATTACAGCAACAGCGATATTGAGGAAATCAAAGATTTTTTGAGAAACAATGCCTTTGGTATCTTGATCAATATTGTGGACAATAAACCTTGGGGCACGCATATTCCTTTGGAATTGGAAACAGCTAAAAATGGGAGTGATATTCTGGTCGGCCATATCGCTAAGGCCAACCCACAATGGAAGCATTTTAGAAACGATGCCGAAGTGCTTTGTATTTTCAACGGTCCGCATGCGTATGTATCGTCTTCTTGGTACAAAGAAGAAGAGGTCCCCACGTGGAACTACATTGCAGTGCATGTTTATGGTGCCTTACAAGTCTTGACCGAAGAAGAAACCATGCAATCCATGCACCGATTGGTGGACAAGTACGAAAAGAGCTCCAAAAACCCGATTTCCCTAAACAACCTGTCCGCAAAAACACTGCGTCAAGTAAAGGGTGTTGTTGGTTTCAAGATAACGATATCGGACATTAAGGCCACCTATAAGCTTTCCCAGACCCAAAAGGATGACCATCATACCATAATATCGGAGCTCGAGGAGCGCCCCGACTCAGGGAGTCAGGGCATCGCTGATTATATGAAGGATTAAATATTCTTAAGGATTATTCTATATCTTGGAAAATAGCATCGGCCCAATTGGAGTATCTGGGGTTTTCCACGTGCATGATCCAAATATCGTCTTGGTACTTCCCTTCCATTTTTGATTGATACGCAGCATAGGCCATTTCGTTCTCCTCATACTTGGCCAAGTACACATAGTTGAGACCATTGTCAGGATTCTTGAAGTATTGCGCTTGTAAACCTTTGCTTTTTAAATCTTCCATAAAATTTTTCAGGTAGGTCTCATTTTTAAACACATTGGCCACAATGTAGTGCCCCTGGCCTACCCCTTCAAGATTTATGTATTTTTCAATGGGCTTAAATGCGCCTCCATTAAAAGTACCTTCGTTTTCACCCCCACTAGGTTTGGATGTGTTTTTTCGGTTTTCCGCTAAAGCATTAGCGGTCGAAGTCTCAATTGCCTTATAAACGGAATCCAAATCCTTGTTATCGGCCAAGTACAATTGTTGCGCTTTTTCCTCTATCCCGGGAATATCGCTTCCATTGTGTCTTTTGACCAGTCGCATGACCATCTCAAAACGCTTTTCCATATCCTCTTCCCTGCTTTGCTTCATAGAGTCCACCTTATAAAGCAGTTCGTCGATTACGGCATAGCTATCTTCTTGCTTTTCCTGTAATTCGGCGACACGCTCTTCCCAGTAGGCTCTATCTTCTTTGTTGGAAGGGCGCAGAGTAGTTTCCACATCCAGCTTGCTGTTCTGCTTGGTTTTTTCGGTTTCATCGCTTGCATCGGCCACAGCTGAGTTTTCGATTTCCTTTTCTTCTTCGTCCTCGTTGGAAACGAACGTATTTTTGGAAAGATTGGGCACAAAGGAATAGGCTATCGATATTTCGTGGGTAACGCCAAGGTTGGCAATACTATTGCTCAGGCTTTTTTCAAAATTATATCCAAAGGACAATCGTTGGTTAAGATTGAAACCAGTTCCTGCCGATGCTCCATAAAATTGATCGTAACCGCCCTGAATCCAACCTAATTTGGGAAGGTCCAAAATAATGCCACCTCCAAAAACCGGGGCTTCACTACCCTCAAAACGAGCCCTTGCCAAAGGCATTAATCTACCATCCTCAAAAATACCCCTTCCATTTTCAAATTCGTGGGCAAACTGGATATGGCCCGAAAAGGTCTTTTGGTTAAGATTGCTCAAAGATTTTCCCAACTTCAAATTATAATCCACCAAGTTCTGGGCGAAAACTCCAAAATCGAACTTGCCCAAGCTAAGATTCAGCCCAGGTTGCAATGAGATTACCGATCTTTCCTCCAATTCTCCCAAAGAGGGGTCTTGGTTCTGTGTTATTGCCCTACTTGGATCAAAGCTGCTTACATAATAAGGAATGTTTACACCAAAAGTTAGGCTGCTCTCCTCCCCCAGCTGAATACCGTGGGAGTAATTGGCCATTACGCCCAAGTTGGAAATAACTCCTTCGCGTTGGTTGTACAGACTAAATCCAAGTCCTACCCTGTCACTCAACCTGCCACTATAGCTTAAAAAGTAGTTTTGGCGGTTGTTTT
Source organism: Allomuricauda sp. NFXS6 (assembly GCF_040148835.1). Taxonomy (NCBI): domain Bacteria; kingdom Pseudomonadati; phylum Bacteroidota; class Flavobacteriia; order Flavobacteriales; family Flavobacteriaceae; genus Allomuricauda; species Allomuricauda sp. NFXS6. The sequence goes on along the minus strand of NZ_JAGEMG010000008.1, from coordinate 61,783 downwards.
CGAAATCTGCACTTTGACTTCTGTGAAAAAAGTTGATATACGATTTGTCCTCCCGTATGGAAGAAAAAGTGGGATTGATCAAAAAGCGGTTGAACTTCAATAAATTCTGAAACGGGACATCGTAACTCACATAGGGATTACTTTCTTCTTGAGCCTGTATGGGAAGACCAAGAAAAAGAACAACCAAAAACGCATAAATGTAGCGCTCAATTTGGGTCGGAAATGTAGTCTGGGGAAACGGGGGTAGTTTTATCTCCATAGCCGAATGGGATTTGTAGGTTAATATTCCTGATTGGGACAGGTTGATATTTAGTTAAGTTTATCATTTGCAAGATTTGGGACCTTGTAAGAATTTATTGACTAAATGTTATGTAAATCTAATTATTTTATCGTCCAACAGATAATTTTTTCGTTGAACGGTATCTTGAATTCATAGATGAGCGGTTTTAATTCATAAATATTGGGTTTCAGTTTATCAATTCTTCTGGAATTCGAATTATTTTTGACCATAAAAACCTCCTGATTAGACCGCAAAATGAATCACGCTGTTACTATTGTTCCTTATTCGGAAACCTATAAAGATGCCTTTAGGGAACTTAACGAAGAATGGATTACCAAGTATTTCCAAATTGAGGAAATGGACCGTATTGCGCTTCACAATCCCAAAGAATATATTTTGGACAAGGGCGGTTACATCGCGGTAGCCTTGTTGTGTGATGTTCCTGTGGGGGTTTGTGCCTTGATTCCCTGCAAATATGAGGGGTATGATTTTGAGCTTTCTAAAATGGGGGTTTCTCCAAAAGCCCAAGGCAACGGAATTGGCAAACTTTTGGGGCAACATATTATTGAAAAAGCTAAGCAACTGGGAGCGAAAAAGATATTTTTGGAAAGCAACCGAAAATTGGCTCCTGCTTTATCGTTGTACAAAAAATTGGGTTTTACCGAAATGACCAAAGTTGCGTCCCCTTACTCCCGTAGTGATATTCAAATGGAATTGCAGTTGGACCAAAGTGAGTTGATTTGACCATTTCTATGCATGGAAGAAAAAAGAGGTTTCATTTATACAAGAGAACACTTTAAATCTCTGAAAGTTAAAATACAAACACAATTGTGGGAAAGATTCCTTTTAAAATGTGATACGATTCCTTACAAAACTGGTTTACCGTTCAAAAACTAGCAGAATTATTCCCTTATAGCACTAAAAATGAGTATATTATATAGGATAATCCTAAACCTCATCGTCATGGGTCTCATTAAAAAACTTAATAAATGGGCAAATGCCCATACCTATCTTATTCTGGACCTGATTCGCGTATTGCTGGGCATTGTACTTTTTGTAAAGGGCATAGAATTTATGACCAATTTTGAAGAGATGGAAAAATTGGCCTTGCCATTCCAAAATGTGCCAGGCGGAATGATTGTTCTCCACTATTTGGTTCCCGCTCACTTTGTCGGCGGTATCCTAATTATGGTTGGATTACTTACAAGATGGGCAGCCATTGCACAAATCCCCATATTATTTGGGGCAATACTCACCAATTTTTTAGGTGTTATGAACACCAACAACCTTATGTTGGCCTTCATTGTTTTGCTGACCTCCTTATTTTTTGTTGTCTATGGTTCCGGGAAAAATTCCGTGGATTATTATCTAAAAATGCAACAGTAACCTAAAGGTTATCCAACTGATTGCTTTTGCCATCATTACTAATGGTCCAGAAAAAACCAACAAAGAAAAAACTGTCCGCAGGAGGGGTAATCGCTCTTCTATTGTAAACGCCGTCCATATCTGGAGCATCTGCATATTGGTAATTACTGATATTATTAAAACTCAAAAGATTGCTTACCGAGAAATACAAAATCTTTTGTTGATCGATCAAATAGGCCCAGTTAAAGCTTAGATTGTTATAAGATTTGGTTTTTTCCATCATAAAATCAGGCGTATTGGGATTGTCATAAGGTCTGCCCGTAGCATAAGAATATGAAAAGCCTACTTGGGACCTTAGTTTATCCACCCAATATTTGGTGACCAAGGACACATTGTGTTTGGGTGCAAAATTTGGCGTGGCTTTCCCTGGAAAGTTTCTGTAATCGCGCTTGGTATCCAAAAAGGAATACGAAAACCAATAATCCAGGTTATCTATGCTCTTGCTATCTCTCCAAAACACATCGATACCTTGGGCATACCCTCCGCCGGCATTGGAATAGTCGGAATTAAACTGGGGCATATCCGTATTGTACTTCACTAAACGATCATAATCCTTATAATACAGTTCCGTCCTAAAAGTTTTACCGTTTTTAATGTATTGATAGTTTAAGATATAGTGTGATGCTTTCTCCATTTCCAAGTTTTGCTCAAACTTGACCACCTCCGATAGCGGTCTTTGGTAAAAATCCCCGTAGGCCAGCGAAAACTGTCCGTCCTCTCCCGGCTTGTAGGCCAACGAAACCCTGGGTGAAAACTCAAAACTTTCGAGCAATGAGCTATGAGTGGCACGAACCCCCAATTTCATGGCGAACTTATTGCTCAAGAAAATATCGGATTCTGCAAAAGCGGCCCACAGTCCATCATCATAACCACTAGTAAAATCACCTATATCAAGGTCGGTGTAGGTTTCATCATAATTGGTATTGAAATATTCCGCTCCAAAACTTAAATCATACCGATTGCTAAAATTTTTGCGGGCCTTTACTTTAATGTGCGATGATGTTTCCTTCGCATTCACCTTGTCCTCCTCTATGCCAATATCGTTTGTGTCCCAAGCGATGGATGCACCAGACGTCAAGCTCCAATCATTGGTAAAAAAATATTTGTAAGATGAATTAAAGTACAGGTTGTTGTTCTTAAGCTGAAACCTTACGTAATCATCAAAATTGACATCCTCCTGCTCAATATCCAAGTTGGTATGATTGAATCCAGTGTATAGTTTAAACATACTTTTTTCGCCCTTGCTCCTAAAAACAGCTTCACCGGAAATAGCTTCGAAGGGACTGTTCCAACGAACCCCTTGCGTGGACGGAATCAAAGCTTCGTAGGGGGCAAGGTTAATATAGGAAGTATTGAGGCTCAACGATTGGTCGCCCCAAATCTCGGTATGGCCAACTCCACCACCAACACTCATTATGGAAATATCGGTCTTCTCTTGCAAAGGCACATCCGTAGTGTTCAGCAAAAGTACACTGGACAAAGCCTGTCCGTACTCTGCCGAATATCCTCCAGTGCTAAAAGAGATTCCTTTAAATAAGAATGGTGAAAATCTACCACGAGTGGGCGTATTATTCGGTGTAGCATTGAAAGGCTGAAAGACTCGAAGTCCATCTATAAAAATCTGTGTTTCATCCGCAGTACCCCCGCGAACAAACAAACGGCCATCCTCGTTTACCGTTGTGGTACCCGGCAAGGTCTGTAAAGCGGCCACAAAATCACCAGCTGCTCCTGCGGTGGTAACAATATCCAACGGTTTTAGCACCGATACTTTGGAATTATCACCCGCTTCAAAAGTTCCAGCGGTCAAGGTAACGCCCGATAAAGAGTTGACGGACTCCATTAACTTGATATGTAAATCCTTGAAATAAGAAACATCGCCTGCCTCGTAATGGGGCTCGTAAGATAATATAGAGACAATCAACGTTTGCAGTCCTTCCTCGGCAGTCACGAAACTAAAGTTTCCGTTGGCATCCGACGAAGCCCCATCGTAGGTGCCCTCCAAATAAATGTTCGCTCCCTCTATAGGGTTGTTCTTGGCGTCAGTTACTTTTCCGGTGATGGTCTGCTGGGCAAAAACAATGCCCGTACATAATAAAAAGGTGATTAGGTTAAATATGATTTTCATGACTGTTCGATTAGATTGATGCCACAAAGTTGCTCTTCAACCCTTTGCCAACAGAAAAGGAAATACTCAGTTGTAGTTTTTTATACCTGAATTGAAATGAAGGATTTCACTTTGCGATTCACTCCAAAAAATCAACATTTCGGTAGATTCAAATTTTATACAAGACGGTACTTCATGAATTTTGGGGCATACAAAACATCAAAAACAATCATTATGAAAACTGTTACACTAGCTTTAAGTTTCTTCCTTGTAAGTATCATTGCCATGGCGCAACAAAAAACAGGCATCGAAATTACGATCACCATTGAAAATGTAACCAGTGATGAAGGTAAGGTACTCGCCAGCCTGCACACTGAAGAGACCTTTATGAAAGGTCAAGGTGTCCAAAACCAGCAAAGTTCCATTAAGGACGGTAAAGTGATCTTGACATTCTCGGATGTGGCTCCTGGTGACTACGCCATTATGGCTATGCACGACGTCAATGAGAACAATCGTATGGATTATGAATCCAACGGAATGCCCAAAGAAGGCTACGGTATGTCCGGAAACGACATGAGCATGGGTCCACCTACTTTTAACGGTGCCAAGTTTACTGTAGGTGAAGAGGATTTGGAAATGAACATCCGGTTCTAACCAAAAATCAATCATCAATCAATCAATGAAAAGCCCGCCTATTGCGGGCTTTTTACTTGGCGAGACTTTTGGGATCAAGATTCCATCCTTTCTATAGATTAACCTGATGGTTTTTTATACTTTTATGCCCTAAACTTATAATTGAATGACGATTACCCAGCTTCAATATGTGTTGGCCGTAGCGGAACACAAGAACTTTACTTTGGCCGCCGAGAAAAGTTTTGTCACCCAACCCACCTTGAGCATGCAAGTGCAAAAGTTAGAGGACGAACTCGATGTCCTTATTTTTGACCGGAGCAAAAAACCGATAACCATTACCGAGGTCGGTCAAAAAATTGTGGCCCAAGCAAAAAATATTGTTGCCGAAGCAGAGCGGATAAAGGATGTTGTGGATCAAGACAAGGGTTTTGTTGGGGGGGATTACACCCTTGGAATCATACCAACGGTGATGCCCACCCTGTTGCCCATGTTCTTAAGCGCCTTTATAAAAAAATATCCCAAGGTAAACCTTATTATAAAGGAACAATCCACCCAAACTATGATCAAAAATATTATGGACGGTCATTTGGATGCTGGTATTGCGGCCACGCCATTGGAGATTGAGTTTATAAAAGAAAGACCTTTGTATTACGAACCTTTTGTGGGTTATGTTCCCAAAAACCATCGATTGGCATCACAGGATGAGTTAAAGATGGAAGACCTGGATGTGAACGATATTCTATTATTACAAGATGGGCATTGTTTTCGCGAAGGCGTCATTAACCTATGCAAGGCTTCCAAAAATCGACACGGAGACCATTTTAAAATAGAGAGCGGAAGTTTTGAAACCTTGGTAAGCTTGGCCGATGAAGGTCTTGGAATGACACTGTTACCTTACTTGAACACGTTGGATCTTGGAGAGCATAGAAAGTTGAACCTAAAAGCTTTTCAAAATCCGACCCCAGCGCGTGAAATAAGTCTGATATACCACAAAAGTGAGCTTAAAATACAGATAACCGATGCCTTAAGGGAGGTTGTCTCCAGTATTGTTCGTGGTGCAATCGCTTTTCAAGACGTAAAAATTATAAGCCCTTTGTCCAAAAATTAAAAGAGGGTGTCTAAAATGCCTGATTTCGTCAACCTGAACTTGATTCAGGTTCTCATAATGATTTGTTTACAATATGATGGGATTCTGAAATAAATTCAGAATGACGTGTCCCAATATTTTTTATACACCCTCTCGTTAGTGTTTAAACTTTTAATAATAACAGTGTCGGTTGTAATTCTGGTTTGTCCACAATATAAAATTGTAACCAGATTTTCAGTTCCTCCACCTCGTTGGGCAATAATCTAGAAATTGCTTTCTGAAGTTCCCGAGTAAAGAGTTTAGCATCAAAACTCACCTTTTGAAGGATGGTTTTGGTGTAATCTAACATAGCTCTAGGCATATCAATTTGATTAAATTGGATAAATCGGTTGTGTTCTAAATTACTAAAAAAGAGGCTTAAAAAAGCTAACTTCCAGTTAAAAATTAAATATCTTGGTGTTAAAATCGACCAACGGCACATATGCACAAAACGTACGGAACCCAAATCAAACCATTGATTTTCAGCGCTTACACCCTTGTTTTTATATTGATGGGATGTGGTTCCATCAAAAAAACAATCAAGTCACAGATCAGCAGTCAAAATTTGCAGAATTCTTTTCACGGCTTATTCATAATCGATGCACAATCCGGAAAAGAAATCTATAACCACAATGGCGATAAGTATTTTACGCCTGCCAGCAATACAAAGATCGTAACCTTCTATGCGGGACTAAAATTACTCCCTAAAAACATTCCAACACTAAAATATATAGTGGTGAATGACACCGTATTTACCGAAGGTTTGGGCGACCCAACATGGCTGCATCCTTATTTTAAGGACAGTACCGCAGTTAATTGGTTGAAGCATCAAGAAACTATAGCATTGTACAACGGTAATCATAATGAATCGCGATATGGGCCAGGTTGGGCATGGGAAGATTATGATGCTTATTTTTCACCTGAAAAATCCACATTACCCCTTTACGGAAATGTAGTCACGATTTCCAATAATAATGGTCTGGAAGTTTCTCCTAAAACTTTCTTAGATAAAACAATGGTAAAGGATACCACCACAAAACGCGATGAGTTCCAAAACCAATTTTACATCTCCTCAACCGAGAAGGACACTTTGGAAGTTCCTTTTTTGACCAGTGATAGTTTGACCAATCAATTATTGGAATCAGTTATTGGGAAAAAAGTCATCTTGACCTCATATTTTCCCAAGGGTGAAAAACAGACTTTGTACGGGATAGAGACCGACTCCATTTATAAGCGAATGCTTTTTGAAAGTGATAATTTTTTGGCCGAACAATTATTGATGGCGGCCTCGGGCACTATTTCCGATACCCTGAGCACAAAAAATACCATTGATTTTATGCTGGAGCATCATTTGGATGATTTGAAACACCAACCTCGTTGGGTAGATGGTTCAGGGCTTTCCCGCTATAATTTGTTTACCCCACGTTCATTTGTGCAGATCCTTCAAAAATTACACAGGGAAACCCTTGGAGAACGTCTGTTCGGTATTTTTCCAATGTGGGGACCCGATAGCACCGTTGAGCAATGGGAAGACCCCTCCACGGAACCCTTCCTTTTTGCCAAATCGGGCTCCGTGGGCAACAATTATAACTTAAGCGGGTATGTGAAGACCAAATCGGGAAAATTGCTCATTTTCAGCTTTATGAACAATCATTTTAGGGTACCATCTTCGGAAATAAGAAACATCATGTATACTACCTTAAAACACCTTCACCAAAACTACTGATCAAAAATTTGCTGAACTTGGGCGTATTGCAGCAACATAATGGTCTTGGCATCTTTGATTTCACCAGTCTTCATCATTTCTAGAGCTTTTTCAAAATCCAGCTCCAAAACAGCAATGTTCTCTGTTTCATCTGCTGCACCGCCGCCTTCGCTGATCTTCATGTCATCTTCGTATGCTCCAATAAAAAAATAAAGGATTTCAGTAACCGAACCCGGAGACATATAGGCTTCAAAGAGCTTTTTCACTTTGTCAATTTTATAGCCTGTCTCCTCCTCTACCTCCATTTTAATGGTCGCTTCGGCATTTCCTTTTTCCAAAAGACCAGCACATACCTCGATCATCATCCCATCCTCGTTGCCATTTACATAAGTGGGCATTCGAAACTGCTTTGTGAGCACCACCTTTCTTTTATCCACATTATAAAGAAGTATGGCCGCGCCATTGCCACGGTCGTATGCTTCTCGGGCTTGCTGTTCCCAAACACCATCGTCCCGTAAATATTCAAAAGTTATTTTTTCAAGGGTATACCAATTGTCCGAAAGCTGCTCTCGCTGTATGTTTCTGATTCTGTCGCTAGCCAAAATGAATACGTTTTTTTAATATAATTTAGAAGTGCTTGATCCAAGAAATTGCCAATTCAAGTGAAATTTTGTAAAAATTTTATATCGAGAATACGATTCTTAAAAATTCTGTTCTCGATACTTATTTTCTACACTTTGTTGCGAAAATAAACTCGAACCGACGAAATTTTCATTCAAAATGCACAACAGGTTAAATATAACGGTTATCCATTTATCATTAGGAATTACCATGGTCACTTTTGACACCATCCTAATAATGTCGATATTTATACTTTGATGAAAACCGACCAAACCCGATACTATGCGTAACCCATTACTTTTATTGTTCTTTTTTGCCATTCTGATAAGTTGTGAAAACAACACCGAAAAAAAGCTCCCAAGAATTGCAATTGCTGGCTTGGGGATAGAGTCGAGTACGTTTTCGCCCGCCCTGACACATGAAGAAGCATTCCATCCTAAAATTGGAGATTCCATATTTAGCCGTTACCCCTTTATGGAGGCAGATTCTTCTTTGAGGCAACGGGCCGAATGGGTTCCCACTTTGGTAGGAAAATCGTTGCCAGGAGGAACCGTTACCAGAGAAGCTTATGAATCCTTGGTCGGTAAAACATTAAAAATGTTGCAAGAAAATTTACCTTACGATGGACTCTTCTTTGATATTCACGGTGCCATGAGCGTGGTGGGATTGGATGATCCTGAGGGTGATCTTATCAAAAGAATCCGTGAGGTGGTAGGAACCGATGTTTTAATCTCCACCTCCATGGATTTACACGGAAATGTTTCCAAACGATTGGCACAGCATTCCGATTTGATCACTTGTTACCGTATGGCGCCACACGAGGATGCCATCGAATCCAAAAAGCGTGCTGTAGAGAATCTGGTAGCACGATTGGAAAACGGAAAAGGTAAACCCAAATACAAAGCTTGGGTTCCCGTACCGATTTTATTGCCTGGCGAAAAAACAAGCACCCGAGTAGAACCAGGAAAAAGTCTATATGCCCAAGTGCCCGAAGTAGAGCAAAAAGAAGGTGTTATCGATGCAGCTATCTGGATCGGGTACGCTTGGGCAGACGAGCCTCGAAACCATGCTGTGGTCATGGTAACTGGTAATGATGAAAAACAAGTGAGAGAAGGAGCGGAAAAGCTGGCCAATAGTTTTTGGGATGTCCGAGAGAAATTTGAATTCGTGGCTCCTACAAAATCCTACGAAGAAGCCTTGGGCCTTGCCCTTGCCAGCGACAAAAAACCATTTATGTTGAGCGATATGGGCGATAATCCAACCGCTGGTGGCGCTGGGGATGTTACTTGGACCTTGACGGAACTTTTGAAACGTGAAGAGTTCCACAAACCGGATGGTAAATCGTTGATTTATGCCTCCATCCCGGGCCCTGAATTGGTGGAAGAAGCCGTAAAAGTGGGTGTCGGTGGTAACGTCAGTGCGGCCGTTGGCGCCGAAATCGATGACAGATATGCACCGCCGCTACTATTGACAGGGCAAGTTACCGCCATAAAACATGGTGACGTTCATGCAGAGACCGAGGTTGTGGTAAAAGTGGACAATGCCCATATAATTGTAACCAAAAAGAGGAAACCGTATCATAGAAAATCTGACTTTACCAACTTGGGACTTACACCCAGCGAAACGGATATCATCGTAGTGAAAATTGGCTATTTGGTACCCGAACTGTACAATATGCGCGGGGACTGGATCATGGCCTTGACTCCAGGCGGCGTAGATCAAAATTTGGAGCGGTTGGGCCATAAAAGAATCATTAGGCCAATGTTTCCGTATGATAAGGATATGGAACGTCCCGACCTATCCGCACGTTTGATCAAGGCTTCAGATGAACTGGATTAAACAGTTACAGCTTGGTTTAAATATTGACGAAAGGGAAGCATTTCTTTGTAAACGGCAACGATTTTTTCCTTAAAATCATCGCCGAGAACATCTGCTCTGGTCAATTGATATTCCACAGCGAATGTTTTGTTGCGCAATAATTCGATATGCGGGTGGTCGTTGGAAAACCCTTTGGGCGAAGACACTAATTTTTCATCCTCGTACAGTCCACCAAACATTTTTTTGAAGGATGGTTTGTCCAAAATCTTTTGCAACTCTTCACCATTATAATCGATGGCATCGCGTATACTTCGAAGGGTTTTGGAATCGGGTCGCCAGCGACCGCCTGCCAACAAGCAATGTTTTAAACCAATTTCGATATAAAAATCGGCCGAATTGGGCGCTTTGTCCAACCCTGCCCCAAAATGGTCTTTGTATATAGGCTTGTTCGGGTGGAACATCAAATTATTATTGATTCGATTGATACCTTTTTTGCCGGGAGTTGGATAATAATCATCATGGAGTTGGGCCATGGTCATGTCCAAATCATCCAACCAAACGATAAAGTCGTTGCGAAGGGATTTGTACCATTTGCGATTGGCATCCATCCATTCCTTGTTGTTGTTTTGTTGCAATTCTTCCAGAAAGTGGAACAAGTCATTAAAATTCATATCCACAAAAGAACTAATTTTTTTCTTTAATGTTAGAATTTCAGTTTTCTGTCATTCTGAGTGAGCAAAGCGAATGAAGAATCTTCAAGCTTCCAATCTAAAATATTTAATAATCTACAATCAACTTAATGAGATGCTGAAACAAGTTCAGCATAACGATGGAGATTCTTCATCCCGATAACTATCGGGACGTTCAGAATGACATTCTGCCACAATTCATTTGACTCCTGACTCCTGACTCCTAAAAATTAAAACCTATTATCCCCATCCAACAAATCGCCGATACCACCCAAGATGCTTCCTTCACCTTTATCTTTTCCGCCGCCACGAGGTGCAGCGGCCCACACACGACTGGCCAATCTACTGAACGGCAAGGATTGAATGTAAACGGTTCCAGGACCACGAAGGGTTGCGAAGAAGAGTCCTTCCCCTCCAAAAACCTTGTTTCGAATACCTCCTATAAATTCGATATTATAATCCACGGTTTGGGAAAAACCGACAATACAACCGGTATCCACCCGTAAGGTTTCACCAGCTGCCAATGTTTTCTTGGCCATGGTTCCACCGGCATGCACAAAGGCCATTCCATCGCCTTCCAATTTTTGCATGATAAACCCTTCACCACCAAAAAATCCACGTCCCAAACGTTTAGAGAACTCAATTCCCACGGAAACGCCTTTGGCGGCACATAGGAATGCATCTTTTTGACAGATGAACTTCCCTCCTTTTTCAGATAAGTCGATAGGGACAATTTTACCGGGATAAGGCGAAGCAAAGCTTACCTGCTTTTTTCCTTGCCCCACATTCAAGAAGGCGGTCATAAAAAGGCTCTCGCCTGTGAGCAATCGCTTACCTGCGGAGAATACCTTGCCCAAGACGCTGGTGTCCTGGTTGGAACCGTCTCCAAAGATGGTGTCCATTTTAATATCTTGATCCATCATCATAAAAGTGCCTGCTTCGGCAACAACGGCCTCTTGTGGATCCAATTCTATTTCCACATATTGCATTTCTTCGCCGTAAATGTGATAGTCTATTTCGTGTGCGTTCATTATTTGATTGTTTTCTGATTTCTGTTTATAGGTAGAAAAAACTGATAGTTTGTTACAATTGAATTTGTTGTTGAGCTATTTTACGAAACTCTTCAGGCCTTTGGGTTCCAATTAAGCACTTAGAACCGTTTTTAAAACATATGGCAACTCCTCTATTTCCTTTTACATTGTAAACAGTACCATATGATGTGGTTAATCGAATACCAAACCCCACAAAACCATATTTTACTGGATTTATGGATTCAATATCCTTCCAGTAAATGGTTCTTCGATAAAAAGCAAGATGTTTAATTCTTATTTTCTCTTCATCCATTTGAGTGGTAAGTCCTCCAAACCTAAAAAAAAGAAATATCAATACAACCTCTATTAGGATTATCCAAAAACCATTAGGAAGAATTATTGAAAAAGAAGTGTTTCCCGAATTGGAGATGTCTTCAGCAGCTTGACTAAAGTCAAAATCGAAAAACACAATAATAATCGGTAGGCCAATGATCAAGTATAACCACCATTGGGTAAACTGTTGCTTTTCTTTAAAAATAACTTTGTCAGACATAAGTAACTATTGTTTACCTAAAATCATTTTTTTTACCGTTCACCTCTAACAACAATTACCCCTTCACCTTCACCGTCCACTCAAAATGAAAAGTGGATACCTCCACCCCATCTTGATTGACCCCTACGGATTTCATCCAGCATGTTTGTCCTTCGCCCGTTTCTACGGTTTTTTGAATGGCATCGGCTATCAGTTCGCCATCCTCACAGGTAAAATTGATGCGCCCCGTAGCTTTTTTGGTGAAAGTGGCTTTGTTATTAGCAACAAGCATGGATACTTTTTTACCGCTTTTCTGGATTTCGTTCATCACCAATGCACCCGTACTTAGTTCGGCAGCCATCCCCTGAACGGCCCAAAACATGGATTTAAACGGGTTTTGGTTTATCCATTTATGCTTTACCGTGGTAATTGCTTTCTTCTCATCAATATCCTTGAGCCGTACTCCGCACCACCACGCCGAGGGGAGTTTCATAAATGTGAACATATTGATTTTACTGGGTGTCAATGCCATAACTTAGGTTTGTTTGGCTTAAAAATAGGCAAAAAGATGATACCTAGAATTGTTAATTTTATGTTAAATTATAGTACTTTGTTTTGCATAGTACTGTCTTTTGGATATATATTTGCATCGTAAGCTAATAGGTTAACCCCTTTACAATCAAAAAACATCAATCAGAAAATGGCAACTACAATCACCAAACACGAACGAAATTTATCTGCGATCATACACGCATCCATGTTCTCGAAGTACTTTATTCCTTTTGGAAACTTTATACTTCCACTGATTCTATGGACTGCTAACAAAAAAGAGCATGCGTTTGTCGATTACAACGGCAAACAGGCTCTTAATTTTCAAATTAGTATGTTGCTTTACTCCATCGTGGCAGGTTTGGTCACCATCCCATTCTTTATTGGATTTTGGCCAGACTTGTTCGATTGGAACTTTTTCGGGTTCCACGGGTTGAGCGACTTCAACAACCTAAATTTTCATATCGACAGTGACGATTTCAGGTTGGGACGACTGATTTGGCCCGTGGGCATATCAGGCTTTTTACAAGTGGCTTTGGCCGCAGTGAACATTGTATTCACCATTTTGGCCACAATACGAACCAACGAGGGAGAATATTTCAAATATCCATTCACCATTAAATTCATCAAGTAATCTATATAGGAGTCTAATCACCTCCGCAACAATCATCATCAATCAAAGTAAAACGGAGTTTAACCATCAATCAAAAAACGAAAAAATCATCAAATCATCAATCAAAAAACCGTTTCCACTCCCCTGCCCAATTCAGGGGAATGGGGTGGAAATGTTACCAAACAAAGTTTGGTAGAACAAAAACGAACAGTTAATTTAATAGAACCATGAAATTATGAACATAGAAAACACAAAAGCACAGATGCGCAAGGGGGTTCTAGAGTATTGCATCCTGTCCATCCTAAAGGATGACGACAAGTATGCCTCGGAAATTCTGGGAGCCTTAAAGGACGCAAAGATGTTAGTAGTGGAAGGTACCATATATCCTTTGCTCACAAGGCTAAAGAATGCCGGATTGCTCAACTACCGTTGGGAAGAATCCACATCGGGACCACCCCGCAAATATTACGCCCTTACAGAAACAGGCCAGTTGTTCCTAAACGAACTCAATGGTACCTGGGATGAACTAAGAAATGCAGTCAATCTGGTAACCAACACAAAATAGAATCAAAAAATGAACAAGACAGTAAATATAAATTTAGCAAATACGCTCTTCCACATAGACGATGATGCGTATAACAAGCTGAGACGGTATCTGGAGTCCATAAGACGATCATTTTCAGGTACCAAGGGAAGCGACGAGATCATTGCCGATATCGAGGCAAGGATTGCCGAACTCTTTTTGGAGAAAATGGAAAACGAGCGACAGGTAATCACCCATAAAGAGGTGGACCAAGTAATCGAAGTAATGGGGCAACCCGAAGATTACATGGTGGACGAAGATATTTTTGAGGACGAACCCAAAAGATCTTACGCGGAACCTGCTGGCAGAGCGAAAAAACTCTACAGGGACATAGACCACAAATATATCGGTGGTGTTTGTGCCGGACTGGAGCATTATTTGGGCATTGATTCCCTATGGATAAGGCTCATATTTATCCTTTTGGCCATTTTCACCAGTGGTTTTGGTCTAATCGCATATATCCTGCTTTGGATTTTGGTGCCCGAAGCCGCCACTACCTCGCAAAAATTGGATATGCGGGGGGAGCCCGTCAACATCAGCAATATAGAACGCAAAGTTAAAGAGGGGTTTGATGATGTTGCCGAAAAAGTAAAAAGTGTTGACTACGATAAAGTAGGCGACAAGGTCAAAAGCAGCTCCAAGACCTTTTTTGATACCATAGGGGACATTATTCTGTTCCTTTTTAAAGTGTTCGGTAAGTTCATAGGCATCCTATTGATCATCATCGGCGCTTCTACCTTGGTAGGACTGTTCTTCGGTCTTTTCACTGTAGGCATGTTCGATGCGGTTCATGTTCCGGGTATCGATTTTTATGAGATCGTAAATACCTCCGGGGCACCGGTATGGCTAGTGTCCATCTTATTGTTTTTTGCCGTGGGGATACCGTTCTTCTTCCTCCTTTATTTAGGATTGAAGATTTTGGTGAACAACCTAAAATCCATCGGTAACATTGCCAAATTCTCCCTTTTGGGACTTTGGTTGATCTCCGTAGGACTGTTGATTGTCTTTGGAATTCGTCAAGCCGCAGAATTCTCTTATACGGGAAGCGTGAACGACAGGTCCGAGTTGGTCCTGGGTGTTCCATCCGACACTTTGATCATTACAATGAAGGATATGGATATGGATTACAGTAGGGATGATATTCATTTTGGAAGAATGACCTTTGGTTATGACGAAAATGACAACCGTATTTTGATGTCCGATGAAGTCGATATCAAAATCAGAAAGTCAGATGACGATGCCATGAGCATTAACATAAGAAAGGATGCCGATGGAAGCTCTACTCCAGCAGCACGTGACCGGGCCAGAAACATTGAATATAGGTATGTAGTTAATGGCAATGAAATAGTGTTGGACAAATATTTGACCACGGCAACATCGAACAAAGCCAGAAACCAAGAGGTAACCGTTACCATTTATGTTCCAGAATCCATGACGGTATATTTTGACGATTCCACGAGCAGATATATTGGTCGTGGCATCGATAACGACCAAGGGTTTTACAGGAGTGGCATGGCAGGTCAACACTGGTTGATGGATGACAATGGTGAGTTGCAATGTTTGGATTGCCCTGAAGATGACAACGAAGATTCCGATGGCAATGGCAAAATCATCATCAATGAAGATGGTATTGATATCGACATCAAGGACAATCAGGATTCCTTTGAACTGAAAATCAACGAAGACGGGGTAAAAGTTAAAGCCAAGGAAAAAAGTAACAATTGAGTCCCTTAATTCGTCAATTCAGTAGATCACTATTTAAAATACACGCCTAAAAGCAGACATTTACACTGATTAATTTCAGTAGATAACAAATCATTTATCAAAATCAATCAATAATAAAACAACAATCATGACAACACTAGCAAGATTAGCAATCGCCGCACTCCTATCCCTCTTTGCATCCTCATGCATGATGGATATGAATTTCGGCAATGGAAAAACAGGTAATGGCGAAATCGTAGAGGAAAGCCGCGATGTAAAAGAGGATTTTGACATCGTTTCCGCTTCCGAGGGCATCGATGTATTCGTAACCCAAGGCTCCGATTTTAATATTTCTGTAGAAGCAGATGAGAACATCATTGACCTTATCGGAACCGATATTAAAGATGGAAGACTAAAAATCCACGCCATAGAGAACATTGGAAGGGCCACAAAAAATGTCTATGTGACCTTACCTAAGGTTACAGCATTGGAAAGTTCCAGTGGTGCCGACCTTATCGCCCAAAATGTGATAAAATCAGAAAACATTGAACTGGACTCCAGTAGTGGTGCCGACCTACATGTAGAAGTAGTGGCGGGAGAAGTATCGGCCGATGCCAGCAGTGGAGCAGACATCAAGGTTTCAGGTCAGGCAGATGTGCTTTATGCCGATGCAAGCAGTGGTTCGGACATTAAGGCACAAGACCTGATAGTAAAAAGATGTAATGCCGATGCCAGCAGTGGTGCCGACATCTCCGTAAATGTTTCGGAATCTTTGGTGGCCGACGCCAGCAGTGGAGCGGATATCAGATATACTGGTGAGGCAAGTGTGGAGACCAAAAAATCAGTTTCGGGCAGCGTACGTAAGTATTAATCCTGATTATCCGTTTAATGTCATAATGGGTGTTTTTGGCGTCATGTTGAACTTGTTTCAACATCTCATCTTGCTAAATATGAGCATCTTTATGTGACCCATTACAGACATCCAATATTGATCCAATTCCCTTTACATATGCAAAGGCCTACTGATTTTTCAGTGGGCTTTTGTTTTTAGAGCATATTTAAAAAGGATTGATTGTAGCGAAAATTAGGCATTTTGTGACCAGTTGAAGACTTTTTTAAGTTGCATAGCAGGGCTACGGAAGGATAAAAAGGTAAAAAATGGATGCAAAAGGGCAATTTTTAGCCAATTGAATTCTTTTTAAACACGCTCCAATATGTTTAGCCGAAGCCCTATCTTAGCATTACACAATACCTAACAAACTATGCAGATAGCGCTCAAGAAATATACGCTTCAACTAGCACACACTTTTACCATTTCAAGGGAATCCCGAGACGAGCAAGACACCTTGGTTGTTTGCCTTTCGCTGGATGGTAAAACCGGATATGGCGAAGCCACCTCCAACCCTTATTATAAAATTACCATCGAAGGAATGATGGCAGAAATAGAAGCCGTAAGGAACCAAATTGAAGCATATGACTTCGATACTCCTGAAAATTTTTATGAGCATTTAGAGTCATTGAACCTACACAAATTCACGCTTTGCGCTTTGGATTTGGCCGCAAACGACCTGTATGGCAAACTACAGGGCAAACCCCTCTACGAAATTTGGGGGACATCTGCTGAAAAGTATCCGATGACCAACTATACCATAGGTATAGATACCATCGAGAAAATGGTGGCCAAACTACAAGAAAAACCTTGGCCGCTATACAAAATCAAGTTGGGAACCCCCGATGATGTCGCCATTGTTCGTGAATTGCGCAAACATACGGACAGCATTTTCCGTATTGATGCGAACACCGCTTGGACTGCCGAGGAAACCATCAAAAATGCACCTTTGTTAAAGGAGCTTGGGGTAGAATTCTTGGAACAGCCGCTAAAAGCTGATGATTGGGAAGGTATGGCCTTGGTCAAAGAACAATCCGTGCTTCCTGTTATTGCTGATGAAAGCTGTATTGTGGAAAGCGACGTGGAACAATGTGGCCCCTATTTTCACGGCATCAATATTAAATTGACCAAATGCGGAGGGCTGACTCCAGCTAGGCGCATGATCAAAAGAGGTAGGGAATTAGGACTACAGCTAATGGTCGGCTGTATGACAGAATCCACCGTGGGAATATCTGCCATTGCGCAATTGTTGCCCCAATTGGATTATGTGGATATGGATGGTGCCATGCTTTTAAAAGGAGATATCGCAACTGGTGTTGAGATTTTGGAAAATGGCAAGGTCATTTTTCCGAAGTTGCCAGGCAGTGGAATAGCATTGCTCTAATGGCGCATTCTGTTCAACGCATACCGGACAGGGAAATCGTGATTGATGGAAAACCAAACTTATATTTTGGTGGAACCGCCTATTTGGGACTACAAAACCACACCCCTTTCAAAGAATTGTACTTGAATAATGTTACCAAGTATGGAATGCATTATGGTGCCTCCCGAAACTCGAATATTGCTTTGGATATCTATAGGGCAACGGAACGACATTTGGCCAACTGGGCAGGAAGCGAAAGCTGCTTGACGATGTCCAGTGGTTATTTGGCCGCCCAACTAGTGGTCCACCATCTACTGGAAAAAGGACATTCCGTCATTGCGGCGCCCCACGCCCACACCGCTCTTCTCATCAATGGCGTGAAAACTGCATCGGATATGGATGAATTGGTTCAATTTATATCCGAAGAAATAGCAAGGAATCAACAAATCCCCGTGATTCTTTTTGACACCATTGATTTTTCTGGCCAACAGTTCCCAAACTTTGAAGGACTCCGTCAGCTTCCTTTGAACAAGGTGATCTTGGTCGGTGATGATTCGCACGGCATTGGCATTGTGGGTGACAATGGAAATGGTTGTTATAGTATGCTCAAGGCCTTACAATCAGCTAAACTTTTGGTCTGCTGCTCCTTGGGCAAAGCTTTGGGCATACAGGCAGGAGCTGTTTTTGGGGACCATGAAGACATTAAGCTATTGGAAAGCACATCGTTTTATGGTGGTGCCAGTCCCGCATCACCCGCATTTATGGCAACACTCTTGGAGGCCAAAGATTTGTTTTCTGAACGCTTGGAAACACTCAAAAACAACTATCGACTATTTAAGTCCCAACTGAAAAACCCATCATTTTTTGATCATATAGATGGTCACCCCACCTTTGAGTTTCAGAATGATGAAGTCGCATCTGCCTTGAATAAGGACGGGTTCGTTTTTACTAATTTCAATTACCCTGATGAAAACGGCCCTAGGGTTAGCCGTCTTGTATTGAGCGCCTATCATAAAAAGGAAGATATTCAAAAATTGGTTGCTATTGTAAATACGCTAACAGATTGATGAACATATCTTATTTATTGGTTATTTTACATGTATCGACTTAGGTAAAACCCATAAAATAACTTCATGAAATTTCCATCCCTCCGTATAAACGGACTTCACCTCGTTTTATTGATTGCCCTTATTTTATCTGCATGTAACACAGAAAAAAGCAGTGAAGCGGATACGGTAGATGATATTATAGCTTCCATTAAAGAAAAGTATGCTCCGGATAAACGTATTGCGCTTTTTGATGTTGAATCAGAAAAAAATACTGCGGGATACATCATTAAAGGAAAAACCAATTTGCCTGAAGCATTGAACGCTCTGGAAATGGAACTGGAGTCGCAACAAATAACCTATACCGATAGTATTGAGGTATTGCCCGCTACTGATTTGGAAGGTGAAATTTACGGGGTGATCACCAATTCCGTGGCGAATATAAGGTCCCAGCCGTCACATTCCTCGGAATTGGTAACGCAGGCCACTTTGGGTATGCCGCTCAATGTATACCAAAAAGATGATAATTGGTATCAAATCCAAACGCCCGATAAATATCTGGGCTGGGTAGACAGTGGGGGTGTCGAATTGATGGACAAAACAGCGTTTGATGCGTGGCAATCCTCGGAAAAGTTGATCTACACTAAAATCTATGGAAACTCGTACACAGATTCAGACATATCATCGCAGGTGGTATCCGACCTTGTGGCGGGCAGTATCTTAAGTAAAGTTTCAGAAGAAAGTTCCTTTTACCGAGTAACCTATCCTGATGGCAGGGAAGGGTTCGTCCTGAAATCGGAAGCCGCACTGTTCCAAAACTGGAAATCTTCACTGGATTTCTCCAGGGAATCGTTGGTACAGACCTCCAAATCAATGCTTGGCGTTCCGTATTTATGGGGAGGAACCTCTATTAAAGGGGTGGATTGCAGCGGTTTTACCAAGACCGTGTATTTTATGAACGGCATGATTATTCCCCGTGATGCTTCACAACAAATCAACGAGGGAATTTTAATCGATGACTCCAAACAGTTTGACAAGCTTATCCCTGGTGATCTGCTCTTCTTTGGAAGTAAAGCCACGGACTCAAGTCGGGAACGAGTGGTCCATGTAGGAATGTGGATCGGCAACAATGAGTTTATTCACTCTTCAGGAAAAGTGCGGATTAGTAGCATGGAAAAACAGGCGGATAATTTTGATGAATATAATTACAACCGCTACCTACGTACCAAACGCATTTTGAACGAAACCGATGAGGGATTGATTTACTTAACTAAAAGCGACGTTTTTTAAGTTCCTCCGAACAAAAGAGTGATGAAGGATGGATTGATGCTCCGACCCACTTAAAACATGTATTATCATTTTATCAAAAATCTATATATAAAAATACATACATATCATTTTTGAAGCCTAAAAATTTAAAATTGTTAATATTTATTCTTATCTTTTAAATATTCTAACAATATAAAAGTAGGGCATTATGAAAAAATCAGTTTTACTTTTCTCTCTCGTTTTTATTTTTTTGACTGCGGGAAGCTTTAAGGAATACGACACGAAAAACCCAACCATTGAAGGCACATGGGAACTTCAAAGTTTTTACAACTATGACGGAGAAAACGTTATAGATACTATTAAAAAATCGGATGGATACAGACAAGTTAAAATGTACTCCAAAAAAAAGATTATGTGGACACGATATGTACCGGATGAACCCAATGGTAGGTTTGGGTACGGTTCTTACAGGGTAACCGACAACTCTTTAACAGAGGTTATTGAATATGGTGACGATGATATGATGAAAGCGTTGGATACCATGCGAAACTTTACGTTTGAGCTAATTCTAAAAGAGGACACCTTCAGTCAAATTACAGTTGACGCAGATGGAAATAGAACATTTTCCGAAAATTACAAACGGATTGATTAATCAAATCACAAAAAAGAGGGTGTCTAAAAAGGCGATTTTCGTCAACCTGAACTTGATTCAGGTTCTCATAATGATTTGTTTATCAGTATAATGAGATTCTGAAATAAATTCAGAATGACGTGTTTCAATACTTTTTAAACACCCTCTTTTGTTTTCGGTATCAATGTATTTATGATGCTAGCATTTCTTTGCTCTCTACGGCCGCAAGGTAACGTTCTGCATCCAATGCTGCCATACAACCTGTTCCGGCAGCGGTTACGGCTTGTCTGTAAATTTTATCCTGTGCATCCCCACTGGCAAAAACGCCGGGCTTGTTTGTTTTTGTAGATTTAGGCTGGGTTATAATGTAACCTGTTTCATCCATATCCAGCTGTCCTTTAAAAATATCCGTATTGGGCTTGTGTCCAATGGCTATAAACAGACCTGTTACGGGTATTTCCTCCTTTTCGCCGGTTTCATTGTTCACCACGCGCACTCCTTCCACGACTTGGTCACCCAAAACTTCGTCCACTTCGGTGTTATATCGAATTTCAATATTGTCCAAACTATTAACCCTATGTTGCATGGCCTTAGATGCACGCATATAATCTTTACGTACCAACATAGTAACTTTTGTGCAGATGTTCGCTAGATACGATGCCTCTTCCGCAGCAGTGTCCCCTGCTCCAACAATGGCCACTTCTTGACCTTTATAGAAAAATCCATCGCAAACGGCACAGGCAGATACACCACCGCCTCGTAAACGTTGTTCGCTAGGTATATTCAAATATTTGGCCGATGCACCTGTGGAGATGATAATGGTTTCCGCTTCCAATTGGGTAGATTCATCCACGGTAATTTTATGGATTCCTCCGACCTCATCACTAAGTTCTACAGCCGTAACCATCCCTATTCGGACTTCGGTACCAAACCTTTCGGCCTGTTGCTGCAACTGCATCATCATGGCCGGCCCGTCAATTCCATCCGGATAACCGGGAAAGTTGTCCACTTCGGTAGTTGTGGTCAACTGTCCACCAGGTTCCATCCCTGTATATAAAACTGGTTTTAAATCTGCCCTAGAAGCATAAATGGCTGCCGTATATCCAGCAGGCCCTGATCCAATAATCAATGTTTTGATTCTTTCCACTTGTTCTGACATAAATCTTCTTCCTGAAATGTTACTTTACAAAAGTAGGTTTTTTGTTCAAAAACTTACACCTAAGGCATTTCCGGTTTTCTTAAAAGATGTGAACAATTGTGAATGATTTGGTTCTTTGGTAGTGTTTTGAACATCTACCAAATAAAAAGGAGCCGTGAAAACGGCTCCTTTCCGAAAAAGTAGGTCAAATTTATGGGAACATAATTTGATCTTAGAAAACCGTTACAACCAAGGGGCTCAACCTCAAAAACCCCTTGGAGCAACGTAAACCTTAGTTATAATAAGACGTCAGGAAAAGAACACTAAGTACCCTATAATCACCCCAATCTTATTTAAGGTTTTTAACTTAAGCTCTAAAGCTTTTTGTTAACTGAGACAAACATACTATTGTATTTTTAATTGGAAAGGGTACAATTAACCAATGGGGCTTCTCCGTTAACGGATGCCCATTTTCAATTTATATTTGTGTTTTTAGAGCCTTGTGTAGGAAAATATATCTGAAAATAGATAATTTATTGAATTTCAAATAATTGAATAAAATTATCGAGCTATTGCTTATATTTTAATTTTTTCTCAATGGTCTCGATCATCACATTGGCAATATCCTTACCTGTGGTATTTTCTATTCCTTGAAGTCCTGGTGAAGAGTTTACTTCCAACAATAGTGGTCCTTTGTTGGAGCGGATAAGGTCAACTCCTGCCACATCCAAATTGAACACTTTTGCAGATTTGATAGCCAGTTTTCGTTCCTCTGGGGTTATCTTAACTTTTGCCGCAGCTCCTCCCTGGTGAATGTTTGCTCTAAATTCACCTTTCTGGGCCGTACGTTGCATGGAAGCAACTACCTTTCCGTTTACCACAAAACAACGGATATCGTGTCCATTGGCTTCCTTTATGAACTCTTGCACCAAAATGTTGGTCTGGACACTTTTAAATGCATTGATTACACTCTCGGCAGCTTTATTGGTTTCTGCCAGTACAACACCTTTGCCTTGGGTACTCTCCAGTAATTTAATGATCAATGGGGCACCACTGACCATTCGGATAAGGTCCTTGGTATCCATTGGGGATTTGGCAAAACCTGTAGTGGGAATATGAATATCGTTTTTGGAGAACAACTGCGAAGCAAATAGCTTATCCCTAGACCTACCTATGGAATCGGCAGAGTTTAAACAATAGACACCCAAGGTATCAAACTGTCGTAAGAGCGCACAACCATAAAAAGTTACGGCTGGTTTAATTCTCGGAATTACGGCATCGAACTTATCCAAAATGTTTCCGCCTCGGTACCTGATTTCCGGGGTCGAGGCATCCAATTTCATATAAACGTGCTCGACGTTCAGAAAAACCACTTTATGGCCACGCATCTCGCCTGCCTCAATGATTCTTTTGTTACTGTACAAATTTGGATTACTTGCCAAAAGCCCTAAGCGGAGTCCCTTTTTTTCCGTTGTAAAGGGCTTGTATTTATTTTGCAACTCTTCCTCGGTGATATCTCCCTGTATAAAACTTTGGGATGGATCTACCAAGTACCTTCCGTTGATAGCCTCGCGACCCAAAAGCATACGGTACTCCATGGTATCCCTATTGGCCAAGGTCAATTCAATTTCAAAAGCATCGCCATCAATATTTACGGTAGTCTTAATAACAGGTCGTTCTTCGGCAATACCTTGCGAACTTTTAACGCTACGCACATCGACCAACTTGGCCTCACACAGTATGGAAATACTTCTATTGTCTTGAACGGGGCTTACCTCGAACCGTACCCATTCTTCCAATCCCTTATTAAAGATTTTAATCTTACTGGCTTGGATGGATGACGTTTTAGCTCCGGAATCCACCCTTGCCTTTATGGCTGGAATTCTTAAATCATTAAACTGGCACCATTCTTCGCTGCCCAATATTTTAAAATCGCTCAAAACTAATATGTATTTAATTGATTAATCGCATAATAAACAGATCCACGACCTCGACCAAAATCAAAATAATAATGATCCACTCCAGCCTACTGCTTTCCCTATGGTCCATAATATTCATGAACAGACTGAGATTTTCCTTGATTACAATTCCCTGCTCCTTTATATTACGGTATCGCTCCTTCAAATCAAAGATTTGTTTTAAACCTTTGTCCAATCGGTCGAGTTCCTGATCTTCCCATACCGCTTCGTGGGAATCAAAAATATAGAGGCTTTCAGAAATTTGATTGTTTATGTTCAACACCTTGGCAATATGCCTCTTCAACTTCTTTCCGCTCAGGTCCAATTTTCCATTTCGTTCCAGATAGGTGGTGTGCTGTCGGGTTTCTTTCATTGCCTGTTCCGAGAGTCCTGCAAAATGATCTAGGGCCACGGATTGTGACAAATGCAACAATGCCAAGCGTATACCTTCCACATTGGACTTTGGCAATATCACTTTTTCTTGGACTATCATTGCCTTTTCTTGATCGGACACCAATTCCATTTCCATCGTCTCTGTAATGTCCGATTCCCTCCATTCCTCACAAAACGGTTTAATTTCCATCAAAAGTTGTGAAACTTCTGCTTGGTTATACCCAAAATAGGAAACCACTCCATATCTGAAGACATAAAGGTAACGTGATGCATCGGAATAAAAAAGTTCATCCCTGTCCCCAAATACCAGTTCTTTGTTCAAAGCGGTCCTGCAAGCAGGAATATTGATACTCGCTGCCAGGTGCAGAGCCATTGCTTTTGGTGCCATATTAATCTATCAAACTGTTGTATGCGTTGTGTTAAACTGCAAAAGAAATGTCAGTTCGAGTTTTCCCCCTCAGGAAAAGTACCTACCTGCCGGCAGGCAGGTCGAGACACAGAAACTCCTACTTTGAAATTCTAATTCTCGATACTATTTTTTGATTTGCATCAAAAAATCACTCAAATTGACAAATTTCCATTAAAAATGCACAAAGAGTCCTTAAACATAAGTTATTAAAGCCTATTCTTCTTCTGACCCTTCAAGCTCTTCGGTATCCAGGGAGGTATCCTCTTCGTTATCATTGTCCGAATCATCAAAATCCTCCATCGCCATAACCAATCGTTTGCTGACCTTGACCAAATAGGCAGTATCTTCTGTTCGAACCTCGACACATTCCACTACTTCGTTGTTGGCGTTCCTGTAAGTAACGATATCATCGTCATCGTATCCATCGGGGAATTTTTCAACAAGAAGATTGAGCATGGCATTGTCCAACTTTTTATAGTCGACAATCACTCTTTTTAAAACGTTTGTTTGTGATTTTCTCATGGTTACATATCCAATAAATAAGCAAAAATCAGCGGCGCCACGATGGTCGCATCCGATTCTACAATGAATTTAGGGGTGTCAATGTCCAACTTGCCCCAAGTAATCTTCTCGTTGGGCACAGCCCCGGAATAAGACCCGTAGCTGGTAGTGGAATCGCTGATCTGGCAAAAATAGCTCCAAAACGGGGTTTCGGTCTGTTCCAAATCTTGATAGAGCATTGGTACTACACAGATAGGAAAGTCGCCTGCGATACCCCCACCAATCTGGAAAAATCCAATACCATTATCCGAGTTTTTCATATACCAATCGGCCAAAAAAGTCATGTACTCAATACCTGATTTTACGGTGCTCGCTTTGAGTTCCCCTTTGATCACATAGCTGGCAAAAATATTCCCCATGGTACTGTCTTCCCAACCAGGAACTACAATGGGCAAGTTTTTTTCCGCCGCTGCATACATCCACGAATCCTTAATATCTATTTCGTAGTATTGCTCCAAAACACCTGAAAGCAATAGCTTGTACATATACTCATGTGGAAAATAACGTTCCCCTTTTGCTTCGGCTTCCTTCCAAATGTCATAAATGTGCTTCTGTAACCTTCTAAAAGCTTCTTCTTCGGGAATGCAAGTGTCTGTGACTCGATTTAAACCCTTTTCCAAAAGATCCCATTCTTGTTGGGGGGTCAAGTCCCTGTAGTTGGGCACTCGTTTATAGTGGGAATGGGCCACCAAGTTCATTAGATCCTCTTCAAGATTAGCTCCTGTGCACGATATAATATGAACTTTATCGGTACGGATCATTTCCGCAAATATTTTGCCCAGTTCCGCCGTGCTCATGGCGCCGGCCAAGGAAACCAACATCTTGGAACCCTGGTTTAATTGCGCTTCATAGCCTTTGGCGGCATCCACCAAAGCGGCAGCGTTAAAGTGCAAAAAGTACTTTTGTATAAATTGTGATATTTCTCCTTTGTTACTCATTATAATTACAATGTTTTTGGAATTTTTGAAGGTTTTGTCCTTGCTTTAAACCTTTATTCCGTGAAATCGTTGTTATCTGAAAATTTATAGCTCAACATTTTGTAGTAGAGTTTTGCTGCCAAGAAATCCGATGATTTGTCAATATCATTTGGACAGAGTTCCACAATATCAAAACCAACCACATTCTTTTCTTTGAAAACCCGTCGCAAAAAGTCAAGGGTTTCGTACCATAGCAATCCGCCCGGCTCCGGTGTTCCTGTCGATGGCATGATGGATGGGTCAAAAGCATCCAAATCAAAAGTGATGTAGACATTGTCGGTCATTAAATCCAATGCGGAATCCATCCAAAAATCATCGGAAATC
This sequence comes from Allomuricauda sp. NFXS6, assembly GCF_040148835.1. Classification (NCBI taxonomy): domain Bacteria; kingdom Pseudomonadati; phylum Bacteroidota; class Flavobacteriia; order Flavobacteriales; family Flavobacteriaceae; genus Allomuricauda; species Allomuricauda sp. NFXS6. The sequence continues at coordinate 35,412 of NZ_JAGEMG010000008.1, read as the reverse complement.
ATTTCGTGGGCAAAAAAGACCCTGTCCCTATCCATCACCAATGTTTCGGCATGATCCATACTGCGAATACCTACCTGGACCAAATTAGTGGTCTCATTGGCTTCGTACAGTGCACAAGCGTGATTGTACTTTGTACCTTCGTACTCTTTGCGCAAATCGGCATGCGCATCAATCTGGAGTACGGTAAGATCTTCAAAGCATTCATTAAACGCCCTTATCGCCCCAATGGAAATGGAATGCTCCCCTCCTACCATGGTCACCAATTTGTTACGGTTAATGTATTCCTTCACGGTTTTGTGGACCGCAGCAACCATAGTGTCCGGGGTTTCAAAATCTTCAATAGCATCGGCTAAGTATACACCTTGTTTGTACACCTCGCTATCGGTTTCAATATCGTACACCTCCATATTTTCCGAGGCTTCCAAAAAGGCTTCTGGACCTTTGTCGGCTCCTTTCCCCCAAGTACTGGTGCCATCATAGGGAACTGGTAAGAGTACTACTTTGGCCTTTTCGGCCGTGCCGTATTCCTTTGGAATACCGGCGTATGTTTTTTCTGTTTTCATTTTTTATTATGGTAATTCCTTTTTCAATTATTGCTTGACACTGATACATCATTGGCTTCTATCGATATATCTGTGGACTTTTTGTTTCCATATCCCAAAATCGATAAGAACTCTCCAGCTGTTTGCTGCTCGGCAAACACCGATGTCTTAATGTTTCCTTCCTCGTCTTTGTTGATGAGGATATGTTTAGGGTGGGGAATCAAACAATGTTGCAATCCCCCAAAACCTCCAATAGTTTCTTGGTAAGCTCCTGTATTAAAGAATCCGATGTAAAGTGGTTTGTCTTTCCTGTATTTGGGCAGGTAAATCGCGTTCATATGCTGCTCCGAATTGTAATAATCGTCGCTATCGCAAGTAAGCCCGCCCAAAAGTACACGCTCATATTCTTCGTTCCATCGGTTGATGGCCAACATGATAAACCTCTTGCTGATTGCCCAAGAATCTGGCATAGTGGTAATGAAAGACGAGTTGATCATATTCCATTTTTCGCGATCGTTCTGTTGTTTTTGATACAGCACTTCGTAAATATTTCCGCCGCTCTCTCCCACGGTAAAGCTCCCGAACTCAGTGAAAATATTGGGTACATCCACTCCCGCCTCATCACACGCCTGACCAATTTGATGAATAATTTCATCAACCACATATTCGTAATCATACTCAAACGCCAAAGAGTTTTTGATGGGAAAACCACCTCCAATGTTAAGGCTGTCCAAGGTTGGGCATACCTTTTTTAGGTTGATGTACACCTTCAAACACTTTAAAAGTTCGTTCCAATAATAAGCGGTATCCCTAATTCCCGTATTTATAAAGAAATGAAGCATCTTCAATTCCACTTGGTCATTGGGTTTAATGGATTGATTAAAGAAAGGTACAATGTTTTTGTAGCCAATGCCCAATCTTGATGTGTAAAACTCAAATTTAGGTTCTTCTTCTGAGGCAATTCGGATTCCAATCTGGTATTTTCCCTCAATAGCTTCTCCCAATAAATCGATTTCCTCATAGTTATCAATTATCGGAATGCAGTTTCTATGGCCTTCGTTGATCAATTTTGCAATATTCTGAATGTATTGATCCCTCTTGAAACCATTACAGATTACATAGGTATCCTTCGAGATTTTACCGGTACTTTTCAAATGCTCAACAATGTTAATGTCGAAAGCTGAGGAAGTCTCGATATGGATATCATTTTTAAGGGCTTCGTTCAGCACGTGCTCAAAATGAGAACTTTTGGTACAGTAGCAATAATGGTATTTCCCTGCATATTTATGTTTTTCAATAGCGGAATTGAACCACTTTTTTGCCCTTTGGATGTTGTCCGATATTTTGGGCAAATAGGTAAACTTTAAGGGTGTACCATACTTTTGAACCAAAGCTTGGAGATCTATTCCATGAAACTGCAATTTATTGTCGTTCAACTGGAATTCCTCCTGGGGAAAATCATACGTCTGCTCGATTAAATCGATGTATTTCGTTTTCATTTGAATTTCGTAATTAAATTATAAACTAATGATATTTAGGGAAGTTTGAAAATCAAACTTTATCAAATACGAAATTCAAAAACGGTATAAGGTACAAAGTAAGGTATCCGCGAAAAATCACGGTTAAAATGATGAAGCTCTTCGAAAGTCAGCCCGTGTATTCGGTGTCTTAATCGTAAGACGGCTTTTTGGGTTGACTTTCCTATCCCCAAAAGCCCGAACATGAAAAAATTTTTCAAAGCCTGTAGGCAATTCATCCAATTTAGATGGACTCATTTATGGGGCAAACATAACTAAAAATCCAATACTGCAACTTTTTTCACAAAAAAATTTACATTGAATAACAATTTGTTTATCAGTTGTTTACACTCAAAAATCAAAACAAATAATATGTCCACATAAAAACTGGTCAGTAAAAACATCTACTGACCAGCTACTATTTGTCTATTTTGATCGAATATGGATTAACCTACCAATGGCGGTTTATCATTTATGAATGGCTGTTTGTAAAAACGTCTTCCTTTTGCTTTGTAGAGCGCATTGGATAATGCGGCAATGGCGGGCGGTAAGGAAGGTTCTCCAAGACCGGTTGGGTCAATGCCATTATCTACAAAATGCACTTCTATGTTTTTGGGCGCTTCGGAATGACGCATAAGACGATATGTATCAAAATTGGATTGCTCTGGCTTTCCATCTTCAAAAGTCAATGCGCTAAAGGTTGAGTGTCCAATACCATCTATTATACCCCCTTCTATCTGGTTTTTGGCCGCCAATGGATTAATTACGATACCGCAATCTACGGCGCAGATAATATTATCTACCCTTGGCATATCGCCACCATCTTCCAGTTCCAAAACTTGGGCCACATAGGAATTGTGGCAGTAGTATGCCGCAACACCTCGGGCTTTACCTGTTTCGGAGCCCCAATTGGCTTTTTCCTTAACAAGTTTCAATACTCCGGCATATCGTTCTGGGTCGTAATCGTTCTTTTCCGGGTCGCCTACTGGATTGTTTATTGCTCTATCAAAAAGTTCCAAACGGAACTCCAATGGGTCTTTTCCAGCAGCTTCTGCTACCTCATCCATAAAAGCTTGTTCAGCTCCTGCAATAAAGTTGGAACGCGGTGCTCTCCATGCCCCTGTGGTCACGTTGCTCTGCAAGCTATGCTTCTCCGCCAAATAGTTATCCACGGCTCCTGCCGGGAAACGATTCTCGAAAATCAAGTCATCATTGGTTCCCGCCCCACGCACGTGCCATGCGATAAGATTTCCATTTTCATCAAGTCCAGCTTTATATTTTACTTTGTAAGATGGACGATAGGTACCTTGGGTCATATCATCTTCCCTGGAATACACCAATTTAACGGGAGCGTTCATTTTTTGGGAAATTGAGGCTGCTTCCACCGCAAAGGTTCCGTACAAGCGACGGCCAAAACCACCACCCATGCGGGTCATCATGACATCTATTTTTTCTGCAGGCATTCCCAATCGGGACACCAAGGTTTTCTCTAGAAATTCTGGAGTCTGTACTGGGCCGAGCAATTCAGCTTTTTCTGGGGTAACGTGTGCAAAAAAGTTCATGGGCTCCATAGTGTTATGGGCCAAATAAGGAGCTGAATAGGTGCTTTCAACAATCTTTGCTGCCTTTTTAAAGGCTGCTTCCACATCTCCATCCTTTCTTGCAGGCTCCTCTTGAGGTTTATCCAAAAGTGATGCAAGGGCTTCATTATGGTAAGACGTACTTTCCAACTTTGAGGCTTCTTCCCATTCCACATCCAATGCTTTTTTGGCCTGCATGCATTCCCAAGTACTATCACCGACAATGGCAACCAATTCTGGGATACCGCCACCATCCGACCATTGTTTTTCAACATCTTCAGGATATGCCTCAAAGTGAAAAACATCTTTTATTCCAGGCATGGACTTTACCGATTCCGCATTCATGCTTTTGAATTTCATACCAAAAGCTGGTGGATGAACGATCATGGCAGTAAGCATTCCCTCTTTATATACGTCCAATCCAAAAAGTGGCTTACCGGTAACTATTTTTTTACCATCCACGTTTTTCTTGTCTGTACCTATGATGGAAAAGTTATTGTTATCTTTTAACTGGACTTCTTCGGGTACTTCGATACTTGTGGCAGCAGAGGCCATTTCCCCGTAACCTGCCGAATTTCCACTTCCTTCATGGGTGAGTACACCATCCTTTGTGGTGATTTCATCTGCAGAAACGCCCCAAGCTTGCGCCGCGGCTTCTTTCAACATATGCCTTGCGGTGGCTCCCGCCATTCGTAAACTTTCCCATCCTTGTCGGATGGACTGACTACCTCCTGCCAATTGCCGTGTGAAAATATCGGTGTTCAATGGAGCTTGTTCCACCAATACATCCTTCCATGCAATATCGAGCTCTTCTGCCACGATCATGGGCATGGATGTTTTTACGTTCTGACCTATTTCGGGGTTGGGCGACATGATGGTCACCATACCGTTATCCCCTACTTTTAGGAAACCGTTGAGTTCGAACCACTCATCTGGCAGGCTATTTACCTGCTCTGGAGTCATTTTACAAGAAGCTAACCAGCTAAACCCTATAACAAGTCCACCACTAGCCAATCCTGTATTCCTAATAAAGGCGCGTCGTCCTATTTTTGTCTTTACAAGTGTCATTATACTAGTTTTATGGGTTATGATTTAGCCGCTAGTTTCACGGCTTTTTTGATTCTGGTATACGTGCCACAGCGACAGATGTTGCCGTTCATGGCCATTTCAATTTCTTCGTCTGTTGGGTTTGGATTTTTCTCCAAAAGTGCCGAAGCTGTCATAATTTGACCAGCTTGGCAATACCCACATTGGGGCACATCCTCTTCCAACCAAGCTTTTTGAACTGGGTGGTCGCCTTCTTCGGACAATCCTTCTATTGTTGTAATTTCAGAGTTGCCCACGGATGAAACGGTCAGCATACACGCTCTTGTAGCTGTGCCATCCATATGAATGGTGCAGGCTCCGCATTGTGCTATACCGCATCCATATTTTGTTCCAACCAAGTTTAAGTGATCTCTTAAAACCCAGAGGACCGGAGTGGATGGATCCACATCGACCTCCTGTTTTGTACCATTGATGTTAAGTGTAAATGTTGCCATAATGTTGATTAATTCCCTTTGAAGTTAAAGCTTTATTAGAACAAAATGGAATATTACTTCAAACAACCATGAAAAATTAACATTGTTTTTAGTTTTTCTTAAGTTACTTAAAATCAATACAAATAAGAAGCGGGTAATTCATCCCGAAACCAACTAATAAAGTTATTAAAGTTGTTGACCATTTTGATTCGGCTCAATATTTTAACCGCGCAAAAACGGGCAAATGGTCGGAGGGATATCGGGTATCCTTGGAATCGCTTAAAATCGCACTTTTTAGTACCTCAAAATCATCGGAAACAAAAATATAGTCGATTCTTCGTTCCACGGGTTTGTTGAACTCAAAGCCGTTGAAAGTTCCATCTGGACCAAAAGCGTTTTCACCAGCAGCAATATGAGCATCTGCCATTTCACCAACAATAACCTGTACCCCTGGACTATCATTTTCCAAATTAAAATCTCCTGTTAAAACCACCGGATGGTCTTCGGTGTTCAACTCCTTAATTTTCTCAAGGATAAGTTTGGAGCTTTCTTCCCGTGCCTTGACGCCTACATGATCAAAGTGGGTATTGAAAACCATAAACTTGGTACCATCACTTTTATTTTCAAAAATACCGTAGGTGCATGTTCTGGGTAAAGCAGCATCCCATCCTTTGGATGGTTTTTCGGGGGTAGTAGACAGCCAAAAGGTGGATTCTTCAAGTAGCTTAATCCGTTCAGTGTTGTAGAAAATAGCGGTATGTTCTCCTCTTTCGTCTCCATAATCGCGCCCAACGCCAAAATAAGTGTAGTCCTTTAAGCCTGTATCAATCTCTTTTACTTGATGAATCAACCCCTCTTGAATACCAAATACATCTGGATTGTAGAAATTAAGCTGCGATATCAAAAAATCCTTTCGGTTGTCCCAATGGTTGGGTGCATCATCTGGATTATCGTATCGGATGTTATACGAAATAACATCGATGGTTTGGCCTTGAACACTTAAGAATGTCCCAATGACAAAAAGAATTAAAAAGATGTTTTTCATTGTTTTGGTTTTACTCGATATTTTTTGAATCATTTTCAGGCGAGTTCCTATTTTACTTTGTAAGTAGTATGCAAACTATTCATTTTTTTGTCCATTTAGGTTACTTCATCTTTATATTCTTCATTATGGTCATATTTCTCTTTCAACTATGGTCGATTGTCATAAAATATAACTGCCTATTTGACTTTCTTTAAGTAATTCTCCCTGCTTTTGTCATCAATTTTACTTTTCTGTAATCTAATTTAATCTTTCAACAACCCTTTTGCCTTTTCCCTAATAATTATTGGAAATTCCTTAATCCCTAACCTTGCTTCGACCATTTATTTTAGCTCCCAGATGTTAAAGACTATACATCCCTTCAAAATTTAACGGTTAACCAAAATTAATAAACCATCCAATTCTAATTTATGAAAGTAAATAAGCGCTTTTGCTTCTTCACCTCTAAAAAAGGTAGGATTTCGCCATTTTTTGAGGTCTTCGCCCTTTTTTTCCTAACCATACCTTTAAAAGCACAAAACCCATCTGATGCACTTATGATGCCCTCCAAGAACATTTGCGTTCTTTTTTCTTATGATATGGGTACTTTTGACCGGTATTGGGAAGGATCATATTTAAGATCTAATGAAACCATAGCCACTGTGGACCGAAATACCATTATGCCCATGGCCGCCATAGGTATTTTGGACGATCTTAATTTTTATGTGAGCCTACCTTATGTAAAAACTGAATCTTCAGAGCCAAACGGAGGGAAATTCGCTGGAGCCAGAGGGTTTCAAGACATTGGCTTTGCCCTAAAATACCGTGCCGTGCACCGCGATGTGGGAACTGGAAAACTCACCGCACTGGCCACGGCTGGGTTTTCAACACCTTTTACAAACTATCTTTCGGATTACAGGCCATACAGTATTGGAGCTGGAGCACCTGAATTTTCGCTACGTGCCATTGGACAATATGAGCTTAGCAGCCAGTTCTACTTGAGAGCATCCTTTGCTCATCTTTGGCGAGGCTATACCGAGGCCGAAAGAGATTACTATTACAACAATGGCAGTTATTACACAGCTTGGATGGACGTTCCCAATGCTTGGACCTACGAGGCGATACTAGGCAAATGGCTCTTCAACACCTCTTTGAAACTTGAATTGAGTTACATTGGTCTTAACTCGACCAGTGGGGATGACATAAGGGCATACAATGCCGCACAACCTACTAACAAAGTGGAATTTGACCGGATTGGGTTCGTTGCCCAATATTACTTAAAATCAGTAAAAGGTCTAGGGTTTGTTGCCTATCACAATAGAGTGGTCAACGGAAGAAACGTACCCAAGTTCAGCAATACGGGCTTGGGGCTTACTTATCAATTCAATTTCATAAAAAAACAAACAGAAACTACCGATGAACAATAAAATATATACCCTTTTTGTGGCCTTGGGCCTTATATTGATGACTTCTTGCGAAAAAGACACTCCGCGATATATTCCTTACGAAGGCTATGCCTATTCCGAACTCAATGTAAATGGAGGCGATTGGGTTCCTGTGCTTGAAGACTCCGGGGCATCCATTGAAATACCGGCTCCCGAAAGCACAGATTCAGAAACTTATCAAAATGAATTGGAGGAGGTAAAAAATGCCATGGCCAATATCACTTCCGATCAAAAAAGAGCCATAAAATATTGGACCAACAATCCTGCCGTTAGATGGAATGAAATTGCACTGGAGCTCATTGCCAAATACAACCTGATACCCGGACCCAATGCAGATGGCACTTATACATTGCCTAACCCTGCAAATCCCGAAGGACCACCCGCATTTCCTTTTGCACACCCGCCTTATGCAAGCCGAGCATTGGCCTATATGTCCGTAGCACAGTTTGATGGACTTATCTCCGCATGGCACCATAAATACGAGTACAATAGAGCCGCACCTTATACTGCGGATGAAAGTATCGAGTACGCCTACGAAGCCAATGACATACCTTCTTATCCTTCAGATGGTGCTGTTGTAGCCAGAGCATCCAAAAATATTTTGACGGCAATGTTTCCTTTGGAAGAAGAATACCTTCAACAAATGGAAGAAGAGCATTTGGAGAGTCTGATACTTTCGGGTGGAAATGTAATGAGTGATATTGCCGCAGGAACTACTATTGGAGATGCTGTTTCTGAAACCGCATTGACAAGAGCCGCTAATGATGGAATGAAAAATGCGCAGACACCAAAAGCCGTTTCTGATTCCATAAAACAAGCTGCTTATGATAGATTTGGATGGGCTTGGGACAATTTAGAGATTCCCGTTCGCCCCGTAGGTTTGACCCCGCTTTTTGGGCAAGTAACCATGTGGAGCATAGAAGATGTGGAAAGCGTACGCCCCATTGCCCCTCCAGAGCTTGACTCACAAGAGTTTTTAGACGATGTGGAGCTTTTGAAGGATTACGCCAGAAATATGACCGATGAAAGGAGAAGAATCGCCAACTTTTGGCAAGATGGACTTGGAACTTATACCCCTCCTGGACACTGGAACCGCATTGCCAATGAACTTATTGTGGAGTATCGTTTAAATCCCTTGCAGACCACCCGAACCTTGGCCTATATGAACATGGCCATTATGGATTCGGGCATCAGTTGCTGGGATGCCAAATATTACTATCATTATCCAAGGCCCATACAGTTGATCGAAGGCTTTAAAACCATTGCAGGAACACCCAACTTCCCGAGTTACACCTCCGGGCATAGCGTTTTCTCTGCAGCCGCATCCGAGGTTTTGGCCTATATATTTCCTGAAGAAGCTCCATTAATGAGGGAATGGGCGGAAGAAGCCGCAATTTCCAGGGTTTATGGTGGAATACATTGGAGCTTTGATGCCACAGTGGGCACAGATCAAGGAAGAGAAATAGCCCAATACACCATAGACCGCGCTAAAGCAGATGGAGCCGACCAATAACTAAGTACCAACCACTGTTCTAAAAGTAAGGTTGATTCTTGGCAACTTTACCAACTTTGTTGGAGGCAGCCGATGAAGCCAATTGCTTTGGGTAGTACCTTTCATTACCAAAAGGCTCCCATGGTCAAGGGTCAACCCTACCTTTTCTTTGGACTCTTTGTGCTTAAAAGCAAACTTTCGCTCCGCGCCAAAACTTAAAGAGGCAATAGCACCGTTTGGTCTTAGCTCTTTTTCATCATCGCAATGCCACCCCATTCCCTCTTCACCCGAGTGATAGAGATTGAGCAAACACGAATTATAGGTTTCTTCGGTAAATTTTTCAGTTAGATTTTTTATCGCCAACAATTCTGGCGTCCACAAAAGCGCCTTTTTTGTACTGTTGGAATAGGTGTATTCAAAAGGTCGGTCCCCATACCAAGCTACTTTTCGTTTGGTTTCGATGCGTTTGCCGAACATATGGACTACATCCTGCTCCCAAGCTATTGTATCCCAAAACTTTTGAAAATAGCCGTCTGCCTCCTCTTGATTCACTATAGGACCAAAGTAATTCACGATCCCATCTTTCGGCAACCAATTCTTTTGTGGGTCTATTTGGCTTGTAAACAAATCCATTTTTATCAATATTCTAGCTGGAAAGTCTTTCTTGACTTTTTGTCAATATTTCAGCTACACGCTCCTTTAAAATATCGGGTTCCACAATTTTGGCATAGTCTGCGAACATCAGGTACCATCTTGCAAAACCATTTTTCCAATCGGTGGTCATAAAGGTCATTTCCACTTCCTTTCCCTTCACTTCTTCAGAAATTAATCCGTAATACTTACTCTGACCACGTATATATTTTGCCACGGACTTTTCTATTAAAATCTTCACTTTGGTTTTACTGACCTCATCCCTTTTCTTCCGATGCTCGTCAATGGTACCGTGTTCCAGCAAAAAATCCAGCGACGTTCTTGCTATTTTGTGAATTCTATCCGTTCGAAAGTGACGATAATCCGTCCGAAGGTGGCAATAGCCTAAAATATACCAAAATCCATTTTCATGGAAAAGGCCAACAGGCTCTATTCTTCGTTCTGATGGTGTCTCTTCCCGCAATGATTCGTACCGTAAAAAAACCTGTTTGCGTTCTGCGATGCTCTCGAACAATATCTCCAGGGCATTTGGGACTTCTTCATTGAACAAAACTTGCCCCGGTACTATGGATACTTGGGATTCCAAAGCTTCCACCCAGTCCTTTTCGCTACCTCGAAGTACGGATTTAAGTTTGAACATGGCCGACTCGTAATAAGCACCAAGGGATTTATCCGTAAATTTTTGCATCAGCTTTTCCGCTGCCACAAAACTTCCCGCCTCTTCGCGGGTAAACATTACCGGGGGCAATCGATAGCCTTCCATAATGGAATAGCCTACACCGGCTTCGCTCACTATGGGCACACCTGAAGCTTCCAGAGTTCTAATATCCCTATAAATAGTCCGTAGGCTCACCTCAAATCGGTCCGCGAGTTCTTGTGCCTTTACAATTCGCTTGGTCTGTAACTGTATTAAAATGGCAACTATCCTATCAAAACGTTTTACGGTATCCATTCCCATAATTGCTTGAGCTATCTCCCAAAGATAGGATTTCAATCCATGGATGAGAGGTCTTTTCCAGCTCATATGTAATCATTTATATATTGACAAAGCTATGCTTGCCCTGTGACAACAGCTTGTCAACAACATTTTTTTTGGTTCTAATTTTTACTGCTGACACAAGGCTGTCACACCCGCCCACTACTTTTGATTCCTGAAACAATAAACCATTAAATCACAATTTCATGGAAAACACCATTAAAAAACAAACAACGGCCCAAGTGATGACTCCAGAACAGTTTTTGGAACATTACCAAGGGCACAGAAGACTTACCAGAAAAGTCATTGAAGCTTTCCCGGAAAAAGAGTTCTTTAATTATACCATTGGAGGTATGCGTCCTTTCGCCGAGATGGTAAAGGAGCTTTTGGCCATTGCCGTTCCCGGACTTACCGAAATTATATCGGAAAACTCCTCTGAATTCGACGAGCACAGAGACTATGGAAATACAAAAGCCCAGTTTTTGGAAAAATGGGACCAAGACACGGAGGAAATCAACAAACTATGGAAACAACTCAGCCCCGGACGTTTTCAAGAAAACATCAAGCTTTTTGGTCAGTATGAAGGTACTGTCCAATCTTCCATCCTCTATTTTATAGATAATGAGATCCACCATCGTGGCCAAGGCTACGTGTATTTGCGCGCGTTGGATATTGAACCACCATTTTTTTACGAGCGTAGCTAACTAAAAGATGATGACTGTTCACGTATTTAAAACTTCGGTAAAACGAAAAAGTGAAGTTAAGAAGCTTAGCCCTACATTGAACAAGTTGGTAGACAAAAATGGCTGTTGGAATTTTGACCTTGAAGATTGCGATAATATCCTACGGGTAGAAACCCAAAACCTGAATGCGCTCGTGATTTCTTCGCTTTTGGAAAACAAAGGCTTCCATTGTGAAGAACTACCCTAAAAATTTCTATTAAAAAGAATAGCAGCTATCCATACTGTCAAGTTAAGCGCAGTCGAAACCGAACTATTTTGGTTCTCGACTGCGCTCGAACTGACATGTTTAACTTTTGTTCTGTCTTATATTTTTAAAAGTTGAGACCTTGTTTGAGTTCATTGAACTGGGTCAACAACTCTTGATAACTGTCTTTTTCTTCTTGTCCCGGTTCCTTGTCGGAGCCGCTTACGATATAGTACAAATATGAAATCTGCGATACCATCACCACTTCCGGATAGGCACCTTCATCATTTTTGAGCTGTTTTAAGGCATCCTTGTAAGGCTTCAACCTTGCTTCGCTCGCGTTGTTTTTTTCAAGTTCCTTGATTTTGTCTTCAACCTTATCCTGAAGCTTTCTAGCATCGGACAATAAATCGATCACTTTAAACTGAAGCTCTTGTTGCTCTTCCATATCGGCCAAAGAAACTCCGTCTCCCTCAAGTTTTGGATCCATAAGGACTTCAAAAGATTTTTCGAAGGATTGATCGCCCACCGTTAGCTTTGCAGTGTATTTGCCAGGTAACACCATCGGTCCGTTTCTATAACGTCTTCTTTCGTTCTTGGCCCAGGCTCCTTTTTGTTGCAAGTTCCACTCAAACCTATTGATTCCTTTTTTGGTCTCCAATTTTTCGTCCATATAAACAAAGGTCATGCTCAGGCTCATATCCTCTACTGTTTCGGTTGTGGATTTCAACTTCGTGGAATCGCTCACAATGGTTGCCACTTCCTTACCTTGGGCGTCCATAATTTGAAGACTAACACCTTCCTTTATGTCAGCTGGGAGGTAATAATCAATAATCACGCTGGTTGATGGGTATTCGGGAAAATCGCCCCCGCCCCAGGGTGTCTGATATCTGTAAGTATTATCAGGCTTGAACAACACGGGCGTATCGCCCAATTGTGTAATATTTTCATCTTGAAGCGTGGTAACCTTGTCCAAAATCCAAAAACCTCGGCCCATGGTGCTCAAAATCAAATCTCCACGGAACAGGGTAATATCTGTAATCGGGGTCACCGGGAGGTTTTGTTGGAACTTTTTCCAAGTACCGCCATCATCAAACGATACAAACATTCCAAACTCGGTACCGGCGTACAACAGTCCTTCGCGAACGGGGTCTTCACGTAGCACCCGCGTGGTATAGTCAGATGGAATGCCGTTGGATTCGGTACTGATCAATTCCCAACTTTCGCCATAGTTATAGGTTTTGTAGAGATAGGGTGTTTCATCGCCCAATAAATGACGATCCACCGCAATGTAAGCCTTGGCGGGATTGAACTGTGATGGTTCCACAGACTCTACCCTACCTCCCTTGGGAAGTTTTTTCGGCGTTACATTTTTCCAGGTTTCCCCACCATCCTTGGTGATAGAAATCACACCGTCGTTGGAACCTACCCAGATCACTCCTTTACTAATTGTTGATTCCCTGATGGAATATAGGGTGCTGTAATATTCCTCCCCGGTGATGTCCCTAGTGATCGGATTTCCGGAGATTACCTGTTTGTCCGGTTCATTGGCCGTTAGATCTGGGGAAATTGTTTCCCAATTTTTACCTCCATTGCTGGTTTTGTGCACATATTGCGACCCCATATAGACCACTTCTGGGTCAAAAGGTGACACATGAATGGGCGCTACGCGCTGAAACCTATATTTTAAATCCTTTGGATTGTGTCCATAAATATTGGACGCACCAATGGAATACTCGCGGCTTTGTCCTGTTTTTTTACTGTATACGCTAAATCGGCCCTTACAGTTGTTGTAAACGATGTAGTGGTTGCCCGGCATGGGAATTACTGGTCCTGTTTCGCAACCTCCAACACTCATCATAACACTTCCGTTTGCTGGCGATGATGCTTTAGGCGCCATACTGGGGATGGCCAATGTAGTGTTGTCCTGTTGAGCACCATAAACCCAATAGGGGTATTGATCATCCACCGCCACTTGATAAATTTCTGCCGTAGGCTGATTGTATTGTGTGGACCATGTTTCCCCTCCGTTATGGGAAACATTGGCACCCCCATCATTACATTGGATCAATAAATCGGGATTATCGGGATTTAGCCAGATATCATGGTTGTCTCCATGGGGAACGCTCATCCGTTTCCATGTTTTTCCACCATCCATGGATTTGATCAAAGGGTTGGCATTGGAATACACAATTTCGGGATTGGTCGGGTCCAACTCTATGTTAGTATAATAGAACGGTCTGTTTACCAATCGTATATCATCAGAAACATGCGTAAAAGATTTTCCTTGATCTACAGACTTGTACAACCCTCTATCGGCATCGGGAGCCTCAATAACAGCATACAATATTTTGGAATCTACCGGGGACACTGCCAAATCAATTTTACCAATCAATCCTTTTGGCAGCCCTTTTTCCAGTTTTTCCCAGTCTTTTCCTCCATTGATGGATTTATAAATGCCTCCTTCGCTGTTCTCCCCACCTGAGTCTATCGTCCAAGGTGTACGGCGCGCCTTCCAAGCGGCAGCATAGACAATATTCGGATTTCCAGGGAGCAATTCTAGGTCGGCAAACCCAGTTTCTTCGGAAACATAAAGTACCTTTTCCCAAGTTTTTCCGCCATCGGTGGTTTTAAAAATACCTCGTTCTTCGTTGGGTTTAAATGCATTTCCTATGGCGGCCACCCAAACAATGTTGCTGTTGGTCGGGTCTATTTCCACGGCACCGATTTGGCCTACATTTTCCAAGCCGATATGCTCCCATGTTTTTCCGGCATCGATGGATTTGTACACCCCCTTACCTGAGATAATGTTACTGCGGATACCATCGGAACCTGTGCCCACATATACGATGTTAGGGTCATTAGCAGCAATTTCAATGGCACCGATAGAAGGTGTATTGAAAAATCCGTCCGACACATTGTGCCATGAAGTACCATAATCTTCGGTCTTCCAGACACCCCCACCGGTGGCACCAAAATAAAACGTTCCCGGAAGCATTGCTGTTCCCGTAACGGAGGTTACACGACCTCCCCTTGCCGGGCCAATAGTACGGTATTGTAGGGCTTCGAAGTCCTGTGCGAAGGTTGCACAGCTCAATAAAAATGAAAAAATAAAATAAAAAGAGCGTTGCTTTAATCTCATGAGTTAGTTGAATAGTTGGTTTCGTCTCAAATCTACTAAATACCTAGCCAATCTGAAACGGTCGGGGATAGAATTGCCCTCTTTTTTCTAGAGAATATTGGATTCGCACCATCTTTTTGATGCTTAGCACAAATGGAAGCATTATATTTTATGCGGTGTTGATAGGTCTAGCTCTACAAAAATGATTTCTTTAAAAATGGGTTTTCATACCTTCATGGCTGGCTTTGAACCCAAGAGATTCATAAAAACGGATGGCATCTGGACGTTGTTTATCGGTGGTCAACTGCAATACATGGGCGTTACGTTCCTTTGCTCTTTGAATGGCCCATTGAAATATGGTTTTCCCAATGCCAAGTCCTCGATGGTCCTTGTGCACACGTACGCCTTCAATTTGTGCACGAATACCGCCTTGATACGTCAGATAGGGAATGAATGTCATTTGAAAGACCCCGATTACCTCTCCAGTTTTGTTTTCAGCCACGGTCAGTTCTTGGTTTGGGTCCGAATCGATTCGCTCAAAGGCATCATAATAGGTTTTAGGTAAAGGGGCAGTAAAGTTTTCACGTTTACTGCCCAATGCATCATCTGCAATCATTTCTACGATGGTCGGCACGTCCTTGATGGTTGCTTTTCTAAAGTTCACTTCAATCTATTTAACGAGTTGCTATTATTCAATTTATATGGCTGATTTATTTATAAAACATTGTTTCGGTTTTTTTCTACTGCAATCCTTAAAAAAAGAAAGGCTAAAGCTCCAGAGGCAATTGCAAAGTATCTTTCAAATGTAGTTGTGGCCAGTACATTTCCAATTGTATTTACTAAAAAAAAGACAAATAACACCCACATTACAATGCGTGCGATTCCTGTTAGTTTAGGTATATTTAGCAATTTTGATCGTATTAATAATAGAAAAAAGAATATGATGGAAGTTAGCAATGAAACTATTTCGAAATTTAATAATTGTGCTACTGTTTTCATTTTTCCTCCCCACAAAGAATCAATCGGTACGTGGTCAAAAAATAGTATCCCGGTTAAAATAGCTATATGAATTATAGCAAGAATCCCTAGAATAAATAAGCTCGCAAGGATTGCAGTATTAAAATCAATTATTTTTCTCATGCGTAGGTACTATTTTTTTTGAAGTATGGGCTATTGTTGGTGCATGTTAATATTCTTCAAAATATTTTCTTTTATGGGTTTTAACGCTGCCCAATAAATATCCCCCTTGTCTTTTCCTCCTCTATGAAAAAACAAATACTTGCCATCGGGTGAGACACTTGCTGCCATTTCAGTTTGATCGGTGTTTACTTTAGGTCCTAGATTATACGGTTTGGACCATGTTCCATTTTGGTTAAAACTGATGTATAAATCACTTTCGCCATAACCTGAATCGCTCTTAAAATCATAAATCATGTAGCTTTCATCTGGAGCAATGTATGAATGAGCTATCCATTTGCCAATACCATTAATTTCCTTACCCATTCTATTAATACTTTTATATTGACCATCTTCCTTAACCGATTTATAAATGACCCAATCTTCGGGTTTGTTTCCCTTCTCCCCTGTAGTGAAGTATAGATTGCCATTTTCTGAGGATGTTAAATACATGGTTATGGACCTATCCACAAATGGTTTCTCCAGCGGTATGGGTTTACTCCAACCTTTTGCTTCTTTTTTACTGTACCATTGGTGTAATCCAGATGATTTAATGGTATCGTTGAGAGGCCTTGTGCTACCAAAATATAGTTTATCCCCAGCAGGACTGATATGAGGCTCAAAATCCCATCCTTCGCTTGCTGTAAAAAATGCGGGTTCGGGGGCTGACCACTTACCATCCACGAATTGCATAGCGTATATTTTATTATCCTCCCCTGGTTTTCTTCGTGTAAAATAGAGTTCATCCATTTTTGGTGAAAAGGTGATAGCAAACTCATAACTTTCGGTAGAGATAATTCCTTCTCCAAAAATCAGAGGCTTGTCTGTTGGAGTATTCGCATCCAGCAGCATCAAATTTGATGGGGTTTCTTTTTTACAAGAACATAAAAGGAATGTGAAGAATAAGAATGTAATGTATGGTACTTTCATGATTTCAATTTTAAGAATGACACATTTTTCGCCCTGCTGCTCGATACTTCAAACCCAATAACATCATTAGCAGAGTTTCTTGTGAAAACCACTTTTAGAAAAGAGCCTTTATTACCGATGAAATAGTCATTTTTAATCGCATTTAATGGAAAGTCCCCAAGTCTTGTGTGTTTTGCTATTAGCTGGTCCTCTTCAATATAAAACGAGTAATAGGCGTTTAACTCAGAACTGTAATACCTTCCGGTGAATTCTTCAAGTGTTGTTGCATTGTAATTTGCAGGACTGTATTTTTCCAAATAAATCTGGTAGCCATCATCCAGCGTTACAATCATTTTATTGGAATTGAACGAGACGGAAACATACTCCTCTAGCGCCATTTCAAACTCATGTGCTCCAACAGGAATCAATGCAGTTTTATTTGTACTATCTCTTATATATCGTAAGGTGTCGTTTTCAACTTTAATGTGGCGTGAATATTTATCACCTTCATCCCAATAATGGCCCTCATAACGTCTTAATTCCGCCGGGTTTTTTGATATTGGTTTTTTATGTGTCAATTTTTCTACAGATGGCTTTTTGGTCGTTTCATCGGTTATATATTGTTCTAAACATATATCCATGATGTCATACACCATTCTGGCACCATTGATTTCACCATTGGTATTTGTGAAAATCACGCTGAAGTTCAATTCTGGAAACGTTGCCAAATAGGCTTGATAGCTGGCATCTTGGCCACTGTGTTCTATACGTTTGAACCCTTTGTAGGTATTGATGAACAAACCATTGGCATAGCCATAGGTTTCACCATTATTTAAATGTTGTAAGGTTTGCATTTTAGTAAAGATGGTTTCACTACCCACTTTTTTTGTGTCATAATTAATGGCCCATTTGCTTAAATCTGTAATTGTTGTGTTGAGATTAGTAGCTCCAACGCTGAAGTTATTGAACAAATCTTCCACATAAATAGAATCGACTTTGAAATAGGAAAGACTTTTGTTTTTGACCACCTGTCCTTCTTGATCTACAAATTTAGAGTCATACATCTGTAAGGGTTCAAAAATGCGCTTTTGAGTAAATTCTGCAAAGGATATTTTCGATACTCTGGCTACGATTTCTGCCAACAACGCATAGTTGGCATTGCTATACATGTGTTTTTCGTTGGGTTTAAAATTTAAGGTCTTTTGATTGAAAATAAGCTCCAAAACCTGTTCGTTGGTAATCACATCATCCAGCGTCCAGCCTGAGAGGCGAAGTAGGTTATACTTGTCTTTTAGTCCGCTTGTGTGATTTAGCAAATGGGCAATGGTTATCTTCGGTTCAAATTGATGCATCTCTGGCAGGTAAGTCCTAATATCATCGTCTAAAGAGAGCTTGCCTTCATCTTCTAAAAGGAGAATGGCAAATGCGGTAAATTGTTTAGATACGGAAGCCACATGAAAAGAAGTCTCTTTGTGAATCGGTATCTCGTAATCAAGATTGGCCAATCCAAAGTACTTTTCATAGACTAACTGATTGTTCTTTACAAGACCAATAGCAACGCCTGGTTCGTTATCATTATATTGACTTAAAAGACTGTCGATTTTAGTTTCTATTTGATGAATATTGATTTGTTCAATATTGTTTTGAGCCGAACCAATTGTAGCACTTAAAACAAATAGGATAGCTGTTATTATTTTAAAAGGTATTCTCATTTTTATGAATTTTTTAAAGTAAGCTTCAAGTCTTTATAGCCTGTTATTTTCGCTGAGTTTTTTACCATTAATATGAGTCTTTAAATAAAAAAGTAGTATTAACAGTAGAAAAGCCAAACCAAACCCCACAACACCGATATTGATGCCTAGAATGGTTTTTTCACTTCCATCTAAATATTTCATTGAGCCACCATATAAATTTTGCAAAGAGTAAGCCAATAGAAAGCCTCCAGTTACCAACATACTCAATAGTGCGCTTAACCGAAACTCCTTTTTAACCCACACCAACCAAAGACAAAGTATACCAATTGACGAGTTGGTTATGAGTTGCCACACTTCATGAATTTTTGCATGGGGTGTCCAATCTGGATTGAATACATGGGTATCGTTGATTTCCAAAAATGGGACAGCAATGGCATACAGCACAATACTGAAGGTAATTATGGTTTTCTTCATTTTAGTAGTCTTTTCATAGTGCCTATTCGACTTTATATAGATTCGCTGTCGCTCCTTTTAAATCTGCATCGGGCAAAAACTGATCTGAAATAGTCAAAATCGCATGCAAGTTGTCCCGTAAACGATCCAACTTAATCTCTTCGGGGTTTATAGAAGTTTGTAAAAGATGAAGGGCCATATCGGCAAGAAGCAAACGCTGTTTTTCCAACCAGGCTTCATCATTTTTTTGGGCAGGGTGCTGTAAATAGGCAGTTTCTATTTGATTGTGCAGCTCCCAGCTAACTTTTATCATTGCAATTCGTTCCTCTTTGGTCATAAATTTGTGTTTAGCACGTACCAAACTAGTTTGGTACTTGCGTGATTAATTCCAACGGTTAAGTCGAGTTGCTATTTTAAACATTACCCTCACTTAAACGGTATGTGAGAGGTCTTGGTTCCAAACCCCGGTAGCCACTGTTTTCTCCACATAGGTATTGAAGTCGGTAGCAGGCCGCCCCAAAACCTTTTCAACATCATGGGATATTTCTTGATTGTCCGGATTACCCAGTACTTCTTGGAACAAGTATCCGAAGAGCCAAACATAGGAGTCGGGCAATCCAGCCTGCTTCATTCCCGCTTTAAACTCCTCAATGGTGATGGGATGAAAATGGATGTCCTTTCCAATCCCTGCGGCCATGGCCTCCACAGCCTCCCCAAAGGTCATTTTTCGGGGTCCGGTCACGGTAATGGTCTGTCCGTTGTAGCGATCATCCACTAACACTTTGGCCACTACATCCGCAATGTCGTCGGCATCTACAAAGGGAATCTCTGCCTCTGGCATCGGCAGGGCTACTTGCCCATTCAATACAAATTCCAAAAAAGCGCCCTCACTAAAGTTTTGATTGAACCATGAGGCTCGAACCAAGGTGTAGTTTAACCCTGAGTTTGCGACAATGTCCTCGCAAGCCTCGGCCTCGGTTTCTCCTTTACCTGATAGCAAGACCACTTTTTCTAAGCCTGCTTGCAACGCTTTTTCAGTCAATGTTGTTATAGCGTCTCTTGATCCTGGTACAGCTAAATCTGGATAATAGACAATATAGGCCCTGTCCATATCTTTTAATGCCGCATCATAGGTCTCGGGATTTTCCCAATTAAAAGCAGGAGAAGTATTTCTACCCACAATACGTACATTGTGTCCTTCTTGAATTAAGTTTTCTGCCACTCGGCGGCCTGTTTTTCCGGTGCCTCCGATAACTAAAATGTTTTGTTTCATGATATTTGTTTTTTAAATAGTTTGATTTTGTTTCTTAGCACCTGTTTTGATATACCAATACATGACTGTAATTGCTAAAATTTCGAAACCAATAAGCCAGAACCCTAAGTCTGTAAAAAATTGATAATAGGAACCGCCATTGGGGATTATAAAAACAGGAACTGTAATTAAGGCATCTAAAGCTGTTGCGGTTAGAAAGAAAGTTTGGCCTACCCAATACCCATGTGTCTTCGCATCTTTTTTGTAATACTGTTTTGCTCCAAACCAGACCAATGGTATCACGGCAGTAAAAAGCAGCATATTTGCTTGTTGTTGTGCATCTTCTAAAATCGAGATATAAAAAGAGAGATTGTAAACACTAACCCCTACAATCCAGATTAAAATACCTATTCCAATAGCTCTTACATGATTCATGACTGTTCGTTTTTTGATTGTTATTTTTTGATTTGTGTAAAGACCGTTATCACTGCAAGTAAAAAGGATCCTATTGCGCAAAATGTACGGATGACATGTAACCGGTTCCATTGGGTTTCGTAGTAGCTCCTAAACGTTTTGAGTTTTTCCAAACCAAGTGCGGAGAGGTCCATGGCCTCCAACTCGTTGTTCAAAGGAACATTCCCCATGCCTGTTACCCCTAGGGTACCAAAAAGATATAGCAAGGATGACACCAACAGTAAGCCAAAAGCCAGCTTATCCGTTCGAATATGATAGCTGGTAGCTGCTCCCAGAGCGACAATACTTCCAAAGAAAACAAGGAAAAATAAGGGGTTGAGTATGGCCCTGTTGATGGATTGCATGGTTTCCAAGTAAGACATGTCGGATATTTTCTGCGTTCCAGGAATTACCGATACGGACCAGGCATAAAATAAACCCGCCGATAACCCGGTCAATGCGACCGAAGCAAATAAGGTTACTGTTTTAATAGAAACATCCATGATACACCTGTTTTTGATTTCTGGTGTAAAATTGGGATGATTAGGTCTGCCATGCTTGACCCTTTTTGCCAATCTTTTGACATTTTAGGCCAAACAGGCTGTTTTACTGTTGGTTACGAAATTCGATAGGTGTTTGATCCGTCCATCTTCTAAAAGCCCGGTTAAATGCGCTCTGTTCGGAAAAGCCAGTTTCAAAGGCGATTTCGGCAATACTTCGTGAGGTGTTTTTTAATAGGTCTATGGCAATACTTTCCTGTGCTTTTTGAATTAAATCCCTAAAGGACACCCCATTTTCCGCAAGTCGACGGGCCAAGGTCCTATTGCTCATCCCCATAAGACCAGCAATATGATGGATACTTGGGATACCACTGGGGAGGGCATCAATTATCAAATTTTCACAATCCCTTGCAATTCTATTGGCACTGATTTCCAACCCTTTCGTTTCTTCCTCCACACGTTCCACCAAAAAACGGTTGATGCTCACATCGGCCTTTGCAGTTCGCATTTCCAGATCAGTCGTAGTGTAAGTAATCGAGTAATCCTGCTGGTTGAAATGTATGGGACAATTAAATGCGCTCTCGTGACCACTGATATCCGAGGGGGCACTATGCTTAAAACTAACTTGGACAGGAGAAATATTGGACTCCGTCATTGCTCGAAGCACCACAACCGTTGCCGAAAGAGTGGCTTCGTTGGACAATTCCAACCCTCTTCGATGTGGTTCCCTTAATAGATGTATCACAGAAAAGGGATTTCCCTTCTCCACCCTAAACACATAGGTATTGGAAAGCATCTTAAAATAGCGTTCAGACCGTTCAAAAATTTCCCCAACATAAGAACAAGTCCGCCAAGAAAGACCCAAAACCCCATAATCCTCAATTTTCATTTGCTGCCCTACTCTTACGGAAAAACCAGGGCCCAACATATCGTCCAAGCGTTCGTGGAGCTCAAAGAATTCCTCGGCCGGAACCGCTTTCAAACTATTTAGATCTTTGTAGGGTGTTTTTAACGAATTGAAATACGCCATATCCATACCCTCTTTTAGGGCACAATCCATCATTTTACGATATAGGCTTACAGCAGTGTATTTCATGAAAGTCGAGATTTTGAAAGTCAAGTCGTTTTATGTGACAATCATTGCCGAGCATTTCCAAACGAATGGTTGCCCGAAAATACCCTCCACATAATCTCTATGAAAATCAAAAAAAGCTTCTGTAGCCCAAGATAAGCATCTTTGGGATTATAATGCGGTAATGGTGGCGGGACTGAGAATTAGGGTCCAATACTTTTATATCTATAGGTGCAGCCCTCTATGCAGACTACCCTTGTAGAGGTAAGCAGCATATACTCTTTTCAAAACTTATAAGATAGGTGATTGGGTCATTATCGTTTTCCAGACACTACCAGTGGCAACAAAATAAAAATTTCCCGAAGCATGGCTGTTCCTGTAACGGAGTTTAAACAACCTGGCCTGGTCAATAGTAAGCTATTGTAAGGCCTCAACGTCCTGTGCTAAGGTTGCCATGCTTCAAACGGAAATTATGGTTCTATATATACCAAAGTGCAACCTCATCTTTGATGCGTTCCCATTGGCTACTCAATTGGGACGCAATTCCACAAAATTTGTGCTCTAGTAAATATAAAACCTTCTATTGTTCACCTTTAGCAATTCCTTTATGCTGCTTTTTAATATAAGAGGTACATTCCTCGAAAGTTTCAAATATTTGATCCTCGGGAATCAGGGAAGGAATCAATTCAACCCGCTCCATCATATATTTTGGTTGTTGCAAAACATGAACAAAAAGTACCTTGACACCTGCCTTTTTAAGGTCTATCAAAACATCTTCAAGGGTGTAAAGCCCCGATTGGTCCAGATATTGCATACGATCCATTCTAATTACTACCGTTGAAGCCGTTTTAGGAATTTGCTTGGCCAATTGTTGGAACTCACTGGTAACCCCAAAAAACAATGGCCCCTTTAAATGCTTGATGAATACCTCTTTTTTTAGATCTTCTGGAAAATTGACCTCATCTGCCCATCCTTTTTCCTCTTCCAAGGTTTTAACATCCGATCGTTCGGCAGTAAGGTCTCCCATTTTTTTCATGAACATGAGGGAAGCAATTACCAACCCAATACCTACGGCATAGACCAAGTTCCATGTAGAGGACAGCACCAAAACCACGAACATGATCACTACTTCGGAACTTATCTTGAAAGGTCCAAACTTGGTATCCCTGGGCAAATGAGGTATAGCTTTCAATCCTTTGTAATCAATTACACCGATACCTACGGTGACCAAAATACCGGCAAGTACTGCTGCGGGAATTTTGGATGCAATTGGTCCCAAGACCAACAATACGATCAGCAAAAGTATCCCTGCGACCATTCCCGACAACCTCGTTTTTCCACCTGCATTTATATTGACCACGGTACGAATAGTTGCTCCTGCACCGGGCAACCCTCCAAAAATAGCGGCAATACTGTTTCCTATTCCCTGTCCCATCAATTCTTTATTGGGTTTATGCTGGGTCTTTGTCATATTATCGGCAACCACGGATGTCAATAAGGAATCAATGGCTCCTAATAGTGCCAAGGTAAAGGCGGTAAAAATATAGGGGGTAAGGGATGTTAGCTCAAATTCAGTGAAAATATCCAAGTTGGGTACTGGAAAACCACTCGGTATTTGTTGAATGGGCCTGTAATCAAGTCCAAATCCGTAGGCTGCCCCAGATACTGCCAATAGGGCGACCAAAGCACTTGGAATGGCAGTGGTAATTCTTTTAAAGCCATAAATTATTATAATAGTGGCAAGGGCAAGGGCCAGTTCCAACCAGTCAATGTGCTGGACCGCCCTTGGAATAACCTTAAAAGTTCCTATGACTCCCGAAGCATCTTTATTGGCCAATGTTTGGGCCTCTTTTAAAATATTCTCTTCCGACACCTCTGCTGCCCGGTCAATGGTTTCCCGAAAATCCTCAAGGACCAAAATTCCTTCTTCTGATTCTTCTTCAAGAATATTTTTTAGGATTACCTCCTCGGCCCTTGGTCTAAATTGATTTACATAGTCCGAATCTTCTTTTGGGTAATATCCAACCGAAGGCAGTATTTGAGTTATAAGAATGATAACTCCAATGGCCGTCATAAATCCAGAAACTACGGGATACGGGATATACCTTATATATTTTCCAACACCTATAAGGCCCAATATAATTTGTAGGAGCCCTGCCAAAAGGAATACCAACAATATGGCCGGCAATGCCTTCTCGAGGTCACCATCGTTAATGGCTACGATACTTGCCACAACAACCATACTCACTGCCGTCATAGGCGCCGTAGGCCCTGAGATTTGGGTGTTGGTACCACCAAACAAGGCAGCAAAAAAACTAATGAATATGGCGCCATATAAGCCCGCACTTGGCCCCATACCTGAACTAACACCAAAAGCCAAAGCTAAGGGCAAGGCAACAATGCCAGCAGTAATGCCTCCAAATAAATCTCCTTTAAAATTTGAAAAAAAATTCTTCATAAATGATTTGATTGTTTTTTAGATTCACATATCAGTGGTGGATATCCTTACAACCTATAACAAAAACCAGTAAATACAAAAATTGGCCATTACTTTAGGTGATAGCATTCAAGTAGTTTATAAAGCCTATTAGATAATTACCATACATTGAAAATCATTTGACTTTCAAACTTATGCAAAGTTTTTTATCCTGCATTTTGGCTAAATTGATATCGCTACTGATCAGGGTTTGTTTTTAAGGTTTTCCATTGGGATCAAACATTGCAATTCCTCATTGATCAATTCCATGCTTTCGGTCCAATTGGTTATTTCCAACTTATCCTTCTTACTTATTATCTGACTTACAGATTCATGAAGGTATGGTCTGCCAACTGATTTCAAAACACCATATTATATTTATGGGTTGATTTTCTTGTTCAATTTAATCGATTGTTAATTTCCGGTTTCCCGAAGGAAACTCCCATATCCCATAGTCTCAGTTTTAAAAAGCTTTGGTTTACAACCCCATTTCATTTGGGGCAAACCTTCAATTTTGATCCATTATGGAAATATTCCCCTTTGGACATAAGTTTCCTCGAGGCGCTCAATGGCAATAACAAAGGCTGCGGTTCGCATATCCATCTGTTGTGTCCTTGTTTTGTGCATAACCTTGTTGAACGATTCCCTCATCTTTCTCTCAAGTTTATCCAATACCTCTTCCAATTGCCATATCTCACCATTACGGTTTTGCAACCATTCAAAATAGCTTCCGATAACACCTCCAGAATTACAAAGGATATCCGGAATAATATCAATCCCTCTTTGCAGTAGAATCTCTTCTGCTTTTACGTCGGTAGGGCCATTGGCCCCTTCTGCTATCAAACTGGCCTTAATATGATGGGCATTGTCTACTGTAATCTGGTTGCCCAAGGCAGCAGGGATACAAATGTCACAGTCTAAACCAAAGAACTCAGTATTTTCTATAGGACTTGCCCCTGCAAAGCCCGAAATGCTTCCGTTATTGGCCTTTGCATAATCCAAGAGATCCTCTGGAGAAATGCCCCCATCGTTGTATATACTCCCGTAGGCATCTTGTACTGCCGTGAGAATTGCCCCTTCATTCTTAAGAAAGTAGGCTGCCCAATACCCTACGTTACCAAAGCCCTGCACAATGAATTTTTTATCCTTTAAGACTATATTATTGTGTTCCGCCCAAAACTTTATGGTCAAGAACACCCCATAACCGGTCGCTCGATCCCTTCCCGCGGAACCGCCTGCACCAATAGGTTTCCCAGTGACCACATGTAAGTTTTTTGAACGTTCATTGGGTGATTTGGTGGACATATAAGTATCTAAAATCCAGGCCATGGTCTGTGGGTTGGTATTCACATCTGGCGCAGGGATATCCAGTTCAGGGCCTATATTGTCACCAAGGGCATAGGTAAACCTCCTTGTGATTCGTTGCAGTTCATCCTGAGAATATTTTGTGGGGTCCAATTGTATTCCACCTTTGGCTCCTCCATAGGGCAAACCTGCCAATGAGGTCTTCCATGTCATCCACATGGCCAAGGCCCTCGCAGCGTCTATATCCACAGTAGGATGGTAACGCAGGCCACCTTTATAAGGCCCTAAGGAATTATTGTGCTGTACACGATAGCCAGTAAATATTTTTACTTCCCCATCATCCATGCGAACGGGAAAATGAACAATGAATTCATTATTGGTGACCTCAAGAATCTTTCTTATGTTCTTGTTCAAGTCTATGATGTCCGCGGCATTGTTGAATTGACGCATCACATTGTCCAACATTCCCTGTTTTTTTTGCTTTTTTTTCGATGTTAACGTTGTTGTCATATTATAATTTTTAAGGGCGCTATTTATATCTTCTTCTTATTTTTTTGGATCATTTCATCCGATATTACCACAATCGAGTCGGGGTTTCCTTTCAATTAGTTATAGTATTCATTGCATAGGCTGCTGTGTGTGTTCTATCATTGCTCAAAGAGCAATACGAACTATGCATAAGTTGAGCATAAACTGGGTGCAAATTCATTAATGGGCTATTACTTTTACGTTATTTTTATTTAATGCATGGGATACAAGGTTCTAATAGGTTGGAAAACCAAAATCAAAATGGACACGCCGATAATGATCATGAAACCAATTTCCAAGTTGGACAACATTATATTCACTGTCAGTGTTTTTTCAGAAAGCTGGGTCAGATGTCCGCTTTCTTCAATTTGAATTACCTCAAGGGCATCCAAGGTTTCTTTGGTTTTGTACATGTGGTTCAAAACCGTTGATTTGGATTCCTCTTGATCAATGTTCGACATATTGGCCAATTGATAGGACTCCAATTTGGAGAATTGTTCGCGCAAACGCTTGAGAAAATTAGCTTCTTCCCGAGTCAGTTCAGTCTTTTCAAAATCCTCCAACAACAGTACCGCCCTATCACCCACATCATTTTTTTCTATACTCCCAAGATTCAACACTTTCAATTCTTGTGCGTGAAGAAGATTTCTAAGTTGGTATATATAATCCTGTACAATTACACGATCATCGTGGATCGACGCGATTGATTTTTGAATTGTTGAAAATTGTCTTCGATCCATCAAATTAGCCCCTATTACCAATAAGAAAGCCATAGCGAGAACAAATCCGACCAGTATACGTTGTTTTAATGATAGTTTTGTTCCCATATCTTTATTTTAGTTCATCAGAATCAATTTGCAATTCTAGGTCAGCCAACAGCCATACATGGAACCTGGAATTGTTTGGCAAACTAAAGCGCAAAGGGTATGCCCAGAAAACAAAAAAAAAGATTAATTACGACAAAACCATTGGCTATCAAAGTCTTATAGAATAAAATAAAAAAGATAGAAATTATGGATCGGGTAAGTTTTACCCGGTTGGTTAGAATCTGGCCAGATTAATTTATCTTGACCCGCAGAGTTTTTCGATTGATTTATAAAAAAATGGCTCCATATTTTTGGAGAAATTTATCCCCCAGTAAAGGAATATCAAGTTTTCGTTCCCGTAGTGGAGTCAGGTTGATCTCTACTTTGTATTCACTACAATATTATTACCATACATGGCATCCAATCCCATTTGCACACAAGCTGCGGCCATGGCACCTGTTTTAGCATTGGAAATGGGTAATGTATTGTTTACGATATTGTCCCTAAAATCAATCAAAGCCTGCCTGCTGGGGTCTTCATGGTCAAACTCCAATGGAATCCCCCTGCCTTGGTCCCAATTTAAGGTAGCCCCTGAAACACCATCGACCTCTCCGGTCTCTTTTTGGTAACTTCCCTCGGGATAGTACCAAGCCTTAACATAATCTAAAATATACGTTCCTTTATCCCCCATTACCTTGACCTTGTAATCGCCCATCGCGTTACTGGTAAGACAGGTAAATGATGCCCGTACCCCTTCGGGGTAGCTGTAGATCAGGTGTATATTGTCATAGGTTTCCCTACCGTCTTTCCAGTAATCGATGCCCCCTATGCCCATGACCTTTTCGGGCATGGTATCCATCACCCAATTGGCAAAATCCAACTGGTGCGAACAAAGTTCGGCCAAAAGACCACCTGAATATTCGCGATACATTCGCCAGTTGATCATGCGCTCCCATTTTGGGTCCGGTACAGGACGACGCCAATTACCATTTCGGTTCCATTGACACTCAAAGGCTGTTATCTTGCCAATTTTCCCGTTTTTGATTTCCTCCACGACATGCGAATATAAACGGGAGCTATGGTATTGGTGACCTGCTTGAAATATGTTATTGGATGCATCGGCCGCCGCTACCAATTCCTTGATGCCCTCATATCCCTTTGCCATGGTCTTTTCTCCGTACACATGCTTTCCTGCCTGTAAAGCATCGACAACAATTTTAGAATGTGTACTGAACGGGGTCGCTACCAAAACGGCATCCACATCCTTGTCTTCCAACATTTTTTTGTAGTCAGAATATCCTTTTGCCTTGCCTTCTACTTTTGAAAGCCCCGAGCTAAGCCTAAAGGGAATGATGTCACAACAGGCGACCACCCGCATGTTGGGAATTTGGTTAATGAAAGGAATAAGTCCACCACCACGGTCCCCTGTTCCAATGACCCCAATATTGATGGTTTCATTCGCACTTGATGTACCGTACCCTAGTACCGTTGGAGCATATAGCGCAGCGGAACCGGCCAAACTGCCTTTTACTATAAATTCACGTCGTTTCATGATTGCTTAAAGTTTGGGCTCCCATCCTTTTTCGTAAACCCTTTTCCAGCTTTGCATGGCTTTTTCACTATTCAAGACCTTACCTGTTTGGGTGTCAATCTGGACGGTATGCCCGGCATCGTGGGCCATATTTCCCAAATGGCAGAGCATGGTGGAAACGCTAGCATCCCTTATATCAGAATTTAGGGAATTATCTTTTCGGATAGCATTGAAGAAGTTGGACACATGATCCACATCCAGTCCTCCGATGCCTTGGGTATTGGTAGTGGCACTAAGTTCTTTCTCGAACTCGATTTTGATTGGATTACCGCCAAGATCGTACAGCTTGTAAAAATTTCGACTCAGCTCAATTACCCCTTTGCTTCCATAAATAGTGATTCCCCGTCCAGGTCGCTCCGGTTTCATAATACCGCGGCTGTGGGAGGTCCATGTAATGGATTTATCCCCTGGGAATGTATAGGTCACTTGTTGATTGTCTGGGAATTCCCAGTCATCATCATAAGTGTACTTTCCCCCAAATGCTGTTACTGTTTCGGGCAAGTCCACGCCAAGTGCCCAACGGCAAATATCAATCTCGTGGGTACCGTTGTTATGGATTTCTCCCGTACCCCAATTACGGAACCAGTGCCAGTTATAAGGGTGGATGTTATCCCGATAGTTTTCACGAGGCGCAGGACCTTGCCACATATCCCAGTTTAAGGTCTGGGGTACTTCAATTGCCTTTCCGTGCCCAATGGAACCGCGGTTATTGGAATAGTAGGCCTCTCCTTTGAAAACGTCTCCGATCACACCTTTTTTTATGTCTTCCACTGCCGACATCGAAGTTTTGGCGGAGCGCTGTTGGTTGCCCATCTGAACTTTTTTTCCGTACTTCTTTTGAGCTGCAACCAACAGATCATTTTCATAAGGGTTATGGCTACAGGGCTTCTCCACATAAACGTGCTTACCTGCCTGTAGGCCCATAATGGCCATGGGAGCATGCCAATGTTCAGGTGTGGCAATAAAGATGGCATCCACGTCCTTATCCTCTAAAATCTTACGGAAATCCTTTTCTACCTTCGGTACATATCCTATGCGCTCTTGGCACCAGGCATTGTGTTCTTCCAGAATGGTATCGTCCACATCACAACTGTATAAGATCTTGGCGTTGACATCTTGGTGGATCGCCAATACATGTGCTTTGGCCCGGCTCCTTACACCGATTACCGCACAATTGATATGATCGTTGGCTCCCAGAATTCGGGCATTCGCCCAAGAAGGAAATACTGTAGCGCCCAAGGTAACAGCAGCGGTACCTGTAGTTGTTTTTTTTATGAAATCGCGTCTTGTAGTCATGGTTTACTGCTTTTTAATTGGTTTTATCTTGATGTTTTTAAAACTTACACGATCCCCATGATCCTGTAACAATATGTGGCCTCTATCCACTTCTCCAAAGTTGGGCCATTTTACATACTTGCTTTCGGAGACCAGTTTGCGATATGCTTCACTTTTTCGCTCGTATTCCAAAACTTTTGTGCCATTCAGCCAATGCTCCACATGGTTGTCCTTTGAAATGATATGAGCCGTATTCCATTCCCCAATCGGGTTGATGGGCTTGTTCGTATCCGCTTGAATCAAATCGTACAAAGATGCCACCGTACGGCTGCCTTCATGGTTCCCTAATTTTGCATCCGGATGTCGTTCATCGTCCAAAATTTGATATTCCAATCCAATGGACGAGCCCGGTCCCTTGTTCAAATCCGTGTCCACATAATATTTGATGCCACTGTTGGCACCCTCGGTCAATTTGAAATCCACTTTTAGCTCAAAATCTTCATATAGTTCGGTTGTAACAATATCGCCACCGGCGGCCGATTCTTCACCCCCAGAGGACAACACGGTCAATATACCATCCTTAATTTCCCATCCTTTATCCGGAAAATCATCCAATCGGGCACCGCGCCATCCCACGGTAGTCTCACCGTCCCATAACAATTGCCATCCATTTTTTTCCTCATCAACAGTAAGCTGGTTTTTGGTCACCACTGGGGCCAAGGGCATTTCTTTCCTATATTTTGAAAGATTGTCCGTCAAGATTTTGACATTTTTCCAAGCTATCTCCGTTCCCGCTTTCTGATCTTTGCCAATGCTGTGTACTTGAAGCGCAATAAAGCCGCTTGCTGTTTTGTCATCTATCAAATGGGCCGCTGGCACCCCATTGATCCAGATTTGGATCGTATCTGCGATCGCCTCGATGCGATAGTGGTTCCAATCATTTTGTTTGAAGGCTTTTTGGGCAGCTGGATTATTTTCCAAACTAACGAGCCAACCTCTCCGACCTTCGTCATAGATTCCAGCGCTCCATGCCCTGTCCGATGGGTCTATCTCAATCTGATAGCCGTGCACCCTTCCATTTTGATAATACGGAAAGCTGTTGCTTCGTATTTGGATTCCCGAGTTCATGGTGGAGTCCACTTTATATTCCAGTTCCAAGATAAAATCGTCATACATCTTATCCGTTGTCAAAAAGGAATTGGGCGTATCATGCACCGTGGAACCCACAATCATGTCATCCTTTACCGTATAATTGGCTTCACCGCCTTTTTGGTTCCATCCGTTGAGGGTCCCATCAAATAGGTCGACCCAAGGTGTATCGTCTTTAGGGGCATCTGCACATCCCCAACACAATAGCAATGTCAAGACTCCTAAGTTTAGTTTATTCATTTTATATGTCATTTAATTAAAATTATATTCTACAATTCGATTATAGACCAAAAAGACCTGGCAACCACAAGGTCAACTCTGGAATATACGTAATCAGAAAAAGTGCCAGTATCATGGCCGCGAACAACGGCAACAGGGGTCTTATCACTTTTTCGATGGATGTTTTTGCCACACCCACCCCGACAAAGAGTACTGAGCCCACCGGGGGTGTGCACAGCCCAATGCAAAGGTTCAAGATCATAATGATGCCAAAATGCACTGGGTCTATCCCCAATTTTGTAACAATGGGCAAAAATATCGGGGTAAATATGAGAACGGCCGGGGTAATGTCCATGAAAATGCCCACCATCAACAATATTATGTTTATGATGAGCAGCAGCACTATCTTATTATCAGTAATGGACAAAAGTCCCGAGCTGATGTCCTGCGGGATATGCTCAAAGGAAAGCGCCCACGACATGCTCATGGAGGCCGCTATCAACAGCATGACAACAGCGGTAGTGGCCGAGGCGTTTAAAAAGATGTTGGGCAGTTTTTTGAACGTTATCTGCTTATAGATAAAACCTAATACCAAACTATAAAGCACTGCAATTGCGGAAGCTTCGGTGGCGGTAAACACACCGGCCACGATGCCCCCAATGACCAAAACCAACAGGAACAGGCTTGGTACGGCATCAACAAACGTTTTAAAAACCTGTTTTAATGAGCTTCGTTGTCCTTTGCCGTAGCCTTTCTTCTTGGCCCAGAACATGGCTACCATCATCAAAAGCAACCCGGTAATCAAACCAGGGATATATCCTGCCAAGAAGAGTGCCGCAATGGACGCACCCCCACTTGCCAAGGAATATACGATTAAAACATTGCTCGGAGGAATTACCAATCCAGTGGTGGCAGAAGTAATATTGACCGATACGGAAAACCCCTTGTCATACCCTTCCTTTTCCATTTCAGGGCCTAGAATGCTGCCCATGGCAGATGCCGAGGCCATGGCCGATCCTGCAATGGCACCCATAAACATGGCCGAAATAATATTGATCAGAGCGAGTCCTCCCGGTAAAGCTCCGACCAAGGTTTTGGCAAAGGCTATCAATCGGTGGGCAATTCCCCCATGGTTCATCAATTCTCCGGACAATATAAAAAATGGAATGGCCAAGAGCGCAAAACTATCCAAACCTGTGGCCATTCGTTGGGATATGGTGGCGAATGCAGGCAGCATGGGCAAACTGACCAGTAGAGTCAACATAGACGAAATGGCTATGCTCCACGCTACAGGAGTGCCAATGGCCAAGAGACCGATAAAACTGATGATCAAAACAAGTAAGGGTATATATTCCATAAGGCTTAATCCGTTATTATATCCACGACTTTATTGTACACCACAATCAACCCGCTCAAGGGAATCACGATATATACATACGCCAAGGGCAATCCCAATGCCGGCGAAAGCTGTTTGAGTTCATAGGTAGTGTACACCAACCATCCGCCACCTGTTACCATTGCCGCAAGACAAAACAGGATGATAAAACCGGACACCACTCTTTTCAATAGTTTTTGATTTTTGGCACTGGCACGTTTGGCCAATACATCTATGGCCACATGACCGTTTTTTCCAGATACGTAGGCCGTTCCCAATAATCCCAACCAGATCATAAGGAAGCGGGCGAGTTCATCCGTAAAGGCACTTGGTTCCCCTATAACATATCTACTGAACACCTGCCAAAGCACATTGAGCACCATTAAGCTCATTAACAATACTAGCAAGTGCGCCAAAATATTTTCCAATGTCCTTTTGAGTCCCATCAATTTGCCAATGATTTGATTTGTTGTATCATGCTGTTCAACTCTTCGTCCTCTTCGTATGTCCGGTACATTTCCCGTGTCATTTTGATAAACGGTTCCTTATCGGGATACGAAATCTTTACCCCTGCTTCCTGAACTTTTTCTAGTGCTTCGGCTTCCGATATGGCCCACAATTTCCGCTGATGGGCCAAAGATTTTTTTACTGCTTGTTGAACCCATCCCTGTTCCTGCTCCGAAAGGGTACCCCAAAATTGGGTGCCAACGATCAAAACGTCGGGGGAAAATGTATGTTCGTCCAACGAATAATAAGGACATACCTCATAATGCTTGGAAAGGTAAAAACTGGGGGGATTGTTCTCCGCTCCGTCCACCACGCCCTGTTGCAGGGATGTATAGAGTTCTCCCCAAGAAATGGGCGTGGGCGAACCCCCAAGACTTTTGACCATATCTATAGCTGTAACGCTTTCCATTACCCTGATCTTGAGCCCTTTTAGGTCATCTGGGGCAGTTACAGGTGCTTGCTCGGTGTAAAAACTTCGAAACCCGGCATCGTAATAGCCTAGACCCTTCAATCGAAATTGTTCGGCATTGTCCAACAATGCTTGCCCAATAGGACCATCCAGCACCTCAAATGCGTGTTTCCGACTCTCAAAAAGATAGGGGAGCCCCAATATCCTTGTCTTCGGGGCAAAATTCTCCAAAGTGGCAACCGATACCTTGGTCATATCCAGACTGCCCAGTTGAATCAACTCCAGGATTTCACGTTCGGTGCCCAATTGTTGATTGGGATAGATCTCTACACGAAGTCTGCCCTTGGAAACACTGTCAAGATCTTCCCCCATTTTTACCATGGCCCTGTGTACGGAATGGTTGATATCCAAACCATGGGCCAACCTTATGGTCTTTGTGTTACTGGCCTCTTCACAACTAGTGGCAAAAAGCAAAGCACACAAGAAAAAAATGGTGTGAACGTGCTTCATTATTTTTCCCTTCTGATTGTTTCTATCAATTTTAAGGTCTCTGCTACTTTTTTCTGTAGCCCTTCAAAATCTTTACCTTCCAAAATATCCTTGGAAATCAATTTTGAACCCATTCCCACGCAGGTAACTCCAGCATCAAACCAAGCTTTGAGGTTTGATTTTTCTGTGCTTACCCCACCTGTCGGCATAATGCTTGTCCAAGGTTGGGGGCCCTTAATGGCCTTTACAAAACCTGGTCCATAGGTAGACCCCGGAAAGAGCTTGATCAATTCACAACCTAATTCTTCGGCTTTA
Organism: Allomuricauda sp. NFXS6; assembly: GCF_040148835.1. Classification (NCBI taxonomy): domain Bacteria; kingdom Pseudomonadati; phylum Bacteroidota; class Flavobacteriia; order Flavobacteriales; family Flavobacteriaceae; genus Allomuricauda; species Allomuricauda sp. NFXS6. The sequence continues at coordinate 667 of NZ_JAGEMG010000008.1, read as the reverse complement.
TTTATTTCGGTCAAAGAACCACAGCCCGGCGACCAAAGTACTTTTCTGCGATTACAGACTATGGCGATATCTTCCCTTAAAGATGGAGTTACCACAAAGTTTGCTCCCATTTGCATATACAAAGATGCTGCAGCCGCATCGGTAATAGATCCAACGCCCATGATCATCCCCGGAAGCTCTTTCAGGGAATACTTGTTCAATTCCAAAAAAACCTCAAAGGCAAAATCGCCACGTGCCGTGAACTCCATCAAGCGGGCACCGGCATCATAACAAGCCCTGAGTACCTTTTTTCCCAATTCGATATCGGAATGGTAGAACAACGGGACCATTCCCGTTTTCTGCATCATCCCCACTACTTCCAATCTTGTATATCTTGCCATAATTCTTAATCTGCTACCATGGAACCTAAATCCCTGTTCCATGGGAATTTAACTAAATTAGCTCTAATATTATCGAGCCACCCTCCCGGATGCATCTCCGCTCATTAATTTTTCTACCTCGGCCACTGTCACAAGATTGGCATCTCCTTTTATAGTGTGCTGTGTCGTCCTAAAATAGGTTGACAGTTTTTAAGTATAATTATTTAATAGACCTGTGGAGTTTTCTTCACAGGTTTTTTCATGAATAAAGTTAGGTGTTTTCATCTGAAGACTCAAGTGAGGCCTAT
>NZ_JAGEMG010000007.1:0-236327 GCF_040148835.1 Allomuricauda sp. NFXS6 | reverse complement strand
CCACCTGGGATACTACTGCCAATTTAAAGCCTAAGTTGTAATCCTTTTGGGTCCGCTTAACTGTTTTGTTTGTTGATGATTCCATAAATAAGTCGAATTGTTGTCAACTTATTTCAGGACGGGTCAGACCTTAAAAAAAGGCACACTGTTTTTGGTGCGCCTTTTTACATTCACTCCAAAATGTAAATTTACTTTTTCGGTAGGGGACACCCTAAATGCAAGAAATAACTTGAACAAGGCACAAGAAACCTTGCCTTACAAGCATACGGACATCTACAAGGAGTACCTCAATGAAATCTATCAAGAGGATTTGGATCGGTTGAAAAAGCGACTTTGATCACGAACATTCATACGTTTCTATTTTGCTCGATTATGTCGGGACTATGAGCAATATTCAATTTCCACGGTAAAAACTCGAGAAATCGGTAAAAACCGGGGTGGGTCTAATCCAAAACCATCCTCGGTTTCGTAGTTTATTATGACTATCAGCTAAACCACAATTGCTACATGATACAGCCCTCTAAAAAATGGCTTTTCCCTGTAATTCTCTTTTTGGCGTTTACGCTTCAATCGTTTGGTCAAGAACTAAAGACGTATGAAGGTCCACTTCAAGTGGGCTCCTATTCGGGAAAAGCGGTTTACCAATACACCATTATCGATTTGGACACCGTTTATGATGGTGATTTTCAACTTCAGAATTCCAATTTGGAAACCTTGATGGAAAATGAAGATTCCTCGTTCCGTTTTAAAGGTTCTTTTGATGAAGGTGTTGCCAATGGCCCATGGGAGTTTCAGTTTGGGGAGTTCCAAACCAACAGTCAGACCCAAGTGGTGGATAACGAATACCGAGTGCTGGTGAGCGGTGTCCAAGAAATTGGAGCTGGCAACCTTGATCAAGGGGCTCCCGACGGAAATTGGACCTATACCATCAACAAAATCAAAGACTCCGAAATTGAGAAGGCACTTTTTAAGAGCAGTATTTCTTTTGACGAAGGGGTTCCACAACAAAATTTCCAAATAGAGAACGATAGCAGTGTGTTGGTGGGAAGGTTGTTGAGAGACGGCCTTGCCCACGATGAATGGTCCTTTTACGGCACGGAGAACGTTGAGGACATCGAAGATTGGTTTTTTGATGATGGTTTGTTGCGAAGCATTAAAATCAAGTCCGGTAACGGCACAGAGAACATTACTGTTTTTAATGCCAACCTTTCCAACTATCAGGTCATAGCATTGAATCAGGGATATATCACCTTGTTGCAATCAGCAATGGACTTGAAAAATGGTGAAAGCCATATTGCACGCTTGTTGGCTCAGAACTTGGAGCACTATCAAAAAATAAATAGTGTGCTTCACCATTTGGGGAATTCCAACTTTAAACCGAATATGAAAGTAAGGGTTCCGTTTTTTCCTTTGGATTCCCTTCAAAATAAAACCCTGAAAAAAATTATAACGGACTACGAATCCGCAGCGAGGCTTAGCCAAACTATTCTGGAAAATAGTCATCTGAACATCGTAAAGCGATCGGACCCAGAAGCCCTTTTTTATTACAATGCCGCAGCAAAAATCGATACGGCATTTTTGAAGCCTTTGGGGACCTTGGTCAAGCACACAAAACTTGACATTGTTCAGTATCAGCAAATACCGGAATTGCTCAATCGATTATGGCCGAACGGAAAACCGGGAACAAAGTTGCTTGTTGTTGCCAACGAAAACGGGGAGAAGCGCGAGTTTAGTTTACCAAGCTCCGATGAATTTGAATATGAAAGCAACGATTTATTGTCCGTAAGTGCTATGGCCACTTATGCCAAAATGAGTCTGGAATTTATTAAGGGCTCGTTGGCCTCGAGGTTGACCAATGAAGAGCAGCTTCAGATGCTGAACGGCCTGGAAGAAGAACTCATAGAACTCAACAATGCCCTTGAAAAACAGTTGGACTCGGTTTCTGGGCTGCCATCGGACCACACAAAAGCATTGTCCCAAATCAAAAATGTAGCCGATAGTGCTTTGACCAGCTATGCCGACATTAAAAAACCCGATGAGAAACTGGAATATGGAAAGGGAGTAAAAACTTGTCTTTTGCAATTGAGATCATTGGCTACAACCATTAAAGAACTTCCCGAACGCAGTGAAATGATCAAAAAGGAATACACCGACGCCGTTTGGAATCCATTTATGGCGAATGTTATGGAAGAAGAGGTAAAAAAACGGATTGTAAGTGCTTACCAAGATGTTTTAAGCCCCTATTTTATCCATATGGTGCGTGAAGAATTAAGCTGTGACAAAGCAGGTGTGTTGAATGCTCAAATAGTGGATACACAGCAAATTATAAAGGACTTGCGCTATGCAGATACCCGAAAGTTGGAACGTAAGCTGAGAAGGGAAAAACGCCCAGAAGAAGTCATAAAATTGCTCAATGAGCAATCCAACCTTAAAAACCAGTAGGCATGAGGAGCAATATATGTAGCTTATTGGTGGTTGTTTTAGTGGTTTTCGGGGCTGTAACAAGTGGTTTTGCACAAGAATCCGAACCCGAGGTCTTACCCGAAACTTCGCAGTACAAAGACCCAAAAACCAAAGTGTGGATCAATACCTATGGAAACATCCGAATTGGTAAGCGTCTTTTTTGGGATGCCCAAACACACTTTAGGTTCCAAGAGACCAAAAACACGCCTTTTGTGGGACAAATAGCCCAAATATACAATAGGCACGCTATTGGATATATTTTTTCGAAAAGTACCAATTTTCGCTTGGGCGGAGTAGTGCGTATCAATTTTAATACCGATGAGGAATCGGAAGATAGAAATGTAGTGCCGGAATGGCGTATTTGGCACCAATACCAATTTGCGATGCCTTTTTACTCGGCGATGCTGTATCACCGGATACGAATAGAGCACCGATGGACCCAAGGTTTTGCAGAAGATAGTGACTATATCTTCAGAAATCGTTGGCGGTACATGTTCCGGGCCAAAATACCCCTGAACGATACCAAGTTGAAACCGAAAACATTATATGTCTCCCCAGAAGCAGAATTGATCATGCAAAGCGGAAAGGAAGTAGTGGCCAGTCCTATGGAAGACCTTCGGTTAACGACTACCGTGGGATACATTGTAACACCAAGGTTGACCTTTGCCGCTGGAGTGATGTATTCCCAAGGACAGGAGCGTTACAACGGGGGATATTATCAACAAGGATGGACGTTGCGTTTCCATATGTATTTCTCACCCGATTTTAGAAGGATCAAGAATAAATTGCCGGACATCCATTTAACGGATTGATACGTATGTTATAGTGAACCCCAGCAAGTATCGCATGAAAATAAAAAAATACACTCCCTTTGTTCTCTTGGCCATTTTTGCCGCAGGATTGTTCTTCTTTATTGCTAAATCCGTTCAACTGCAAAAGAGTCTTGCCCAAGTAAAATCGGAAAATACAATCATATTAAAAAAAATAAATACCTACGAGCAATTGTCCAAAATCGACTCATTGTTATTGCAGGGGGATTATGTTACGGCAATTGAATCATACAACGCCTCCATCGATTCCGGTGAGGAAAACAATATGCTTATTCCCTTGCGTATTGCTTTGGCCGAAAAACTGATGCAAAATAGCGCAGCTACAAATCCAATGCCCGATAGCATAATGGCCGAGCAGGACTCCCTGCCAAAATCCAGTTGGTCCGAAGAGGTAGCGATCAGAAAATACGATTCCATCAATTTTTCTTTGGAAAAGGCCAAAGTCCAATTAACTCGTTTAAAAAAACAATTACAACAAAAATCCTTTGGGGAATACCTCACCTTCAAAAGTAAAAAAGGGAACCAAATGCACTATATCGGACAGGTCAAAGACGGTAAGGCACATGGTTTTGGAGTCGCTTTGTTAGATACCGGAAGTAGGTACGAAGGTGAATGGAAAAACAACCAACGCCATGGAGATGGCACATTTTACTGGTCCGATGGTGAATATTATGTTGGCAACTACAAAAATGATAAGCGCAGTGGATTAGGTACTTATTATTGGCCCAATGGTGAAAAGTATACTGGAGAATGGAAAGATGACAAGCGCAGCGGTTCCGGTAATTTTTATGATGCCGAAGGTGAGGTTGTTGCAGGTGGCGAATGGAACGATGACAAATTGGTAGAGGTCAACGAAAGGTAATACTTAAACCAGTGTTTTACCATTCTTACATAAATTCCACCCATTCATACATTGTAATAGGGAATTCATAATTAGTTTAATGATCTTAAAAAGAAATTGCAAGATTAACCTTAAACTAAAACAGAATTATGAAAAACCTCACGAGAACACGATCTTTTTATTTATTGTTTGCAGCGACAATAGGTGCATTTGTACTTAATTCTTGTTCCGAAGACACTACTTTGGTAGAAGGTACCGAGGCTATCCAAGAAACAGAAAAGCAATTGGTAACACTTGCACCAAGGACGGGCGAGCCAATTATTATTGACGATTTAATGGAAGACATAGAAATTTCCGCTAGAGCCAGTAATGCAGCTGGAAATGATAGGGGACGTTTTAACATTAGTCTAAAATTTTTATTGCCTCCAACCGACCGACAGCGCGAAGTCTTTGATCAGGCTGCTGCCCGATGGGAGCGCATTATCATAAAGGATGTTCCTTCCATTACGGGAACCATTCCATCCGCTTTTGAGGGTTTTCCACCAGCTGTGGACGGAACCTTGGACGATATCGTTATCGAAGTAGCTTTGGCTCCTATTGATGGCCCTGGGGGTGTATTGGGTCAGGCAGGCCCCAACTTTGTGCGCACTAGTGATTTTCTGCCTATTTCCGGTGTCATGTTCTTTGATGTGGACGACCTGGACTTTTTAGAATCCTTGGATTTGTTCGAAGATGTTATTGTACACGAAATGGGACATGTTTTGGGAATTGGAACCCTTTGGAATACAGCTGACTTTGGATTTGATAGAACATTGCTTTTAGGTACGGCAACCGAGCCATATTTTGGTGGTCGCAAAGCAAACGTATTTTGGAATGCAGAGGGTGGTACAGGCGAATTACCAATTGAAAGTATGTTTGGACCGGGAACAGCTTTCGGTCACTGGGAAGAATCGACATTAAACAATGAATTAATGACAGGGTTTTTAAATTTAGGTGAAAACCCCTTGAGCAGAATCACGGCGGGTTCAATGAAAGATTTAGGCTATGGAGCCGCAAGCGTAGGTGAATCGTATGATTTACCAAAAGGAACTCCAGGTGTTGATTTAAGCACCCTTGAAGAAGAAGGTGCTTCCGAGGGATTGAACATTGCAGCAAGAGAAACACTTTTAAAGCCTGTTGGGTTTGTGGATACAGGCAAAAAATAGCTCACATCGTTATTAAAGGCAAAGAGGCTGAATTCTAAAAGTATTGAAACACGTCATTCTGAACCTGCCGGTAGGCCGGTTCATTTCAGAATCCAATTATACTGATAAACAAATCACTATGAGAACCTGAATCAAGTTCAGGTTGACGAAAATCGACATTTTAGATAGCCTCTTTTTTTCATCCTAAATGGTTCTGATAGTACATTTTTTTAGTCTTTAAAGTAACCCTTTCTCTTGCAAAGTCTCCTTCAGTCGATTATGGTTCTCCCAAAACCGGTCCTCTATTTTTTGAATCACTGCATCATATCCAGGATAAGATTTTAAGGAATCCAATGCTGGGTCCATGGTCATAAATAAAATCATCCAATACTGAAAATGATTTTTGGCCGCAAACTTTTCGTATTCTTCAATGGCCTCTGCATGCCTGCCTTCATACGCATATAGCACTGCCATGCTAGCAGGTTGGTAAATGGACTGATCGTTTTTGCAATATTCGGCGTAAGCTGCAATAAGCCGGTCCGCCTCTTCTTGGAAACCCATTTTTTCGTAAGTAAACCCAACTTTTATATCCTCTTGTGGATAAATGTTCAATCCCTTGGATTTTTTTATTTCATTGAAAGGTTTGTAATAATGGTATGCGCTATCAAATTCTTTCTGAAAGTAGTGCAGTTTTGCCACTTCCTGTAAAATGTCCAATCGGGTGGTGTCTTTCCGAAGTTCTCGTTTTACGGCATTCAATGCCTGTTTGATGTCCTTGTTTTTCGCATAGCGGATATAGGCTTTAAGATATGGAGCGTATGGGTTTTGTGGAAATAGTTCAAGTGATTTGTCTATATATTCCAAAGCCTCATCCGTAAACCCAGATTGAATCAAGGCATTGCTCAAATGCAGGTAAATATAGCTCTTGTTGGTATCATTGTCCACCACATCCAATTGAATGCCCCTTAGAGCATATTCCAAATATTTTCCCGTATCGGGCAGTGCATTGGAGTAAATGGACGATAAAATATTCACCACGCCCGAAGCATTGGGGTTGTATTCCAAAGCTTTTTCCAAGTGCGGAACTGCCAACCTATAATCACCGATGTGCATATAATACAAGGCCTTTGCAATTAAGCTTTCTGTCAGTTTGGAGTCATGCAGCAGGGCCTTGTCCGCATAATTATTAATAGTTTCAGTGTACTTTTTTTCTTTTTTATAGAGATCGAGATAATAGTAAGTTATGGCCAAATCCGCATAGACCAGTGCAAACCCAGGATCTTCTTCAATGGCTTTTTCAAATAAAGGAATAGCTTCTAAAAGGCCTTCTTCCGTTTCTCGATTAAAGGGTTCTTGGGCCTTTAGGTAATAATCGTAGGCCACAAGATTCTCGGTTGGCTTTTTATCGATTTGTTCCAATTCCGAAGGTGTGACCCTTGCCTCGATAGCGTCGGCAATCTTTTTGGCCACTTCTTTCTGTACGGCGAAAACATCGACTACTTCGTGTGTGTATTGTTCGCCCCATATTCGGGTATCGGTAACGGCATCGATCAATTGAATGTTGAGCATAACCTGGTCGCCCACTTTTTGACCGCTACCTTCCACAATATAGTTTACATCCAGTTCTGCGGCAATTTCACTGATATTTTGATTGGAATTACGGTATTTTTCCACCGATGTACGACTGATCACACGCAAATCCTCAATTTTTTGTAGGTTGCCCAAAGATGCCTCCATCAAACCATTGACAAAATATAGGTTGGTGGAATCGTTGCTCTCATTTTTAAAAGGAAGCACCGCAATGGATTTTTCCAAACTTATTTTTTGTGTAACACCAGCAGTAGGAGGGGAGGAGGGCATCCATAGATAAGCAACACCACTTAAAATCAATATCGCCAAGGCCATGATGGCCCATTTGTATTTGTTTAAAAAAGAGTTTGACGCATTTTCATTGGATGGTTCAAAATCGGCTTTGCCTACTTCACCAGGAGGATGGCCATAATGCTCCCGGAAACACTTGATAAAATATGAAGTGCTGCCAAAACCTACCCGATACGATACCTCCGAAACCGTAAGATCGGACTCTTGGAGCAATTCCATGGCTTCTTCCAATCGGATTTGCCGTATAAACTGACTGGCCGATAACTGTGTCTGTTTTTTGCATTTGCGCAGCAGACTGGAACGGCTCATGTGCATGGCATCTGCCAATTCGGAAACGCCAAAGTGCTCATCGCTTAAGTGATCTAGGATGATGGCCTTAGCCTCATCGGTAAATTTCTGCCCTTTTGGTTTGTCTAGCATTTTGGTTTACAGATTGGTAGATATGCTGTTGCAAACAAATATAAGCGATTCCTTTCCATGGTAAAAATACCTGTATTGCCGCATAATTTATATCGATGCATCATAATTTTTATGGACCGTACAGGACTTATATACAACGCGGCATAGCTGATTAGTGCTGCATCAGGATTTGGGGAATCTTTGTACCATAAAATTTATTGTTCAACACTTAAAACGAAAAGTCATGAAAAATTTTAAAGACAATTCAATGAAACATCTAATGTATGCAATGCTTATTCTAATGATGAGCCTATCCGCCTGCGGGCAAAAAAAATCAGGACCAGATACGAAAACAACTGCCAAAACCGAAGTAAAGGCGCCGGATATGGCACTTTCAGCTGCCGTGGTCACCGGAAATTTGGAAGTGGTGGAACAACACATTGCAGCAGGAACGGACATCAACGAGAAAGACCCTTTGAGCGGCTCAACACCTTTGATTACCGCCGTAACCTTTGATAAGAGGGACATTGCGCAGGCCTTGATCGATGCAGGAGCCGATTTATCCGTTAAAAACAATGACGGTTCCACCGCTCTGCATGTGGCCGCATTCTTCTGCAAGGTAGAAGCAGTTCAAATGCTGATGGATGCCGGTGCGGACAAGAATGTGAAAAACAACTACGGTGCAACCGCGCGAGAAACCGTTGTTGGATCTTTTGCCGAGGTAAAACCCATCTACGAAATGATGCAACAGCAATTGGGCCCCATTGGCCTGCAGTTGGATTTGGAAGAAGTTGAGAACACCCGTCCAACGATTGCCGTAATGTTACAATAATTCATCAAGAAAACGACAGAGATCATGAAAACAGCACGTAGAAACGATATTGATTGGTTACGGGTAATTACCATTGCCTTGTTGCTGATCTATCATATTGCCATCATTTTTCAGCCTTGGGCCATGTTTGTGGGTTTTGTACGAAGCGAGCAATCGCTTGAAGGTTTGTGGACTCCAATGAGCATGCTCAATGTATGGCGTATTCCAATCTTGTTCTTTGTATCGGGAATGGGTCTCTTTTTCGCCATGCGCAAACGCAACTGGAAACAATTGATAGGGGAACGGGCCAGACGTATTTTGTTGCCCTTGTTATTTGGGATAGTGGCCATTGCTCCGCTGCACATGTTCATTTTTCAAAAATTCTATAAATTACCATTGGGATACTATCCACACATGGGCCACTTATGGTTTTTGGGGAATATTTTTGCCTACGTGCTGTTGTTTTTACCTATTTTCTATCTCTTAAAACAACGCGTGGGAGGAAAATTCCAGCAAATTTTGGACAAGTTGATGTCCAACCCGGGTGGACCGCTGTTGATCTCATTGTTTTTTATGTTGGAGGCTATACTTGTGAAACCTCAGATTTATTCGCTTTATGCGGAGACCTGGCACGGGTTTTTTCTAGGGGCATTGGCTTTCTTTTTCGGGTATTTGTTCGTGTATAGTGGTCAACAATTTTGGAACACTGTAAAAAAGTGGCGATGGGCCTATTTAGCACTTGGCCTGGTGCTGTTCGCCATACGCTATTTGGAATTTCAACTGGAGGCACCGGGGTATCTTATGGCCTTGGAATCCAATTGTTGGATTTTCGGTGTCTTTGGACTGGGATACCGTTATTTGAACAAACCCAGCGGTCTGTTGCGCTATTTGAGCCAAGCGGCCTATCCCGTGTACATCATCCATATGTTTGTGATGTATTTGGGAGCTTGGTTGATCTTACCTTTGAAGATCCACCCGGTATTACAGTTTGTAGGCGTTACAGCATTCACTTTTGCCATGTGTTATCTGATGTATGAGTTCTTGATCCGGAGGATATGGTTTTTGCGGCCTTTGTTTGGTTTAAGGAGTAAACAAAAGAAAGAAATAGAAACCAAGGTATTGGTGAGCGAATCATAACTTGAATCCATCACCCTGAATGACGTTCTTTGTTCAGGGTTTTGTTGTTTTAGTTCAAATTACGTCAAACCCCTAAAAATCAACAACTAAATCCATGGAATTTTTAAGGTATTGCAGCAACTGGGTCTTCCTATAAATCAATATATTTAAGTGTTTTTATTGGATTGGTTTAATTGTTGTACATCCGTTCCCCACAATATTTAGGTTCAAAAGGTTTCCCGTATATAATGTAGAACATCTTTAAAACGAAAATTATGTGGTACACGGATCTTAGACCGGACGAAGAGCTCAATACCAACCGCTACTTTCTGGTAATGCTCGACAAATATAACAACTACGCCCGGTTGTTGGATAACGAAGGTAAGCAACGCACCATCAAAGGACTGCTACAGCTAAAGGAAGGCCTCCTCAATAAGGTGCCGCCGAAAGGGGTGGACAAAAATCTGCTATTGGCCTCTTGGAACATCAAAAATTTTGGCAGATTAAAGGATCGAACAGCGGAATCCCTTTTTTATATAGCGGAAATCATTAATGCTTTCGATATTGTTGCGCTGCAAGAAATCAATGGGGACTTGGATCATTTCGACAAGATCATGAGCCTTTTGGGAAGCGATTGGAAATATACCATTAGCGATGTAACCGAAGGCAGTGCGGGCAACGAGGAGCGTTTTGGTTTTATTTACGATTCACGGCGGGTGACCCATTCGGGCCTCTCGGGAGAACTGGTGATTCCGGATGAGTTTATTACCGCAAATCCCATCATAAAACAACTGAAACGTACCCCTACCTTCACGGGTTTTGAAAGCGGCTGGAAAAAATTCTCCATTGTCAGCTTGCACTTGCACCCAGGGGATGGTGCCAACGACCCCGGCGAACCCACGGACAAAGAAATCCGAAAAGAGGAAGTGCGACTCTTGATGCAGCTTTTGGAGTTGAAACTGAACCGCTCCTCCTTCGAAGAACGAAACTTGATCGTTTTGGGCGATACGAATCTATATGAAGAGGACGAGGATATTGTGGAATTAATGAACGACAAGGGTTTTTTTGAGAGCGATGGCCTCAAAGGCAAATACACAAATACCAGCCTCAACCAGATTTATGACCGTATCTTTTTGCACGTAGATAAATATTTTAAGATCGGCATAGACGAAAACGGGCAGGAGCGGGGAGGAGTTTTTAAACTGTTCGACTACGTGTACCAAAACACGCCTGGCGCCATTTCAAAATACCACGAGTTGATGTTGAGCCATAAAGATGACCCGTCCACATTGACTTCCGATGAAGCGTTCCAAAGCTATTTTAACCGCTATTGGAAACGGAACCAAATCAGCGATCACCTGCCCGTTTGGTTGGAAATTGAAACCGACAGCACCCAAAGCTTTCTGCAGAACAAATTGGAGGCTTTGGAGTAGCAAAAAGGTGTTAAACCCTTATTAAAACCCAGCTTTTTGGGAAACGAATGGGCAACTCCTTCGTTAAACCATTTTATACCTTATATATTTGCAACGTTTTGATTTTAAAACTATAAACAAAAATTATGAGTAAAGTAAAAGAGAATGACACTGTAAAGGTACATTACACGGGCAAGCTAACTAGTGGACAGGTATTTGACAGTTCGTTGGAAAGAGAACCGATGGAAGTAGCCTTGGGTCAGGGTCAACTTATACCAGGTTTTGAAAAAGGACTTATTGATATGGCCGTGAACGAAAAGAAAACCATTACCATTGATAAGGAAGATGCGTATGGAGAGGTCAACGAAGCACTTTTTCAGAAAATCTCCAAAACACAATTGCCCGAAGACCTTAAGCCAGAGGTGGGCATGGGGTTGGTAGGTTCCAATGCACAAGGGCAAGAACAACAGTTTCGCGTCGCTAAAGTAGAAGCAGAAGAAATCATCATAGATGCCAACCACCCGTTGGCGGGCCAAGATTTGGTATTCGACCTAGAAGTGGTTGAGATACTGTAATTATCGATTTACATATAAAATCGGAAAAGCCACCCTTTGGGTGGTTTTTTTATGGAAAGCAAAATATGCTTAAGGAAATTTCAAAATCAACTATTTCTTGAATAGTCTGGAAAGTTGTATCCACTATCGTTATATTTAAAGGTGAAAACCAATTATTAAATCCAGTCCAAGTATTGAGAATCCTTGGACTCGATGGATAACTACCTTAAAAATTGAAAATGAAACTTTTATCAACCTTTATTGTCCTGCTCACTTTCGGAAGCGTGCTGAATGCCCAAGACCGATTGACAGGTGAAACCTTTACCACGCGTTCTGAAGTTTTGGCTCAAAATGGCATGGCGGCAACAAGCCAACCCTTGGCCACTCAAGTCGCTTTGGACATCTTAAAAAAGGGAGGTAGCGCCATGGATGCTGCCATAGCGGCCAATGCGGTTTTGGGACTTGTGGAGCCTGCCAGTTGTGGTATTGGCGGCGATGTCTTTGCTATAGTTTGGTCCGCCGATGAACAGAAATTGTACGGTTTAAATGGCAGTGGCAGGGCACCGAAATCCTTGTCCATTGATTATTTTATGGACAAAGGGATGAAATATGTTCCCCTTTATGGCCCCTTACCAGTATCGGTTCCGGGTTGCGTGGATGGATGGTTCAAATTGCATGAAAAATTTGGCAAGTTATCCATGCAAGATATTTTGCAACCCGCTATAGATTATGGCAACAATGGATTTCCCGTATCAGAAGTCATAGCTTACGAAATGGCATCGAGTTATGAAGGGCTAAAGGACCAACCCGGTTTTGCCCAAACCTATATGCCTGCTGGAAGACCTCCCATTAAAGGCGAAGTATTTGTAAATCAAGATTTGGCCAATACCTATCAGCTAATTGCCAAAGAAGGTCGCGATGCCTTTTACAAAGGTTCCATTGCAAAGACCATTGATAGTTACATGAAAAAACACGGTGGGTTTTTGAGCTACGAAGATTTGGCCGATCACACCTCCAATTGGGTAACGCCCGTTTCTGTGAATTATCGAGGATATGATGTTTGGGAACTCCCGCCCAACGGACAAGGTACCGCTGCATTGCAGATGCTGAATATTTTGGAAGGATATGATATCAGCGAAATGGGCTTTGGCAGCGCCGAATATTTGCATGTGCTCACCGAAGCCAAAAAGTTGGCCTATGAGGACCGAGCCAAATTTTATGCAGACCCCGAATTCAACAAGATTCCTTTGGAAACACTCTTATCCGATGAGTATGCATCGCAGCGTAGAAAACTTTTGAGTCTGGACGAAGCTGCCGATAACTATCCTGCAGGAGATATGGAAATAGAAACAGGGAATACGACCTATCTGACCGTGGCCGACAAGGACGGCAATATGGTTTCTTTCATACAAAGTATTTATTCCGAGTTTGCATCGGGTATGGTGCCTGATGGTTTGGGCTTTGTGCTTCAAAACCGTGGACAAATGTTCAATGTGCAAGATAGGAGCCATGCCAATGCATTGGAGCCTGGAAAACGACCGTTTCACACCATTATTCCTGCATTTATCACCAAAGATGGAAACCCTTGGGTAAGTTTTGGTCTCATGGGCGGAGCAGTCCAACCTCAGGGCCATGCACAGATTGTAGTGAACATCGTTGATTTTGGAATGAATTTGCAAGAAGCCGGGGATGCACCAAGAATGCGGCATCGTGGCAGTTCGCAACCCACGGGGTCCAAAATGACCAATGGGGGTACCTTATATCTTGAAACCGGTTTTGAACCGGAAACCCTAAGGGAATTACGAAAAAAAGGCCATCGTATTGGCTTTGGTGTGGGAATGTACGGTGGGTATCAAGCCATCGGTGTTGATTTGGAAAACAAAGTATATTCCGGGGCTTCGGAATCCAGAAAAGATGGTCAGGCTGCTGGATATTAAACCAAAACTATGAAACCTCGATTTATATCAACCAGAATCCCAGTTTTAATTGGCTTACTTTTTCTATGCGCGTGCAACGGGCAGACGAAGAACAGTGCGGGGGATTATGTGTATAAGCAAGGAGACCCAAACGGTATCGGAAAATGGTATATGGGTCGTGAAATAGCCCACGTCATGGGTTTTCAAGGAATGAACTGGTTGGAAAGACCAGAGCGTGAGGAGGAGGAAAACACCGCTATTCTACTCAAGAACATGAATATAAAGCCTACGGACATCATTGCCGATATTGGTGCGGGTTCTGGCTATCATGTCTTTAAAATGGCACCCATGACAAAAAGAGGAACCATTTATGCGGTAGATATTCAGGATGAAATGCTGGAGGCGTTACGTGCAAAAAGAGAAGCCCGTAATATCGAAAATATCAAAATAATTAAGGGTAGTGAAAAAAGTGTGAATCTTCCGGTAAATAGTGTGGACAAGGTGTTGATGGTAGATGTCTATCATGAATTCAATTACCCAAAGGAAATGATCGCATCAATAAAAAATGCTTTAAAACCGAAGGGTAAATTATTTTTAATAGAGTATCGGGGCGAAGATAGGACGGTGCCCATAAAGGAATTACATAAAATGACCGAGGCACAGGCTGTCAAGGAAATGAAGGCCGCCGGTTTAACCTTGCAACGAAATGATGCTAACCTACCTTGGCAGCACTGCATGGTTTTTAGTAAAGAGTAGTGGAACCATCTAACTCTGAAAATCGTGCTTAATTGGTTTCAAATACTTGTGTAGGATAGAGCCAAAAAAAGCCAACCTTAGGATTGGCTTTTTATCTATTACTTTCTGCCGTCTACAAATAGGCTTGCAATACTTGGCTGCGCGAACGTTTTCTAAGAACCCGTATCGCTTTTTCCCTAATCTGCCTAACACGTTCCCTGGTAAGGTCAAAAAGCTCACCAATTTGTCCTAAACTCATTGGGGTTCGTTAGCCAATACCATAATAGAGCCGTATAATTTCACTTTCTCTTTGCGGCAGTGTTTTTAACAATTCATCGATATCAGAACTAAGGGATTCTTTGATCATGTTGGCATCGGGACTTGTTGATGATTTGGATTGTATCACATGGTACAAATTTGAAGACTCCCCCTCATTAAAAGGGGCATCCATGGACAAGTGTTTTCCCGAATTCTTCATGGCCAATTTTACCTTGGCTGAACTCATATCAAGTTCATTTGCTATTTCCACCGCACTTGGCGGTCTTTGATGCGTTTGCTCCAAAGAGGAAAAGACTTTCTTTATTTTACTGATTTCCCCAATCTTATTCAAGGGCAACCGCACCATACGGGAGTTTTGTGAGATGGCCTGTAGGATGGACTGTCTGATCCACCACACCGCATAGGAGATAAACTTAAATCCTCTGGTTTCATCAAAGCGCTTGGCAGCTTTCACCAAACCAATGTTTCCTTCATTGATCAAATCGGAAAGCCTTAAGCCACTGCCTTGGTATTGCTTTGCTGCGGAAACAACAAAACGCAAATTGGCATTTACTAACTTATTTAGGGCAACCTGATCTCCTTCACGTATTCTTTTGGCCAGTTCCACTTCCTCCTCAGCGGTAATTAAATCAATTTTTGATATTTCTTGAAAGTACTTTTCCAAGGATTTAGTGTCTCTGCTTGTAATCTGTTTGGTAATCTTTAGTTGCCGCATATATCTTTTTTAGTGTTACATTCTCTATATAATAAGTTAATCATATTTTGCAGAAATCCTAGTAAAAATGGATTTTCTTTGAAAATGTTCTATAAAAAAGTACGTTTTCACCCTATTTTGTATTGAAAATTTAGCGTTTACCCCATTTTCTTGTCAAGAACACTGTCTAACATCCATTAAAAATGGAATAAAATACGGTTTTGCGGCACCAGTGCCTGTCCTGAGCGAAGTCGAAGGGGAGTGGGGGCTGAACGCTTTTGATTGGGTGAAAACCCCAGAATTTTTAAGGATTTCGTGCAATTATTTTTCAGAGATATGGGTTATCTTGTTGGTCTCCAAGTTATTGACTTCCTACGAGTTACTTTCCCCCGTTGAATACCTTCATATGGATTCAAAGTTTATGGCAAGAGGATTTTATTTAAATCAATCAAAATATGCCACTATGAAAACTAAAAAAAGAAAATACTGTTTTGCTTATAGTACTTTGCTAGTTGCTTTATTCTTATTATGTGGAACAGAGATGTTTGGTCAGCTACCAGCAATAAGGGAACAACGAAAACTACCGTTACAAGATAAATCAGTAAATCAGAGTGAAAGTTTTTATTATAGTAAAGCTAAGTTAAAAGAAAACAGTGATTTATACTTTGGTAGAAAGGACTATCTAAAAGTTATGGAGTCAAGTGAGGACATCGATTCAATAATTGAGGCTTTTTCTGTTGATACTAGTTTAGTTAAAAAGGATTTGGAATTTACGCGTCGCCTGCAATTATTCAATAATGCTTTTACATTTTTTGAAGATTCTGATAGCGTGCTTATTAACCCAGAGGTGGATGATGAGTTTATTCAGGCATTGTTGGAAGAAGTTAAAACGCCAATTGATACTATTTCTAATTTTTACTACAATTATTATAATAGGCAAGTTCAAAGGTTAACTAGTGAAATTAATTTATTAGAAGAAGACGCAAATGGGAAAAATTTAGAAGAATTGATTGCATTGGAAAAACAGATCATAAGGAAGAAAGAATCACTTGATGACTATAATGGTGCAATAGAAAAAATTGAGAATAATTTTAAGGACCCAAAGGTTTTACTTCCAACGTTTAAAGGAGAGGAAGAGAAAGAGCACGCTTTTAATCGTATTTATTCAAAACGGTATGATAAATCTATCTATCTAGGAAATAGTGCCGCGTTGCAAATCAATGGAACAGGTGCGATAATAGAGGCAGAGTTATTGTCGGCTTTCATGTCAGGTTTAAGAGTTTCTTTTGGGAGTTTGATTACGAATTCAGATGTTGATGAATCTGAAAATGGAGAGGATAATACAGAAATAACGACTTCTAATACTGAAGCTTTCCAAAGACTTTTAGCAGGAGGTGGGAACCTTTATTTAGGCGTTGAATTACCCCTTCTTTTTTATCAAGATAAAAGGTTTTCCTTTTATACAAATACCACCGGAAGGCTTAATCTTGAAGTTTCTGAATTTAGCAATGAAGTGGACTCGTCCACCGGTAATGGGAATATTAGAATGAATTTTTATACCAGTATTTCAACTGACAATAGAGAATTTACATTTTTCGGATTATTTCAATATGGACTTTATTTTGGAAGCGATGCATTCTATGAAAACCTTCTTTTAGATGATAAAAAAGAGTTTGCTTTTGGGGAGTTAACCGCAGGATTTACAATAAATAACAGTATACGAGTAGCACTGATATTCAATACATTCAGTTCTGAGGAAAATTTGCGAAGCGGCAGGGTTACAATCGGAACTCAAATTCTTTCTGGACTTTTTGATTGATAATTATACAAATAAAATTTTTACGAACCCCTAATACGAGGTTAAGGTGATATATTGTTTGTTAATCACATTTATTTTGCTCAATATGGATTTTGATGACAGCTTCTTTTAGCTCATTAAGCACATGAGAAACATTTTGCCGCTCAATTTCTGAAAAAGTATCTGTCGGAAGGTAATGGAACATATAAATGGCCTTGTCCAACCATTGTGTAAAGGAAAGTATATCTCCCTCATGGCATTCTTCAAAGTAGGAGAGTAGGGGGAGTAGGTTAGTATTTGTCATTAGGTATAATAAATTAAGAATAAGTATTCCGATAATCGGAACAAATATACTTAAAAACGGATATAATTCATTGATTTAGTTCTGTTTTTCAGATAAAAGGTTCATAAAATCTAACTTTATTGAACGAAAATCAGATAAAAATGACTGAATTAGGCTTGTTTTTGGCTAAGAAATCTGTAAACCGTTCAGAGGTGGCTAGAAAAACTGGAATAAGTAAAACTCGTTTAAGCGAACTTTCAAATAGTAAAAAAACAAAGCTTCGCGCTGATGAGTTGTATTTGATAGCATTAGCCATTGATGTTGATCCATGTGAAGTTTTAAATGAAGTATGTAAAGGTTTAAAACTTAAATGAATTCATTTATGAGGTACGATATTGTGAGTATTATAATTGCAGCAGCAGTTGCAATCTTATTATTGGTTTTTAATGCCAGTTTAAGTAAAGACGACAAATACTTTATGTCAGCTATAATTGTTATTTTGATTCTTACTGGATTATATTTTTCAATTAAAGATACCAACATCAAAAACAAGGATTCTGAAACACAGAGCGTGAAACTTGACACAACAATTACAAACACAAAAATATTAAAAGAGAAATCAGATTTTATAATAGCCGATTTAAATCAGAATTTGGACAGAGTAATAAAAATAAATGATGACTTAAAAGGGTTTAATGGTCAACTTCAATCAATTGAAAAAGAAGTTGAAGAACAAATAGGATTACTTAGAAATACATTAAATCAAACCAAAGTTTTTGAAGAAAAAGTATCTGAGCAGCTACGTTTGGAAAAGAAAAAATTTGCACTTGATAGACCAATAATTAAGGCATGGGTTGATGGGTTTGTGCCAGCAATTAAAGAAGGAAAACTAGGGATTAAATACTCATATATAAATGCAGGTAAACGTGGGGCCATAGATAATATAAACAATCATATGGTCCTTTATTATAATTCAAAAAATGGAATTTACCATAGAATTAAAAGAGTTGGTGAGAGTAGTAAAATGGTTGATTTAGTAGCTGGGGGAGGCAAGACAAGTTTCACTTTTAATACCGATATCGATGAAGAAATTTTAGGGAAAGAAGTTGAAGTTTTAGTTCTAGTGTTAGTAGTAGAATATAAAGATGAAGCTACTAAGGATATATACTATGAGACCTTTACATTTTATTGTAATAATTTAAAATATGGTGATAAAACTTTTAACGTGGCAAATCCCTCTTTTATTGAAATATCCAAAACATATTTAAAAGATAACGGCTTCACGGATTTTTACAAATAATGAAATCATCATTTTATAAATAGTGCTAAAAAGCAGAGCCAAGAAGAAAATGCGGGCGAGCGTCTACGTTTATGTATATTCATTGTAATTAAATTTGAACTTCGAAACTTCATATGTGTGAAATTTTGAGTGATTATTCGTTAGCGAACCCGTTGTGGTTAGGTATTTTGATCGTTACTGGCGGATTCGGATTATGGTTAGGCTACGATAATAACAGACTCAAATTATTGAGAAGGCTCTATCAATATGTATTCTAGTTCGATTGTTCTATAATTTACATTATGTAAAATAGTATATTTCAAAACCCACATAACTATCCCCCAATCCCTTATTTCGGCAAAATCAATAACGGCACCTTTATTTTTCGAATTACAGCCTTAATGGGATTTGCTTTAAACCAAAATCGCTTGCTTCCTTTTTTGGGCACACACAACAACTGTGTATGGGTTCGTGACACATAATTTACCAATCCATCCATGGCATTGGTACTTTTACCGAATTTATAGGATACCGTTTTGTTCCAGGGAAATATCCGTTTTTGTGATGTATCTTCCGAAATCTCAAAATGACGCACCGGTTTCTCGCTGTCCCGTTGTAAATCTTTGATTACCTCTAAATCCGATTCCTCCAGCTCCGTTCCAAAAAAGCCAAGGTTAATATCCTTAAACGTATGGAATTTATCATCCTCGCCCAGTATCAGGACATTGGTGTTTCGGGTCTGGTTGATGACAAAATCCGTGATACTTTCAAAAAACAAACCCATTCTAGGCCTGCGTTTACCTAAAACCAAAATATCCGGTTTTTGCAATGCCAGATAATCCCGTATTCGGTGTTTTACATGGCCATATTCCAATTTATACGTAATCGGCAGCTGTCTCTCCTCTCCCATTTGGTTGATCATTTCTTGGATTTCGGCCTTAGTGGATTCAAAGTTTGGGTTGGCTTGGCGGATGGCTCTTCCCGGTTTTACATGAACAACCTCAATGGTACCATCCATTTGTTTGGCCAATTCCACAGCACTGGTCAATACAAATGCCGAACTTTTGGACATATCCAATAATACCGCTATGCGATACTTTTTTTGTGTGGCTTCCATAGGCGTTTATTTAATGGTCACTTCTAAAGTTAGCATCAAACTACCTATGCGTCAGGGATTTAACTTTTGTTTAGCAAATAAATGTGATTTTGTTAAATACCATGCTCAAAAATTGACGTATTAGCAACGAATCAGAATAAATGTTTGATTTTTTTAACCAAACTCAACGAAAGATTGTAAGGTGCATAACGCAGTGGAGGGTCCAACCAGGTGCCTCTTTTGGCTATGGATTTATGGTGAGAGAACAGGTCAAAGGTGTGTTTTCCGTGGTACCCCCCTATCCCCGAAGCACCCACACCGCCGAAGGGCAAATTTTTATTGCTGATGTGCACCACGGTATCGTTAATGGCCCCACCACCAAAGGAATAGCAACGCATCAAACGTTTTTGAAACTTTTTATCACTGGAGAATACATAAAACGCCAACGAGTTTGGGTATTTGGAAATATACTGGTCCAGTTCGCTTTCATCTTCATAACTGATCAGTGGTAAAATGGGACCAAATATTTCCCCTTCCATAATTTCGCTGTCCAATGTGGGCTCATCCACTAAAGTGGGCGCCAAATAGCGGTCCTTATCGGTAAAAGTGCCCCCGAACAATACCTTCTGTCCTTCAAGCATTGCTTTAAGCTCCTCGTAATGTTTGCTCGTAGCGATTCGGGCAAAATCGTTGGAAGCTTCCATCGCCTCCCCGTAAAATTCCGTGATATGTTGTCTAAGGCTGTTTACCAAAGCATCCTTTACGCTCTTGTGTACCAAAATATAGTCCGGCGCAATACAGGTTTGCCCTGCATTTATGAATTTCCCCCAGGCAATCCGTTTGGCAGCGAGTTTTATGGAAGCTGTTTCGTCCACAATGCAGGGGTTTTTGCCGCTCAGTTCCAAAGTAACCGGTGTTAAATGCTCCGCAGCACTTTGATAGACAATTTTACCCACCCTTGTGCTACCCGTAAAAAAGATGTATTCCCATTTTTCGGCCAACAATGCTTGCGAGGCCTCTACGCCCCCCTCCACCACGGTAACATATTCGGGCGGAAATACCTTGCGAACGATCTGCGCCAATATTTTGGAGGTATGTGTACTGAACTCGGAAGGTTTCAGTATCGCCGTGTTGCCGGCGGCCAAGGCACCGATCAAGGGGGAAATGGCGAGCATAAACGGATAATTCCACGGTGAAATAATAAGCACTTTGCCATAAGGCTCCTTCTGAATCCATTCTTTGGAAGGAAAATTGGACCACGAAGCCGATACCCTATTGGGCTCGCTCCACGAGTCGATATTTTTTATGGTATGCTTCAGCTCTGCCAGCGCAAATTGGGTCTCCGTGGCCAGACTTTCAAATTTCGGTTTTTTAAAATCGGCATATAGGGCATCACAAATAGCATCTTCCTGATCTAGAATCTCTTGTTGCAGCTTTTTGAGATACTTTTTTCTGTATGCGACATCTTTGGTTTTTTGTGTGGCAAAAAAGTCATTCTGAGCAGCCACCAATTCCTTTACCATAAATAGTTTGTTTCATTAAATATAACCAAACAAAATAGGAATTATGGTAAAATAAAAACTTACTGAAGAGACAAGCCTCGGGGTATTACCCTCCCAGAATAAACCATGTCATCAGGTCCTCCCTTAATCCCTCCAAAGGAGGGAAACCTCTCCCCCTAGGGAGACCGGAGAGGGGACCATCCATAAATTTATAGAAAGTAACTACAATAAAACCTGACTGCCGTCAGCTAAGTTTACAGGCTTTTAGCCTTTAACTAGATAATAAAGAAACCGTCCAAAAAGCAACAAAATTTTGATTTGTCAGGTTGAGCCTGTCGAAACCGATATTGATTATCGGTAAGTTGAAAATATTTCGACAAGCTCAATATGACATCACCTTACTTTTTAGACCTCCCTTCAGTTATATTTTAAAGGTATTACAAAGTAATCTCCTCGGTAGCTCCGTTTGGATAGATAATCGTTGCCACATCGTCGCAATCTCCATTACCAAAGTCAACCGTAACGGCCAATCCATTTTTGGACACGACCATAGTTCCACTGGTAATGTTTTGGCAAGTGGAATTTCCTTGAAGGCCATCCAAGATTTCCACAGCATAGGTATTTTCATCGGCTTCCACAGTCCATGTGCCAGTAAGGGTGAATAGGGTGCTTTCCGCATTCTGATCAAAGCTGATGGTCAATGTTTTAGTGCCCATTTCGGTAATTGTATAGCCATCCTCCAGTTCGATGGACATATTGCTGGTTACCGTAAAAGAACCCGTAGTCTCGGTACTATTGGCTGTTATTTGGTAGGTTCTGGTGCCATTTAGTTTGATGGTTCCAACATAAAAGTCCGTAAACGTTGCTGTAAAGGAAGCGTTCCCTTCACCGGTCTCGTAGGTTACGTTTACAGTTCCATTTACATTATCTGTTCCGTTGAGCACACAGTTGTTGAACGTTGCGTCAAACCCAGAATCGGTATAAGTTGCACTGTAGCAATCATCTTTTGCTGTTGATGCATTTTTAGCGGTTGTATTTCCATTGTAGAGCTCTGCTATGGCAAAATCCGCAACCCCTCCAATTTCATCGGTAGTTAAAATAGTTTGTAATTCAGTTTCCGTAATGGCTTCGCCTTCACCGGGCATACCATCTTCACTACAAGATTGCAAACCAATGAGAGCAGTCGCAACAACAGTGAAGGATAAGATTCTTAGGCTAAGTTTTTTCATAATTATTTAGTTAAGTAATTTTGATAAAAAACGAAACATGAGGTTTTTTAGTGTGGTTAAGGGGTCTTAATCGATGAAATGCATTCGGATTTGAAGCATTATTCTTGAAATTATGTTATTTTCATCCAATTATAAATTGTGGTCCCATGAAAAACATCAAGTTACTTACCTTTTTGATTTTACCTTGTTTTATGATGATTTCCTGCAGTGAAGACGGGGATGATGGAGAATCTGGGTTCAGCAGCGCCGAGCTTGTGGGCACTTGGAACTTGGTTGAAGTCAATCTAAGTGCCAATGTTGATATCGATGGAGATGGAACATCATCTGCCAACCTATTGGACGAGTTGGATTGTGTTTCTGGAACCCTTGTATTAAATGCTGATACCACTTATCAATATGAACAATCCAACTTTACCATAACCGCTATCACCAACAACCAGTATTTTGCCGATTGTAATGGCACCAATTTGGCAACTGGAGCCTGGGCCAGTGATGGTTCCGAAGTTGCTTTTCAAGGGAGCAGTGTTTTGCGAGGCAGCTTTCAGTTGATGGGCAATAGAATTATTTGGAGCGAAGATGAGGAATTGCCCGGGGTGGAGTCCTTTATCTATGAAAAAAGGGAGTAGGCACCCTACCCTTCTTCTGATTCCGAACCTCAAATTATGGGCAAACTTTCTGTTTTAAGAGATACCATCAAAGCGCATTTATTGTTGCAGATTCAAAACGGGGAATTACAAGTGGGCAAAACCATTAATTTGGCGGCACTTTCCAGAGCTACAGGGATAAGTGTGACCCCTATCCGAGAAGCGTTGAGCCAATTGGAGCATGCACAAGTATTGCAGGCTGTGCCCAATCGCGGCTTTGTTGTCGCCAAACTTTCCAAAACCGAAGTCAAAAACCTTATCGAAATCGTTGCGCAATTGGAAGTGATGGCCTTAGAGCACGTTGAGTTCAATGCCGATGAGATGGATGTTTTAGGTCAACTGCAATCTAAAATGGAAATGGTGGATAGTTTGGCCGAAGGGCTCACGGCTCGATTCCATTTTCATAATCATTTAGTGCAGCATTGCACCAATAAAGTGCTTTTGCAAATCCTAAAAGACCTTAAACTTAGACTTCACTTTTACGAATACGACTTTATCCAGGATTTTGATTTTTTCAAAAAGCTGAGCAACCAAACCCGCTCTGTAGTCGAGGCCATCGAACAAGATAATGTACCTACTGCTGCACTGATTTTACGCATGCATTGGATGTCCATTTTAGAGCATATCGAAGGACAAATCAATCTTAAAAAAGGTTAATCTTCTGATTGTCAAAATAAAATAATAGTAATTTCGTTTTAGGTAAAATACTTTTCCAATGAATTTTTTAAATAAGGAAATAGCATCACGTACCAAACGAAAAAATTCAAGATCATTGGTCAAAAGACAAATTTCGTGCGGAACCTTCCAAGACCTCGAAACTTTGGATTTGGACAATCATAAAAGAGCCAAACCAAGAAACTAGCCCCTCTCCCGCTCTTCCAACTTCTTTTTTACAACATCATGGTCTGATGGTGAATTCGCATTGAACAGCACCTGCGCATCCTTTGAATGGACCAATTTGATATCCGTATCCATCAAAAACCTTTTTGGACTAGGATTATTTGTGTTTTCCAGAAACACCAAGGCTTTATCCAACCCTTTGGACTCCCAAATACACACCAAAGGCTCTGGTTCACCCGTTTCTGAATTTGCAAAGCTCGTTGCGGACTTTTCAGGATTCCGTTGTTCAATCAATTCCTGCAATACTTCCAAATCTATAAACGGGAGGTCACAGGCCAGCACTAGCCAAGCTACATCTTTATAAGCTTCGTGTGCACTTAAAATGCCGTTGAATGGTCCTTTATACGTGTTTTGGTCCACTATGGTTTTGATTCCAAGCGGAACTTCATCAAGCTGTTTTTCCTGAACACTCAGGAATACATCGTCACAAACCTTTTTTAAAAGTTGATATAAATGCTCCCGTTGTGGCGCTCCGTGATAGTTCAACAGTCCTTTGTCCTCTCCCATTCGTGAGCTCGCACCACCCGACAATACCAGTCCAAACAATTTGGATGATTTTGTGCCAGATATTTTGGAACTTGGTTTCACGATTTAGATTTGTTCAGTACATGCATCAAATTCTCGGTGGTGGAATCAAGGCAATTTCGTCGTAAGAATTAATTTTTTCATTGTCCGTTGCATAATTTTGATTCACGGCAACGGTCACCTTGGAAATGGATTTGAGTTCTGGGTATGTATTTTCAAGAAATTTTTTGAGTTCCCCTACGGTACTTGGGATTTTTCGGCCCGTCAAGCTTGCTGTTGGAACCGATAAGGTAGGTGTTCCAATAATATCTTTGGTAGCTCCGAACAAAAGTATAGTCATAATATCAACCTATTAGCGTTATTGTTTGTTATTGGTTTTGGTTAGATAGGTTGGTGTGTTTTGTTGGAGTGAAATTATTAAAAATTGCTTGGACCCCCACTATTTTAACAAGCCAATATTTCTTTTAACTTTTCTTTAGTTCAATTCTTTTGATTGTGAATACTTTTCGACCAAATTAAGCGTTGTGGATGCAGAACCTTAACTTTATATGAAAATGAAACGCATACTTCAATACACATTCCTTTTATCCTTTAGTCTTATTTTATTTTCCTGCGGAAATGCAGATGATGATGTCAATTTTGACATCAATGACAGTGAACTTGGACTTGGTGGCGAGCCGGATGATTGTTTGGGTTTTGGTGAAAACGAGGTGCTATTATCCATTCAAGATGAGTTTACGACCTTGCCAGGTAAAGTTTCCGTGCTCTTTAGGGTTTCGGATTTGATGGGCAATCCAATTTCAGGATTAGCTGCGGATCAATTTTCCATTTATGAACAAGGACGAAACGATGATTGTTTCAATTCCATATCCCCTTCGGAATCTTTTGCGCGGATTTCCCCGAACACACAAGTATTCAACAATAACACACTTTTAGTATTGGATTTGAGTAATAGTGTATTGGAAAGCAGCTTGGATGAATTAAAGGCGGCTACCACCAGCTTTATCAGCAATGTAATGCCGACACCAGCTAATGAATCTTTCAAAATGGCGATTTATTGGTTTGATGGTGAGGACGAACTTCATTTATTAAACCCATTAACGTCATCTGCAACCGAATTGACAGCCTCCGTAGATGGTATCACAACGGATATCAGCAACGACCCTTCAACAGATTTGTACGGGGCCGTGATCAAGTCAACCAACATTGCCGAGGATTTGCTCGATGAAAATTCAGAAGTAATCAACGCGGCATCATTGGTTTTGTTCACCGACGGTACCGACCAAGCTTCCCGATACAGGGAATCCGATGCATTAAAAGCTGTAGAAAAAGCCGATAGAAATATTTCTTTTTTCACGATTGGACTTGGTGCGGAAATAGATACCGAAGTTTTAGAACAAATCGGTAAGACTGCCAGTGTTTTTGCCAGCAATTCGGAAGAACTGGAGAACACCTTCAACGATATCTCCGAACGTGTAGAGGAGCAAGCCGGAAGCTATTACCTATTTGAATATTGCACTCCAAAACGTGACGGCAGTGGTGAAAGCAATTTGGTAATTCAGTTGACGCACAATGGACTCCAAGGTGCCGTGCAGACCAAATTCAGCGCCAACGGTTTCACGGGTGGTTGCGAGTAGATCCAAGCACTTTACCGATCAGTTAATTTTTGGATTATACGTATCTTGTTCTGCAATAAAACTAAACAGATATATGATGACCCAAAGAAAAACGATGTACACTTTCGTTTGCACCTTACTTTTAGCTTTTACAAGTAGTCTTTATGCACAGCAAATTAGTCCTTTGGAGGGCAGATGGGATTTGGAAATGGACTTTATGGGGAAGACCTCCCCGTCTTGGTTGGAAATCAGACATTCGGGAACCGCTACGCTTTTAGGCCGTTTTGTCTTCGCTTTTGGTAGCGCAAGGCCCATCGCGGAAGTGGAAACCTTCGGAGACAACAAGTTTACCTTTAGTATTCCCAATCAATGGGAACCCAAGGGCAGCGATATGATTTTTCACGGCGAATTGGATGGCGATGCATTAAAAGGGACATTAATTTATACAGATGGTTCTATCATCAACTGGACAGGCGTAAAAGCCCCCGAACTGGAATATACCGAAAACCCAAAATGGGAAAAAACCATTGAAGTATTCAACGGAAAAAATCTTTCTGGATGGCACGTAGATGGTGAAAATAACCAATGGGTGGTAAAAGATGGTATTTTGACCAGTCCTGAGTCTGGCTCCAACCTAATTACCGACGAAAAATTCCAAGATTTTAAGCTCCATGTAGAATTCCGTTACCCAGAAGGAAGTAATAGCGGCATCTACCTACGCGGACGGTACGAAGTACAAATTGTGGATAGCGAAGGTTTGGAGCCTTCTGATATTTATTTAGGAGGAGTTTACGGCTTTTTGGAACCTAATCAAAACGCTTCCAAACCTGCTGGCGAATGGCAGACGTATGATATTACCTTGATTGGACGAAGAGTAACGGTAACCCTAAACGGTAAAACTGTTATTTCCGATGCTACCATTCCCGGAATTACAGGAGGCGCATTGGATAGCAAAGAAGGAGAGCCCGGTCCATTTATGATTCAAGGCGATCACGGCCCTATTGAATATAGAAGCTTTGAAGTGACTCCGTTGAAAAATTAGGGGTTTGAAAAATATGTAAGAGGCCGTTTGAAATCGTCTTAAACGTCAACCTGAACTTGTTTCAGGTTCTCATAGCGCTTGTACGCAATATGATGAGATTCCGAAACAAGTTCGGAATGACGACAATCCAAACAGCCTCTTTTTATTTTAGTCCAAAGGAACCAGTTCTATGTTTCGCCATTTTACGCGAATACCACCTCCATCGTGTATTTGGAGGGCAATGGCACCTTCACCTTCGCCTATTTTTTCATCTTCCAGATGCACCATTTCCACATCGTTTAGCCAAGAAGTGACTTCAGGACCTTCCACTCGGATTTTCATCGTGTTCCACTCCCCCATTTTCAGGGCCTTGTCTTTCTCGGGATTGGGTTTTATCAACCAACCTCGCCCGTAAGACTCATAAATTCCGCCCGTATCTTTGCCTGGAGGGGCTACTTCCACTTGCCAGCCCGTTACTTTGGTGCCTTCAAAGGTGGAACGGATAAAAACACCACTGTTGCCGTCGGCTTCTTGTTTAAATTCTAAAGTCAACTCAAAATCCTTGTAGAATTTATCCGTGGCTAAGTATCCATACTCGCCTTTTGGGCCACTCTCACAAATTAATAAACCATCTTCGACAAACCACTTTTCTTCTCCGTGATTGATCCAACCGTCCAGATTTTCTCCATTAAAGAGTTTAACGGTTTCTTGTGCGAATGTCAATTGTGCTGCCAACAGGCATAATCCTACTAAAATTTGTTTCTTCATTGTTATGTGCTAAAAGGGTTATTTACTTGTTTTAATAATTTTATTTGCCATTGATCAGTCCATTGCCCGTATGCTGCTGGTTCAAGGGTTTGGAAAGGTCAATCAAAAAACCATTGATTACGGCGTGCGTCAACTTGCCATCTTTCTTTAAAAAGAAGTTGGGGTTGATACCAGGTTGTATGCTAAAGTTTTTCAATTCAAATCCATCATTGACCAAAACCAATGGGAAATGAACAAACTCACTGTTATTGGGCTTTTCTGTTTTTACATAGGCCACACCGTTCCTTAATAAACTCATGGGCTTTTCAATACGTTCCACTTTTGCCACCTTTGGTGGAACTATGGTGTACCCCTTGGCATCAAAGGTTTTGTATGCATAATAGGTGGATAGATCACCTTGGTCCGCCACGGTACTTTTGTAATAAAATTCATTGTGATTTTTTAAATCGACTTCTTGGTTATAAATGCCAAGGTCAAGAATGTAGGCATCGCCCAAAAGTTCGTAGGTGACGTTTTCAATTTTTAAATCGAGCAGCATTCGGTCGTTGCGTGGAATTTTTTCGTATTCCTCTATTGGAATATTCTTAAAAGATTCATTGGCAATGGTATACAAAGCAGACAGGATTGAAACATAGTTCAATTTTCGGATTTCCTGCTTCTCCGGGTCACCCGGATATCCGCCAGATTCAATCAAAATTAAGCTGGTGCCCCATTTGGCAATATTATCTCCAAAAGCGCGAGGTTCAAAATCGTCGCTGTACCGCCCTACTTGTCCAGGAGCATAGTTTTGAATGATTCTATCCATAAACACAATGACCTTCATCGCATTGGCGCGCACTTCGTTAATGTCTTTTTCATAATTGTAGGCCGTGGCCAAATAAGAAATGGTAGCGGGCTTGTTAGTACGTTCGGCATTGTAATATTTGCTTTGGTCGTGCAGGTTAAATCCAAAATCGGCATCCAAACTGTCTCGCAGCCTTTTTAAGGTCTGCCCTTCTGGAGATTGTAATCGCAAAGCATCACGGTTAATATCGATGCCCAAGGCATTTCTTCGGGTAAACACTTCTGCCCCATCAGGATTGAGCATGGGTAAAAAGTGAAGCTTCAATTTGGAGAGTATGGCCTCCTTTTCTTCTTGAAACTCCGGTGCATTCAAAAAATTCAGGATATCAAAAATAGCTTGGGTGGCTGTTGGCTCATCGCCGTGCATTTGAGACCACAAAAATATATTGCTGTCCCCCGACCCAATACTGATCAAATGTAAATCCCTGCCTTGAATGGACTCCCCTACTTTTTGCACTTCAAACTTTGGATTGGCCTTTAATTTTTGGATTAACGGCTGAATATCAACGTGTTTTATTCTTCGCTTACCTATGCTCGGCTCTTTGTAATTCTCATAAGTTTCATACAAGTTGGAGGTCAATTCATCTTGTGCGCGCATGGAAAATGCAAACATTAACAAGATTGCGAAGGTCATTGATTTTTTTATCATTGCTATTGCTTTGTTGGAACAGGCTTAAAGTTAAATTTTTTAGTGGCTTTTCGCACCTTTTCCACAAAATCCATTCCCGGGTCTGTTTTTTCGGTTCGATAGCCATCATCCACTTCTAACCATAGCGGATGCCCTTCAAATGAGGTGTATTCTTGATGCCCAATCACGTAATCGATATCATATTTTGAAGCCAGGTACTTCACCAAATAAATATTGGATTTGAGCTGTTGTTTGGTCAATGGAGTTTCTTCCGTACCGCCAACATTTTCAATGCCAATGGCACAATGGTTCAACCCTATCGTGTGACGGGCCATGGTGGTTTCGGGTATCAATCGGTAAATGGTGCCGTCTCGGTCCACCAAAAAATGTGAGGATACGTTCAAACCGCTTGCGCTCTCAATATTGGGACGCCAAATGGGCAGTGTGGAACGATTGAACACTTCAAAGGACTTCTTCAACGATGGGGTGGCGGTCCAATGCAGCACCACCATTTTCGGAGTGATTTCGGGAGTATTTTGGTCCAATCCATATCTGTTCAATAGATATTCCTTGGTCAACAGAATGCGTTGTGTATCAAAAATAATGGGGATGTCCACAATTTCCTTTTGCGTGGAGCATGCTCCCAGAGCTAAGGCAAATACTAGTAAGCTAATTTTCTTCATCAGGTAAATTTATTGAACTCGCAGTGCATTAAATAATTTTTTATTTTGAACACAGTCAATTCGAGTGAAATTTTGCAAAAATTTTGTATCGAGAATTAAGTTTTCAAAGAAAAAGTGCTGTTCTCGATACTCATTTTCTACACTTTGTTTCGAAAATAAACTCGAACTGACGAGTTTTTCATTAAAATCTACTATTGTTTTATTGTGTCAATTGGAACGGCATAGCAAATAATAAGTCTTTTTTTGCCCCATTCCCGAGCTTTTTTCACGTCTTTCCCCATATAGATGTCTATTCGGTTGCGCCAACGTCGATGCATTTTATCCTTTACATAAAAAGTATCTGGAAAGGTATCGATTCGAACCATGGTATTATGGGTCAACCCCATTTTTATAAGATCTCGGGAAACGGCTATACTTTTCATACCAGGTTTTAAGGTGTCTCCCCAAGCGGCTACGGATGGGTTTATGCTATCCGTTTGCCAAAAAACGGAATTGTATGCTGATGCGGTTACCTCATGGCCATACCACTTGTATTTTGGGAACGGTTCCACCGGCTTTTCATTTTGGGAACACCCCATCAAAACTATAAACCCTATGAAAGTCCACTTTTTCAATACAATACGTTTTCCAAGACCATGATATCCACATTATTGTTCTTCCAACGTTCGGTCAATACTTTGGGAACTGGAGTAAAGCCTAAAGTTAAGGAGCTTAAGACAATATCCTCATCGCCATCATTATCAATGTCCGAAGCATCCATTAAAAACCAGCGTGCTTTGGAGGGGTCTTCCAAAATATTGGTAGTAAAGGTGTAATTCTCGGAATTCTGATTTTCCAGAAAAACAAAACTAAGCTCTGGAAACTCTTGATAATTGGGAAATGTGCTGATCAAGGCAAAATCCAGGTCTCCATCTTGATCAAAATCTCGAGAGAGTACCCGAGTCGCCCCGTACATGGGGTAAAAGAAAGCTTTGGAATAGGTATGGTCCCCATTATTGAGATAGATTCGCATACCATGATAAGGTTTGTGCACATAGGAAATATCCGCGTTATCGCCCTGCACCGTAATAATATCCTCGAGGCCATCACCATTGTAGTCTACCAATTCAAACCAACTAGTTCCAAAAACAGGACTGAACTCCAATATATTTTTGGCCTCAAAAACCAAATTTTCCGTTTGATAAAAAACAGTAATGCTCTCCCTGCTTTGGGTCATTAAGGCCACAATATCTTTTTTTCCATCATTGTCCATATCCCTGACCACGGTTTTAATGGCACCTGGAAGATTTAGCAATACTTTTTTGTAGTAGCCTCCGGAATCATTCGCTACCATAAGTGATAGTTGTCCCGACTCATTGCCAAATTCACTGACGACAAGTTCATTTCTGCCATCATTGTTCATATCCTCCAAAAGTGTATGCACCGGTCTATGAAAATTATGGTCCATTGTGAGGGTGTCATCACCTATTTTTTGAATCATTTTTCCCTGGACTGCTTCAGAAGGACGAATAATGCCCACTTCACTGATAACTTCCATGGAATCCTTTTTACTGTACCAGGTTACCGGACTTTTTCCTTGGTAAATTGCGTTTGATTTTTCTTCACTAAAATTATAAACACCCAGGTTTCCTGAAAGGTCACCATAATAAATTTCGTTATCCTTATCCAAAAATTCCAGATAAGTGATCATAGCCCCGTTTTTATCATCTACGGAATGGGCTTTTGCTTTAAATTGCTTTAGGGTATCGGCCTGCTGAATGGTGATCGCCTCCAAATATTCAGGAGCATTGGAAACGATATAGTTTTCCAGCTGTACCCACTCTTGAAGGGTTATTTTTGGCCTAAAACCATTTTGAGAGGTATTGGAATCTTGGTACAAGCCTTCCACTTCCATACGCTCCATCATGGCAGGAAGCACCGAGTTTTTCCAGACATTCTTGGGCAATGCATCAATTTTGGGCGGTAGGTGGCAACTCGCACAGTATTTGGTGTAAAGTTGGGCTTCTTTGGTGTCTGGTTTTTCCTTTTTGCAGGAACCCATCAAAATAAAAAGCACAAAAGAGAATAAGGGATAAAAAACTACCGGTCTGTTTGGCATTGGTCGGTCAGGGTGTCGAGGTTTTTGATTCGGATTTAGTTGGGCAATGGCACATAGGTGTCATCGTTTTCCATCATCACAAAGGTTTTATCGGCCCAAGCTTTTTTGGCCTGATCCAATTTTTCTTTGCTGGAAGAAACGAAATTCCAATAAATATAACGTTCCTCGGGAAAAGGTTCGCCCCCGAACAGCAATAAATGCGTATTTGGTTGTAGTTTGATGTTGCAGGTGTCCTCGACCTTGGAGACCAAAATGTTTCCCTCCCCCACCGTTTCTCCACAAGCTTCAATGCTGCCTTCCACGATGCAGATACCGATTTCGCCTTTTAAATTTCCATTGACATTGAGGGTGTAGGATTCCTTGGCTTTCACTTCTACCATAAAAAGATTGGAATGCACCGGCACGGGTGATTTTTTTCCGTACCCATCCCCGGCGACCAATTTAAATTCGGTACTGCCATCGGCCCATTTGGGAATGTCTTTTTCATCAATATGATGGAATTGGGGCTCCATATCCTCCAGTTCCTTTGGCAGGGCTACCCAAATCTGATAGCCATGTGCGGTAAAAGTGTTGCCATTGCGCATATCTTGTGGAGTACGTTCGGTATGGGTCACTCCCTTGCCTGCGGTCATCCAGTTTACGGAACCGGGTCTTATCCGTTGATGGGTGCCAAGACTGTCCTCATGGATAATTTCTCCTTCCAGCATAAAGGTCAAAGTGGATAAACCCATATGCGGATGCTGATTCACATCCATATACTTTTCAGGCCCTAACCGTGTGGGACCCATATGGTCTATAAAAATAAAGGGGCCGATCATGCGCTTTTTACGGAAAGGAATTAGTCTTCCCACTAAAAAATCGCCAATATCTCTACTTCGCTCTTCAATGATCAATCCGATGTTGGACATGTTTAAATGTTTATATTTAGATGCAGAAAGTTACAAATACATCCTATACCATGAAACTACTTAAGCGTATTTTGCTGCTCCTCCTTGTTGTGATCGGAGTGGTCGTTTACCTGAATTACCCTAAACTGAACATTATTTCTGGTTATGCTGCCAAAAATGCGGCTTCTGGGGTCTTTGTGGCCGATCGTTCAGCGGCGAGTATGAACCAATATGACAATAGCGCCCCATTGATCGAATTGGCTTCCACAGAAGTTAACCAAGCAGAACAATCAGCATCATCGACCGTTTATGGTTTGATGAAGCGTACCGCTGTGTATCGTGATGGATTGGGTGCGGTTTTGATAAATGATGATTACGACCCCGAGGCATTGACCATTAGACCGCAAAGAAATCAACCTGCGGATACCATTCCCTATCCCTATGGGCAAGCTGCTCCAATGGATACCGTATTGCCGGAAGTGGATATGGATCAAATCAACAAAGCGATGGCAATGGCATTTTCCGAGCCCGAAACACAAAAGACACGGACTATGCTCATTTTGTACAAGGGGCATTTGATAGCTGAAAAATATATTGATGGCTTTGATAAGGACACCCCCATTTTGGGTTGGTCCATGACCAAAAGCGTGCTGGCCGCCTGTTATGGTATTTTGGAACATCAGGGCAAGTTAGAAATGGATTGGCCTGCTCCTATTCCTGAATGGAAAGATGACGAACGCCAGAACATTACATTGAACCATTTGTTGCGTATGCAAAGTGGGTTAGAATGGGACGAGGATTATTCGGGCATATCCGATGTTACCCGTATGTTGTTTTTGGACAGTGATATGACACAGGCGCAGCGCAATAAAAAAGCAGTTGCTGAACCAACCGAAATTTGGAACTATTCCTCGGGCACCACCAATCTATTATCTGGAATTCTACGGCAGCAGTTTCGAAGCCATCAAGAATATTTGGACTTCCCCTACTCCGCCTTGATCGATAAAATTGGAATGTACTCTATGATTTTGGAGGCTGATATTGCAGGGAACTACGTGGGGTCTTCCTATGCATGGGCCAGTACTCGTGACTGGGCTCGTTTTGGGCAATTACATTTGAACAAGGGCAATTGGAACGGAGAGCAACTATTTGATTCTACTTGGGTGGATTACATCACCAAGCCCACGATTAATTCTGACGGTACTTATGGCGCACACTTTTGGCTCAACGCCGAAGGAAAATATCCTGATGTGCCCAACGATATGTTTTCTTGCAATGGTTTCGAAGGCCAACACGTATTTATGATTCCTTCCAAAGATTTGGTCGTTGTACGAACAGGTTTGGCCGAGGAACCGTATTTTGATGTGAATGGCGTGCTGTCAAACATCGTAAAAGCAGTACCATAAATCGATGGGATATACTAAAACTCCCGAAAAACCACAGAATTAGGACACTTCACAACAATAATTTCGTTTACGGGAACACTCGTGGTAGTTTTATAATGTAATTAAAACGAAAGTAATTTTTTCATTTTCATATAGTGTTCTCGTAAAAGAGTCCTGACCCAAGTGGCAGGGCTCTTTTCAATTTAGGACTATCTGTAACAGTTGGCTTGACACGAATTTCACGAAACACACTAATAGTTGTCATTCTGAGCGCTGCGAAGAATCTCACGATTGCATCAAAAGCCAGAAAACCGCATAAGGTGCTTAGTGTCATTTCGAGCGCAGTCGAGAAATCCAGATTCTTCAGTCGCTTTGCTCCTTCAGAATGACAATTAACTTTAATGGATACAATCTTGGTATTGATTGACACGAATTCCACGAAACACACTAATTTAATCCGATGTCATTTCGAGCGCAGTCGAGAAACCCAGATGCTTCAGTCGTTCCACTCCTTCAGAATGACTACGCCAGGCAATAATTGACCAAGAATTACAAGAAACACCCCGCTGACAACAGTTGACAGCTACTTCACAACAATAATTTCAACAGCGCAGAGTTGCAACCTACATTTACATTGTAATTAATCAGAAAGTAATTTTTTCATTTTCATATAGTGTTCTCGTAAAAGAGTCTTGACCATAACGGCAGGGCTCTTTTCTATTTGGGGCTATCCGTAACAGTTGGCTTGACACGAATTTCACGAAACACACTAATAGTTGTCATTCTGAGCGCTGCGAAACATCTCACGATTGCATCAAGAACCAGAAAACCGCAGAAGGTGCTTAGTGTCATTTCGAGCGCAGTCGAGAAATCCAGATTCTTCAGTCGCTTTGCTCCTTCAGAATGACAGTAAGTAATTGTAAATTGTTTATTGTAAACTGACTACTGATTTACGGAATCCACTTATCCTTGCCAAAATCGGGCTTACGCTTTTCCAAAAACGCATTTCTACCCTCTTTGGCCTCTTCGGTCATATAGGCCAATCGCGTGGCTTCACCTGCAAAAACCTGTTGCCCCACCATACCGTCGTCGGTAAGGTTCATGGCGAATTTGAGCATTTTTATGGAGGTCGGTGACTTGGCCAAGACTTCCTGTGCCCATTGATAGGCAGTGTCTTCCAGTTCGTCGTGCGGAATTACGGCATTTACCATACCCATTTCGTACGCTTCTTGAGCAGAGTAGTTTCTTCCCAAAAAGAAAATTTCACGCGCTTTTTTCTGTCCCACCATTTTAGCGAGATAAGCTGAGCCGTAGCCACCATCAAAACTGGTCACATCGGCATCGGTCTGTTTAAAAATGGCGTTTTCTTTGCTGGCAAGGGTCATATCGCATACCACATGCAGACTGTGCCCGCCCCCAACGGCCCACCCTGGAACCACGGCAATCACCACCTTGGGCATAAAACGAATCAATCGCTGTACCTCCAAAATGTTCAGCCGGTGATAACCATCATCCCCTACGTAGCCTTTATGACCGCGTGCCTTTTGGTCCCCACCACTACAAAAGGCCCATTTGCCATCCTTGGACGACGGCCCTTCGCCAGAAAGCAGCACCACCCCAATGGAGGTGTCTTCCTGGGCATCGTAAAAAGCCTTGTAAAGCTCGCTGGTGGTTTTCGGTCGGAATGCGTTGCGTATATCGGGACGGTTAAAGGCGATGCGTGCCACGCCGTCACATTTTTTATAGGTGATATCTTCAAATTCCATGGCGGTTTGCCAGTTGGGTGATTCCATACTAATAGATTTTGCGGTATCACAAAATAACGGAAATTCTTCGTTATGGCCATTTCAACTAGGCCCCTGAGCGGAGCCGAAGGGGCTCTTTCTTAAATAACTCGATATACCTCAACACTTTAGTGTTGATAACAGCTTACAACAATTGTTGGTTGTGAACGAAATTTCTACGAACTTGGCTTTATTGTTACCATTTATTCTGAATAAAGAACAATTCAAAAAAGCATAACCATTTGAAAACG
The DNA here is from genome assembly GCF_040148835.1 of Allomuricauda sp. NFXS6. Classification (NCBI taxonomy): domain Bacteria; kingdom Pseudomonadati; phylum Bacteroidota; class Flavobacteriia; order Flavobacteriales; family Flavobacteriaceae; genus Allomuricauda; species Allomuricauda sp. NFXS6. The sequence continues at coordinate 199,992 of NZ_JAGEMG010000007.1, read as the reverse complement.
ACCAACCTCCTTCTTCCTTTATTAGTACTACTTTTTTTAAGCTGTCAAACCGAAAAGAAAGAAGAAAGCACTCAAAATCAAACCAAAACCGAAAATTTCACTTCCAACGATTATCAAGGTTTAGTTGCATTATTTAAAACATGGAGAGCATTTGAAAATCCACCGCTGCTTGAAGGGGCACCTGATTATACTACAGAAACCTTTGAAAAGCGTTGGCCACGATTTAAAGAGCTACAGTCAAAATTACAATCCATAGACACCACCAACTGGTCCTTGGAGCATAAAGTGGACTGGATGATTGTTTGGGCGGAAATGAACGGTTATGATTTTAACCACCGTATTTTAAAACCTTGGGTGCGGGATCCAGCATTTTACAAAAACGTTTGGACCTATAAAAGCGATGTGCCCGCCCACGAAGGACCAACCAATCATAGTACAACGGAACTATGGACCTACACATTTCCGCTATCTTCGGAAGAAAGGTCTAGACTCTTATCCAATTTAAAGGTGATTAGACCGCTCAATACGCAAGCGAAGAAAAACTTAACAGGCAATGCCAAGGATTTATGGGTCGCAGGAATTCGGGATATTCAAAATCAGAGTAGCGTGCTTACTGAATTAAAAAACAGAACTTCCGTTAAAGATGACGCTGAATTGGTTGCCGTTATTGATGATGCCATAGCTTCCACCGATGATTTGGTTTCTTGGTTAAAGGCCGAATCTGAATCAAAAACGGGCCCCTCGGGCATTGGCAAGGATAATTATACTTGGTATTTACAAAATGTACACCTCGTGCCATTGACATGGGATGATGAGGTGATGATTCTTAAACGTGAGCTTGCCCGTGCTTGGACGGCGTTAAAATTGGAAGAACATCGAAACAGAAATCTACCGGAATTGGTTGCTGCGGATTCCCCCGAAGCCTACGATAAAATGGCGGATGAAGCTGCCAACAGCTTAATGGATTTTTTGGACCAACAGGACATTGTTACCGTAAAACCCTATTTTGAACCCGCCCTACGTGAACATTTGGGCGAATATATCCCCAAGAAAACCCGTAACTTTTTTGTGATTGGCGAACATTACGATCCAAGGCCACTATATTCCCATTTTTACCATTGGTTTGAACTGGCCCGTATGGATACCGAGCCCCACAAAAGTGAAATACGAAAAGGCCCTTTGTTGTATAACATTTGGGATTCCAGAAATGAGGGAACGGCCACCGCGGTTGAAGAAATGTTTCTGCAAGCCGGATTATACGATGATAGTCCAAGAACAAAAGAGATTGTGTACATCATGATCGCACAGCGAGCTGCACGAGGTTTGGGATCCTTGTACGCCCACGCCAATGAAATGACCATGGAGGAAGCGGGGGGAATTCACAGCGAATACACCCCTCGTGGTTGGATGAAAACCGAAAAAGAGCTGCTCATTTTTGAACAACACCTGTATTTGCGCCAACCAGGATATGGAACCAGCTATATTACGGGTAAATACTTGTTGGAAAATGCTTTGGCCGACTATGCCAAACTAAAAGAATCGCAAGGCGACCCATTTGTGGTAAAAGATTTTTTTGATACCCTGAACAGCATCGGAAGCATCCCAATTTCATTGGCACATTGGCAAATGACAGGCGCTAATGATGATTTGGAGATTATTTATAGATAAAGTATAGGAGATAATGTCACCCTGAGCAGAGTCGAAGGGTTATTTTAGCATCTAACTACATACCCAACAACACTTTAGTGTTGATAAAAAGTGGAGAACCTAGTGTGTTTGATTAGGTTTGATGGAAATTACAGCAAAATTTGTGATTGCAGTTGAACTTTTTTGGCGCCAATTGCCATAAATTATTAGGGTTGATAGCTAATTTTTCAGATATTTAAAATCAAAACAGAAACGAAATGGCGACCATTGATAAAATACGAAATGAATTGATTGACAAGATATTGTCCATTAGAAACAAGGATTTTCTGGAGGCACTTGATAAATTGGTCTCCTCCAGTGCATCTGAATCGGATGTTGTGGAACTGACGATCGAGCAAAAAAAGATGCTGGAAATGAGTGAACAAGATATTAAAAGTGGAAAACTCATTTCACAAGAAGCAATGGACAAACGTAATCTGGAATGGCTGAATACAATGTAGTTTGGACGAGGACGGCCGACCTTCATTATAGTTGTTTCCAATTGTCCCCTGAGCGGAGCCGAAGGGGTACCTAGAAATATAAACCCATAGCCCCCAACACTTTAGTGTTGATAATGCTTGATAAGTCTTTTCCTTTGTAAGCGAAAATTATGCGAACTTCGTTATCTGTCGCTAAAAATAACTTTGTGCTGAGCGTAGTCGAAGTATTAATTAAAAGTTAGCATTAATTGAAATAAAGAGACCGAATGGGGAAAAAACTGACAGTATACATGATTGACGGAACTGCTTACGGTCCTAGATTAAGCGAAATTGGAAATTGGGTTGGAAAAGCTATTTATTCGCCAAGAGCAACGGTTAATAAAATCATGAATAGAGCAGAATTCGATAACCCAGGAATATATTGCTTAAAAGGAGACCCAACGGACGATGCTTTTGACGAAAAAATTTATATCGGAGAAGCTGAGAATATAAAATCACGATTAAAACAACATTTAAGCGACTCCAATAAGGACTTTAAAGAACTAATCTTTTTCGTGAGTAAAGATGAACTACTCACGAAAACTCAAATTAGATATTTAGAATCAAGATTAGTACAACTTGCTCTTGCAGCAAAAACTGCACAGATTGACAATGGTAACTCTCCCAGTTTGCCGACTCTTCATGAAGCGGACATCTCCGATATGGAGTATTTTCTAGAACAAATAAAGCTGATTTTACCAGTAATGGGGTTCAAATTCCTTATCTCCTCAACTGCTGACGAGCGACCTATTGAGACTAAAGAAGAAAGTAAAGTCCATGAAACTTATTTCATAAAAACAAGAACATTTAAAGCACGAATGACCGAAACTGACCAAGGTTACATAGTCGCGAAAGGAAGCGAAGCAAAAAAGAGTCTTTCAAAATCATGCACAGAGACTTACAGAAACATGAGAAGAAAGTTAGTCGAAACACAAATCATGGTTGAGAGTGGTGACAAGCTGATTTTTGCTGAAGATGCTGTGTTTAATAGTCCAAGTGCTGCATCCAACATGGTTCTTGGACGGAACTCAAATGGATTTACAGAATGGGTTAATGAAAAAGGGCTAACATTTAAAGAAGTTCAAGAAAAAATAAACAACTAATGTCAACAACTATACGCAATGCCTTTTGGGACACTGCGCATAGCCAAACCGATAACGAACTCTTTTTCCCCCCAAACCCCTAACTTTACCCCAACAAAACAACACCTTATGGCATCCGATTGGCATAAAAAGTGGAATATCAAGTTTGGACTGGCGGGGTACGCATAAGACATACAATCCAAAAAATACTTAAAAGAAAAAATGGAATCGATAATCAAGTGTAATCCAATTCCAATTTTTCCTAATCGGTTATATGGCCAAGCATTCGGCAAATCTTGGACATAACAGTGGCAATAATACCCAGACATGGATAAAGAAAAGTACAATAAATAGTAGTCCAATGATCAAGGTATGGCTTATATACACTTCATCGCCTTCAGGTTTTATTTTGGGCCATAACAAGCCAAAAACTCCTGCTGCAAACAACAAGAAAGGTACACCAGAGAAAAAAACCAGAAAATTTAAATCAAACTGCTCTCTCATAGCGCCATAGATTATATAACCAATTACTATCGATACTATTATCAATATCCAAAAAACCTTTTTTCTTGGGCTGTTATTACCATTTTCCATGACTAGTGTATTTTAAAATTACTATTGGTTGAAATTATTTGATTCATCCTAAATATTCCATGACTAGCATCAGTTTGTGAATCATAATCATCATTTTTGTGTGTTACTTTAAACAATTCCCCTAATTTTATGACTATTATCTCTTATAAAAATGACAAGCGACTGGCTTAAAAAGTGGAATACCAAGTTTGGGCAAACCGAATATGCCTACGGCACCCGACCCAACAACTATTTAAAAGAAAAACTGCAGACCCTGCCAACAGGCTCCATTCTTTTTGGTGCAGAGGGCGAGGGACGCAATGCCTTATTTGCTGCCCAATTGGGCTGGGATGTCTCCGCATTTGACATTAGCGAAGCAGGACATCAAAAAGCCTTGAAATTGGCAGATAAAAACAAGGTATCCATTGACTATCTGGTAGGAGAACTCCCTGATTTGGGATACCGCGAAGAACAATTCGACGCCATTGCCTTGATTTATGCCCACTTCCCTCCCAACATCCGTTCGGGCTATCATAAATTGTTGCACAGCTATTTAAAAAAAGGCGGGACCATCATTTTTGAAGGTTTTGGTAAAGATCATCTAGAATACAAAAAGAACAATCCAAATGTTGGAGGTCCGGGTAATTTAGAATCCTTGTTTTCCATAAAAGAATTGCAATCCGATTTTCCCGATTACGAAATCCTAGAACTTAAAAAAACCACAGTGGAACTCAATGAAGGCGATGGTCATGTGGGCACGGGTTCCGTAATACGATTTTTGGGCAGGAAGAAATAGTTGATACTGCTTTTCCATAGGGTTTATCCAAACTTGGGTCCAGTTGGATTTTTTGGACACCAAAATCCTTATTTTTATCGCATAAGTGCCGATTTTACTGTGTATGACATAAAGGTGACATCTAAATGTCGTGGTGCTGTCATGACCCCAGGGATACCTTTGTTCATGAATCAAAATCAAAAATTATGAGCAATACATCAATCGGAGAACGACTCAAGTATCAACGTAAACTGAAAGGGTATTCCCAAGAGGAACTCGCCCACAGAACCAATGTCACGGTACGGACTATTCAGCGTATCGAAAAAGAAGAGGTCGCTCCGCACCTAAATACCGTTAAACTCTTGGCAGTAGCCTTGGAGATAGAAGTAGATGAGCTAGTTCCATTGGAAAATCCGAAAGAAGAAACCATTAAAAAGAAATGGTTGCTCTTAATGCACGCTACTCCCCTGGCCGGAATATTTCTCCCTTTGCTCAATGTCCTCATCCCACTTTTTCTGTGGATTCATAAACGGGAAGACAACCCATTGTATAACGAGCATGGCATTAAGGTAATCAACTTTCAAATCACCGTATTGATTTTGGCGGTGCTGTCGTTTATCAGTTTACTGACCATCGAGAAATGGGGATTTATCATTTTTATTTCCGTGGTACCCATTTGCATCGGCATTATCATCTTCAACATCATTTACGTGGTACAGAAAAACAAGTGTTACTATCCCTTTTCAATTCCTTTTTTAAGGTTGAAGAAGAACCAGACGTTTGGCCTATTGCTCGTAATAGGCTTATCAATATTCTGCAGTTGTTCAGGTCCAAAACAGGAAGGCATTGAACGTTTGGATGGCTCTATAATCACCAAGGATTCCATTACCAAAAAAATTGACCAATTAATGGCCGACTCAGAAGTATATGGTATGGCCATTTCCATTTTTGATGATAATCAGCCCGTGTATCAAAGGGTTTTCGGGTATAAAGATTATCCCAATAAAATAGTACTGACAGATTCCACAAATATCTACGGAGCATCTTTCAGTAAAGCCGTATTTGGAGTTTTGGTGATGAAATTGGTCGAGGATAGCGTGATTGATTTGGACACGCCCTTGGAGTCCTACTTGCCCAAGAAAATATACGAATATGAACCACAAACCCGTTGGCACGATGATTTTTCCAGTTTGAAAGAAGATTCAATGTACCATAAAATTACAGCAAGGATGTGCCTCGACCATACTACTGGGTTCAAAAATTACAGATGGTTTGAAGAAGACAACAAATTAAGGGTGCACCATACTCCCGGAACAAAATACGGCTACAGTGGGGAGGGCTTTATCTATTTACAAGTAGTTCTTGAAAAATTGACAGGCAAAGGATTGGAAGAGCTTGCCCAAGAAAATATTTTTGAACCCTTGGGCATGGAAAACTCTGCCTACGAATGGAAAACAAGATTTGACCAGGATTTTGCGCTTGGACACAACGAAAAGGGGGAATCCCTCAAAAAAGACAAGGATAACGAGCCCAGAGGTGGTGGAACTTTGGAAACCACGGCAAAGGACTACACCAAATTTTTGACTGCGGTGCTCAATCAAAAATTGATCAGCAAGGAATCTTACGATGAGATCTTTAGTCCGCACATCAGAATTCGTTCTGAAAAACAATTTGGAGAGAAGGCCAATACCATCACGGATAAATATGATTCAATACGTTTGGGGTATGGTCTGGGCTGGGGCTATTTTGAAACACCGCATGGCAAAGCTGTTTTTAAAGAAGGGCATGGAAGCGGATTTGTACACCACTCGGTGCTTTTTCCAGAAACGGGCAAAGGCATTATGATCATGACCAATTTTGAACGGGGCAATAGTATTTTTAAGGAATTGCTCGAAATCACTCTAAAAGATGTGTACACGCCTTGGGAGTGGGAGAATTATATTCCTTATAATGCGGTGAAATAACATTAAAGAAATTCAGGCAATCAATACGATTGCCTGAATTCTTAACTAAACTGGGGAACTACCTAATTAAATCTTTATTTCCGTTGATTTTTTAATATCGCGTGATGAAGCTCCAGCCTTGATCAAATATTTTCCGGGCTCCAAGGTCCATTGTGAACCGTTTTCATTCCAATAGCGTAACTCCTTCACAGGAATGTTTACTCGTAAGGTATCGGTGGCTCCTGCCGATAACAGGGTTGTTTTGGCAAAAGCTTTCAGTTCCTGGGTAGGCCTGTCGATTTGGGTGGAATCCTTGGACACATAGAATTGCACTATTTCTTTACCCGCAATTTCACCCATATTGGTTATGGGAACAGCAACTTTGAGCGAATCATTTTCATGGACCAGCTCCATGTCGCCGTATTCAAAGTTGGTATAGGACATCCCAAAACCAAAAGGATAGGAAACATCCAAGCCCGCTTTGTCAAAATGGCGATATCCTACATAAATGCCTTCCTCGTATTCCGTGTAATCCACATTTTTCACCATTTCATCTTCGGGTACGTCATCCTTGCCAAATAACATGTCAGTCATCTGCATGGGCAGTCCATTCTGTGGAAAGTTGGCGTTGCTTGCATGATCATCAACCTGTACGGGAAATGTCATGGTCAGTTTTCCGCTTGGATTCACATTTCCACTTAAAATATCCGCTACGGCGTTGCCCCCTTCTTGCCCACCTTGCCAAGCCAATACAATGGCGTCCGGTAAATCTTTCCAAGATGCCGTTTCAATGACACCTCCAATATTCAAAACCACGATTACCTTTTTGTTGTTGGCATGAAAAGCTTTGCAGGTAGCGTTCAACATGTTTTTTTCTTTGTCCGAAAGCAAAAAGTCATCGGTAACCACCCTGTCCCCGCCTTCTCCACTATTGCGACCAATGGTGATAATGGCCAAATCGCTTTCCGCTGCAATCTCTTGCATTAAAGTTTCATCATAAGTCATCTCAGGCGGAAGGTAAGGATTGAACATAGCAGACATCCCTTCTGGTTTTTCAAAAGCTTCAGGATTACTGTTTTTATGGTTTTGGTAAGCTTCTTTTGCTTTTTGACTTACTGAAAAGCCCGTATTGGCAAGCCCTTCTTCCAAGGAAACCGTATAGGCTTCGTTTACATCGCCAGAACCGGTTCCTCCAGCTATAAAATCGTAGGAATACACACCGATGAGTGCTGCATTCTTGCCTTTTTCCAAGGGCAATACATTGTCATTCTTCAATAAAACCATTCCCTCCGATGCCGATTTTCTTGTGATTTCGGCATGAGCTTCCAAATCTGGGTTTTCACTATAGTCATACCCCTTCATCTTCTTGCTCTTGAAAATCAAAGTTAGGATTCGTTTTACCGAAGTATCCACAGCTTTCATATCCAAGCTGCCATCCTCATACCCTTCAGTTAGGGCATTCCATTGTTTTTTGGTGCCGGGCTCCAATAAATCGTTCCCAGCGTTTATCATGGCCACGGCATCGTTCCCGCCAAACCAGTCAGACATGACAAGGCCTTCAAAACCCCAGTCATCACGCAAAACATCGGTGAGCAAATGCTCGCTTTCGGAGGTGTATGTGCCATTTACTTTATTGTATGAAGACATTATGGTCCACGGTTGGGCATCTTCCACAATAATTTCAAATCCTTTCAGGTAAATTTCACGCATCGCACGATCAGATACCCGGGTATCGTTAAAGTTCCGGTTAGTTTCTTGATTGTTGGCCACAAAGTGTTTTACCGATGTTCCTATTCCATTGGATTCAATGCCATTGACCATGGCAGCTCCTATTTTACCTGTTACCAAAGGATCTTCGGAATAATATTCAAAGTTTCTTCCGCAGAATGGGTGACGGTGGATGTTGGCTCCTGGTCCAAGAATTACATCAATTCCATATTCCAAAGCTTCATTACCCATGGCATCACCGACTTTGTAGGCCAAATCTGTGTTCCAAGTAGATGCCAAAAGTGTGGCAATGGGGAAAGCGGTACAATAAAAAGTACGGTCAATTCCTTCGCGTGTGGGCTCAATACGGAGTCCTGCAGGCCCATCGGAAAGGTTGAGTGCTGGTATCCCCAATCTTGGTGTGGCCACAATGGTCCCCACTACCCCGGGAATGCCTTCTTCGGGGTTTACCATACCCATTCCGGAGGCCATCCCCGAACCTTTTAAAATATGGATTTTCTCCTCTACCGTCATCTGGGAGAGTAGGTCCTCTACCCTATCGGCAATGGATACGCGGTCATCTTCATAGACATCCAAAGCGCCATTCTCGTTTCGGTCCAAAAAAGTGTAACCTTCTATAGTGAGTTCTGGTATTTCTTTCTTCTCGGTGTAATCATCTTCAAAACTTAAAAATTGTGAACTCAGGTACCACCATCCCAATAGTCCACCAACAATCAAGATGACCAAGATGATGCCTAAGGTTTTTAGTGTTATGCGAAGTAATTTTTTCATAATTGTTTGGTTTGTGACAATGCGACACAAATTTATAAAAGATTTTCATGTGGCAAAATGACACAAATTATTATTTTTGTAATATGGACTTTCAGGAATTCATAACGAAGGGCAAAAAAACCTATCTCCCCAATCTTTCGGTGGATATGGTCATCATCGCTTTTCATGAAGAAAAGCTTAAGTGTCTTTTGCTTCAAATCAATAATAAATGGCTTTTGCCAGGCGGTTATATTCTTCGGACGGAATCCGTTGAGGACGCCACGGTACGCATTTTACGGGAACGTACAGGATTGTCAGACCCTCATTTTAAGTTTTTATCGGTTTTTGGAGACCCCAACCGGAAGTTTACCAAGGAATGGCAGGATTTTTTTGAGAATCATGACCTTCCTTTTAAAGAAGATACTTGGATAAACGACCGTTTTGTGACGCTGGCACATTACTCCTTGGTAGATTTTGAAAAGACCAAACCCGTTGTAGGTAATTTGGATGAAGCTTTTGCTTGGTTCCCTTTGGATGAACTTCCCGATATGTGGATGGATCATAAAGAAATTGTGCTTGTTGCCAAAGAACGCCTCAAAAGGGATATTCAACAGGAGCAGTTGACCTATAATTTGCTCCCTTCGGAATTCACTATGCCGCAGCTTCACCAATTGCATCAAACTATTTTGGAAGAAAACTTGGACCGAAGCCGTTTCCAGAAAAAAATGATTGCATCAGGAGCTTTTGAGCGACTGCCCAAGCTTAAAAAAGAAACTCCAGGGCGAAATCCATATCAGTATCGAGTTAAAAAGACTTAGTATCAGTCCGTTCCTTTTTGGTTTGCCATGAAAATAACATAACTTGGTTAGCTCACTAAATAACCAGACTATGAAACCAACCCACTATTGCTCACTACTTACCTTTTTATTGATTTTGGCCAGCTGTTCCCAGCCCCAAAATTTTGATGTACTCATCAAAAACGGACAAATTGTGGATGGGTCCGGAAAACCTTCTTATATCGGTGATGTTGGTATCAATGCCGATACCATTGCCGCAGTGGGTGATTTGGGCGATGCTACCGGGACTCAAGAAATTGATGCTTCGGGTATGGCCGTAGCCCCCGGATTTATAAATATGTTGAGCTGGGCCACAGAATCCTTGATTGAGGACGGAAGATCTATGGCGGATATTAAACAAGGGGTGACCTTGGAGGTTTTTGGTGAGGGCTGGTCCATGGGTCCGCTCAACGAATCCATGAAAAAAGAAGAACAAGAAAGTCAAGGGGACATTACCTACGATATTGAATGGAACACTTTGAACGAATATTTGGAATATCTGACCAACAAAGGTATCTCTCCCAATATAGCCTCTTTTGTGGGAGCCACAACTTTACGGATCAACACCGTAGGTTACGAAAACCGTGCCCCTACTCCACAGGAATTGGATACTATGAAACTGATGGTGAAACAAGCCATGGAAGAAGGCGCTATGGGTGTTGGTTCTTCTTTGATCTATGCACCAGCGTTTTATTCCAGTACCGAAGAATTGATTGAACTCTGCAAAGTAGCCGCCAAGTATGATGGCATGTACATCAGCCATATGCGAAGCGAAGGTTCTCGTTTGTTGGAAAGTTTGGATGAGTTGATTCAGATTGCAGATAAAGCGGGCATACGTGCGGAAATTTATCACTTAAAACAAAGTGGAAAAGAAAATTGGAGCAAGTTTGATGATGTGGTGGCCAAAGTAGATTCTGCCAATGCTGCGGGACTTCATATTACCGCAGATATGTACAATTATGTTGCAGGAGCCACAGGTTTGGATGCCTCAATGCCACCATGGGTGCAAGAAGGTGGATACGATAAATGGGCAGAACGTTTACAGGACCCGGCAATCCGAAAAAAAGTAAAAGAAGAAATGTCCAAGCCAACGGACGAATGGGAAAGCTTGATGCAAGCTGCGGGTGACCCCAGCAAAATTCTATTGGTAGGATTTAAAGCAGATTCCCTAAAATATCTCACGGGAAAAACCTTAAAAGAAGTAGCAGAGATGCGTGGAACCTCACCCGAAGAAACCGCTATGGATTTGGTAGTGCAGGATGGTAGTCGCGTGGGAACCATCTATTTTTTGATGTCCGAAGAAAATGTAAAAAAACAAATAGCGCTACCGTGGATGAGCTTTGGTTCCGATGCCGGTTCTCCAGCTACCGAAGGAGTTTTCTTAAAATCTAGCACACACCCAAGAACTTACGGAAACTTTGCTCGCTTATTGGGCAAATATGTGCGGGATGAACAAGTGATTTCTTTGGAAGAAGCCGTATACAAATTAGCAAAATTGCCTGCGGCTAATCTTAAAATTGAAAAACGTGGGAGCCTCATCGAAGGAAATTATGCCGATGTAGTGGTATTTAACCCCAAAACCATTACCGATAAGGCCACTTTTGAAGACCCCCATCAATATTCCGAAGGAATGCAGCATGTCTTTGTAAACGGCACCCAAGTGCTAAAAGATGGGGAGCATACAGAAGCAATGCCAGGGCGCGTTGTTCGTGGACCGGGGTATAAAAAGAAATAAAGAATATACAACTGTGAAAAAAACCATTCTTTTATTGATTCTACTATTGCCAATATGTTGTTTTTCACAGTACAAAAGCTCACAATTTGTCTTGTTTGATGTAACGTTTACCTACACCAAGCAAGATGCAGATACTTCCACACCCAGCAAGTCCCATTATTACGTGACCCATGATCAACTGGGCCCCAATGTTCCAAAGGATTGGACAAGCCCTGTGGATTATCGAAACGGAACGGTGCATATTCGTATTGAAGTATTGGACAAACCACCGGGCAAGGAACCTACCCAATGGACGCTGTGTTACATTCCCAACAAAGGGCAGGGTAATGGATATGGTTGTACTGCTACCGATTTATTTTTGGAAGAGGGCATATATGAAAAAGAAGTTTCCATGACCGAATTTTGGGAAAACGAATCCATAATTTGGGAGGAAGGCATCAAACAGATGGATTTAATCATCAAAGATGATAGTGGTGGACAAGGCCATGCCCATAAAAGAGCCGACCATAAAAAGTTTTTCCCCACTAAAGTGCGAATAACCATGGTGCAAGTGGCCAAAGATGCTACTTTTGACCCATCAATTTTGAGTCAATGAAGAAAAGTGTAAAGCTATTGTCCTTTCTACTTATTGTTTGTTTGTGTGCTTCTTGCAAAAAAGAATCGAAGAACGCTTCTTTATCAATTAGTTCAACGGGGCAACAGGTTGATTCGGTCTGGATTCAATTATACCCTTATGACGCCCCTGATAGGAGCAATACTCTTAAACTTAAATTTGAAGAGGGTACTGTCAGTTTTGATACGCTGATCACCACACCGCATTTCGGATGGGTAAAGTTTCCAACTAAATTGGACAATGGAAAACTGGAGTACACTTTTTCTCAACATATTGAATTCTTAGTAAAACCAAAAGAAAATCTGCATTTCAACGCATCATTTTCCAAAGATGGATTTAACTATTCAATAGATGGAAACAGTTTTAATGCGGAATTAAGAAGGTATAATACTCAAATAGCTGAGGAGACTGATAATATTTACGCCATATATCGGGAGATTTATAACCGATTTCCAAATAACAAATACGATTGGACATTACCTGGAATAGATAGCTTGTTGCAAAAAAGAAAACCCTTTAGGAATGACATAGAAAATAAGAAAGACCGTTTTATTCTAGATAATTTAGAGTATGAGATTGCAGCCTATTTAATGTATTATTTTCCAAAGGAGAAAGTTAGAAGGTTATATCCTTTACTTAGTGAAGAGGCTAAAAATTCCACCTACGGAAAGCTTGTTGATAAGAAGATGGACTTTTGGGAAAGTTTGGAAAAAGGCGCACCTGCACCAAACTTTAGTTACAAAACCCTAAATGATAAGCAAATAAGTCTTGACCAATTTAAAGGAAAGTATGTCCTATTGGAATTTTGGGGGACTTGGTGCCCTCCGTGCGTCAAGGAAATACCTGAATTAAAGACCTTTTATGATTCAAACAGGGATAACATAGAAATAATCGGCATTGCTTGTAATGATAAACATGATTCCTGGAAGAATTTTGTGACTAAAAACGAATTGAACTGGATTCAAATACTAAATGATTCAAAAAAAATGGATTTGACCAAAACTTATGATGTCAAAGCTTTCCCTACCAAAATTTTAATTGACCCTTATGGGAATATTGTACAAACTTTTAAAGATTCAGGAAAAGAGACTTTTGAACAAATGAATAGACTAATTAAAGATTCCAAAAGTCAATGACTTTTAAGAAAACATTTGAAATTCCTTTACTGCTTCTTCAATTTTGGTTTCGCCGGTTAAGATTTCGAATGCCTGGTTTTTGGAAACATCGTTTTCAAGACTTTTCACCAAGGTTCGGGCCACATCCCATCTTGGAATTTCTCCGCGTTCGTTTAATTTTTGTGAAAGTTTTATTTTGCCTATCCCCTCTTTGTTATTCAAAGCTCCGGGTCTAACAATGGTAAACGTTAATCCACTGATGTCGAGATAATGGTCAGCATTTTGTTTGGCCTGTAGGTATTCTTTGAGTTCGCCACGTGGATTGTCCACACCCATGGAACTGAGCATCACAAACTTATTTATATGCTCTTTCTTCGCGGCATCAATCAGTCTTTTGGCTCCTTCTTGATCCACATTGAACACATCTGTACCTCCGGAACCTGCTGCAAAAATCACTTTGTCCATCCCTTTGGTGGTGTTGGATACATCCTTTGATAAATCTCCCATCACGGTAGCTATTCCTTGCGATTCAAATTGGGCTTTTTGCCCTGCATCTCTAACCATCGCAACGGGATGATAATTTTCTGCTTCATTCAATAATTTTATAATTTTTTCTCCGGTGGTGCCCGTGGCACCTGCAACTAATACTTTTTCCATATGTAGAATATAAGGCTATTTGGATGCCATCCAAAGCAGTTAACGTATTTTAACGCTGACCAAAGGTTTGACAGCAAGTTGGTGCTACCTTATCAAACGCTTGTGATTTTTACTTGTAATTGTTGAAGAATACGGGATAATGCAGTTTTAAAAGTATGGAGGTCTTGAGACACTTTAATTTTGTTATTTGTTTGAAATAAAGGCGGTTGTATCCATATTTTTACGAAATTTAGCACACTTCCCCCATTAACCAACACCACCGTGCTATAATGAAACACTTCATACGTTGCTTCTGCGCCCTAGTTTTTCTTATGGGTTGTGATTCCAAAAACGCTAATACATTTGACTTGGTTATTGCCAATGTGAATTTAATTGATGGCACAGGGAATCCAATGCAAAAAAAAGTGTCCATTGGTATTAAAGATGGGAAGATTACCGCAATTGACTCCATATTATTAGGCTCCAATACCATAAATGGGGAAGGCAAATATCTTATCCCCGGCCTTTTTGATTGCCATGTACATACCGAGGATTTCCAAAAAGACTTTCCAAAGTATATGCATTACGGAGTCACCTCCATTTTTATCACCGGCGGCAGTATTTGTACCCATGAAAATTATAAGATTATGCGAGAACTTGGAAATCAGGACTCGGTTCCGGCTCCCTATGTGTTTCATACCAGCCAACATTTTACCTCGGAAGGTCGGCATCCTTCCAAAACCTATGTGTCGGAGAAATGGCGCGATGGCATCTCCCTATTCTATCTGAAGGATACGGTACAGATTGAAAAATTGGTTCAAGAAGTAGCGCAATATCCCATTACCGGGATAAAGGTCACCATTGAAGAGGGTCCCGCACCGCCTTTTGTGGAACGGATTCCTCAGGAATTTGTGGATAAAATAGTAGAAGAGGCCTCAAAATATGATTTAGAGGTGTTTGCCCATGTCAGCGACAATATTGAACTTAAAATGGCCGTAGACGCAGGTGTGCAGAATTTGGTGCACTTCACAGGTGTTGATATTATTCCCGAGGATAGCGTTCAAGTAGCGCTTTTGAAGAAGTTTAGGCAAAGAAAACCTTCCTGGGTCACGACTTTAATGATTGACAAAGCGTTTTTATATCCCTTATTTCCCCAATGGTTTGATGAAGAATATTTATTGCCCGAATACCGAAGGAAGAAGGAGAATATTACTACGGATTACATAGTACGGGCTAAAATGACCCGTTCCCTATTGAAAGAGATATATGGTATTGAATCCAATGATTTTTCTGATTTGATGAAACCACAGGTGGCCGATGTGCAATTACTCTACGAACAAGGATTCAATATGGTACTGGGTAGCGATGTGGGTGATGAATTCAATCTTTTGGGATATAGCTTGCACGAAGAAATGCAGATTTTGGAAGAAGGCGGTATGAATCCTTTGGATATTATTAAAATGGGCACCTTAAATGCAGCCAACATGCTACATGCCCAAGATAGTTTGGGCTCCATTGAAGTAGGTAAAAATGCCAATTTGGTCTTGCTGGACGAAAACCCCTTGGAATCCATTCGCAATACCTTGACTATTACTAAAGTGATTAAAAATGGTGTGGTCCAAGATAGGTTGATTGAATGAGTCATAAATAAAAGCCATGCCCAAAACCGAACTCAGACCCTTTTGGAAAAAACGCTTCAAGTTCAATTGGAAATTTGGACTCTTTTTGATTGCGTTGATTTGCATTCCACGGTTCATCTTGGTACTGAAAGCCAATCAAACGGGTAACTACGCCGCTATTGGTGCCATTATGCTCCTTTCTGCTTTGGTGCCCTTTATCTTTTTAAATAAAAGTGGCCGAAGAAGCATTGGAATTACGGGAACTCAAAAAATTGGGGCATTGGTTTTTGCCTTTATCATCGGGATTGCCCTTAGTCTGACCCTATACTGGATAGGAAAGGAACTTTATGGCGGTTCGTATCAAAATTGGTACGAATACATTGCCAAATCCTATCAGATTCCAGAAGGTATTGCTGGGAACAATAAATTGATTCTGTTTTCGGTAATGGCCCTAACCGGAATGATTTTCAGTCCCATCGGTGAAGAACTTTATTTTAGGGGCATTGTTCACGGGAGCTTCGCAAAATCCATTGGTGAGCAAAAGGCTTCCATCGTGGATAGTTCCACCTTTGCCTTGACCCACGTTGCGCATTTTGGGTTGGTTTTTGTTGGAGGAGGATGGAGCTTCTACCTTATTCCAACCCTAATTTGGGTCATGGGCATGTTCCTTGTGAGCTTTATTTTTTTATGGGCAAAAAAACGGAGCGGTTCATTGTTGGGCGCAATTGTTTGCCACGCAGGCTTTAATTTGGGAATGATTTACAGTATTTTTTACCTACTTTAAGACCATGAAAAAACTGTTGTTCCTGCCCACCTTGTACTTGATTGTGAACTGTTCAGGGAAAAATATAGATAAGGCCGAGCAAATAAAAAAGTACTATGAAGGCTTCCAAAATTCCGATTATGATCAAATCATGGGAGTTGTATCGGACAGCCTTACCATTACCGAAGGGGATTATGTGATGAACTTTGATCGAGAAAGTTATTATGAGCAATTTAAATGGGACTCTGTTTTTCAACCCGATTATAAATTGATTTCGGTTGAAAATTTAAACGGGGAATTTACAGCTAAGGTTGCTGTGGAATCGCTGCGTTTTGAATTTTTAAAAAATAATCCGTTGACCTGCGAACACCGGTTTCACTTTAACGCTGGGAAAATCAACAAAATTGAAAATCTTGATTGTAAAGATGCTGATTGGCAAATTTGGGCACAAGAACGGGATTCACTCGTCAATTGGATCAAGAACAACCACCCGGAACTCGATGGCTTCATTAATGATTTGAGCATGAAAGGTGCCCAGAATTACCTTAGTGCAATTGCATTGTATCAAAAGCGCTAGGTAAAACAAAAATTTTATATATCCAGGTCTTAACGGTGATTTGTTTCAAATCGTAGGAAACTTCCATCCGTTGGTGTATTCTTCTCTTAAAAAAACATCGGTTTCTTAAAAAGGCACCCATTCGTCAATTCAAATAAGGCATCCGTCAATCTGTACCTGAATTTTCCGTTCCACTGCCCCATCTTCGCTACCAGAATCAATATTGATTTTGTTTAAGAAATAGTTCGCTGGCAAATCAAATAATCATAAAGTAAATATTATTTAAAAAATGAAGAAATTTTTATTTCTAGGTTTCACAATTGTTTTCAGCAATGTAATTACTGGTCAAACAAATTTATTTGAACATCCTGATTTTGATGAAATTGCAGAAAACCATAAGATTATAGGTGTCATTCCCTTTGAAGCATCGGTTACATTAAGACCAAAACATATGAAAGACATTTCTCCTGAAAAATTAAAAAGAATGGAAGAATCAGAAGGAGAGTCTATCCAAATGGCAATGCATTCGTGGTTTTTACAAAGGAAAAAAAGAGGAACGTTGAAAGTTGACGTTCAAAGCCCTTACACTACCAATGCAAAACTAAAGAAGGCAGGAGTTACGTTTGAAAATTATGACACCTTTACTCCATTGGAATTAGCAAAAATTTTAAAAGTGGATGCTATAATAATGGGAACATTTGAAACCAACAAACCTATGTCCGAAGAAGCATCTGTGGTAGTAGGACTTTTAGTTGGTTTCTGGGGGCCAACTCATTCCGCGACAATAAACCTTAATATTTATAATGCCCAAGACGGAGAACTTTTAGTAAACTACAATAAAAAAGTTAGGGGCAGTCTGGGTAGTGACAATGACCAATTAGTCAACCGTGTTATGCGCAAAGCATCAAGAAGAATTGCCTACACAAAATAGAGCGAAAAGTTACTAATCATACTTAACCTTGTTTATGCCGGAACGAAAAGTCTTCGAACAAACAATTTGGTAATTCCGGAAAAACTTTGTTTAATGTTTATCTTAAATCATTATAGTCAACAAAATAGGTGTAACACATAAATGTTAATCCTTATATAAAAATCAACTCAACCAATTTTCGGAAACTCCCAACCGTTGTGGTATTCATTGGTCAACAAAGCATCCGCTTCGGAGTGGTTGAACCTATCGTTTTCGGTATCCCAGAACAAGCGCTCCCCTGTTTTGTAGGCAATGTTGCCCAAATGGCTTACCATGGCCGCATCATAACCTACTTTAATGGGTGCTTTTAGCATAGACTTATCACGGGTTTTTACGGCTTCCAAGAAATTTTGGGTATGCAATCCCAACCCTTGCCCTACTCCTTGTTGTACGGGAACGGCTTCTATTTTAGGTCCCAAATCCTTGCTCCAATGAGGACGGTCGTGCTCGGGGATCACTTCCCAGCCACCGCGGTCCAGCACCAAGGTGCCGTTGTTGCCAATAAAGGCGATTCCATGGTTTCGTCCGTAGTTGCCACCATCAATTCCCGTGGCGTGTTCCCAAAGCAGGGAAAAATCACCAAAGTCGTAAACGGTCTGTAGCGTGTCGGGGGTTTCCGCGGCATCATCGGGATAAGCAAATTTGCCGCCCATCGCCATTACGGATTTTGGCGTGGAGGCTTTCATCCCATACAGGGCATAATCGATCAAGTGTACGCCCCAATCCGTCATCAAGCCACCTGCATAGTCCCAGAACCATCTAAAATTAAAATGAAACCTATTTTTATTGAACGGACGGTGCTCCGCTGGGCCCAGCCACATATCATAATCCACACCGGCAGGCACTGGACTGTTGGGAACCACTGGTATGGATTGCATCCAACCTTGGTAGGCCCAGGTTTTTACCAACCTGATCTGTCCCAATTTACCGGAATGCACATAGTTGATGGCATCCACAAAGTGGGGTTCACTGCGTTGCCACTGCCCTATTTGCACCATTCGGTCGCTGGCGTTCACCTTGGCAAGCATAGCTTGGCTCTCGGCAACAGAGTTGGCTATGGGTTTTTCACAATACACATCTTTGCCTGCATCAATGGCATCGGTAAGTTGCAGACAGTGCCAATGGTCCGGGGTCCCGATAATGGCGATATGGATATCCTTGTCCTCCAGCAGTTTTCGGTAATCGGAATACCATTTTGGTTTTTTGATGCCCCCTTTTTCCAGTTCGGCCGTTTTTTCCCGAAGTACATTTTCGTCCACGTCACACAGGGCAACAATTTCCACTTCGCTGTTTTGAAGCATGGAACTTAGATCGGAAAAGCCCATGCCCTTACAGCCAATAAGACCAACTTGTACTTTATCGTTAGGACTTATGTTTTTCCGAATCGATGCCAATAATTCGGTAGGAAACACCATTGATGCCCCCAAGCCTGCCACATACATTCCACCACGCTTTACAAATTGTCTTCTTGTTCCCATATTTTTTCAAAATTTGGAATAAGATACAAAAAAAACGTCCCTTGAAGTTTAATTTTCAAGGGACGTTCTTAATTTAATGTATGTTGTTTTCGCTTACTTTTTTTCGGCGGGGGGAGTGTTCAACTTTTTGCTCATTTCCATCGAAATGGCTGATCGGTCAAACTTTAAGCGCCCGGCCATAGTTTCAATGACACAGGAAAAATCCTTGTCGTTCAACTCTACAACTTTGCCGTGCAGCCCACTCTTGGTGATGATTTTATCACCTTTCTTTAATTCTGAAGCGAATTTCTTCTCATCCTTCTGACGTTTCATCTGCGGGCGAATCATAAAAAAATACGCCACGGCAAAAATCAATATCAGCGGTAAAAACTGTCCTATATTTTCCATTCAGGTCTTTTAATTATTTAACAGGACCAGCGGGTGTAGCTCCTGGTGCTTGCACAAATGCTTTGATTCTTAAAATTTCAGAACCCTTAGCTGTATTTGCATTTACGGTAATTGTTTTTGTTACCTGGTTTTGACCAGATCCGTTGAACTTGACCAACAACTCCCCTGTTTCACCTGGTGCGATAGGGTCTTTTGGAGGATTTGGCACTGTACAACCGCAGCTACTTTTAGCGTCCGTAATGATCAAAGGAGCATTACCTGTATTTGTAAATGTAAAAGTAGTCTCTTGTGGAGTTCCACGTTGGATAGTACCAAAATCGTGTTCCATTTTCTCAAAAGACATTACGGGAACGTTTTTAGCTGCTTCATCTCTGTCCACAGCAGTTTCAACATTGTCAGCAACTATTTTCTTTGATGCTTTGTCCTTGCATGATACGCCCATTACGGCAACTACCATGATCAAACTTAAAATTGTTGTTACTCTTTTCATGATTAAAATTTGTTTTTCCAAAATTAAGGAATTATTGTTTATTGCAAACCTCTGCCAATTTTTTGAAGCCTACCGTCTGATTTATACTCTTTTGCCAACTTGTCCAACACCCCGTTTATAAAGATACTGCTCTTGGGCGTGGAGTACTCTTTGGCTATTTCCAAATACTCGTTCAAGGTTACTTTCTCGGGTATGGATGGAAAATTTAGCAATTCACATATGGCCATTTTTAAGACTATGGAGTCAATTTCCGCGATGCGGTCGTTGTCCCAATTGGGTGTTTTTCCCTCGATTTCCTTTTCCCATTTGGCATCGTTGAGCAACGTCTTGGTCAAAAGTTCGTTGGCAAAATCCATGTCCTGTTGGTCTTTTAGCAAAGCTGGTAAAAAGAAACGGTCCCCAGAATCCGGTTTGGCCTTTTTTAAACGTTTTACCAAAAAGGTGTTCACAATGGGAAAATCATCGACCCAAGTCAATTTATCATCTTCAAAATAATCGTAGATTTTCTCGTTGGGCGCTATAATTTCCTTGAACAATTGAATGACCACATTGCGGTCGTCCGCGTAGCTATTCTCTCCATTGGACATGTATGCTTTGTAAACATCACTGGAAACTACGGCTTTATGAATGATTTTTACGTATTCATCATTCATGTACCAATTGTCCAACTTACGCTTGGAGAGCTCGTTTTTTAAAACTTCATTGTTCACCAATTGCAAAAGCAATCGATTTTTCACAAACTTTTCAGGATCGGGGTAGCTGTCCGCTTCGGTGGCCACATATTTTTTGGAGGCGTGGCTCGTATGTTTTTCCGCCAAACGATGGAGTTCGGCCAAGAGGCTTAAAATCAAAAGGTATAGAACGTACATGTTTTCTATACTAACTCTCAAAAACTTTTCCTGTTTTTGCAAGGAATCATCCTTGGATTGCACCAATGCATAAATGCACTGCATTACTTTTACTCTAATGTGCCTTCGGGTAAGCATGTCTAAAGAACTTTTAAAGTCATTGTTTGGCTTTCACTCCGCAAAAGTAATCTTATATTTGATTCTTACCTACCAAAGTTGTTTTCTTATCAGTTTTATAACGTTTACTTTGTGTGGTATGGTATATATTTGCGGGATTGTCACCTTAGATTTACCTTAAAAATCACCATTTCCCCTTTTTATGAAGGAACTGAAACACCTTAATAAATATTTTAAAAAATATTGGCTCAAACTTTTTTTGGGGGTCCTCATTACCATAATTGCCCGTATTTTTTCCTTGGTAATGCCTTCTTATGTGAACAAATCCATACAGGCAGTAGAAGACTTTGCATCAGATGTGATAACTCTTTCGGATGCCAAGGGATTATTGCTACAGTATATTCTGATTATTGTCGGAGCAGCCATCCTTTCAGGGCTTTTTACTTTTTTGATGCGACAGACCATTATTAATGTATCCCGTTACATTGAATATGACTTAAAGAACGAGGTCTTTGACCATTATCAACTTCTTAGCCTTAATTTTTACAAGAAAAACAGGATCGGGGATTTAATGAACCGAATCAGTGAAGACATCAACCAAGTGCGTTTATACGGAGGGCCCGCCATTATGTACGGCATACAAACCTTGACGCTTTTTGTATGTTTGGTGCCATTAATGTTTATAAAGGCCCCTACCCTGGCCGCCTATACCTTGTTGCCGCTCCCTGTTTTATCGGTTTTGATTTATCAAATCAGTAAAATTATCCATAAAAGAAGCACCAAGGTCCAAGAATATTTGTCGACCCTGTCCACTTTTACGCAAGAATCCTTTTCGGGTATTTCCGTAATAAAGGCTTACAACATTGAGCCCAGAATAAATGGCGAACTGCGCGAATTGGCGCAAGAGGGAAAAGATACCAGTATGGCGCTGGCAAAGGTAAACGCTTGGTTTTTTCCATTGATGATCTTATTGATCGGCATCAGTAATATTTTTGTGATTTACATCGGAGGACGCCAATATATCAATGGAGACATTGAAACCATTGGGATCATTGCCGAGTTCATTCTGTACGTAAATATGCTTACTTGGCCCGTTGCGGTGGTCGGATGGTTGACATCCATTGTACAAAGAGCCGAAGCTTCGCAAAAACGTATCAACGAGTTTTTAAAGGAAGAACCGTCCATTCAAAACCAAGTTAAAACGCCGACCCCGATCAAAGGTGGTATTGAGTTCAGAAATGTGACCTTTACCTACGAAGACACCAACATCACCGCCCTCAAGGATGTTTCATTTACTGTGGAAGCAGGTCAAACCGTGGCAATTTTAGGAAAAACAGGCGCAGGAAAATCTACCATATTGGATTTGGTGGCCCGTTTGTACGATACTTCTTCGGGAGAAGTTTTGATTGATGGTGTTCCGGTCCAAGAACTAAACCTCTACAGTTTAAGAAGTTCCATTGGTGCCGTTCCGCAAGATGCCTTTTTGTTTTCGGACACCATTGAGAACAATATTCGTTTTGGAAACGAAAATGCTACGCACGACGATATTGTGGAAGTAGCCAAAAAAGCAGTGGTACATAAAAATATTGAAGGCTTCGCGAAAAAATACCAAACTATATTGGGGGAACGTGGCATTACACTTAGCGGTGGTCAAAAACAACGCGTTTCCATTGCCCGCGCCCTTTTAAAAGACCCAAGAATCTATTTGTTCGATGATTGCCTTTCTGCGGTGGATACCGAAACGGAAGAGGAAATACTGAACAACCTAAAGCGGGTTTCGGAAAGCAAAACCACACTAATTGTAAGTCATAGGGTATCATCCGCTAAGAATGCGGATAAAATTATTGTGTTGGACAACGGTAGTATCATTCAGGAAGGTACCCACGAGGAATTGAACAGTACCGAAGGGTATTACAAAGACCTCTACATCAATCAACTCTCGGGTAAAGAATCATAAAAAAGTTGCTGAATTAGCTTTTTTTTTACATTTTTGGTAACATAATTCAACACAGTACTAAATACACTACACCAAATGGGCCAGAAAGATACAATGGATCAGGAAGAGATTTATTCGAAAGTCTTAAGAGCAGGTAGAAGAACCTATTTTTTTGACGTAAGAAGTACCAAGGCCGGAGATTATTACCTAACCATCACCGAAAGTAAAAAGTTTACCCACGATGACGGTTCTTTCCATTACAAAAAGCACAAAATTTATCTATACAAAGAGGATTTTAGCGCTTTCCGTGAAATTATGGAAGAAATGATGGATTACATCATTGATGAGAAAGGTACCGAGGTGATTTCCGAACGCCATCAAAAAGATTTTAAAAAGGAGGAAGACAACATTAGTGAAAACGGGACCGCCAATGGTAGCTTCACCGATGTTAGCTTTGATGACATTTAAAAAGTAGAATCCTTTAAAATTTAAGCGGCCTGTATTTTTGCAGGTCGTTTTTTATTTTTATCATACAGTAGTCCACCCTAAAACCCAGAAACAATGGCAAGAACTCCAAGCAATATGCTCCCCTTAGGGACAAAGGCTCCAAAATTTGAATTATTGGACACCGTTTCCGATAAAAAATGCTCTTTGGACGATTTGAAAGGCGAAAAAGGAACGGTCATTATGTTTATTTGCAATCACTGTCCCTTTGTGATACACGTAAACCCGATGATTGTAAAGTTGGCGAAGGAATATCAGGAAAAAGGAATTTCCTTCGTGGCTATTTCCAGTAACGATGTGGAAAACTATCCGCAAGATGCTCCACATTTAATGAAAGATAAGGCCCAAGAGGAAGATTATACCTTTCCTTACCTTTATGATGAAACACAGGAAGTGGCCAAAGCCTACGATGCTGCATGTACTCCCGATTTTTATCTGTTTAATTCAGAAATGAAATTGGTGTATCGTGGCCAATTGGACGATTCCAGACCAGGTAATGGCGTACCGCTCACTGGAACCGACTTAAAAAATGCAATGGATGCAGTTTTGGATGGCAAAGCGGTAGTTGCCGAACAAAAACCAAGTCTGGGATGTAACATTAAATGGGTAACTACCTAAGTAAGTTATTGAATGAACTCGACTATTCTGAAAAATACGGTGATTTTGGAGCCGGCAACTCAAGTTAACCTAAAAGAATATTTGACTGTTGGTGTAAAATCCTATTGCGAACATTACCTCCACCTGTGGAAGGACGAAGACCCAACACCTTATATTTCGTTTGGACTGACCAAAGAAGTTGTTGAACGCGAACTTCAGGATGCGAATGCGCTTAATTATTTGATTAAGATGAATTCGAAAACAGTTGGTATTTTAAAACTTGTTCAAAATTGCGGAATTGATGAAATCTCGGATGACGATGCGTTAAAAGCTGAAAAAATCTATTTGTTAAAGCAACATTCTGGCAAAGGCATTGGTAAACAGGTGCTTTTGTTTATTGAAGACATCGCGAGAAAACGGAATAAAAAGTACATTTGGCTGGATGCTATGCAAAAGGGAAATCCAGTTCATTTCTATCAAAAAAATGGATACACAATTAAACGAGAGAGTGAAGTGACGCTCCCTAACGTGAAACCTGAAGAAAAAGCTATGTGGATTCTGACCAAGAGCCTATGATCTACCATCCTTCGCGTTTCACTAAATTTTCAATGTGCGCATAATGATGGTTGCTATGCCAAGCGTAGCGTGCAATATTTTCTTTTAAACTTGTCTTTTGATTTCCGACCGGATGGATAAAACTTCTATTTAAGTCTTCCTCGGAGAGCCCCTTCAATAAATAAACCAACTTGGCATGAATAGCGCTCAAATGATAAAGGGACATCAAAATAGGTGCCGTTCGGGTATCGAACAATTCAGCCCATGCTTTTTCGTCATATGCTTTAATGATAGGGGTATTCTCCGTAAGAGCCCATTTAAAACGAATATAGCTATTATGATGGCTGTCAGAAATATGATGGACCACTTGACGAACCGTCCAACCTCCTGGTCGATACGGGGTTTCCAGTTGCTCATCTGAAAGCGGAGTGACCAAATCACTTAAACGTTGGGGCAATTGTTCCAAAACGGTAATCCATCCCTCCAAATCATTTTCCGTAATGACTCTGGGAATTTCAAACTTTCCGATAGGGTAACGCAGATGTTCCAAAGTATCTTTTTCCATTCTGTAAAAATAGGAACTTTGAACGGTATTCGCTCCCATGCCACCTCCGCAAATTTTAATACACTTTTAACTGATTTAAAATTTAACAATCAAATAATCTAGTAATTTTATAGAGTAATAATTAAAAAAATATATATGGCAACTTTAAGATTAGGAGATACTGCACCGGATTTTACCGCGGTTACTTCGGAAGGAACACTTAACTTTTATGAATATCTTGGCGATAGCTGGGGGATTCTATTCTCCCACCCTGCGGATTTCACCCCTGTTTGCACTACCGAACTGGGTACTGCGGCGAAGTTCAAAGATGAATTCGATAAAAGAAATGTAAAGATGATGGCTTTAAGTGTCGATGGGGCGGCCTCCCACATGGAATGGATCAAGGATATTAACGAAACCCAAGGAACCAAAGTTAATTTTCCGATTGTGGCCGATGTGGAAAAAAAGGTTTCAGACCTGTACGATATGATTCATCCCAATGCGGACGATACACTTACTGTACGTTCGGTATTCATCATAGATCCGAACAAAAAAGTGAAACTTACATTGACTTATCCCGCCTCAACAGGCCGAAATTTTTACGAATTGCTACGCGTTGTGGATTCTTTACAGTTAACTGCAAACCATAAAGTGGCAACCCCGGCCAATTGGAAAAATGGGGAGAAAGTGGTGGTAAGCCCTGCTATACCTACAGAAGAGGCTAAAAAAATCTTCACGAAAGGTGTGGAAGAAATCAAACCCTATCTGCGTTTGACCCCTGATCCGACGGCCTAATAATTTTATTTGAAGAAAAAAACTGATTCTCAATAAATTAAATGTACCTTTGTAGTCAATTAATTATTTTCAATTTATATTATGAGTAAAGGAACAGTAAAATTCTTCAATGATTCTAAAGGTTACGGATTTATCACTGAAGATGGTTCAAACACAGATCACTTCGTACACATTTCAGGTTTAATCGATGAAATTAGAGAAGGTGATGTTGTAGAATTCGAACTACAACAAGGTAAAAAAGGATTAAACGCCGTTAATGTACAAGTTGCGGATTAAGTTATAACATACTTTTTTATAGACCAAGCCCGGGCATTGCCCGGGCTTTTTTTATTTTTTTTCAACCCTAACGCAACCCTTTTACTTTTTGCTATCTAAATAACAAACACTGTTCCCCATAACCATTAAGCCAATATAAATGAATACCTTTTTTGGAGTGCTCTCGTTTCTTTTGATTGTAAATGCCCTATTGTTGGTTTGGAGCGTAAACGGTTCCAAAAAGTAATTTACATAGGCCACGGAACAATAGGTAGGGTTTTTTACCGTTTGACTGTTACGTAATAAACACGTACAACCATGACCACTTTTTTTAGCGTTTTAATTAGCCTGTTGGCCCTTAACCTTTGTTTGCTGTTATTGAGCGTAAACAGATCTAAATAAAAAAAGTTCCCATTTCTGGAAACTTTTCTCATTTACTTGTCGCGATGAGCGAATTATTTCACGTTCATTAATTCCACATCAAAAACCAATGTTGCATTAGGAGGTATTACCCCTCCTGCCCCGGTTTTTCCATAAGCCAAATGCGAAGGAATCACAAAACGGGCCTTGTCCCCCACTTGCAATAAACTTATGCCTTCATCCCATCCTGGAATTACCTGTCCAACGCCCAATGCAAAATCTATGGGCTGGTTTCTTTTGTAGGAGGAATCAAAAATTTGACCGTTGGTCAATGCACCTTCATAATGTACGGAAACCGTTTTGCCCTTTTCCGCTTTGGCACCACTTCCCTTTTGAATGATTTTATAACGCAGTCCACTATCGGTCTTTTCAAAACCAGCGGCCAATTTTTCCATTTCAGCTTCAGCAGCAGCCTTTTGTTCGGCAATTCGCTTTTCCCTTGCTCCTTCAAAAACCCGAAAAGCTTCGATGGCGTTCCAGTTTTTGGCTTCGTCCCCTACCCTAACAATTTCCAAAGTTTCAATGGTATCGCCTTGGGCAATGGCATCTACAATGTCTTGTCCTTCTTCTACACGACCAAAGATGGTGTGTTTGTTGTCCAACCAGGGCGTTGCTCCATGAGTGATAAAAAACTGGCTTCCGTTGGTCCCCGGTCCAGCATTGGCCATGGACAGTACTCCGGGACCATCGTGCACCAAATCCGGATGAAACTCATCGTCGAACTTATAACCTGGATCACCAGTCCCGGTCCCGGTCGGGCAACCACCTTGAATCATAAAATCGGCGATTACCCTATGAAATTTAAGCCCATCGTAGTATGGTTTTCCTTGTGGTTTTACACTGTTTTCCATATCTCCCTCGGCCAGGGCAACAAAGTTGCCTACCGTGCCCGGTGTTTTATCGTAAGTAAGCTTTACCAGTATTTCTCCTTTGGTAGTATTGAACTTGGCGTAGATTCCGTCTTGCATTGTATTTGATTAATAGATTATTATAAAGCGATTTCTCGATTTTTCAAGGGTGCAAAGATACGGGATAAAGCGTAAGGTTAAAAGCTAGAATAAGGAGTATGGGCAAACTAATCATTAAAGAAAACCATAACCCACCAAAAAAAGCCTAAAAGCCTTTCTCCAACTTACATAAATATCCTATAAATTTTTAGCCTCTAAAAAGTAACGATCCCTTGAACCCGATCCAACAACTCGGCTGCTATGGAAGGGTCCAAATTATAATCCTGTAGACTGCCCACAGGGTTTTTAAAGCTCAGTTGGGTGGTTTGGGCATCAATTTCTTGTACTACCAATTTTAAGGGGATATCGTTTATGGCCAAGGGGTCGTTTTCCATGATCTGGGCAATGTATTTGGGCTCAAAAAAGAGCAATTGCCGCAATTGGGGTATGGTTACGCCATGTTTGGTCACAATGGCTTGGGTATCTATCTCGTGCAAGAGCAAAAAGCTATGCTCCACTATGCGCTGTTGTAAAGTTTTGAATACCTGACCAAAGGGCAAGGCCAGTATTTTGCTTATTACATGTGTTTTCATAAGTAAAGGTTACGCCATGGCAGCACGGGCAAAGCCCACGGTTTCGCGATAGGTTTTGGGAGAAATATCGGCATTGTTCTTAAAAAAACGGCTAAAATAGTGCTCGTCGTCATACCCGAGGTCGTAGGCAATCTCCTTTACCGTTTTGTTGGTGAGGTACAGCTCGCGCTTGGCCTCAATTATGATCCGTTCGCTGATCAGGTTGGTCATGGTCTTGTTAAAATGGTTTTTGGTCATTTTGGCCAAGGCCTTGGGGCTAATGTTAAGTAGATCGGCATACTCTCCGGCGGAGTGCTTGGTCTTGTAATGGGTCTCTATCAGGTTTTTGAGCTTCTGGAGGATAAAGGGTTCCTTTTCGTCCGGGGTGCCCTCCAAGGCTTCGGGCTGTTGCTTGGCCTTGGCGCGGGAGGCCGTGATCAAAAATATTTTAAGATAAGAGACCAATAGCTCGTATTGCGCCAGTTCCGATTTTTGAACCTCGGTGTACATCTGCTGCAATAGCAATTCAAAATTTTGGCACATATCCTCCGTAACACAGAGCATGGGTGGGCTGTAAATATTGTTAAAGAGCACCCCGTTGCAGGCCACTTGTTCGTGGTGCTTGTGAATACAGAAAAAATCGGGATGAAAATTCAACACCACGCCCTCCAACGGTTCTTCCTCGTCGAATGCAAAAGGTTGGTAGGGCGTTACGGCAAATAGGGTGTTTGGCGTAAACGTGTACTCCGTAAAGTCCACTTGCGCGGTACCCCTCCCCTTTTTTATCCAGATCAAGGAATAATAATTAAACCGGTGCGTATCGCAAAACTGGCAGCTATCCTCAAAAGTGGAAAGCTTAAATGCCAGGTTTCCGGTTTGTTCGTCGATGAGCGTGTTGGTGTTGTAGATGTTCATATATATATGTTATAAATCGAATACAAGCAATCAAAACTTGTCATTTCGAGTGTTTTTTTGAGCTCTAGGTCAAAAAATTGTATCGAGAAATCATTTTTGCGAACCAAAACCTTGTTCTCGATACTTTTTCCTTTTGAAAAAACTCGAAATGACGGTTTTCATCATACATTGTCAGGTCGATTCTTTCGACGGCGCTCAAGATAAACTCAAGTCGTGACCCCATTTATGCTATTTGGATTCAAGACTTCTCGACTGCGCTCGAAGTGACATAACTTCAAAATTAACTAAAGTCTTCTCACCGATTCATCTATCGGCAGATCGTTGATACTGGCATAGCGTTTTTGCATAAGCCCATGCTCGTTGAATTCCCAATTTTCATTTCCATACGCGCGAATCCACGCTCCTTTGGCATTCTGGTATTCGTATTCAAAACGAACTGCAATCTTATTGTCGGTAAAGGCCCATAGTTCCTTTCTTAATTTGTAGTTTTTTTCTTTTTGCCACTTTTCCGTCAAAAAGGAAACTACCTCCTCACGACCGTTCACAAACTGGGAACGATTGCGCCATTCGGTGTCCACCGTATAGGCTTTGCTTACTTTTTCAGGGTCTTGGCTGTTCCAGGCATCTTCTGCCAATTGTACTTTTTCCTTTGCAGTTTCCTCGGTAAAGGGAGGCAACGGGAATTTTTTTTCTATTTCCATGGTTGTGCTTTTTTTAAATTGAAAAAGGGCAGGACCTATGGCGGGGCCCTACCCTTATCAGCTAATTAAAACTACTTGCTGTTTTTTACTTTGGGCCATTTAGCATGTGCAGCTGTTTTAAGCTCCGTAGTGCGTTGTGCCCAGTCTTCGTAGGTATTGAAAGGCTCCCCGTTGAAGGGCCCGTTAAAGAACAGGTACAATTTTCCGTCGATTACCGTATATGTTTCCGGGTTGATGGGAAACTTGGCATCCTTTGCTCCTACACCCCAAGCGCAGTAGCCATCAAACTGAGGCAAATAGCTCTTAGGAGATTTTTTAAAGGCATTTTGATTCGCTTTGCTGGCAAAGTAATAGGTTGCCCCATGATGCTTTACCGCATAGCTTTTGCTGCCTTTTTGAGCTTCTCCAGAAAAATAGGAGACTACATCGTAACCACCAATGGCAAGACCATTATCGTCTACCGGTGGAGTCTGTGCCTGCACGCTGATCGCAGCAAACAACATCATTCCAAAAAGAAATAAATTTCTAAACGTTTTCATTTGTAATTGAATTTAAGGGTTAATTATACCGTAGCGGCTTCCACTACTGGGAAATCGATATCGGTGTTGGCCGTATTATTAAAATAGTTTGTGAAGATGTTCAAGGCTACGTGTGCCACGATCTCACCTACGGCGCCATCGGTGTATCCAGCGTCTTTAACAGCTGCTACGTCTTCTGTAGAAACGCGTCCGTTTTTAGCGATCAATGCTTTTGCAAAGTTTAAGGCAGCAGCAATTTTTGGATCTGCGTTCTCACCATCTCTTGCAGCACGCAAGGTATCCGTATCGATACCTACCAATTTTTCACCGATAAACGAATGAGCGGATAGGCAATAGTTACAGGCGTTGGATTCTGCTACGGTCAAAGCCAATAGCTCTCCCAATTTTCCACCTAAAGATCCTTTGCCCAAAATATCGCTTAGGTTCAAGTAACCTTCCAAAACCACTGAGGAGTTACCCATAGTTCTCATCATGTTGGGAACCATACCCAATTTACCTTGGATGCCTTCAAATAATTCTTTTGATCTTCCAGTTGCTTCCTTTGGATCTAATGCTTGTAAACGTGTCATAACTTTCTGTTTTATATTACTAATTCGTTTGTCAATTTTTGACATTACAAAGGTGCTGCGATGTAGGCTGGAATAAAATGGACAGATGTCGCAACTCCTTGGACAATTTTCCCTTTGGGAATTCAAAGCATTGAATAGCAAGCAAAAACATTGAAATGCGTCATTCTGAATTTATTTTAGAATCCCATCGAGTGGGGACCCAATCATTATGAGAACCTGAAACAAGTTCAGGTTGACGAAAACAGGCTTCTTGGACAATTTTCCCTGTGGATGTTAACCACCTGACCATCAATAAAAAAAACAAGGAGTCAAACCTAAGTTCGACCCCTTGTCACTCAACTGCAACATCACAAACACTTAAGTTTTACTTCATGTCGTGCATTTTCAATTCTTTCACCAATTCTTTTGTGGTGAAGACACGGCTTGAAATCATTTTATAGTTGGTTTGGGCAGCTGCATTACCATCCAATCCAGGTAGTTTGGCAGAAGCTGTAGCGTCACCCACTACGGCTACTTCAAAACCATTTTCTACCAATTCCCTCATATGTGATTCAGCACAAAGATTACCGGACATTCCTGCCAAGATTACTTTGTCCACACCTTGTTTTCTCAACTGTAAGGCCAAATCGTTGGACTCGGAACCGAACACTTTGTGAGGACTTGTAACCACTACTCTATCCTTGTTAATGTACTTTTTGTAACGAGGCAACCAATCGGCACCGGAACCTTTAAAACCTTTTACGTTCAATTGGTCCCCACGGTCGAACATGCTGATGTTGTGCATCAATTTTTCGAGGGTACCCTCAAACTTCCACACGTGATCGTGCTCGTAGTAGTAGTGGGGAGAAATAAATACGGGAATGTTGTATTCTTCGCCCAACTTAAAAATAGTCTCCAGGTTCTCTATGGTGTTGTTCTCCTGAACGCTCTCCCCCACGGCACCCCAGGCCACACCGTCGGGGCTAAGGAAATCGTTTTGTGGATCGGTAATTACAATGGCGGTAGTTCCGTCAATGATAAAACCTGGTTCTGGTAATTGAGCATGGAGCCCTGAAATGGTAATCATGAACACGGTAAGTGTTCGCATCAAATTTTTCATGGTATTTTTCTTTAACTGATTAAACTTAAATTTTGATGGGACAAAGTTGCGGCAATACCAAGCATGAAAAAATGGATAAAGTACGCCAGTGAATGGACAATTTTCCTTCAATTTGATTGCTTGTAAAATTTTGGTTGCTTCAAAAAGGGCATCCCTCAATTCAAATGGGGCATTCGTCAATTGAGTGCGCAAAATAATTGCGCATTGTGTAGATTGATCAAAAATAAGAGTATGACTACACTAGAAACGATAAACGCCTTACAGATATTTTGTTTGATTATGGTCGGCATCATTATTTTTATTGCTGGTTGGTTTGCCGGTGCGGAATGGTGGAAAAGAAAAACATTTTAATACAATACAGTAGCGGTATCAACGTTGGACAAACACCGAACCTACTTAAACGTACTTGACCATTTTTTGGAGCCACCCTAACATTGAAGCCGTTCTGGCCTATTTTGGCGATAGCCAGTACACCGTTAAAATAGATCGGTTGTGTACGGGTGAGATACGCTATCTCTGCTGGCACAAGAGCAACAGCATTTTGGCCAAACCCAACTTGATTCTTCGGAACGGAAAAATAAGGGAATCCCAAAACGGTGAAAGCGTGGAATATACCTTTTTGTGCGATGACCGGGTTTTTACCGTAGAATACATCGCCTCTAAACTAAAAGGTGGTACAGCTTACTACTTTATAGAGGTTATGGACAAGGACCAAAAAAAAAGTACCTGGAAAATGGAACATATGTCCATCCCCAAGTACCTTCGTTAATTATGCTGGAGTAATTTATCCTTTGTAGGTCACCCTGTAAATGGCATTGCCTTCATCATCTGAGATAAGCAAGGAACCGTCTTCAAGGAAGAGCAAATCCACAGGTCTGCCAAATGCTTCTTGCGACTCTTCGTCCAACCAACCATCGATAAAGGGTTCGTAACTCACGGCTTCGCCATTTTCTAGTTTTACCATGGTAATCCTGTAGCCCACTTTAGAGGAACGGTTCCACGAACCATGTTCTGCCAAAAATGCATGCCCTCGATAGGCTTCTGGAAACATGGGGCCTTTACCAAACTTAACACCAAGAGCCGCTACGTGCGCGCCCAATGGCTGTACGGGAGGTACAAAATCGGAACAGGGACGTTGGTCGCCATATTCGGGGTCCTTTACGGTTCCGCCGTGGCAATAGGGATAACCAAAATGCTGACCTGCTTCGGTAAGCTTGTTCAATTCCCCCGGAGGTATATCATCGCCCATCATATCCCTGCCATTGTCTGTAAACCACAATTCATCGGTATCGGGATGCCATGTAAAGCCTACGGTATTTCGTACGCCATGCGCCACAATCTCCCTATTTTTGCCTTCAAGGTCCATTCTGGTAATGGAAGCATAACGTTTGTCCACGGTTGCGCTATCGCAAATATTGCAGGGTGCTCCAACGGGCACGTACAATTTATCATCGGGTCCAAAAGCAATGTATTTCCAACCATGGTGGAACTCGGTCGGGTAATCATCATAAATTAGTTCAGGGTCCTGTGGATTTTCCAACTGGGATTCAATATCGGTATATTTGAACATCTTGCTCACTGCGGCCACATATAGATCACCATTTTTAAAAGCTACGCCGTTGGGCTGGTCCAAGTCGGAGGCAATGGTATAGTTTTCGTCCACCTTGTAATCACCATCCGTATCTTTTAGCGCATATACCTTGCCCTCGTTACGAGTGCCCACGAACAGCGTTCCATCGGCCCCCATGGCCATGGAGCGAGCACCCTCAACATTTTCGGCATAGAGTGCTATGCTAAATCCTTCCGGGAGGTTAAGGCGGTCCAAATATAATTGGGTGGAATCCTGTGATACCTCCGCATTATCCGTCACTTCTTCAGTAGATTCTTCTTCTTGATTTTCTTTTTTTCCGTTGCATGCCAAAATGCTTACTGAAAGCACCAGCATAACTATTGACCTAAAGGTCAAAGCGTACATTTTCATCGTTTTTATAGGTGTTTTGGTTTCTGAGACAATAAAGCTATAATAAAATATGGAAAGAACAGGATGATTGAGGGATGATGTCAATTTTCAGAACTCGAAAGTCAGATACTTTTACAGGTATCCCTTGAAGTTTAATCTTAACTTTGAGCTTTGACCTTGATTCTTACCCTTGCACCCCTTGCACGCACTATTCCTCCTCTTTGGTGTATTCGGAATAATCCCCCTGATACCAAATATTGTTTCGATGGGTACTGGAAATGCTCAATCTTGCCATTCCACCGGGATATAACTGCGCAATTACCTGAAACCCTTCGGTTTCGTGTTCGATATTGAATTGAATGGTTTTTCCCGTACCTTTTTTGTTGGGTTCAATGGAAAGGTCTTTGGGGACTCCCTCAAAATTGATTCCTGTATTATTTTGGTTGTACCCTCCTCCCATTTGGCGTTCCCCAAAATAAGGAAGGTCGGCTTTGACGCTATCGCCCATCATACGTAAATAACCGCCTGTACCGGTGATGTCTATACGGCTTACGGAACTGCCGGGAGGCAACATTCCAGCTGCGGCTATACTATTTAGGCTTTGGCTCGCCAAAGGCTGTGCCCATTTGGCTTTGATTTCGAACTGCTTATCAGAAATCATCTTTTCCATTGCAGCTATTTCCTCTGGAGTTGCAGAACTTTTAGTTGATGAGCATGCTAAGGAGGTCAGCAATAACATAAAAATACCAATGTTCAGTAAAGGCTTCATAGTTTTGAATATTAGCATCTTACAAGATACGAAATACATAAGTCAAATCGAGGTAAATAACGAGGTATTAACGTTTAAAGCGTTCAAAGATGGCCAAGGTCTTTTTGGTATTGATGAAATAGACCCCCGTTAAAAGAATGGCAGCGGCCACGATGGATTGTAGGGTGATTTTCTCATCCAAAAAATACCAACCCAACAGCAATGCCACAATAGGATTCACATAGGTAGATGTTGCTACCTTTTCGGGGGACACAGCTTTTAGCAAATAGTTAAAAGAGGTAAAGGCGACTATACTCCCCAAAAATATGAGCAACAGCATAGATAACTGCACCTTACCGCTCCAGACCGAGGGAGAAGTCCACTCTTCCCCAAAACCCAAACTCATCAAACTTAAAACAAGCCCGGCAAAAAACATTTGATATCCGGTGTTCACAAAATAATTATTGGGCAGGTCGGCATTGGCCACAAAAAGACTAGCGTAGGCCCAACAGAGCATGCAAAAGAATATCATGATCATACCGACAATGGATTCTTCCTGGGCAATAATTTGTTTTTGACTGACCAACAAATAAATACCGATAATGCCCAAAATCACCCCTACCACGGACATGGGTTGTATTTTTTTACCTTGTAAAATGCGCATCATTAAAAGAATAATGAGCGGTTGAGATGATATTTCCAGGGCGGCAAATCCTGTATCCACGTAGCGTAAGGCCCAGACCACCAATCCATTCCCAATGCTCAAAAAGAGTATTCCGGCAATTAAGGTGTTCAGTAGCTGTTTTTTAGTAATGCGAAGGGAAGTGCCCATGGCTTTGGCCAACAGAAAAATGCAAAGACCGGCCAAAGTAAACCTAAAACTGGCCAACATAAAGGGCTCCAGTTCCAACACTGCTATTTTATTCAATAAATACGTTGAGCCCCATATCACGTAAATGGCAAAAAAGGCCATGATCACCAGAGCAGAGTTTGAGGATTTTGCCATTTTATGGACCGTTTAGCTGCCCTGCAATATTACGTATGTTTTAGGTAAGTGTGTATCAAAATTTAGGCAATTTTCTTCAGTGGAATAACTTACCGTGGTTTTTGTAAATCTAATAAGTAGGAAGCAAAGTCACTTTCCAATTGTTTGAAAAGATTTAAATGATGGTTTAGCTCGTTGTGGTGCGCATCTGCCATATCCAATTCACGCTGCTTTATTTTGGACATCACTTTTTTTTGATGGCTTTTATAGTTTTGGATGCTTTTGTGTAATTCATAAAACTTTTCGAATCGCCGGGGACATTTGGGTTCGTAGGTGTAAGAACTCAGTTTTTCCAACAGGCGTTGAACCATTCTATTGTTTCTTTCCACCCGCACCAGTAGTTCTTGCTGCTTTTCTATATTATTTTGGGTGATATGTTCCATAGGTTTAAAGGAAATTGTAGAAGTAACAGATTGACGTCCTTTAAGTTAAATAAAATCTTGCAAAGGTTTACAGCTTAACCCATATTTAATGGTTTATTTAACATATCTGAACAAAAAGGCCCAGCAAAAGCCGGGCCACATCATTTATGTCTGTTAGTGACTTTTAGTTTCCAGTCTGCTCGCGAGCTTCCTCTTTAAGCTCTTCACTGGCTACAATAGCCAACTCTACACGTCGGTTCGCTGCTTTGCCCGAAGCTGTTTCATTGCTTTCCACAGGCTGTACTTCGCCGTACCATTTGGTGGTAAATCTTCCGCTGGAAATACCTTTGGAAACCAAATAGCTGGTCACCGCCTTTGCCCGGCGTTCGGAAAGACCCATATTGTATTCAGCAGCACCATCGCTATCCGTATGTCCTTCCACAAGGATATTGGATTTTGGGTACTCCTTAAAAATTCCGGCCAACTTGTCCAAGGTAGTGGCAGAAGCTCCTTTGATGTCAGATTTGTTGGTATCAAAATAAACACCGTTTTCTCCACTAAAGGTAACATTGATGCCTTCGCCTACCCTTTGCACTTCAGCTCCTGGGATTTCTTGTTCGATTTGTTCAGCTTGTCGGTCCATGCGGTTTCCAATGTAACCTCCGGCAGCACCACCCACTACGGCACCGATAATGGCTCCAAGGGCTGTATTGTTTCCGTCACCTACATTATTTCCGATAACGCCACCGATAACAGCACCGCTCCCAGCACCAATCGCAGCGCCTTTTTGGGTATTGTTTGCATTTTTGACAGCATCGCAACTAATTATAATCGTCAACGCCAAAAAAGCCGTTGCTCCTTTTAAAACTATATTTTTCATGAAATTATTTTTTTGAGAATTCGTAAACTATGGTCACAGGTTGACCATCAACCGATACATTGGAATTGAGCGTCATGGATTGTTCGGATAAACTAACAATATTCAAACGGTATCCGTACCCCCCAGAAATATCTTTTCGGTTTTCATCAATAAACTTGAATTGAAGTTGGCTTTGGTAATTCTGTTGTGGCTCTACCACAGACCATCTAAAATAGCGGTCCCCTCCTTGACAGAGTGAACTTTGGGCTATGGTATAGCGCCCAGTACTATTGTTGTCCCTGAAAAACCATTCGCTGTCTTCGAAGCAGATATCTTCCGCATCATTGAAGATGGTCGATTTAAAGTTTCCAGAGGCATTCTCGTAATACACGTTGTCCAAATTCCAAGTGCCGCTGAACAAATTTCGCTGTGCTCTAGCGTTTTTGGAGATGGAACATGATGAGACCAAAAGCCCCATCACTGTAATAAATAAAAGTGATCGTTTCATCATAAGTATTTAAGTTAATGTTCAAAACATATACGATTGGGGACGTATTTAAAGTTGTTAAAGTATCAAAAAATAGTTAATCCAAATAGTTTTCAATATTTAAATAGTGTTATCAATTCCGATTCAAATCGCTGCTTTGGCAAAAAATTTTCTTCCAATGATTTAGCAAAGGGCACCGGGGTTTCCAAACTGCCCACTCTTTTTACGGGAGCATCCAAGTATTCAAAGCAGTTTTCCATCACCATGGCCGATATATCGCTGGCCACACCTCCAAACAAAGTATCTTCTTGCAATATGATCAGTTTTCCGGTCTTTTTGACCGAATCATAAATTGCTTCGGTGTCCAAAGGTTGAAGCGTCCGTAAATCAATCAAATCCACATCGATTTCTGGATGCTTGTCCAGTGTTTCCATGGCCCAATGCACTCCTGCACCATAGGTGACCACGGATATGGAATTCCCTTCCCTTAAAATTTTCGCCTTGCCAAAAGGCAAGGTGTAATAATCGGTGGGCACATCGCCTTTAATACTTCGGTACAGTCCCTTGTGCTCAAAAAACAATACCGGGTTCGGGTCGTTAATGGCTGTGTTCAACAGTCCTTTGGCATCATATGGAAATGCGGGATATACTACTTTTAGGCCAGGCGTTTTGGTAAACCAGGCCTCATTGGTCTGCGAATGAAAGGGCCCCGCCCCTACACCACCACCGCAGGGCATTCGGATGACCACATCAGCTTTTTCGTTCCAACGGTAATGTATTTTGCCCAAATAGTTTACAATGGGGTTGAAGCCCGAGCTCACAAAATCGGCAAACTGC
Source organism: Allomuricauda sp. NFXS6 (assembly GCF_040148835.1). Lineage (NCBI taxonomy): Bacteria > Pseudomonadati > Bacteroidota > Flavobacteriia > Flavobacteriales > Flavobacteriaceae > Allomuricauda > Allomuricauda sp. NFXS6. Next base: position 161,567 of record NZ_JAGEMG010000007.1, on the reverse strand, counting down.
ATCTCTACGACAGCCTTCATTCCATTGATGGACAATCCCATAGCTGCAGAAACTATGGCAGACTCACAGATGGGGGTGTTGCGTACTCGGCTCTTCCCAAATTTGGGAACAAACCCTTCGGTAATTTTAAAAACACCACCATAGTCGGCAACATCTTGCCCCATGATAATGAGCTCGTTGTGGCGAAACATGGATTGCTCCAAGCCTTGGGAAATGGCATCTACAAAACGTATATTTTCTGCTTGATTTGATTTAGATTCAATATTTTGATAATCAAAACCTTGATACACTTCTTTTAATTCTTTACTTTCAATCGAGGACACTCCGGGCTCATCAAAGGCCAACTGCAGATTCGTATTGATTTCATCGCTAAAATCAGCTTTGATTTCCGCAACCATTTCCTCCGTTAACATTCCTTCTTCCAACAAAAAACTTTCATAATTGGAAATCGGGTCTTTCTTCTCCCACTCTTTCATCAACTTGTCCGGAACGTATTTGGTGCCACTCGCTTCTTCGTGCCCCCTCATCCGAAAAGTTTTAAATTCCAACAGCACAGGTCGCGGCCTTCTTCGAATGGCTTTGCATAATTCATCCACTTTGGCATATACCTCCAAAATGTTGTTCCCGTCAATGATTCTGGATTCGATGCCGTAGCCCTTGGCCCTATCCGCCAAATGCTCGCAATTGTATTGCTCGTTCGTGGGCGTGGAAAGTCCGTAGCCGTTGTTTTCAATACAGAACAACACAGGTAAGTTCCAGACGGAAGCCACGTTCAGTGCTTCATGAAAATCCCCTTCGCTGGTTGCACCTTCACCCGTAAAAACGGCGGTCACTCGTTTTTTTCTGCGTAACATATCGGCCAAGGCAATGCCATCGGCAACCCCAAGTTGAGGCCCCAAATGGGAAATCATCCCCACAATTTTGTATTCCTGGGTACCAAAATGAAAACTTCGGTCCCTACCTTGTGTAAACCCGCTTTTTTTTCCCTGCCATTGGGCAAATAGTCGGTTCAATGGAATGTTTCTGGATGTGAATACCCCTAGGTTTCGGTGCATGGGAAGTATATATTCACTTTCCTTGAGCGCCTTGGTGACCCCCACGGAAATGGCCTCCTGCCCTATCCCGCTAAACCATTTGGAAATTTTGCCCTGCCTCAGAAGAATCAGCATTTTTTCTTCTATCATTCTGGGCTTCAGCATTGCCTTGTACAAATCCAACAACTTTTCCTGTTCCAAGCTGCCAACATGATACCTCATACCATAATTTTCTGTTGGATAAATGTAGTAAAAAGGCCTTCAAAACACCTTAAAATTTGAAAAGCTTCGCCTTTATTCCCTATTTTTGGTCTAACATCAAAGATGACGATATGAGTGCTATCCCAAGTGTGGACCTGAAAGATTTTGTTTCGGGCGACCCAAAAAGAAAAGAAAAGTTTGTCAAAGAAATAGGTGCTGCTTTCGAGGAAATCGGCTTTGTGGCGCTGAGCGGACATTTTTTATCGGATGAATTGGTGGAAAACCTGTATGATGAAATAAAAAAGTTCTTCAAACTGCCACAGGAAGTCAAAAATAAGTATGAGATTGAAGGCATTGGAGGGCAACGCGGGTACACTTCCTTTGGAAAGGAACACGCCAAAGGCAAAAAAGAGGGCGACTTGAAGGAGTTTTGGCATTTTGGTCAATATGTGGAAGGTAATCCGGCGTTGGAAGCCGAATACCCAGATAATGTGACGGTGGATGAGTTGCCCGATTTTAACCGTATTGGCAAAGAAACTTATAAAATGTTGGAGAAAACCGCGAAATATGTACTTCGTGCACTTGCCTTGCACCTGGGCCTGAAGGAAACCTATTTTGACGATTATATCAAAAACGGGAACTCCATTTTAAGACCTATCCATTACCCGCCCATTACCGAAGAACCCAAAAATGCAGTAAGGGCAGCGGCACATGGCGATATCAATTTGATTACGCTGTTGATGGGCGCCCATGGAAAGGGGCTTCAAGTAAAAGACCACGAGGGCAATTGGGTGGATGCCATTGCAAGACCCGACCAGTTGATGATCAATGTTGGCGATATGCTCTCCAGACTATCAAACAACCAGTTAAAATCGACGATTCACCAAGTGGTAAACCCACCAAAGGAGCTTTGGGGCACATCACGCTACTCCATTCCGTTTTTTATGCACCCTATAAGCGATATGCCGTTGAACTGTTTGGAAAACTGCATTGACGAAACGCACCCCAAAGCGTTCGATGACATTACCGCAGGAGAATATCTGCACGAACGATTGATAGAACTCGGACTGATCAAAAAATAAGCTACGCATGGATTTAGGAGACCAGCTCAAAAATTTATTTCCCGACCACGTTCCTGAAGACGAACCCAACAAGGAAAAGGAAAAACCTCCTTATTGGCTTCAAGAAGATCCCATTATCTGCAAATACGAGAAACGAAAGGGCAAGCCTATTACCATACTCGAAGGGTACAACGGAGCTGACAGTGATTTTAAAAAATTGACAAAAGACTTGAAAACGCTATTGGGCGTGGGGGGCAGCTTTAAAAATGAAACCATATTGATCCAAGGGGATTATCGGGACAAAATCATGGAATTCCTAAAGAAAAAAGGGTTTGCCGTTAAGCGCGTTGGCGGGTAATTTTCAATTGGGTAAAAACCGATCCGGTTTCCCCTTACATGTTAAAAACTCGCCCTGAATACCAATGTTTTGCGAAAAAATTTTTGTGTTGTTGCTTTAAACATTACTTTTATTCTTCCTAATCAACGAAAACTGAGCTGAAAATGAAATCACTGTTGCACATTACCAACGGGGACAGTTTCACGTCCAGATTACAGTCTTTACAATTAAAAGGGGATGTAATTACATGGAGAGAAATGCTTTGCGAAGGCAAAACTCTTTCCACTGTAGGAAGCGAATCTTTCTGGAAAACAAGGTTCGAGTTCCTGAACAAAAATTACAAAGTCTCCAAATCCTGGTTCATAGAAAAAACTTTAAAGGAATATAGGTCGTTATGCAACCACAAGCAACAAGATCAAATTGTACTTTGGTTTGAATATGACCTCTTTTGCCAAATAAATATGCTTGCCGTACTCAGTTGGCTAAAGCAACACCGAAGACACGCAGAAATCTCTTTGGTCTGCAGTGGTAAAATTGAAGGCTCCGACAAACTGTATGGCTTAAATGAACTCAGTGATGAAAAATTACTGGAGCTATACGACAACAAAAAGGCGCTTTCGCAGGACGATATCGAATACGCAGACTACATTTGGCAATTGTATTGCAGCGACAACCCTATTCGCTTGGAAAACCAGATTGCCAACAACGATTTTCAGTTCGAATACTTATCGGACGCCCTAAAAACCCATTTAAAGCGATTCCCGACCATAAAAAATGGACTTAACGACTTGGAGAATCATATTTTGGAAGTCGCCAAGAAAGAAAAGCCAAAGTCCAAAAAAGAATTGATGGGAAGTTTATTGAGCGACCAAGGTTTTTACGGTTTTGGAGATACACAGTACGATCGTATGATTTCCTCCCTGAAACCCCTTTTTAGTTCATTTGACCCCGTTAAGTTGACCAAAAAAGGGTTGCACGTATTAAAGCAAGAAACAAATTACTATTCGGAACTTCGTGATAATCAAATGTATTTGGGAGGCTCTTTAAAATATAACTTCCTATATAATACTGATTCCGACAGAATCCTTAAATTATAATAATGGACGCTTCCTTGGGCAGTTCAGAGCTTATTCTGAACCCTGATGGGAGCATCTACCATCTCAACCTTCTTCCAGAAGACATTGCCACGACCATTATCACGGTGGGAGACCAAGGTCGTGTGCAGGAAGTAACCAAGTACTTCGATTCCGTTGAGATAAGGAAAAGCAAACGAGAATTTACAACCCACACGGGTCATTATTCCGGTAAACGCCTTACCGTTATCTCCACAGGAATAGGAACGGACAATATAGACATTGTTTTTAATGAATTGGATGCGCTTGCAAACATCGATTTCACTTCTAGGCAAATTAAATCCCAAAAGACACGGCTCAATTTTATACGGGTCGGTACATCCGGTTCTCTTCAACCAGACATCCCGGTAGATACTTTCTTAATCAGTTCCGCCGGCATTGGGTTTGACAATCTATTGCATTTTTATGAGGCTGGACAAATCAAAAACAAAGAACTGGAACAAGCGCTGACAGAATACTTGGGTTGGGGAAAATATAACATCCACCCTTATGTTGTTGATTTTGATAAGGAGTTGGGTGCCGTTTTTGATTCAAATCATATACGATTTGGCATAACAGGTACAAATTCAGGTTTTTATGCTCCACAGGGAAGGAAATTAAGATTAACGCCTTCTATAACAGATTTTAACGAAAAGCTTGCGGGGTTTTCTTATCAAGGTACACGAATAACAAACCTTGAGATGGAGACAGCAGCCATTTACGGCATAGCAAAATTGCATGGACACCAAGCTGTTTCACTTAATGCCATATTGGCCAATCGGGCAACAGGGGAGTTTTCCAAGCAGGGGCATCGAACCATTGACAGGTTGATTCAATACACCTTGGAACGTATGGCCCAAAGTCAATTGGTATAATTTTTCAAAGCATTTTTTTTGAAGGATACCAAATGGAATCATAATTTTAAGACATAAAGTAGCAAGGTAAATGAAAACAGTGCAAATAATTGGAGTCCCCGAACATTTTAACCTTCCCTGGCACTTGGCCATGGAAGACAATGCCTTTGAGGACCGGGGCATACAATTGGAATGGAGTGATGTTCCGGAAGGAACCGGAAAAATGACCCAAATGCTTCAAAACAACGAAGCAGATTTGGGCATTATCCTTACCGAAGGCATGATCAAAAGTATTTCACAGGGAAACCCCAGCAAAATTGTTCAAGAATATGTCTCCTCTCCCCTTCTTTGGGGCATCCATGTAGATGCAAATAGCGAAAGAAATTCCATTGAGTCTTTAAAAGATGATAAAGTGGCCATCAGTAGAATAGGTAGTGGAAGCCATTTAATGGCCTATATCAATGCGCAGAACCAAGGATGGGACACAGAAAACCTAGAGTTTGAAATCATAAATAACCTCGATGGTGCCGTGGAAAATCTATCAAGTGGTTCCAATGCTTATTTTATGTGGGAACATTTTACCACCAAACCGCTTGTGGACAGCGGAATTTTTAAACGGGTGGGTGACTGCCCTACCCCTTGGCCTTGTTTTGTGATTGTCGCTTCGGAAGCATTTTTAAAAGAAAACGAAGGGGTACTCAAACACATTTTGGAAGTGATTAACACCTATACTTCAGAATTTAAGCAAATCCCGAGTATTGATAGAACGCTTTCCAACAGATACGAGCAAAAGCTGGAAGATATTCAGGAATGGCTGTCCAAAACCACTTGGGGACAAGAGCAACTTTCTGAAGCAACCATTAACGAAGTGCAATCCAGGTTGCTCGCCCTTAATTTAATTAGCGACATCAAAGACGCTTCGCATTTTCTTTGGAAATAGTTTTAAACATTATGAATGTCAGGTCGGCTTATGCCTAAACCACACCACAACAAGCTCTCGACTGCGCTCGAGATGACATTTTCACCAATCAATAGGCTCCTTGCCCATCTGCGCCAGCAACTTGTTTGTTTTGCTGAAGTGTTGATTACCAAACCACAATCCACGGTTGGCGCTCAAGGGTGAAGGATGGCCAGAGGTTAAAATATGGTGTTTGCTTTTATCGATCAAGGATGATTTTTTCTTGGCAAACCCGCCCCAAAGCAGAAAAACAACTCCTTCCAGCTCGTTGGACACCGTTTTGATCACCGCATCGGTAAATTGTTCCCATCCCATATTCTGGTGGCTGCCCGCTTGGTGAGCACGAACGGTAAGCGTAGCGTTCAATAAAAGAACACCTTGGTCTGCCCAGCGCTCCAGATTACCACTATCGGGATACGGTTTTCCAACATCGGTTTTAATTTCCTTGAAAATATTGACCAAGGATGGCGGATGAGGAATACCATCTTTAACGGAGAAACAAAGTCCGTTTGCCTGATTGGCCCCATGGTACGGGTCTTGCCCTATGATTACAACTTTGATTTCTTGGAACGGGCAATGGTCAAAAGCAGAAAAAATATCCTTACCCTTTGGGTAACAGGTGTTCTTTTGGTATTCCTTTTTTACAAATGTTGCTAATTCTTGGAAATAAGGCATTTCAAACTCATCGTTCAGCTGGATTCTCCAACTTGGCTCAATATTCACTTCCATGTGCTGACTTTACTTCTTTTTGGTCAATTTATAGATCAAGTACCCAATGCCTACAACAAAATGTAGTAAAATAACGCCGGCGATAATATAAATTACGGTGTTGTCGCTCCTCATAGGATATCGGTTTAAAGGAATAAATCAGGTATGCATCAAAAGTACGCATTGCAAATTGTTTTTGCCAGAGCGGTACACTTCAAAAACACTTCAAAATCCTATCTTTGCGCTGCTAGTAGAAAAAGATGCAAAACATTCACCCCAAAACACTTCAAGACTTAGAGTTCCCGGCAGTATTGACCCAAATCGCAGCGCGATGCAATACAGATTTGGGCAAAGAAGATGCGTTGACCATAAAACCGTTCCAACACAAAGAGGAACTGATGAAGGTTTTAGGGCAAACGTCGGAATATTTAGCCTCTTTTTCCAACGACAACCGTATTCCCAATCATGGTTTCGACCAAATCAATAGTGAACTGGGGTTGTTAAAGATTGACAACAGCACCTTGGAGATAGCCGGTTTCCGAAAAATCGGGGGAATCTGCAAAACCGTAGCGATTCATCAAAAATTCTTTAAAAAATTCAAGGAATACTACCCATTGCTTTTTGATAAAGTGAATGCTTTGGAACTTCATCCAGAAATTCCCGAGGCCATTGATGATGTCATCGATAAATTTGGGGAAATCAAAGATTCTGCATCGGATGAACTCATGTATATCCGCCGACAAATCAATGAAGTGCGCAGCAAGATCAATCAAAGCTTTAGCGCTGCATTGGGCCGCTATCAATCTTCGGACTTTTTGGATGAAATCCGAGAATCCGTTGTGGAGAATCGCAGGGTATTGGCAGTTAAGGCGATGCACCGAAAAAAAGTGAAGGGTACCGTTATGGGGACCTCCAAAACGGGCAGCATTGTTTACATTGTTCCCGAAGTCACGCTATCCTACACACGAGAACTCAATAATTTGGAGTTTGAGGAAAAAGAAGAGATTCAGCGCATTCTAAACAAACTCACCGACGAAATTCGACCCTATCGGGAGTTACTGCAAGAGTATCAAAAGCATCTTTCCGATACCGATATTACAGCAGCCAAAGCAAGATATGCCAATGAGACGAATGGTTTGTTGCCAGAAATCAATGAGGAACGCGAAATGTACCTTCGTGATGCATACCACCCATTGCTCTACCTTTCCAACCAACGAAAGAACGAAAAAACCTGGCCGCAGACTATAAAACTGCACAAAGAGAACCGAATTATTGTGATTTCGGGGCCCAACGCAGGTGGAAAAAGTATAACACTGAAAACGATTGGGCTGCTTCAAGTGATGCTTCAAAGCGGTATGCTCATCCCTGTGCACGAACGTAGTTCCGTTTGTTTCTTTGATAAGATATTGACAGATATTGGAGATAATCAATCCATTGAAAATCATCTTAGTACGTATAGTTACCGACTCAAGAACATGAACTACTTTTTAAAGAAGTGCAACGATAAAACATTGTTCTTGATTGATGAATTTGGTACGGGTAGTGATCCCGAATTGGGTGGTGCATTGGCAGAAGCCTTTTTAGAAGTTTTCTATGATCGTGAAGCCTATGGAGTCATCACAACGCACTATGCCAATTTAAAGGCTTTGGCCAACGAACTTCCTCACACCACCAATGCCAATATGCTATTCAACGCTAAAACATTGGAGCCCACTTTTCAATTGGTTTTAGGTGAAGCGGGGAGTTCCTTTACGTTTGAAGTGGCCCAAAAGAACGGCATCCCCTACTCCTTGATCAACAAGGCCAAAAAGAAGATTGAACGCGGAAAGGTCCGTTTTGATGCTACCATTGCCAAACTACAAAAGGAGCGTAGCAAAATGGCGGAAACAGGCTCCAAACTTAAAGATGAGGAAGCCAAGGCTCGTGAGGAAAACGAACGATTGGAGAAACTCAATTCCAAGATAAAATCCAAGTTGGAGAGTTACCAAGAAATGTACGACCACAACCAACGGATGATTCAACTGGGGAACAAATTGAACACAGCTGCGGAAAAATACTTTATAGACAAGAAAAAACGTCCGTTGATTTCGGAAATGCTCCGTATAGTGGAAACCGAGAACAGCAAACGTAAAAAAACAACCGCTAAAAAGGCAAAGGCCAAGCAACAGGAGAAAAAACAAGTGGCCGAAGAGCTGGAGCAAAAAATCAAGAAGGTTCGGGTAGAGAAGAAAATAAAAAAGAAAAAGGAAGTCCAGGCCGAAAAGAACAAACCCAGACCTGTTTTTAAAATCGGGGACCGCGTTCGCCTCATGGATGGTAAAGCCGTAGGGAGTATAGACACGCTTGAAAAAGGTAAGGCTGTAGTCAACTACGGTATGTTCACCACCAATGTAAGCGTGGATCAATTGGAGTTGGTGGAAGCTAAGAAATAACTCCATTGTCATTCCTGCGCCCCGTTCTGCAACGGGATAAAAAAGCAGGAATCCAAACGCATCCATATGTTGGCAACTTTTTATAAGTCAATGGGTTATCTTGTTGTTTTTGAAAGAATTTTCATCGAAATTTAGCCTTATGCCGAATTGGATTCGGTACTTGTTGCTAAAAATCAAATGGTACTGAACACAGTCGAAGTTTTGAAACGATATTTAGCTTATCGTTGTGAGCATGCCTAAATAACATATCCAACTAAGAATCATTTTTATAGTAACATAGATTATCTTTTCATTTAAAAATAAATATGACCTTTAAAGAGTAAATACAACGTATCAAACAAATATTCACCTAGTAATTGCCCATCTACTGATATTCGGTCCAATTTTGGAAGGATTTGTCCTTGCTTATGGTTTGGACAAAAAGCAATGAGATGAAAATTGCCGCTTATTGCTTATTTATTATTTCCTCAACTAGCGTAGGCATTGCTTACAGGTAAGTACAGGCTATTTGGGCTGACAAATAAGACATTCAGAAATTGTGAAAGGTGCAACTGCCCCAATAGATAATACAGAAAATGAAGGTGATGATGACAGCCAAATCAATTTCTAAACAATATAGCTAGCTTTAAAGATGTCTATAAAACAATTTAACATAAAAGGATTAGATAGCGAACAGGTCAACTTATCAAGAGAAAAGTTTGGAAGCAACGAGCTCGACTACAAGAAAGAAAGCAGCTTTTTAGATGTTTTACTTCGGATAGTAAAAGAACCAATGACCATTTTGTTATTGGTGGCCTCTTCTATCTATTTTATTAGTGGCGAGACGGGAAATGGCATTTTTATGGTCGTGGCCATCTTGTTTATCGTTTCCATTTCTTTATACCAGGACTCCCGTAGCAAAAATGCACTCGAAAAATTAAAAGATTTGTCGCAACCCCATTGCAAGGTCATTCGAGGTGGCACCCTTATTGAAATAAAAAGTGAAGAATTGGTGGTGGGTGATTTTCTGTTGGTAGAAGAAGGTACCTCAATAACCGCTGACGGAACCATAGTGCAATCCAACGATTTCTCTGTCAATGAATCCATACTTACAGGCGAATCGCTTGCCGTTTTTAAGGATAAAGACAAAGAGGATAACTTTATTTATAGTGGAACAATTGTAGCCAGTGGATTAGCCATTGCTGAAATTTCCGCTATTGGCAACGAAACCAAATTAGGCAAAATTGGAAAGAGCTTAGAGAGTATCCATGAAGAAAAAACACCTTTAGAAATTCAGGTGTCAAATTTTGTGAAATGGATGGCAATCGTTGGAGCTATCGTTTTTGTTCTTGTTTGGGTGATAAATTATTGGCAATCACAAAATGTATTAGAGAGTTTGCTTCATTCGCTTACTTTGGCAATGAGTATTTTGCCCGAAGAAATTCCTGTGGCATTCACCACCTTTATGGCACTCGGGGCTTGGCGTTTAATGAAGTTGGGCATTGTAGTTAAGCAAACCAAAACAGTAGAAACCCTTGGCAGTGCTACAGTAATTTGCACAGATAAAACAGGAACAATTACCGAAAACAAAATGAGTTTGGCCAAACTGTTTGTGTTTAAAAACAATAAAATTGTAAGCCCTGAGTCAACATTAAACGAAAGCGGTAAAGAGTTGATTGAGTTATCGATGTGGGCAAGTGAACCCATTCCATTCGACCCGATGGAATTGGCATTGCATCAAGCCTACAAAGACCTAAAACTAAATGATGAACGACATCATTATAAGCTCGTTCACGAATATCCCTTGGGGGGTAAACCTCCAATGATGACGCACATCTTTTCGGGAAGTAAGGGTCGCAAAATAATTGCTGCCAAAGGCGCACCCGAAGCTTTAATCAATGTATCTAATCTTAACGAGACGGAAATACAACAAATTCATTCAGCGATTGAGATTTTAGCAACAGAAGGATATAGAGTTTTAGGTGTAGGCGTTTCAAATTTTGTGGGTGAAGATTATCCTGATCAACAACAAGATTTGCCTTTTCAATTTAAGGGAATAGTTGCTTTCTATGACCCTCCAAAAAAGAACATTCAACGAGTAATGGAAGATTTTTATACCGCAGGCATACAAGTGAAAATTATTACGGGTGATAATGCAGCCACAACAGCTTCTATTGCAAAGCAAATTGGTTTTAAAGATTATGATAAAACCATTTCGGGTGATGAGTTGATGGCACTATCGGACAAAGAGTTGCAGAATCGGGTGATGGATACTGCTATTTTCACCCGAATGTTTCCTGAAGCCAAGCTGAAAATAATCAATGCTTTAAAATCTAATAACCAAATCGTAGCAATGACAGGCGATGGCGTGAATGATGGCCCTGCTCTAAAAGCGTCACATATTGGCATTGCAATGGGAAGGAAAGGAACTGAAATAGCCAAGCAGGCCGCTTCCTTAATTTTATTGGAAGATGACTTATCCAAAATGGTGGATGCCGTGGCAATGGGAAGAAAAATATATGCCAATCTGAAGAAAGCCATTCAATACATCATTTCTATTCATATCCCAATCATTCTCACGGTATTCATTCCATTAGCCCTCGGATGGATATATCCGAATATATTTTCTCCCGTACACGTCATTTTTTTAGAGTTAATTATGGGGCCAACTTGCTCCATCATCTACGAAAACGAACCAATGGAACCGAACACAATGGCGCAAAAACCAAAACCACTATCCACTACTTTTTTTAATTTAAAGGAACTTTCTGTTAGTATTATTCAAGGGTTGTTCATCACAGTAGGAACATTGTCTATTTATCAGTTTGCTGTGGCAAGTGGTTATAACGAAGCAATTACACGAACCATGGTTTTCACCGTTTTAATTACCGCAAATATTTTTCTCACGTTAATCAACCGTTCATTTTATTATTCCGTTTTAACGACCTTGAAGTATAAAAACAATATGGTTTTATTCATTGTCTTTATTACAATCGCTCTAGTGGGGTTCATACTTTATGTAAATCCCTTGACCGTATTCTTTGAGTTTGAGACATTGAATTCATATCAACTTTTAATAAGTGTTTCAATTGGCTTTATTTCCGTTATTTGGTATGAAATAGTAAAAATCATTAAAAGATTAAAAACAGATGTGAATAGAAAGACTAGCATATAACAACGGCTATACTTTATGCGGGCGAAAGTGGTGATATGAAAGTAATTACAACAAACAAACTTTTTGGTAAACGGACAGTGAAGTGCTTCGAAATTCTGCACTACGCATAGCCAAGACCGATAACGAAACCTCCCCTCCCATCTACCCTAATTTTACACCTATCATAAAATCCAGCCCAAGGTTCCCTTCATTTTTTCCTATCTTGTTTAGCAATTATAAAATCAAGCAACCTAAACAAACAATGAAAAAATCATCCCCCTCCTCCAGTAGAAGAAAATTTGTAAAAAATACCGCACTGGCCTCCAGTATTTTTATTGTGCCGCGCCACGTTTTGGGTGGTCCGGGCTTTTTGGCTCCGAGCGACCGCTTAAACATTGCCGCCATTGGCGCAGGCGGTAAAGGCGCCAGTGATATTGCCAATGCCTCGGTTGATGGTCGCGAAAATGTCGTAGCCCTCTGCGATGTCGATTTTTCAGGGACGGCAAAGAAATCCGTTGAGCGTTTTCCAAAAGCAAAATTGTTCAATGATTATCGTGAAATGCTGGATACCGTAAAAGACATTGACGCAGTCACCATTAGTACTCCAGATCACGTGCACGGCCCTGCCGCTGCCTATGCCATGGAACAGGGAAAGCATGTGTATGTGCAAAAGCCCATAACCCACAATATTCGTGAGGCACGAATGCTAACCCAAATGGCTCGGGATAAAAAAGTAGTGACCCAAATGGGGAATCAAGGAGCCTCCAATCCGCTATTGGGCTTGGTACAAAAATGGGTTGATTCCGGAGCCTTGGGCCGAATCACCAAAGTAGAAATATGGACCAACCGCCCGGTGTGGCCACAAGGCAATGCCATGCCGAAGCCGGACCCATCCAGCAAACCCGATGATTTATTTTGGGATTTATGGTTGGGGCCTGCTCCATTGCGTCCTTACACACCAAACCTCCATCCATTTAATTGGAGAGGCTGGTGGGATTACGGAACAGGTGCTTTGGGCGACGTAGGGTGCCATTTAATAGACATTCCCTACAGAACCTTAAAATTGGGATACCCTACTGCAGCGGAATGTAGTGTAGGAACTGTTTTCTCTCAAATGTGGAATCCAGATTTCCATCCAGAAGGTTGTCCACCTTCTTCGTTCATCACATTAAACTACGAAGCCACAGATAAAACAGCCGCTCCCTTGACCATGACATGGAGTGATGGAGGCATACGACCTTCCCATCCAGATATTATTCCTGCGGATAGCGATATTGGTGGGCCCGGGAGCTATAACGGAGTGTTAATACATGGAGAACACGGGGTTATTTCCACGAACATTAATGACAGCTCACCATTGACCCCTAAATTATACATGAGCAATGGTGTTACCGAGTTTGGTCCCGAGGTTGAGGAAATGACGGAACCCGAATATGGCCACCAACGGCAATGGGTAGATGCTTGCAAAGCAGGGTTTGGTAGCACGGAACATCAAGACCTAACTTCATCTTTTGATTATGCCGGCCCTATGACCGAAACAGTGTTGATGGGCAACTTGGCCATACGTAGCTATATGCTGCGTAGAGAAAATGATAAGGGCAACATGGAGTTCTATGGTCGTAAAAAACTACTCTGGGATGGGGAGAACATGAACATCACCAATTTTGATGACGCCAACCAATTTGTGACGCGAACCTATCGTAAGGGATGGGAAATGTAAATTTTTAAACCTTATAATATTTAAAGGGCCGCGTATTGTGGCCCTTTTTGTTTCTGGCATTTATAAGTTATATCTCATTTCGAGTAAGCGTAGCGACGAGAGACCCTTATTTTTATTCCCTATTTCAAGGGAATAAAAACAGCCGGCATCAAATGGTTGAACCCCACTTGAGCGGCCGACTGCACATTACAATTCCTTAGTCCTTACAATTGTTGTCGTAAGCTGAATTTTCAAAACCTGAAGGGTTATAAGCCCTATAACATTTCTTAGAGCCTACATAGCCCAACTCCTCATCAACGAGGTCGTTCCAACCAAAATTATAATAGTCAATGGTAACATCTACATTATATGCCCCGGGTGGCACCTGAAATTCCATTTCGGTTTCATCTTTTATGGTAATGAACTCACCTTTCTGCCATTCAGTATCGGTGGGCAAATCACTTCCTCCGTCATAATTGATTTTAACACGTATATTTTTCACATCGAAATCATTGATCACTTTAATTTTGTCGTGGAAATAGTCCTCAGCTGAACAAGTTGTAGCGGTGTAGTCCGTGGAGTACCCCATTTTGGCAATTTTATCATCCTTTAAATACTTAATGGTGTAGGCAATGGGAGCACCGGGGTTGTCCCTACTGTACAGGGCATTTTCACCACCGATTACATCATTGAGACTTCCCGGTCCTTCTTCAAGGCTTGTACCGGTAATAACTTGCGAAGCAACCTCTGCATTACCACCTATGGTCACTACACTAATAGTAGATTTTTCCAATACTTCCTCATAATCCGAATTTATATCGACCTCACCTTTTTTTGAAACCGCGGCATACTCCAACGCAGCAGCTAAATTGACGGTGGTAATAATTTCTTCGGCCTCCAATCGAATCATAATAATACGACCATAAGAAACAGAACTTACATACGCCGGTGGTGTGCCTGCATTAATTACAGATTCGATATCCGCTAGACTAACATCATCAGCAAATACGGATGCGGGACTTGCTGGCGACTCCATGATCACGTCATAAAACACTTGACGGTACAAAACGGCCGCTGTATTACTGGTTGTTGAAGTACCGTACTGAAATTGTCCCTCGAATGATGAACCTTTGGACCATTCGGCACTTACCCCCAAGTCGAGACTGAATTGTTGTGAAGAATAGGCTGTGGTTGATTCAAAATACGCATCCGAGTCAATTTCATAGCCCTGAGTTGCAATTTCACTGTTCCAGTATTCCAATACTTCATCAATGCTGGCATCCACATTGGTGAAACTCGGATTATCTACGGTGACATTCCCGCCTGAGCCAATTCCAGGTAAGAGCACCCTTAACTTGGCAGGGGCGCGAGGCACTTGTAACGGTTCTGGAACACCATCCAACATTCCCGAGTTACCTTTCACCAAAGCTCCTGGGTAAATCACCCCCAATCCGGGGTCAAAAATGGCAACGTTTTCAAAATTTGAACGAATATTGTAAGAATCCGTACTACAATTTACAGTTATACCGGCCGCTGTTCCGGCAGAACTGGCCAAGTTTTCTGAGCTAGTTCCGGTATCGGATTGTACGTTCAACATTTCATCCGGATTATAACTTAGATTGTTGAGGTAAGTTTTAATGTCTTCGGATTCCTCTTGTTCTTCACCTTGCTCTGGGCCAGGTTCGGTACTTTCTTTGCTGCAACCATTAATAATGGTCAGGGCTAAACTGAAAACCAATATATACATACCAGTTTTAAAATGTGATTGTGTTGTTTTCATAATTATTTGATTTTTGAGGTTCAACAGGCTCGAAATTAGAGCCATACGTTCCTCAAACCTATTTTTGGGCATGGACAAAGTATGGACAGCCACCATGGACGACACCCAAAAACTATATGGACAACCAAACTTCACCACCTATGTATTTCGTCGATTAACCATAACAAAATCAACATCTTAGGGAGTTATTGAAGTTAGAATTAGATTTAAAAAAAATAGATTTTATATGGACAAAGTCATTTTTAACATACAAGGAATACTACTATACAATGGATATAATAGGTATCTTTCTGAACCTCAACCAATATGATATGAAAACAATAACAACCTCGATTCTGTTTTTTTTACTTCCTTTTTGCTGGGCCACAGGTCAAAATAAAATGAATATTGACAGTTTACTATCGGTGTTGAACAATCAACCACTCGATACTATAAAGGTTAAAACGGCCAACAATATTGTCAACTATTATATGTATCGAAATCCCGACAAAGCGAAGGAGTTTGCCCGTATGGAGCTTCAATTATCCACAGAGTTGAACTATAATGAAGGAGTTTCACTTGCCTATTACCAGTTGGGAATTGTATACAACAACTTAGATAAATTGGACTCGGCGAGGTATTACTACAATTCGAGTTTGGACATTGCAGAAAGAATAGAAAACAAAGTACACATTTCACAGGCCCGGAGAGGTTTGGCCATTCTTGAATTTAGTCAAGGTAATTTAAATAAGGCCGATAGTATAAATAATATTGATCTAGACTTTACAATTAAGCAAAAAGACACTATGGGCACTGCTTTGGCATATGATTTCAAGGGCACAATCAATCAGAACAAAGGTTATTATTCCATTGCCTTAGCAAACGTTTTAAAAGGGCTGAAGCTTTTCGAAAAATTACAGGATTCCATCAGAATTGCAGATTCTTACAATCATTTGGCCACATTGGAGCACAATTTAAAAAATCATCAGATGGCCATCAATTACAACAAAAAGGCCCTTACCATTTATGAGGATTATAATGATACGTATTACCAAGCGCAAGCTCTAAACGATATCGGTGTGATGTATAAGTCTCTGAAAAATGAAAAAGAGGCCTTGAGCTATTTTGAAAAAAGTATTGTTAAATCCAAAACTGCCAAAGTTTCTGCATTGGAAGCTGCCGCTTTAACTAATATGGGGTCCACATATATTCAAATAAATGAATACCAAAAAGCCATTGAACACTTAAACCAATCCATTAAAATTGCATCGACCATCAATGCCAATAGACGAATAGCGATAGCGCGGAACAAACTGGCTGAGGCCTATATTTCTCTCGGAAAACCCAAACAGGCAAAAAACCTTCTAGCAGAAGTGAAAAAATATGCTCTTGATACGGACAATATGTCCATTTTAAAAAATGCCTTGAAGCTAGAAAGTCAAGCAAATGAGGCTTTGGGCAATTTTCCTTTATCCCTAAAGTCACACAAACAGTATTTAGAACTGAGTGATTCCCTATTGAATCTGGGAAAAATAAAGGAAATTGAAGAGCTACGGATCATTTTTCAGACCGAAAAGAAAGAAGCCGAAATCGCTTTGCAAGAAGAGGAAATTAATACCTTGAATGCAAGAGCCAAAGTAGACAAGCTTACCAAAGGACTCTACGCAGGAGGCATGGCCTCTGCCCTAGCCCTCTCCGGATTGTTGGTGTTCGGTTACCGACAAAGAATAAAGAAAAACAAGATTGCGCGAGAAAAGCAAGAGGAAATCTACAAACAGGAGATAGCCCACAAGAAGAAGGAACTCACCAGCCAGACCCTGCACTTGGTGCAAAAGAACACCTTTATCCAAGAGTTGATGGAGAACTTGGAGAACATCAAAAATTCCCCCGAAAAGTTTAAAATGGAGTTTAGGCGTATAGTAATGTTGCTCAAAAAAGAAAATGCCTCCGATAAGGATTGGGAAGTCTTTAAAACGTACTTTTCCGAGGTCCATAATGACTTTGACCAAAAGTTAAAAACCATTTATCCCGACATCTCCGAAAAGGAAATTCGCTTAGCGGCCTTTCTGCGTATGAATTTGACCACCAAAGAAATAGCCGCAACATTGAATGTGCTTCCAGACAGTATCCTAAAATCCAAATACCGATTGAAAAAGAAACTCGGCCTGCCAAAAGAAACCGACCTCAATGATTTTTTGAATGCTATTTAAAATTTAATGTAACATTTTTGATGATTTTGAGTCATATGGGTTCATCATCAAAAAACAATCAGAATGCTAATCTCTAAAATGGCAAATACATACTTTGCCTTAATTTTTATTTCTACCCTTTTTCTCGTTAGTTCATGTTCCGACGATAATTCTAGTGATAATTTGATAAACCATCAATATCTTTTAATTCCCGATAACCATTTTGAGCAAATACTTATTGATCAAGGCGTGGATACCGATGGCACTGTTAATGGACAAATGTTGCGAGAAGATGCCGAAAAAATCAGTCGATTGGATTTAAATCTTGACAGTCACTTCGGTGATATAGAAGATTTGACCGGTATCGAAGGGTTCACAAATATTACTTTTCTGTCAGCGGTCGGTCAAAAGCTTGAAGACATCGATTTAAGTTCCAATACAAAATTGGACACCTTGCACCTTCAAAACAATTATCTCACTACTATTGACTTAAGTAAGAACACCAATCTGATTTTAATTGAAGTATTGGTAAACGAGCTGCATACAATTACTGGATTGGAACATGCAAGTCAACTTAAAAAGCTGAACGTATCCTATAATTACATTGAAGATTTTAGCATTATAAATGAATCCATTGAACATTTGCTTATAAGCGATAACCTATTAACATTCTTCGATTCCACTGGAGCACCCCATCTAAAAAGTGTTTTGTTGACTACCAATCAACTTAGCTCCGTGGATTTAAGTTCCAATCCATCCCTGGAAACCTTGGTAATTTCAGATAACAATCTTGTAAATATCGATTTGAGCGCAAATATGGGCTTGACCTATTTTTATGCCTCTTCCAATATGCTGACAAGTTTGGATGTGAGCCGGAATACAGAGCTCATAGATTTACGAGTGGATAGAAACCCAGATTTAAACTGTATTAAAATACAGGACGGACAGGAAATACCTTCGGTGTCCTTATCCGAATACCAAGAACTCAACGAGTTTTGCGAATAAGAGTTCGGACAATAAAAACACCGTAAACTATGTACTGGAACTTTTGCTTTTAAAGGATATTTCGACAAACTTAAAACCTACAAAAGTCAACCCATTGAAAACAACCACCACCCTGTTGTCTTTTTTGGTAATGCTCCTGATGAGCGAAAGTACCCCAGAAACCCCGACCAAAACAGAAAATTTCACTTCCAACGAGTATCAGGACTTGGTCGAATTGTTCAAAGATTGACGAACATTTGAAAATCCTCCACTTTTGGATGGTGCTCTCGATAATACCATGTAAACCATTGAAAAACGTTGTCAAGGTTTCAAAGAATTGCTGTTAAGCTTACCGGCAATCGAAACCACAAACTGGTCCGTGGAAAATCAAGGGGATTGGATGATCGTCTGGGCCGAAATGAACGGCTACGATTTTAACCATAGGATTTTAAAACCTTGGGTTCGCGACCCTGCTTTTTACATAGCCCTTTGTGCTGAAAGACTTTTTTGACACTTTGAACAGTATCGGCGACATCTCTATTTCGTTGGGCCATTGGCAAATGACGGGTTCCAAGGAGCATTTAAAAACAATTACAGCGGAATAGCTCACTACCCTATAAGCCTGAACAGAAAACTGTTGATAGTTAATAACTTCTTACAATTCGGTGGGGTACCTTATTGATTTTGAGGGAAATTTCGGTGAAATTAGTAACGTATGATAAAATACATCGGTTATAAGCCATATGAGATGTAAATAGATGTGTTTTTTGCTTATATAAACAGGTTGGCAAGCATGCTTAGTCTAATCAAGAAATAAATTTTAAATGCTTAGAAATAAATCTAGAGCTGAAATAATAGACAATTTTAAATTAGAACAACTTTATAGTCACCAAATTGAAAATGGAAGGTTTTTCAAAGTCGTTTTTCCTGATGATGATACTGCAAAGGTCCAATTGTCCACTAAAACATTTATGCAAATCAAATTTCTACCTAGTAGAAAGGATATTGAAGGTATTGAAATATTAAAATTGGTGGGTACCGAAGAACGGCAAAAAATTTCTTTTTCAAAGTTTAATTTTGCTCAGTTAGAATTATTTTTAAATTTCATTAATGATCTTGACCTCAGTACAATTTCTGAGAGAAGGCTTAAACTAGCTGAGAATTCGCTTGACATCTTAGATCAAGAAACCAAAAAGAAAATTTCTACTCTTTTACAAGGTGACGAAGGCGCAGACTTAATTCAACAATTATTGGACAATGAGATTGTCACTGGTCAAGATATTGTGAACACTGGATATAGAAAAAACCAACTAAGAATATTTAAAAAATTGCTAAATGAAGTGGGGTATCTTGAGCAGTACAAAAAAGACGAGTCAGAAATATCACAGATAATTGCGCTAGGTGAAGAAAATGGTCTTTCAATTAATGAAAACTCAAAAGAAGAAATCACTTGGCAATACTTCTTTAATAAAAATCCTTGGATTTTCGGTTATGGGTTAAACTATCGTTTCCAGAACATTTTACAAAAAGAATTTTCCGCGTCAGATACAGATGGTGCAGGAAAAGAACAAGTAAATGCTGATTTTTTAATTGGTGATACTTACTACACAACCTTTGTTGAACTCAAAACCCCAAATACTGGTTTATTTGTAAATGCTAAAAGTGGAAAAAACAGATCAGGTAGCTGGAGAATTTCAAATCATTTAATTTATTCAGTTTCACAAATCTTAGAACAGAAAGCAGCAGGACAAATCAAATTAGAAAAACACCCTTTTGATAATGAAGGTAAAAGGATTACGCAAAAGGGTTATGATTCAAAATGTATTCTAGTATTCGGTAACATCAAAAAAGAAATTGAAGAATCAGATGATTCAGACAAAGTAAAAGAGATTAAAAAGAAAACTTTTGAACTTTACAGAAGAGATTCAAGAAATGTTGAGATAATCACTTTTGATGAGTTATACGATCGAGCTCATTATATATGCTATAAGGATTAACATAGCTCACAAAATAGCTCATCTAAAATAATAAGTATAGTCGAAGAAGTACCCATTTTAGATACTAAGAAAAAAAGGTAAGATGACAATCTTTATTTAATCAACCCAATTACTTATAACCCGAACGTTGACAATAATTTGAGAAAAACGAAAGATTGGAAATTTTAGGAAAACATTTTAGTACAAATCATAGCTATGAATATGATAAAGTAGAATCACCAATTGAACAGATTCTTCTTAATCATTTAACAAAATATCTGTCTGAAGAAACGGAAGTAATTGTTCAACTTCCGATTAAAACAATCAGTGGAAATTTCAGAGCAGATATAGCTTTAAAATTTAATGATAGAATTATAATTTTAGAATGTGATGGAGAGGAGTTTCACACAAAAGAATTCAATGAATGGTATGACGAATGGAGAGATACGTTGATTTTATTTCAAGAAAGAGCAGAAACAATTTATAGAATTAAAGGAACTGACATTTACAACAATATAAATTCTATTATTTATTTGATTTACAATTTTGAACCAGAGTTTTTTAATGCAGAGTATGGGGAAAGACTACCTAAAAAAGAAATAAATGATGAATGGGGAGAAAAGAGAATCAATTACATTTTCATAAATGACGATGGACAGGAAATTCAATCAAGCGTTAAGGTTAAGAGGAAGAATTTAGAATCAGATTTTGACAGGTTCTGGTTAAAATATGTTTTGTACTCCCTTATTTATCCCGAAAAAGATATAAAGCAGTTGATTGAATTAATGAAAGAGAAACATTACGAAACCAATAAACTGATTTTAATGCTAAATGAAAAGTTTCCTGAATTTAAAATTGAGGATATAAAATTATTACTGAGGATAAAAGAATAAGAACTACTGCCAAAATGAATCCTATAATTCATTGTCCCCTCCTCCCCTAAACTAAATTCCCTACTTTTAAGAAAACAAACTCATATAGGCAAGACCATTGGTGCATATGGATATGAAAGAGGGACTCATTACATCAATTTCCAAATACATTAGCTTAAGTTCCGAGGAAGCCCATTTAATCGAAACGTTTTGGACCAAGAAAGAACTCGATAAAGGGGATTATCTGTTAAGAAATGGGCAAACCTGCCGTACCGATAATTTTGTGGTGAACGGCGCATTAAAGGCTTTTTACATCAACCCCGAAACAGGAAAGGAAGAAATCCTATATTTAGCAATTGAAAATTGGTGGGCAACGGATATCGATAGTTTCCAAAAACAACAACCTTCCGTCTACAACATTCAGGCCATTGAGGATACCTGCCTGTTACAAATAAGCCACGACTCTTTTCAAGAAATGCTAAGGCAGCTACCAAAACTTGAACGCTTTTTTAGAATCATCCTGGAAAATTATCTAGGGAGTTTACAGAAAAGAATCATCTTAAATAAAACGCTTGACGCTGAACAACGCTATTTGGAATTTTTGGAAAACTATCCCAAAATCGCCGAAAAAGTACCCAACTATCTCATTGCTTCGTATTTGGGCATTTCTGCTGAATTTTTAAGCAGAATTCGAAAAAAAATCGATGCATCTTGAACTAGGTCAATTTTTTTCACTTTCTGGATTCGGAATTTTGTCTCATAATTAAAAAATCATGAATTATGAACAAAGTATTGATCATCAACGCAAGTGTACGAAAGGAAAGATCGCACAGTAGAAAGCTAACACAACTATTTGAAGAAAATTGGAAAAAGAAAAATCCGAACGACCTTTTTACCCACCGAGAAGTAGGCCTGGAAACAATTCCGCCCATCAATGAAAAATGGATTGCAAGTGCATTCGTGAAACCCAGTGAAAGAACACAAGAAAACCAATCAGGTGTTGCCCTTAGCGATGCATTGGTAAAAGAGTTTAAAGCACATGATATTTATGTTTTGGGTACGCCCATGTACAACTGGTCCATTCCGAGCGGACTAAAGGCTTACATCGACCAACTTATGCGAATCAACGAAACCTGGAAATTCCGTTCAGGCGAACCAGACGGGGATTATGTGGGTATTCTTGAAAACAAGAAAATGTTCATACTGTCCAGTCGTGGTGACACAGGTTATGGGGAAAAAGAAAAAAATGAACACATGAATTTCCAAACAACCTACTTGAAGTTCGTTTTTGGAATTATGGGCATAAAAGACATTTCGATTATATCTCTGGACAATGAAGAGTTTGGTGGAGAATTATTTGAGAACTCTAAAAAGGAAATCTATCAAAGGATTGAACAGCTATAAAAACTGCTGCCGACAGTGGCCATAATTCATGTAACTGTTCTTCTTTACCTTTCGGTTGGCAAGAAATGACTCTTTTTAAGCTCCGTTTTCTCTAGATGTAACAAATTTGCTTTTAAAGAGTCTACAAGGAAAACGAACATCAATGAAATCAATCAAGATTCTATCATTCCTTCTTGCACTACTAGTCATTAGCAATTGCAAAAACACTTCGGACGATACGGAACCCACAAGTTCCATCATTACTTTTAAAGAGGACACAACCCCATTTACAGCTCCACAAAAAGAAATGATTCGTGAAGTGGTCCTGGAATCGGAAAAAGAAATCCGAAGCTTATTGCCTACCCTTCCGGACAGCATAAACGTATCCTTGGAAATTGTGGATTGGGACCTTGATCAGGTCGGAGGTGTTACCGGGCGCACCGAAACCAATTCACCTCCCGTGGTACTTATCCAAATATCAGAAAAGTTCCCAGGCGGTGTGACCCAAGCAACGCAAACGGCATTAAAGCATACCATTTTTCACGAATTTCACCATTTATCGCGTGGTTGGGCCATTCAGGACAATGTTTATGGTCCGGGCATATCCATAGCGGCCATAAATGAAGGCCTTGCCGTAGTGTTCTCCGAAGAATATACTGGTGAAAGCATGGAAGCCGATACTCCACCAGAAGCAGCGATTGCAGAGCAATGGGTTGAGGAGATTAGGTCGTTGCCCATCAATGCCAACTATCAACATTGGATGTTCCAACACCCCGATGGTAGACTGGCCGTAGGATACCGAACCGGAAACTATCTCATTCGAAAAGCTATGGCCAAATCCGGCAAAGATGTGCTTGAACTCAGCGAGCATACTCCCGATGAAATCTATAAAATGGCGGGGTTTTAAATACTTATTAACTACCTAAAAGCAGAAAATTGACCAAGAAATTCCTTTTTGTCCTCCATATTTTTCTATTTGCGTTCAATACTTCTTCGGCAGGGCATACTCAAAGTGGTTTTGTAGTTTCCGCCATTGCCGAAAATGTGTATAGCATCATTTCACCAAACATTGGATTGCCCACGCCCAAAAACAAGGGTTGGAATTCCAATGTTCATTTTGTGGTCACCCAAACAGGCGTACTGCTTTTTGATTCAGGATCATCAGAATCCATTGGCAACAACATCAAAAAAGCAATCAAAACAGTCACCGACCTTCCCGTCCGATGGGTGGTCAATTCACATAGCCATGCAGATCATTGGTTGGGGAATGCTGCTTTTTCGGACACCGTTGTTGAAATAGTTGCCAGTGAACAAGCGGTAGGGACCATGAAAAAGTACGGCGAAGAAGATGTGCAATTTTATGCGAAGGTGACCAATGGCACTATTGGACCCACACAACTCATGTATCCCAATGTGATATTGAAACAAGGAGAGAAACGTAATTTCGGCGGCGTGGATGTGGAATTTCTATTTGGTGATAGTGGACATTCGCCAGGTGATCTTTTGATGTGGCTGCCCAAACAGAAAATCATTTTTGGAGGAGATGTATTGAGTTCCGATTGGATGCCAATGATCACCGATCACGGCAATATACCCAAGTTAATTGATTCCCTTCATGAATTTGCGGAGCTAAGCCCCGACATTGTATTGACAGGACATGGAAACCCCACCAAAGGTATATCAGTCATTCGTGATGCGGAATTTTTGGCAAGCGTTTGGGAGCAGGTTGGTTCAGATTATAAAAAGGGGTTAAAGCCAAATGAAATTTTAATTCAAGTCAAAGCCAAACTAGACTCAAAATATAAACTGCTATATAAAGATTTCGAATCGGAAATTGAGCGCTATGTAGAACTGATGTATCGTTTGCAACAATAACAACTTTCTAAAAAAACACAAATCACCACGTATAAAATCAATTCCCATTACATCAATTCGTTAAATAATACCGTTGAAATTTTCATGCAATTAGTTTTTCTAACTTAGCACCCCAATCAGCATTACCAATCTTATCCAAGACCGATTACAATCCTAAAAAACAAAGAATGAACAAAAACCTCATTGTACTATTATTCATATTCATTGGTATTGGCCACCTTTTATCACAGGAGACCGAATCAATCATACTTGGAACAAAACATAGGCTCCACTCCAATATCTTGGATGAAGACCGGGAATATTGGATCAGTCTCCCCGACTCTTACGACGATACCAAAGCCGCTTATAAAAGCTATCCTGTGCTCATAATTCTCGATGGGAACATACATTTTAAGAGCATTGCAGGAATGGTAAATTATATGAGCTCCGATGC
The DNA here is from genome assembly GCF_040148835.1 of Allomuricauda sp. NFXS6. Taxonomy (NCBI): domain Bacteria; kingdom Pseudomonadati; phylum Bacteroidota; class Flavobacteriia; order Flavobacteriales; family Flavobacteriaceae; genus Allomuricauda; species Allomuricauda sp. NFXS6. The sequence continues at coordinate 136,567 of NZ_JAGEMG010000007.1, read as the reverse complement.
GTACCGAAGCTGGAAAATACCAGAAATGATCGTGGTAGGTATTCAAAATGTAGATCGAAGAAGAGATTATACCCCTGACAAAATAATCACCGTTAGGGAAAACAATTCAGGTGGTGGTGAAAAATTTCTAAGCTTTGTGGAAGAGGAACTGATTCCAGAACTGGAACGCAAGTATAGGACCGAGCCCTATCGAATTCTATTTGGACATTCGTTGAGTGCGCTGTTGGCCACACATGCCTATATGAAGGAAAAATCACTTTTCAATGCTTTTATAGCCGCAGATCCTAGTATGGGTACTTGGGACTCGGAAACCATGGACCAAAAATTGGAAGCCGTAACCAATGAGTCCTTTAAAAGGTTCTTCTATGTGGCTACTGCAAACTGGGGAAAGCGAAATATCAGAAATCGCGATCGCCATGTAAGATTATACGAGGGATTGAACAGTAAATGTGAAGGTTCATTTCCTGCCAAATTGGAGTATTTCGAAAATGAAAACCATGCTTCTGTACCGCCAATTGCTTTTTACAATGGAATCTCCACCATTTTTGAAGGCTATGGCATTTCGTATCGTGATGTGCAGAGCAAAAATCAATTGATTCAGCATTTTCAGGCGATTTCCCAGCGACTTTCATGGGATTTCAGGCCACCGGAAAATTTGGTCAATCAATTGGGCTATGGCTTGCTTCGAAGTAGAACTAAAAGTGAAAAAGTAAAGGCCTTGACCTATTTTATCTTGAATACGGAGAATTTCCCCAAGTCATATAACGCATTTGATAGTTTGGGAGAAGCCTATGAAACTTTGGGCAATTCCAAAAATGCACTGATCAACTACAAAAAATCCCTTGAACTGAATTCAGATAATTCACATGCTCGAATGAAAATAGAGAACTTAGAAAGAGGGAAATAGTAAAGGTTTCCAATATCGATCCTTGAGTACGTACAAATTTACACGTTAAAACTCTATCTTTTGTGTTCCACGCATCCATTGAATTCGAAACACGTGCAGCATAATTGACCAACTTAAAAAACTATTGACAAACAGGGATGAAGATGAAATTATCACCCTGATTACTGAACAACCTGCCGTTTTGGATGAACTGGACGAAAGTGAAAGCACAGGAATAATGTTATTGGCTTTAAATGCCAACTATCAACATTGGATGTTCCAACACCCCGATGGCAGGCTGGCCGTAGGATACCGAACTGGAAACTATCTCATTCGAAAAGCTATGGCCAAATCCGGCAAAGATGTTCTTGAACTCAGCGAGCATACTCCCGATGAAATCTATAAGATGGCAGGGTATTAAACCCGCTAAAGGTAAGTCTCATCTACAAGCTAGGCTTTGATAACACGCTGTCGTATCTTTGTGAAAAAGTAATTGGATTCCTGCCTGCGCAGGAATGACAGCTATATGGAAAAGGGTAAAAAAATAATCTTGTTCGACGGGGTTTGCAACCTCTGCAATAACTCGGTTCAGTTTGTGATCAAACGAGATAAAAAGGATATATTCCGTTATGCGGCACTGCAAAGTGAGATCGGTGAGCAATTGGTTAAGCAACGTCAGATAGACACGAGCAAAGTGGATTCCATCATCCTCATAGAACCAGGGGTGGCTTATTACACCAAATCTGATGCTGCCCTCGAAATTGCACAAGACTTGGGTGGGATATGGAAATTGTCCGCCATTTTTACATGGATTCCCACCTCCATCCGAAATAGCATTTATGACTTTGTAGCCAAAAACCGTTATAAATGGTTTGGCAAACAAGAGTCTTGTATGATTCCTACGCCGGAATTAAAGTCAAAGTTTTTGGGGTAGTACTTCTCGGACTCCTGTCCTCTAAAGGCTGGCAATTTTACTCCAAGTGACCCATTTATAACTTATCCCTTGTCAGTTCGAGTGTTTTCTATGAGCGAAGTGAAGGGAAAACGTATCGAGAACCCTCACATGGTGAATATTTACAACTTTTACCAAGAAAGACTTCACGATACAATTTTCTTCGAACATCACTCGAAGTGACATATTAGCTTTTCTAGTTATAAAGGATAAAGTCGTGATTATTTAACATCATCATAATTGTCGTCCCACTCCTCTGGATGGGGGTCGCCCAATTTACCCACTGATTTTGCCACAACCATCGAGACAGTAGCGTCACCTGTAACATTTACCACGGTTCGGCACATATCCAACGGTCTGTCCACGGCAAAGATCAAGGCTAGACCAATCGCCAATTTATCTGCAGGGAAACCAATGGACTCCAATACGATTACCAGCATCACCATTCCTGCACCGGGCACTGCAGCCGAACCAATGGAGGCCAACAAGGCCGTCAACACAATGGTCAACTGATTACCTAAAGTAAGGTCAAAACCAAGGGCCTGTGAAATAAACACAGCTGCTACCCCCTGGTACAAGCTGGTGCCATCCATGTTAATGGTGGCTCCTACGGGCAACACAAAACTGGATACTTCTTTGTCCACCCCAATATGTTCCTCTACCCTTTCCATAGTCACGGGCAAGGTAGCAGCACTGGAACTTGTAGAAAATGCGAGCAATTGTGCTGGACTTATTTCTTTTAAGAACCAGAACGGGTTCTTTTTGGTAACAAGACCAACAATGGTTGCATAAAAGACAATCATTAACGCAAGTCCTAAAAGAACGACACCTGCATATTTAAGTAGCGCCAATAATAAATCAGGGTCACTTGATGAGACCACTACCCCCGCTAACAAAGCAAATACAGCATAGGGAGCAGTCAACATGATCAAGTCGACCATTTTCAGGACCACATAGTTTAGTGAATCAAAGAAATCTTTCAGTGGTTTTGCTCTTTTCTCTCCAATCAACAACATGGAAATACCCAAAAATATGGTAAAGAAGATAACCTGAAGCATCAAAGCATTATCCGTCATTGCCGCCAAGGCATTGTCGGGCACCATATCTTCCAAAAATTGCAAGGGACCACTATCCTTTTGGCGGGAAGCCTCTTCCAGTTTGGAGGTAACCTCAGCGTCACCAGCATAGGTATCCGTAAGCTTGGTCACCGTTTCTTCGGAAATTCCGCTTCCTGGATTCATAATGTTCACCAAAACAAGTCCTATAGTGATGGCGACCACCGTGGTAACAATATATATCCCAATGGTCCGAAGACCAATATTTCTAAATTTTGAAATGTCCTTCAGGTCCGAAATCCCTTTGACCAAAGATGCCAAAATAAGCGGTATGGCAATAAGTTTGAGGAGTTTTACAAAAATGGTCCCTAAGGGCTGAATCCAATCATTTACAAATTCCTTACCCCAACTAAGTTGGGTCATTGCAAATCCAAAAAGAATACCAAGTAGCATCCCGATGAGGATTTGCCAGTGCAATTCCAGTTTCTTCATAAAGTAAGATTATGGAGGAAAGATACTTTATTGATTGGAAACCTCCTAACGTAGGCCTAGATTTTGTTGGTACGGGCCAAAAGCGAATAATCAGCTAAGACCAATGCTGCCATAGCCTCCACTATCGGCACCGCCCTTGGCACAACACAGGGATCGTGCCTTCCTTTACCTTGAGCAGTCACTTTTTCGCCTTCCTTGTTGATGGTTTCATAAGATTGTAGCACGGTGGCAACGGGTTTAAAGGCAACACTAAAATAAATATCCATCCCATTGCTGATCCCACCTTGCACACCGCCACTGCGATTGGTCTTAGTGGTTCCATCGAGATTAAATGCATCATTATGCTCGCTCCCCTTCATGGCAACTCCTGCAAAGCCGCTTCCAAACTCAAAACCTTTTACGGCATTGATGGAAAGCATCGCCTCACCCAAACGGGCGTGCAGTTTATCAAAAACGGGTTCGCCAAGACCAACTGGTACATTTTGAATGACGCAGGTGATAACACCCCCAATGGTATCCCCTTCTTTTTTAATGGATTTGATGTAATCTTCCATTTTCTCGGCCATTTCGGTGTCAGGACAACGAACCGCATTGAATTCAATTTTGGAAAAATCCAATTCTTGATAGGGCTTGTTCAATTTCATCTCCCCAACTTGAGAGACAAAGGCGTTTATTTTAATATCGCTCAAAAATTGCTTTGCAATGGCACCAGCCACTACCCTGCTCGCTGTTTCACGGGCAGAGCTTCTCCCCCCACCTCGGTAATCACGGAAACCGTACTTTTTATCGTACACATAATCCGCATGCGAAGGTCGGTACGAGTCTTTGATGTGCGAATAATCCTTGGACTTCTGGTTGGTGTTGTGAATGGCGAAACCAATGGGCGTACCCGTGGTTTTGCCTTCGAACACTCCTGAATAAATTTCAACCGTATCGGGCTCCTTACGCTGGGTGACGATAGTAGATTGTCCAGGTTTTCTTCTATTGAGCTCCGCTTGAATTTTTTCCATGTCTAAGGGTATCCCTGCGGGACAACCATCAATAATGCCTCCCAATGCCTTTCCGTGAGATTCACCAAAGGTGGTGAGTTTAAAAAGTTGTCCAAAAGAATTTCCTGCCATTCGGTATAAAAATTAAGATGTATCAAAGGTAGATGTTATAAATCTAATTCAAAAACAGTGTTTTGACTTAATGTTATTGTAACATATTCGGTTTTTGGGTGATGATTTTTTAACAATATCCTCATGAATTAATGACTTCGATTTGGTTTCTATTTTATTCCTACCGTTTTATTTTGTACTAAACCTTATCAGATTGAAAAAAAGGAAGATAGAATTGGCAGTTGTATCAGATGTTCACTTGGGAACTTATGGCTGCCATGCGGAAGAACTCATTACATACCTCAACAGTATCCAGCCTAAAAAGCTCATATTGAATGGCGACATTATTGATATTTGGCAGTTCAGCAAACGTTATTTCCCGCCATCCCACCTTAAGGTGTTGAGAAAGGTCATCGGAATGGCATCCAAGGGAACTGAGGTTTACTATGTCACTGGAAATCATGATGAAATGCTTCGCAAGTTTAGTGATACTTCAATGGGCAACTTCAAGGTTGTGGATAAACTGGTGCTTAATCTTGATGGTAAAAAAGCTTGGATTTTTCACGGTGACGTGTTCGATGTCTCTATCCAAAACGCCAAGTGGCTGGCCAAGCTCGGTGGGTATGGCTACGACCTTCTTATTTTGATCAATAGTTTCCTGAATTGGTGCTTGGCCAAAATGGGACGAGAGAAATATTCCTTGTCCAAAAAAATAAAAAACAGCGTCAAGGGCGCCGTCAAGTACATCAACAACTTTGAAAAAACGGCTGCCGATTTGGCCATAGAAAATGGTTACGATTATGTGGTCTGCGGACATATCCATCAACCCAAAAAGGAGATTTACGATAACAAATATGGTAGTTGCACCTATTTAAATTCTGGTGATTGGGTGGAAAACCTGACCGCTTTGGAATATTCGTTCAAGCGGTGGAGAATCTATCATTACAACCACGATAAGCTCTCCCCTTTCTTTTTGGATGAAGATTTGAAGGAAATGGATATGAACGAACTTATTGCTTCCATAACGGACAAAGAAATCAATATTGAAAACATGGCCCAAGAACACAAAAGCGAAGGGGAAGAAGAAAATATTGACAACGATTTTTTAGATGACAAGGGCCTGTCGCAAGATTGAAACGGGGTGCAATGCCTCCCTTTTCGTCCCATCCTTTATTTGATGCCTACAACTTGTGCCGTTTGCTGCGATCAAAGTGTCTTCGGAACTTTTCTTCACGGCAGGGAACAACTTCAACCCTCCTACTTGCATACTTACTTCGTAATGCTCTTTTTCATAGCCAAAAGAACCGGCCATACCACAACAACCGGACGGTATTATGGTGACTTTATAATTTTTTGGCAGGTTTAGCACATCAAACGTAACTTTTTGATTGCTCAACGCTTTTTGATGACAATGCCCGTGAATTTTTACGGTTCTCTCTTCTTCCGTAAAGCTGTCCGATGAAATATGGCCTGCTACAATCTCAGCTGCCAAGAACTCCTCGATCAAAAATGAGTTTTTGTCCAATTTTTGCAATTGCTCTTTGTCATCGTGCAAGCGCTGGTACTCATCCCTAAAAGATAAAATGGCCGAAGGCTCCAAACCTACAATCGGTGTGCCTGCATTTAAAATCTCTTTTAGATTTTCCATATTTTGAGCCACCAATTTTTTGGCCTGCTTCAAAAATCCTTTGGAAAGATAGGTTCTACCGCTTTCCCCATAGAATAGTTCCACATCGTAGCCCAACTTGCACAATAGTTCGATGGCATCTTTACCAATTTGAATGTCCAGATACTTTACAAACTCATCCACGTAAAGCACAACTTGCTTTTTAGTAAGGTCGGTGCGCTTTACCTGATGCTGTTTCAGATGATTTTTGAAATTGAATCGCCCTACCTTTGGTAAATTTCGTTCTGGTGCAACCCCGACGGCTTTTTTTAGCATACCCCCTATGGCTTTGGATTCGTATATCCAATTGGTGATGCTGGAAACTTTACTTCCCAAGGCATTCAACTGTGTATTGTGCGCAAACAGTTTGCTTCGCAACGAATATCCGTTCACTTCTTGATAATGATACAGGAACTCAGCCTTTAATGCAGCAACATCCACATTGCTCGGACATTCACTGGCACAGGCCTTGCAGCTCAAGCACAAGTCGAATGCACTCTTGAGTTCTTTATGGTCGAAACGGTTGGATTTTTCGGAAGTGGTCAAAAACTCACGTAAGGCATTGGCCCTACCGCGAGTGGTATCCTTTTCATCTTTGGTAGCTTGATAACTAGGGCACATCGCCCCGTTCATATGGTGGCTTTTTCTACAATCGCCGCTGCCGTTGCACTTTTCGGCAGCTTTCAAAATTCCTTCACTATCCGAAAAGTCCATCAAGGTCTTAACCTCTGGTTCTTTGCGGTCAATCTCATAACGAAGCGACTCATCCATCGGGTAAGCATCCACGATTTTACCTGGATTGAGCACCAAATTGGGGTCAAAAAGTGTTTTCACCCGTTTCAGTAACTCATAATTGGTTTCACCTATCATTAAAGGAATAAACTCCGCACGCACAATACCATCACCGTGCTCACCGCTAAAGCTCCCATTATATTTTTTTGTGAGTTTTGCCACATCGGTAGTGATGCTACGGAACAACACTACATCTTCGGACTTTTTTAAATTGAGAATGGGGCGCAAATGCAATTCACCTGCTCCAGCGTGGGCATAATACACCGCGTCTTGGTTATATCCTTTCATAATTTGGGAAAACTCCCCTATAAAATCCTTGAGGTCTTCTAAGGCAACGGCCGTATCTTCAATACACGCCACCGCTTTTTTATCTCCTACCATATTTCCCAACAGACCCAGGCCTGCTTTACGGAGCTCTATGGCTTTGTTGATATCATCCCCGTATAAAATAGGATTGGCATAGCTCAATCCGGACTTTTCCACAGTTTTTAAAAGCTCGTCCAACTGTTTGTCCAAATCTTCTTTAGAATCTGCTTTTACCTCCAACATTAAAATCCCGGCCGGGTCTCCTTCCACAAAAAAACGATTGGCCAATTGGGCCCTGTTGTTTTTGGTGCAGTCTAAAATAACCTTGTCCATCATCTCGCACAGGTGCAGATTGTGTTGCATCACGGGAGCTACATCATTTAAACAATCTTCCAGGGTTTTATAGTGGGTGGCCACCATAGCGGCGTATGGAGGCGGTAAATCATCGAGCTGAAGTGTTACTTCGGTTGTAAAAGCAAGTGTGCCCTCGCTTCCGGACAATAATTTACATAGGTTGAAATCAGTTTTGTCTTCTCCAAAAATGTTGTTTTTCAGCAATTCATCAACGGCATACCCCGTGTTTCTTCTGTGGATGCTGGGTTTTGGGAACTCAGATTTTATATTCTGCTGTGTTTCGGGATTGGATAGTTCTTCAAACAGCTTGTTATAAATTTTAGATTCCAGCGAATCTCCTCTTTTTTTTTCTTCAAATTCCTTTTTGGATATGTCGGAGAAGTAAACATCGCTTCCGTCGGACAGTATGCATTGCATGGCCAAAATTTTGTCTCGCGTAACGCCATACTGGATGGAAGTAGTTCCCGATGAATTGTTCCCGACCATTCCCCCGATCATACAGCGGTTGGACGTAGAAGTGTTGGGGCCAAAGAAAAGACCGAATGGTTTTAAAAATTGATTCAGCTCGTCACGAACCACACCTGGCTGTACCGTAACTTGCTTTTTGTCCTTGTCCAGACTAATGATTTTGGTAAAATGCCGGCTTACATCCACTACAATGCCATCCCCCACACATTGACCCGCCAAAGATGTACCCGCCGTACGCGGAATAAGACCGACTTTATTTCTGTTCGCAAAAGCGAGCAACGCCTTTAAATCGTCAACAGTTTTTGGGTAGGCTACCGCTGTTGGTAGCTTTCTGTATACCGAAGCATCTGTAGCGTAGATGGCTTTGCTCAACTCATCAAACAACAACTCACCCTTCAATGCTTCTGAAAGGTCTTTTAACAAATTTTTATCCAATTCGGAATACTTTTTGGGAACTAAAACTAGTTTTAGAACGTAAATCTATTACAAAACTATCTCTAATTTTTAACTTAACGAGAACCTCATGAAGATTACCACATTATTTTCAGTATTTTTTTTGTTTGCAACAGTAAGTCTTAGCGCACAAAGTATTTCTGAGCATGCCTTGGGATTACGTTTGGGCGATAGCGATGGCTTTGGAGCTGAAATTTCATATCAAAAATCAATTGGAAGATACCACCGTGCCGAATTTGACCTTGGTTGGAGGGACAGTAGGGAATTCGATGCGTTTAAACTGACGGGGGTCTACCAATGGATTAGGCCGTTAGACGGCAACTTTAACTGGTATTACGGCGTTGGTGGTGGATTGGGCAGTGTAGATTTTGAACCCAATCCAAATTTTGATAACGACAACGACGGGCTTTTTGTCTTTGCCGCTGGTGATATCGGTGTGGAATATAATTTTGATATTCCATTGCTCCTATCATTGGATTTTAGACCAGAAATTGGTTTGGTTGGTTACAACGGATTTGACAATGATTTTGACTTTGACATTGCCTTGGGCATTCGATACCAATTCTAAATTAAGAACATTTTACAACAGACCCTTGGCCCAATAAAAGCCAGGGGTTTTTTTATGCCGTAAGTATTGAATACCTTCGCAACTTAAACTTTTAGAAATGAAAAGATTTTTTGTCATATTATCGGGAGTCTTGTTTTTGGCTTCATGTGGTTCCGAGCCAAAAGGATATGAAATAAGTGGAACCATTACCGGCGAACCTGAAAATGGAACCATGGTTTTCTTAAAAACAACGGATTCCATCAATCAATTGGTTGATATTGATACCGCAACCGTGGAAAACGGCTTGTTCCGTTTTAATGGTAGTCAAGATGAGCCTAAAATGTACTATCTCTTTATGGACAAGGTTCGTGGAAATGCACCTGTTATTGTAGAGAACGGAAATATCGAAGTGGAGTTCCAAAAAGATAGCATAGGTATGGCCAAACTTAAGGGGACCGAGCAAAACGAAATTTTCATGGGCTTTCTGGAAGAATCCCGAAATTTATCTGAGCGCGCAAGGTCTATGCAAGACGATATGCGTATGGCAGCTCAGGAAAGGGATACCGCAACCGTAACCGCTTTGCGTGAGGAGTTTATGGAGTTCCAAGATGACGCAAAGAATTTTAATATCAAATTTGTCAAGGAAAATCCCAATGCTTATATCTCCGTACTTATAATTGGAAACCTAATGGCCACAAAAGCTGCTCCTGCGGATGAAATCAAGGCCATGTTCGAAGGACTGACCCCAGAAATTAAAGCAACCGAACCTGCACAGAAAATTGCGGAACAGTTGGAGAATTCAAAATCCACCGAAGTTGGTGCGGTTGCCCCTGATTTTTCAGCTCCCACTCCAACTGGTGATATTTTGGCCCTTAGCGATGTTACCAGTAATGCCAAACTCACCTTGGTGGACTTTTGGGCGGCCTGGTGCAGACCATGTCGTGCTGAAAACCCCAATATCGTATTGGTTTACAACAAATATCACGAAAAAGGTTTTGACGTTTTGGGTGTTTCCTTGGACAATAAGGAAGAGCACTGGAAAAATGCCATTGAATCCGATGGTCTGGAATGGAATCACATTTCCAACTTACAACGTTTCCAAGACCCCATTGCCCGTTTGTATAACATCAACGCAATTCCCGCAGCATTTTTACTGGATGAAAATGGTGTTATCGTAGCAAGGGATTTGAGAGGACCAGCTTTGGAACAAAAAGTAGCTGAGATACTCGGAAAAAGCTAAAAAACAACAATATTTTATAGTGAAGAAGGTCTTGAGGTATTCAAGGCCTTTTTTGGTATATGAAATACGTTCGAGTGTCATTCGCGCCTGACACGGAATCCACTCCCTTTAAATTGTACACTACCAAATCTATTATTTGGATTCAGGGTTTTAATCTAAAAAAAGCCTTGGCTCTTAGTTTCATCTAAATCTTCCCCATTTTATCCAACACAAAGAGTATGATGATCGGGATGGCCAACAACACCACGATCAAGGTATCCGTAACAAAAAGTTCCGGTTTAAACAGTAAAGTGGTTGCATAGCCTCCAATCGCCCCACCAAAATGCGCCGTATGCCCAATATTGCCCATTCTGCTCTTCATACCCCAAATGGAATACAACAAATAAGCGATACCCAACACATATGCAGGAAGCGGAATCGGAATGAACATAATGCCCAACTGCATATCGGGGTTTAGCAATATGGCAGCGTAAAGCACGCCCATTACAGCCCCACTGGCGCCAACGGCACTGTAAAAAGGTTCGTTTTTATGAAAAAACAGGGCCAACAGACTTCCCGCGATTAAGCTAACAAAATAAATGATCAAAAACTTAATGGAACCGAACCAACCAATTACCACTGGTGCAAAAAAGTAAAGGGTAAACATATTCAAAAACAAATGTGAAATGTCTACGTGCAAAAAGCCCGAAGTCACCATTCTCTCCCTTTGACCGGCTTGTATGGCACTGATACCGAACTTGTATCTATCAAAAAAAGCCATATTGTTGAATCCACGGAGGGAAACCAGAACATTGGCGGCCATTATGGCAATAGTAGCGATATGTAAATTGAGCATGTAATACTAGTTTGGGTTCAAATATAGCTATATTTGCACACAAGAATTACCTATGCAGCTAGTAGTTTATATCCTTGTTTATCCTTTGCTCTGGTTGATTTCCAGACTACCTTTCAAAATCCTTTATTTAATTTCTGATGGTGTCTTTGCACTCCTTTACAATGTGGTAGGATACCGTAAAAAAGTGGTGCGCAATAATTTGTCCCTTGCTTTACCGGAAAAGTCAGAAGAAGAACGTTTGTTGATAGAAAAGAAATTCTACAAGCATTTCTGTGATATGTTCTTGGAGATGATAAAGACCTTGGGGATCACCAATAAACAAATGAAACAAAGATATGTTTTCACGAATGTTGAAGTTTTTCAAAAATTGGAAGATGAAGGAAAGCATATCATGATAATGATGCCTCATTATGCAAGCTGGGAATGGGTTTTTTCACTAAATTCCATGGTAAGATCAAAAGCATATGCCATTTATCAGCCTATACAGAACAAATATTTTGACAAGTTGGTTCGTGATATACGCAGTAAATATGGAACTACACTGATCAAAACGTATGAGAGTCGAGATATTATTGCAAAGGCAAAAGAAACGAACGAACTAATTACGGTCGGTATCATCAGTGACCAATCCCCTATGCTGCAAAGAGCTCGACATTGGGCAAAGTTTATGGGTGTTTTGGTGCCCATACACGTTGGTGCGGAAGAACTCTGTAAAAGCCACGGGATGATTCCGGTTTATCTTAAGGTAAAAAAAGTAGGTCGTGGATATTATGAAGCCACGTTTAAAGTTTTAGCTGAAAACCCTAGCGAAATAGCGGATTATGAGATTTCTGAAGCTTTTATGAAAGAAACAGAAAAAGCCATTCGAGAAGCTCCGGAATATTACTTTTGGACGCATAAACGCTGGAAACATATGGGCAAAGCCCCGAAAGAGTTTCAGCAAAAGTCCGAAAAGGCAGTTAACGCTTAGATTCCTGCCACTTCCTTGATTTCACCAATAATGCGGTCGGCCAAACCATCGGCTTCCTTCTGGGATTTTGCTTCGGTATAGATTCGGATAATAGGCTCCGTGTTCGATTTTCTAAGGTGTACCCAATTTTCAGGGAAATCAATTTTCACCCCATCAATGGTTGATACCTCTTCATCCTTGTACTTGTTGTGCATGACATCCAAAAGCGCATCAACATCCAAGTCGGGAGTCAATTGTATTTTTTTCTTGCTCATAAAATAGCTTGGGTAACTGGCACGTAGCTCAGCCACAGTTCCACCTTTTTCGGCCATCAACATTAAGAACAAGGCAGTACCTACCAAGGCATCACGTCCATAATGACTTTCTGGATAAATAATTCCACCATTCCCCTCGCCACCAATTATGGCATTGTTGGCTTTCATTTTGGTCACTACATTCACTTCTCCGACCGCTGCAGCTTCGTAAGTGCCTCCATGCTTCTCTGTAATATCCCTCAAAGCTCTGGAAGATGATAGATTGGAGACGGTATTGCCTTTGGTCTTGCCCAATACATAATCGGCACAGGCAACCAAAGTATATTCCTCGCCGAACATTTCCCCATCATCGCTGATAAATGCCAAACGATCCACATCGGGGTCCACCACAATACCAAAATCGGCCTTTTCTTCCACTACTTTTTTACAGATGTCGCCCAAATGTTCTTTTAAAGGCTCTGGATTGTGCGGAAAATGCCCGGTTGGTTCGCAATAGAGCTTCACTACTTCAACACCCAATTCTTCAAGTAGCTTCGGTATGGCAATACCTCCTGTAGAATTTACACCATCTACCACTACTTTAAACCCTGCTTTTTTTATGGTATCGGCATCCACCAAGGGTAATTCCAAGACTTCATCAATATGAATGTCGATATAAGAATCATTTTTAATGATTTCCCCCAAATCATCGACCTCTGCAAACTCAAAATCCTCTTTTTCGGCCAAGGCCAAAATCCTTGCCCCCTGCTCAGCATCCAAAAACTCCCCTTTCTCATTCAACAATTTAAGGGCGTTCCATTGTTTTGGATTGTGACTTGCCGTTAAAATGATGCCTCCATCCGCTTTTTCCAAAGGAACGGCAATTTCTACCGTAGGCGTTGTGGAGAGTCCCAGGTCGATAACATCAATACCCAACCCTACCAAAGTGGAAACCACCAAGTTTTGGATCATCTCACCCGACAAACGCGCATCACGCCCAATTACGACTTTCAATTTCTCTTTTTCGGAATATGTTTTTAACCAACTACCATAAGCTGCTGCGAATTTAACTGCGTCTAAAGGTGTTAGATTATCGTTGGTGCTGCCGCCAATGGTCCCTCGAATTCCAGAAATTGATTTGATCAGTGTCATAATTGTTAAAAAAGTTTTTGCAAATATAGGGGGCCACATTCGATTCCATGTTTGGAATTTGTAAATTTCGACAGAAAAGGAATTTGCCCCGATGAACTTCTTAGCGCATATCTATCTTTCTTTTGATGATAAAGAAATCACATTGGGTAATTTCTTTGCGGATCATATCCGTGGAAACAAATACAAACATTTTCCTGATAAAATCCAAAAAGGTATTCTGTTACATCGAGAAATAGACACATTTACTGATGCCCACCCCATAGTAAGGCAAAGCAGCAAACGTCTCCATAAAAATTACAGCCATTACAGCAGGGTGATCGTGGATATTTATTACGACCATTTTTTGGCCAAAAATTGGAGCAGTTATTCCAATAGACCTTTGGCCGAGTACGTAGAGGATTTTTATGACCTCTTGGAAGATAACTACGACATACTCCCCATCGCCACCAAACGTATGATGCCTTACATGATTGCAGACAATTGGCTGCTCAATTATGCCAATTTAGCCGGAATTGACCGCGTGCTCAACGGAATGAACCGACGGACCAAAAACAAATCCAGAATGAATTTTGCTATTCTGGACCTTGAAGAACACTATGTGGATTTTGAAAACGAATTCACTTTATTTTTTGAAGAATTAATACCTTTTTCCAACCAAAAATTTATTTCACTATGCGAAGACTGATACTCCTCCTCCCCCTAATCTTTTTTATTAATTGTAAACAACAACCAGCAACACCTACTGGACTGGTGGCTGAAAAAGCCATGGTGGTTTCTGCACGTGAAGAAGCCTCCCAATTGGCCGTGAACATCATGAAAAAAGGTGGAAATGCCTTTGATGCCATGGTGGCCACTGAACTTTCTTTGGTTGTCGCCTATCCGTTTGCAGGAAGTGTTGGTGGCGGCGGATTTATGGTCTACCGAAAAAATAATGGCGAGGTCGGCGGAATCGATTATCGTGAAAAAGCACCCTTGGCTGCCCATAAGGACATGTATCTGGATTCTCTAGGCAACGTAATTCCTGGTTTGAGCACATCGGGCGGGACTGCAGTAGGAGTGCCGGGCACAGTGGCTGGAGTGATTGAGGTGCACAAAAAGTTCGGGAAACTTCCCTTAAAAGATATTATTGAGCCCATCATTACCCTTGCCAACAAAGGTGTAGTGGTCTCTGAAAAGCAAGCGGATAGACTTGCAGGGTATCGTGAGCAATTTATTGAGGCCAATGGAGACAGTACCAAATTTGCAGGCCCATTTGTAAAGGGAGACACCATAAAGTATCCCGCTTATGCCAAAACGCTTAAAAAAATCATGGAAGAAGGGCGCGATGGTTTTTACAAAGGCGAAGTAGCCCAAAAACTGGCCGCATTTGTTCAAGAAAACGGCGGTTTGATCACCGAGGAAGATTTGGAAAAGTATGAAGCAGTTTGGAGAGACCCGATTGTTTTTGACTATAAAGATATCAAGGTTATTTCCATGAGTCCGCCCAGCAGCGGTGGGGTTACCATCAACCAAATATTTAAAATGATGGAGCCTTATGATCTATCAAAATTTGGACATAACTCTGTTAAAGCCATTCAATTGTTCACGGAAGCTTCGCGAAGAGCTTATGCGGATAGGAACTTCTATTTGGGCGACCCCGATTTTGTGGATATCCCCTACAATATGCTTTTAAACGATGATTACATACAGGACAGAATGGCCAATTTCTCTTTTGATAAAGCAACGCTGTCTTCCGATGTAAGCCATGGGGAAGTAGAAATTATCGAAAGTGCACAAACCACCCACTACTCCATTGTGGATGATGAGGGTAATGCCATCTCGGCCACATCAACGCTTAATGGAGGATATGGTTCCAAGTTGTATTGTGCTGAGCTTGGGTTCTTCCTAAACAACGAAATGGACGATTTTAGCGCCAAACCGGGCGTCCCCAATATGTTTGGACTTATCGGTGCCGAAGCGAACAATATTCAACCAGAAAAACGTATGCTCAGCAGTATGACACCGACCATCGTGGAAAAAGACGGGAAATTGTATATGGTTGTAGGTACTCCCGGTGGATCTACCATTATTACGGCAGTTGCCCAGACCATTCTTAATGTATACGAGTTCAACTTGAGTATGCAGGAAGCTGTTAATGCCCCTCGATTCCACCACCAATGGTTGCCCGATATGGTAATTTTTGAGCCTGAAGGTTTTTCGGATGAGCTCAAGGAAGCGTTAAAATCCAAAGGATACATCATTAATGAAGAGCGAACGCCCATTATAGGCAAAGTAGACGCGATTCGTGTGTTGCCCAACGGAAAATTGGAAGGGGGAGCAGACAAAAGAGGTGATGATACTGCTGTAGGATATTAATTTTTTTACTCTATGAAATATGATGTTGTTGTTTTAACGGACCATCGTTACGTGGCTCCAAAAACGAAAACGCCCTATATTGAAAATGTGCTTCAAGAAGACCGACTGGTTTTAGAAGCCTTGACAAAGTTAGGGCTTAAAGCTACCCGTAAATCCTGGGATGACCCCGATTTTGATTGGTCGATGACCAAATATGCCCTGTTTAGAACCACATGGGACTATTTTGATCGTTATCCAGAGTTTTCCAGATGGTTGGAAACAACCGCAAGGAAAACAACGTTTATCAACTCCAAAGAACTGATCCATTGGAATATTGATAAACATTATTTGAGCGATTTATCAAAAGCGGGGATAAATGTTCCCAAAACGGTTTTTTTGGAAAAGGGTTCAAAAATCTCCCTTGCCGAAGCAGTGGCCAAGGCAAAATCGGGCAAAGGTTTTAACGCCGATACCTATATTCTGAAACCCTGTGTTTCTGGAGCAGCACGTCATACTTATAAAATAGAAAAGGATGAGATTGCCGATCACGAGGACATCTTTCGGAAATTGGTAACAGAAGAGGCCATGATGCTTCAGGAATTCCAGCAGAAAATTGTTTTGGAGGGAGAAATTTCCATGATGATTTTTAACGGGGAGTACACGCATGCCGTGTTGAAAATTGCCAAACCGGGGGATTTTAGGGTTCAAGATGATTTTGGTGGTACGGTGCAAGACTATGTTCCGGACCAAGAGCAAATATCCTTTGCCAAAAGTGTGGTAAATGCCGCTCCTGAGCTGCCCATATACGCCAGAGTGGATATTTTTAAGGACAATAATGGCAATTGGGCCTTGGCCGAGCTGGAAATTTTTGAGCCAGAACTGTGGTTCCGCCTTAATCCCCCTGCAGCAGATAACTTAGCAAGAGCCATAAAGGATACCCTATCTGCCTGAATAAACCATAGTTTGGTTCAGCTATAGTTTTATATTTATATAAATTTTAAAAATGAAAAACTTAACGCTTCTACTATGTATTACAGCCTTAGGGTGTTTTGCGCAACAAAAGATCACAGGCAAGCTAGTGGCATTGGACGACGCTTTTTTTGATTATGTCGATAAAGACGCCAAAGTAGAAGTACTGGCAGATGGCTTTATCTGGTCGGAAGGACCTGTATGGGTCAAAGATGGTGGGTTTCTGTTATTTTCGGATGCTCCCCAAAACACCATTTTTAAATGGAAAGAAGGGGTAGGAATCACTGAATTCTTAAAGCCTTCCGGCTACACTGGTATTCTACCATATGGACGGGAGCCTGGAAGCAATGGATTGATCATAAACAATAATGGTGAATTGATAGCCTGCGAACACGGGGACCGAAGAATATCGCGTATGCCCCTGTCGCAAGGTGGAAAAATAACGGTGGCCGATACGTGGGAAGGAAAACGTTTCAATAGCCCAAATGATATTGTGCAAGCTTCGAATGGGTCCTATTATTTCACAGACCCGCCTTACGGGCTACCTCAACAGGAAAATTCAGAAATGCGAGAAATTGATGCTTTTGGGGTATTTAAAATCGCTACGGATGGCAAGGTCGATATGGTGGTCAATAATCTTGCACGGCCGAATGGTGTGGCTTTGTCTCCCGACGAAAAAACGCTTTATGTGAACCAATCGGATTCAAATGCTCCGTACATTATGGCATACACCATCAAAAATGATGGCGCTCTGGATGAAGGGCGAATATTTTTTGATGCCTCAGCATTGATAAAAGAAGGGTTGATAGGTTCTTTGGACGGCCTTAAGGTAGCGCAAGATGGAACTATTTTCTCCACAGGACCGAGCGGAATTTTGATCATAACCCCCGAAGGAAAGCTTTTGGGACGTATAGCTACCGGACAACGTACCGCTAATTGCACCTGGGGCGATGATGGCTCGGTACTTTATATGACCGCCCATAATTACTTGATGAGAATTCAAACCAAAACCATGGGGACTGGTTTTTAAATGTTCTTATTTTGCAATCTGCCTTTTTAACTCCTCCATCGATTCTTGAAGCTGTTTCAGCAAGCCTGTTTCGGTGGTAGCATCTACGTTAAAAGTTAGTTTGCTGCTCACCTCCCAAATTTCTTGGATTTGAAAGGGTTTGATTTCATAGGGCGGATAGGTCTCGTTCAAGGAAACCAAAGTGATATTGTTGGAATTGGGCTTCCGTTCAATTTTCTTTACCATCACGGAGTCCTGAAGCACCACCACATACATTTTATTGGGGCTCACATGATCAATATGCTCAATGGCCCGTGCCAATACCCAATCATCGGGTCGCAGATTTGGCAACATACTGTCCCCTTCCACTTGAAAACCACGATAGGTGGCATTTCGGAATTCTGGAATCGGCATATCAAAAGCGGGCAATTGTCGATACCAGCTAGTGTCGGAGATGTTCTGCGGATATCCTGCAGCAGCTTTGGCATTTACCATCACCATGTTATCGTTATCGGAATTATCAACAGTAACCACTTTCGGAATAACACTGGTCTTGGAAGTGTCCAAATGTTTTTGGTCACTTTCACCGAACAACCACAACGGGTTTATTTTGAATTGTCGCAAGAGTTCCGAAACTACCTTTCCAGATAATTTGGTTCTCCCACGTTCAATATCGGCCGTGGTATTCTTCACGCCCAATAATTTGGCAAACTCGGTTTGCGTGTATCCAAGCTCCCTGCGGATATCGGTAAATCTTTTTAAGGTTATTTCATTTTCCATCATCAAGTCAATAATGTCATGTCCAGCGCAGTCGAGACATTTTGCAGCATATTGATCTCAAAAGCAATGATAAAGACAATCTATTCCCAAATATAGGTGTTTTGGATTATTTCCAAAAATATTTATGGATTATTTCCAATATTTGGAATATATCCATATATTTGATTGGAATATTTCCAAGTTATGAATTTTGATAGGATACGCGAAAAACTGAACATTTTGGCAGATGCTGCCAAATACGATGTCTCCTGTGCCAGCAGCGGAAGTAACAGAACCAACCAGAATAAGGGCTTGGGCAATGCTTCCAAAATGGGAATTTGCCATAGCTATACGTCAGATGGGCGTTGCGTTTCCTTGTTAAAAATCCTGTTGACCAACCATTGCATTTTTGATTGTGCTTATTGTGTTACCCGAAAAAGTAACGATGTACCAAGGGCTGCCTTCAAGGTTCAGGAAGTGGTTGACCTCACTATCAATTTTTATCGCAGAAATTATATTGAAGGCTTGTTCTTGAGTTCTGGAATATTCAAAAGCCCTGACCACACTATGGAGCGTTTGGTGTCCGTTGCTAAAAAACTGCGGGAAGAGGAGAATTTCAATGGCTATATCCATCTGAAATCAATTCCCGGTGCGAGCGATGAGTTGATGTACGAAGCGGGTCTCTACGCCGACCGTCTTTCCGTAAATATTGAAGTACCCACGATATCTGGTTTAAAATTGCTGGCACCCGATAAAAAGCATGAAGATTTTACCAAACCGATGGAAAAGGTGAAAAATGAAATCGTACGCTACCAATCGGAACGAAAAGTCATTAAGAACATTCCTAAATATGCACCGGCAGGCCAAAGTACTCAAATGATCGTGGGCGCCTCAGGAGAGTCGGATAAGGATATTATGTATTCGGCAACCTATTATTACAAAACATACAACATGAAACGGGTATATTATTCAGGATATGTGCCCGTAACCCATGACTCCCGCTTGCCGGCCATAGGCTCACAAGTTCCCATGTTGCGTGAGAACAGATTGTACCAGACCGATTGGTTGTTACGATTCTACGGGTTTTCCGTAGGGGAAATCTTGAACAATCAGTACCCCAACTTGGACATGGACGTGGATCCGAAGCTTTCGTGGGCCTTGCGGAACCTGCATCATTTTCCTGTGAACGTGAATACGGCGGATAAGCATCTTTTGGCTAGAATTCCGGGAGTTGGAATGCGGTCTGTGGATAAAATAATAAATGCTAGAAAATTTAGGAAACTGAACTGGGACCATCTCAAAAAAATAGGGGTGGCCCTCAACCGTGCCCAATATTTTATGGTTTGCGAATCCCGCAACTGGGAACGTCGTGACTTGGATGCGGAGAAAATAAAGGGAATGATTCTGCAAAATTCATCCGGAAAATTTCGGAATCAGTACAGTACGCAATTGTCATTGTTCAATTAGCAAGGGAACTATATACAATAATGTCACCTCGAGTTGTCATCCTGAGCGCAGTCGAAGGAATTTGAGAGGTAAAAAACGTAAACGTTATGAACACTTCAACAACCTTAATTTATGACGGTAGTTTTAATGGATTTTTGACCGCCGTTTTCGTCGCCTTTGATGAAAAAATCAATGTGGCCGACATTCAAAAGAACAATGAATCTCAAAGTGGTTTGTTTTCGGAGACGGAAACCGTGTTTACCCATGTAGAGAAGGCCAAACGGGTCTGGAACGGCATCCGTAACAAGAGCAATAATGCCATATCCAACGTGTACTTTGCTTTTTTGAGCGAAGCGGAAGGTGTGGAAATGATGCTCTATACTTATATTCAAAAGCTAATGAGGACACAAAACCGGAAGTATTTGGACTATTCTGATAGTACGGTACTACATATTGCACAATTGGCTAAAAAGGTGAGTCGCGAAAAACATCGTATGGAAGCCTTTGTTCGCTTCCAGTTGACCAAAGACGATATTTATTTTGCCAACATTGAACCCGATTTTGATGTTTTACCTTTAATATCAAAGCATTTTCGTGACCGCTACGCGGACCAAAAATGGTTGATTTATGACGTAAAGCGCAAATATGGCATCTATTACGATTTGGAACATGTGGAAATGGTGTCCTTGAATTTAAAGGATATCCACCATAACAAAACCATGAAAAGTAATGCCTTTAACAGCGAGGAATACAAGTACCAAACCCTGTGGAATGATTATTTTAAAAGTACCAACATTGCATTGCGAATCAACCCTAAATTGCACACGCAACATGTACCCAAACGGTATTGGAAGTATTTGAGTGAGAAAAAAGAGGCGGTTTAAAATAATTAGGTATGTAGAATAGACATAGTATTTTCTTATAATTATATGCAATATTTCCTAACTCGATTTTAAATCATGTTTTTATGAATGAATTTTGGGCAATTGGACAGAGGCTAAAATCGAAAGATTGCCTAAATATGTTTAGGCCTATTTATCAATTATGAAAGTTTATGCGACAAAGTACAAAGGGAAACTTTTGTATGTTGATGGGCTTGCTGGAAGCAACTTAAAATAAGGAAATCAGGAGAATCATTAGGGAATTATAGGACCTTGGTTGGAAGAACTAGAAACTTATCTTGGAATAACTACAGATGAAATTATCGGTCAACATGGCAAGGGTACTTCTCCCAGAAAAGCTGTAAATGAAGCTGGCGCAATATAATGCAGTTTACATACCATAAAAACTACCTTTTATTTTTCTCCTCGATCCATTTGGCCATATACTTGGTACTGGCCAGGATTTGATGGTGTAGCATCCTCCCGATAAAATTATGTTCTCGATGGATTTCCAAAGCTTTGCTTAGTTGCTGTAAGCGCTCTGTCAATTGGTTTTGCAGCAATTCCTTATCATAAAGTTTTTGAAGCAATTGGATGCCGTTCTCTTGCACTGTTTCCCACAATTCCTGTTTTTGGTGCAACTCTACCGCAGCTTGGACAAACCTGTCCCAATCATTGCTTATGATTCCGTTCCAAGGAAGCTCGCCGTGCATACCTTCGGCACCGATGGTGGTGGTTACGCTTGGGGTTCCTGTACGCATGGCGTCCAAGAGTTTTCCTTTGATTCCTGCACCAAATTTTAGTGGAGCAAGCAATACTCTGGCACCTTTGAGCGCCACATCAAGGTTTTCTGCCCAACCGCTAACATAAAAACCGATTTTAGGATGATGCATTTCCTTGACTTCTTGGGGTAAGTACGCGCCATAAATATGGATTTCAGCATTTGCCAATTGCTTTCGTATGCCTGGCCAAATATCGTGCTTCAAAATCTTAACAGCAGCTATATTTGGGGTATGCTTCCCGTTCCCAATGCTCACAAACCCATTTCTCTTATCAAACGGAGCTAATTTATCCTTGGATATTTCCGAAAAGTCGACCATAAAGGGCAAATGGAACAATAACTCGGCAGGAATGTGGAGTTCGTGCTGCAAAATTTCGATTTCGTAGCTGGAAATCATCAAACTTAAATCACAACGGTAGATACTGGCCGTTTCCCTTAATGTTGTTGGGTGGTTTTTCCAATCTTTAATCCTAAAGGGTCGGTTTTTTTTATGAGCTTCTTCCCTACTCTTGCGCAAGGCGTGCAAATCTTCAGTGTTTAGAATACGTAAAGCATTCGGGGCAAACTCTGCAAGGCGCCATCCAAACTGTTCTTCGACCATGAAACGGTCGAACAGTACCACATTGGGCGATAATTCTTTTACAAACTCATCAAAACTCGAATGGTTGAGTTGTATAGCTACTTCTTGAACGCCTAACTTTGCTAAATCCAGACTATACTGAGTTTTACTGGCGGTACTGGCAAAGGTAATATCGTAACCGAAGGTCAAAAAAGCATCTAACAATTGCAACATACGGCATCCGGCGGCCGTGGTGGTTGGTTCGGGCCATACGTAACCAATAACAAGGATTTTTTTCGACATACGGGTAAAAGTACTTAAAGTGCAACTTCAAGCTCAAGTAAAAGAATAAAGATTTCATAACCAAGATACATGGCACCCTTCTTTACTGGTAAGCAATCCAAGAAGCAATATCTGTGTTTGACACGAATGACACCAATTTTCTCGGAAGAAGGCATCTCGACTGCGCTCGATGTGACAAGTATCAAGTTCAAGAATAAGGATTTAGGAACCAAGATACAGGACACTCTTCTTTACTGGTAAGCAAATCCAAAAAACAAAACTATTAAAACTAACCTCTGAAGTCTTGCGTCTTGAATCTTATGTCTATTTTCCAATAATCCAGCTAACCAGTCCTACATCCTTGCTGCAAACATTTTGGAAATACTGGAACGCAATTTACGCTCATAATCTTCCTCCAACCACTCTTTGTAATTTTTGGTGTTGTTCATAATGCAATAGGAATACTGTTTTACCCTAAAGGAAATCTCGTCCTTGAGCTCTTTGGCCAAAATTCGGGCGTCGAACACGTCTTCACTGTTTTCCACACAAATTTGGGCGTGCTGCTCAATACTTTTTTCGAGCACCATCTTGGATTTTTGACCTTGGGCAAATATTTTCTTGTACTCGGCTTTTACATCAAACGTAATATTGTCGGACTTACTGAACTTGGCGCGCAACTCGTCCGGCATTTCATAGACAAATTCGCGCTCAATCTCCTCATCATTTTTAATGTTCTCCAGATAAAAGTCAGGGAAATGGAAGATTTCCTGCCAGTCTATCGGTGCATCCCACGGTCCAAAACGGGCAATATTATTACCCATATCAATAACATTGAACTCCTCTTTATTGGGCAATACCCGGGAGCCCCTCCCGATCATCTGAAAATAAAGCGTGAGGGAACGCGTGGCCCGGTTCAATATGATACTTTCAACAGTAGGTTCATCAAATCCTGTTGTAAGTATGCTCACAGAGGTTAAAATTGCATCCGGGGTTTCGGCAAACCATTCCAATATCTCCTTTCGTTCCGTGGCCGTATTTTTATTGTCCAAGTGCCGCACGTTGTATCCTGCCTTTTTAAAGGTTTCGTAAACATAGAGCGAGGTGTTGATACCGTTGTTGAAAATCAGTGTTTTGGTACCCTTCGCAATCTCTTCATAGGCGGTCAGCAATTTCCCCAACATACTATGGGCACTATAGAATTCATCTGAAGATTTTACGGTGTAATCCCCGTTAATCCCCAGTTTAAGTGTTCTAAGGCTTACATCATAATTATATAGGTTGGCCTTGGCCAAGAACTGTTTGCTGATCAACGATTTTATGGATTCCCCAATGATCAGATGCTTGTAATTGTCTTTCATGGGGAGTTTGATGTTGGAGCTCAACGGTGTTGCCGTTACGCCCAAAATCGTGGCATCCTCGAAATATTTGAAGAGTTTTCTAAAGGAATTGTAGTGGGCCTCATCAATAATGACAAGTCCAATATTATTGATCTTGACCTTTTCTTCTTGCAAACGGTTGTTCAAGGTCTCCACCATGGCCACAAAGCACATATAGTCATCCTGATCATAAAGTTCCTTGACTTCACTATTGATGACTTTATTGGCCACTCCAAATCCTTTGAGCATTTTGGAGGTTTGTTTGCTGAGCTCAATACGATGGGTAAGCACCATCACCTTTTTTCCGGTCTGCTCAATAAACCTTCGGGTAATCTCGGAAAAAACCACAGTTTTACCCCCTCCTGTAGGCAATTGGTACAAAATATTGGTGCCCGTAGGAAGTTTTTCCAAGTGTTTGAAGATTTTGTTCAGGTCTTCTTCCTGATAATCGTATAAAGTTTTCTTCTTAATGGTTTTGTTTACTTCCAAAGGAAAAATGGCATTATGGATTCTTAAATAAAAAACCTTACAAAATTAGGGGTTTTTTGTGCTTGAGACCAATACTCAAAAGCTTTTCTATCAAAATAGTATCAACAATCCATATTTAGATGATTTTTCGTCCTTTTTGGTCTGGTACTCATAACATTTTGATAACAATAACATTTTGCACTTGGAAAAATGGAGATTATAATGTATAATGAAAGCTTAAAACACTTATAAACCAGATATAAGAATGAGGCAGCTAAAAATCATTAAACAGGTCACCAACCGAGAATCGAAATCACTTGACAAATACTTGCAGGACATCAGTAAAATCGATTTGATCACAGCGCAAGAGGAAGTTGAGCTAGCACAGAAGATCAGGGCCGGAGACCAAGCTGCTTTGGAAAAATTAACGAATGCCAATCTTAGATTTGTGGTTTCCGTGGCGAAACAATATCAAAATCAAGGGCTTAAATTACCCGATTTAATCAATGAAGGGAACGTTGGACTGGTTAAAGCCGCCAAGCGTTTTGATGAAACCAGGGGATTTAAATTTATTTCTTACGCGGTTTGGTGGATTCGCCAATCCATTTTGCAAGCCTTGGCAGAACAGTCCCGTGTGGTTAGATTGCCCTTGAACAAGATTGGATCCATCAACAAGATAAAAAAGACATTTTCTTACTTGGAACAGGCGCACGAACGTCCACCATCTCCAGAAGAAATAGCCAAGGAATTGGACATGACGGTTTCCGAAGTAAAACAATCCTTAAAAAATACAGGGAGACACGTATCCATGGATGCCCCTCTAAAAGAGGGAGAAACTTCCAACTTGTACGATGTGTTGAATGCCGGTGACTCACCAAAACCAGATAAAGGTTTGATGCACCAGTCCTTGAACACTGAAATAAACAGGGCCTTGGACACACTTTCTCCAAGAGAAGCCGATGTGGTTCGACTATATTACGGTATCGGAGACCAACCTTCCATGACCTTGGAAGAAATTGGTAGTACCTTTGATTTGACCAGGGAGCGAGTGCGTCAAATCCGTGAAAAAGCCATTAGAAAACTAAGGCACACCTCAAAAAGTAAGATATTGAAGTCTTATTTAGGGTAAAATCCTCCCTTAATTCCTCCAAATGAGGGAAACATTTCCCCCTTGGGGAGACTAGAAAGGGAAACATTTATAAAATTCATAGAAACCAAAGTAAAAGTAAAGCAGGCCTACAGATAAAGGCATGGTTTTAACCTTTAACTAGATAATAAAAAAGGGGATGTTGCGCGAGCAACATCCCCTTTTCCATGATATTCACTTAAACTTAGGATTTGCTCAAAAGACTAATATCAAAGTCCGTGAGCATGTCTTTCAAATCTTGAATAAAGTTCAAGTAAGCGGTGTTTTCTTTGTTATGGTTTTTCATGGTAACAAATTTTGGGGTGTTGGTCAACTATAGATAATCAAGTTCGGCAAGTTCGTTAACTGTCAAAATTTCGTTCAGTTCTTGTAAAAATGCCAGGTATTCTTCGCCGTAGGTATCGTATAACATGGTAATCTTTGGTTTATTTGTCGGGGTTTTAGGTATAACGTTAATTCATTTTAAAGATTATTTTAAAATCGTAAAATGTGGTGAAAATCCCACTTTGGGTGGTGAAACTCTACTTCTGTTTCATGTTTAAAATGTCCAGTTCTATCTCAAAGTCCAGATCTTTGTCCACCTTGCTTGGCCTTATGTTGAATTCATCATAAATAAAGCAAAGGTTCATCGGTAATCGCCTTCGTTCTATTTCGGACATAAGCCCCAATTTGGATTGCAACTCATTTTTAATTTCAAAAGCCTTATTGCTTATTTTGGGGTTTTCATGGGATTCCAACTCGGCAAGAAAAGGAATTTCTTTTCTGTCCCCTACTTCCAACATTTCGTCCATCAACATCAATTGACATTCAAGGTCCTTGGCGTGTTTGAACAAAGGGTAAAATATGCTTTGCAGGTATTTGGGGAGTTCTTTGTTTGCCATGGTTGACGTGTTTTCACATAGTTCGGAACATTTCCATCTCAAAATCTATCTGCTCCTGAATGCGCGGATATTCTTGAAGAAACTGATCGTATAAAAAAGTAAGGTGCTTTACATCCTTATCTGTTTTACAAAGTCTCGAAATTTGTTGCACCACTTCCAATAGGCCGTGAATGTTCATCATACGCAGGGAGGGCATCATTTTTTGACAGGACTGCTGCAGCTTGTCAAAATTCTCGTTCATAAGATTGACTTTGGAACTGCCAATAAATTCAAATATATTTTGCTTGAACATGCGAACGAGCTCCTCCAACAGTTCCATTTGCCCCATACAATCTTCAAGTACAGGTTTCAAATCAACTTTTTGGGAAGCAAACCCAGCTTGCAAGCTTTTTTCTATGAATTCAAAATCGGTAGCCATACAGTCTGTATTTTTAACAGAATCTTGATTTTCTTCCTTTGTGTTTTGCACCATTTTTTTAAGCGCTTCCACAATTTCTTTTTGACCGTTGGACAATGTTGTTTTTTCCAAGCTGTTTATGAGCGACAAAAACTTTGTGGCATCAGATTCGGTGAAACGTTTACTGTCCAGGCTTTGGATCCCTACTTTTTCGTAGATACTTTCGAGTTGTTTAATTTCTGATATTCCAAATACTTTGCTCTCCAATCCAAACTTGAACATCTCAAAGGATTTTTTAAGCTCACCTGCCTCAACAACTCCCAATTCCTCATAAGAAAATGAACTTAACCCTATCTCGAGCTTTTCCAAATACGTTAACAATTCACGTGTTCCCAATTTTTTGCGGTATAAGGTTATTAATCATTCTAAAAGTGTTGATAATACCGAGGTTTTACAATTTATTGTTTCGTAGTGCCTATATTTTGTTGTCAAATTGCGTTATTTGTATGTGTAAAAAACCAACCATGAAATATTTTTATTTATTCCTAAGTATTACATTATTGATCTCCTGTGGAGAAAAGAAACCTGAAGAGACCGAGACCTTGGAGGAAAAAGCCCAAAGGATTCACGATTCGGTGATTACGGTTGATACGCACGACGATATCAACGTTCAGAATTTTACGGACAGTATCAACTACACACAACGACTGGAAACTCAAATCAATATTCCGAAAATGGAAGAAGGTGGACTGGATGTTGCATGGCTAATCGTTTATACGGGTCAGGACACCTTGACAGCCGAAGGCTACGCCAAAGCCTCCGAGAATGCCATTTCCAAATTTGAAGCCATTCACAAGTTGTGCGAAGGCATTGCCCCGGACCAGATTGAGTTAGCATTGACTTCGGATGATGTTAGAAGAATTGTGGCGGCAGGGAAAAAAGTTGCGATGATCGGTGTGGAAAATGCTTACCCGATCGGTGAAGACCTATCCAAAATTGAAGAATACCATAAACGTGGTGCGCGATATATGTCGTTGTCCCATAACGGGCATAGTCAGTTCAGCGATTCAAATACAGGAGAAAAGGACAGCGTTTGGATGCACAACGGCCTGAGTGATTTGGGCAAAGAAGCCGTGGCGGAAATGAACCGCGTTGGAATGATGATCGATGTTTCCCATCCATCCAAAGAAGCTATGAAAAAGATGGTCGAGTTGACAAAAGCTCCCATTATAGCTTCGCACTCTTCGGCAAGGGCTCTTTGCGACCATAGCCGTAATTTGGATGATGAGCAATTGATGTGGATGAAAGAAAATGGCGGTGTGGTACAAACCGTTGCCTTCAGTTCGTATTTGAACACCGAAAAGCACGAAGCCCGTTCCGCTTATATGAGCGAAGTCTATAAAAAAGTAGCCGATTCATTGGACATTGCTTGGTATGAGCGTTCTCAGTTCTCTTCGTTGACCGATGAGCAACGTGAGGAATTCTTTGCCAACTACCGAAAAGTAATGAGTATAGGTGAAGAAAAGGCCGAAACCGACCCTAATGCACCACCTGCAGTGAACGTATCGGATTTTGTGGACCACATTGACTATATGGTCGATTTGATTGGAATTGAACACGTAGGTATCAGCTCCGATTTTGATGGAGGTGGTGGTATAGAAGGCTGGTCAGATGCTTCTGAAACCTTCAATGTTACCCTGGAGCTCGTAAAAAGGGGCTATACCGAAGAGGAAATAGCCAAATTATGGGGCGGTAACCTGTTAAGAGTGTTGGACGAGGTTCAGGCCGTGGCCAAAACCTTAAACTAAGAAGCGGACTTTTCCTCTTCTTTTTCCTTTTTGGCCAAACGGTCTTTAACATATTCTATTTTCGTTTTCCCGTGGGCCTTGGAATTGCCATTTTCATCTAGGTTGACCATAATAATATTGTCTACGGTAACAATACTTTCGTGGGTCATCTTATTTCTTACTTCACAGTTAAGCGAGATAGAGGTGACCCCGAATTTTATCACCTCGATACCAATTTCTATGATATCCCCCTCTTTGGCGGTGCTCATAAAATTGATTTCGGACATATATTTGGTCACAATTTTCTTGTTCTCCAGTTGAATAATACTGTACAAAGCAGCCTCTTCGTCTATCCAGGCAAGTACTTTACCTCCAAAGAGCGTTCCATTGGCGTTCAAATCCTCTGGCTTTACCCATTTTCTTGTATGAAATCGCATAGTTGAAACTTTTAGAATTCTCTTACAAAGTTAGCCCAATCCTTTGAAGATTTTCTTGTTAACCTGTTTAATTTATGCGAATTACGAAATTGAAATATTTGTTGGTCGCCGAATATGGAGTAAATAATTTTGAATGCCCAAGATTCTAAACTTGATCAATTAAGGCCCTTTTAATTGGACAAATCCTTGTGAGGGGTTTTGGTAAGAAGCTGTTTTTGGATTATTGGATGAATTGTAAAAGGGTATGGCTTTTTGACCGTTCTAGAACTGACAATTGATAATTGTTCGTTGAACCCGACACTAATGGGCACAAATTATCGCGAAGGTTCTTTTTGTCATTCTGAGCAAAGCGAAGAATCTCTGGTCCTGAGTTTTTTTCCAATTCCTAATATTAAACTCTGAACAGCTATCCTCTGCTTCCTGTTTACTGACTTCCGACTACTGATCACCGAATTATTGAACTTTTGTCTCTTTAATCGAACAGTCCCTTTTCAGGGGGCAAGGTCGTCTTTGGAATGTGTAAGTCACAGTCCATTTTGGCATTCAGTTGTTCAATAAAGTAGGCTGACAGCAAGGGAGATTCCAATTCAAGGTTCTGGTGCACAAAGAAATGGATGTTCTCCAGCCCTATGGATTTCCAGGTGGATAAACGCGCTATCCAATCGTCCAAACGGGTGTAATCCGATTTGTGATTGGCACCCACATAGCGTACAAAAGCCTCGTTTTTGGTCAAACGCATATGCATAAGGTCACGCCTGCCTGCGGTATCCACCAAAATATTGGCAATGTTGTTTTCTTCCAATAAATGATAGAGTTCTTGGGCGACTTTTTCGTCCGTAAACCAATCCGTGTGCCGAAACTCCATGGCCAGTGGAAACTCCTTGGGCCAATATTCCACAAAGCGCACTACCCTATCCCAGTTTTTTGGGCCAAAGTTATTGTGCATCTGTAAAAAGATGGTCCCGAGTTTTTCTCCAAGCAATGATGTTACTTCCAAGTAGCGGTCCGCGGCTTCCAGCGCTTTGTCGTTCATTCGGCGAAGGTGGCTTACCTCATTGGTCATTTTTGGAAAGAATTTAAAGCCTTCCGGTGTTTTGTCCCGCCATTTTTCATACTGTTCCGCAGGAAAGATGCGGTAGAAAGTAGCATTGAGTTCAATACTGTTGAACTGTGTAGAATAGTAAGCTAACTCATCTTTTGTGCCTCTTGGATAGAAATTCTTGAGTTCTTGCCTGTTCCATTTGGCACAGCCTACAAAAACCTTGGTATCAGCACCGGTTTTGTTCTTTTTCAGGACTACTGGAGTTTCCTGATGGTCCGGTGGGATGGTAAAATCTATAAGTTCTGGGTGGTCAACTTTGCCGAATTTCATTAAGACATCTTTTTATTTAATAAAGGTAAAGTTTAGGAAAGGTGACTCCAAATAAAAACCCCTACCATTTTGGAGGGGCTTTTTTCAACTTATATGGTGTTGTTAATGATGAGGAATCTATATTTCATCGATAACAAGATTTTTTTTTAAGATGTGATATCTGAAATTAAAAAAGGGCTTTTTTTATATGGTACCGTGAAAAATTATTTTTTTTATTAATGATTTTTTCGCATGTTGACCGAATAGGTTTTTTTAAAAAGGATATAGGATTTTTGAATAATGCAATAGCTAAAGGATAATCTTTGAAGAATTCCAAAAGTGCTTTGCCAAATTCCAGAAGGCTAGTAAAAAACTCTATCCAAGTTGTTACTTCCACAAAACTAAAATAGAAATTTCCTTTTCAACCATCATGGAATCAGGTCAATAGTTTTCAAAAAGTTATTAACCTTTTATTTTATCTCCTTATTTAGTTTAGAGGGATTTTGTCTGTTATCAAAGATTGTAACTATATATATCGTTTGGGAATTAAATTGGTAGTATAAGGTGGTTTGTTTGGAAATCACACATTTATGTAATCCTGATTTTTTGTCAGATTTTGGAAAAATCTTAGGGTTACTCTTGATTAAATCAATGGACTTATCCAGTTTTTCAACGAAATCCGACTTAACTTTCAACGACCAATTTTCCTGTAAGTAGTCTAAGAGTTCTGAGATTTTCTTTTCCGCAGTTTTAGAAATCTTGACCTTTCTGCTCATTCTTATCTATGCTTTACCATAAACGAATCAAAGTCAACAACATCTCCATTTTCAATTTCAGAAATCCCTTGATTTATTTCTGCTTGTTGCTCGGTAGTCAATTCATCCCAAAAATCTGCTGCCCCCTGATTTTTAAAAATTTGTTTGATGGATTGAATAATCTTAGGGTCGTTGGTGTTCAACAACATTTTTACCAATTCGATTTTTTCCGTTTGAATATTCATAATCAACATTTTTAAGAACGAAGATAATGAATCTTTTAGATTACTTACATTACTTTTCTATAGTACACTTTTGATTTAGAACCACTTGAATAATAAATTGTTATCTTTAGGCATGTCATTTTCTATCACATTTTTTAAAGTCTCCAAGATATTCAGGTATTGGGTTATGCTCGAATTCTCCATCTGTGTGCTAAGCCTAATCATTTACTGGATTTCCAAATTACTTTAAATTTCCCAGAAACATCTTTGTTGTCTTTGTTCATAACATCGTTGACAACTATTGCCATATTTACAAGTGTGCGATTCATCATTCTGTAATTTTATTAAAAATCACAACCATGGATTCACAATCCGACCGTAGGTTGGACATTCGTCCAAGTATTCCAGAGTCACATTTTAACAGTCAAATGGGTTTTAACGAGCATTTTCAGAACAAGACCCTACGTCCTGTAATTAAACTCCAAAACGATTTACTGGTAGAGGCATTCAAGAATTATGCGAACAAGCACAAGGGTGTTTTTTACGAACTTTCCTTGGAGAAAAAGTTCCATTACATTGGGCGCGCTATCCAAAAGGATATCAAATTTAGGAATTCCCTAAAGGGAATGATCATTGGGCAGTTCACGGTAAAGGAGTACCAAGATTACATTACCAATTCCTCCGCCCTTAACAAACGGATGATGAATATGGTGGTGGAACGGCTAAAGGATCAGATTCAACTTTTGGAGGAAGAAGAAGCCTTATTCCAAAATTGATTCTCCATTTAAGTTGGTGGTGAGGATATCGCTCATCAAATCAAAATAAGGGCGAATGGCCTTGAAAGACCTGTCCACTTCTTCTAAAAAAGATGAGGACAGCACTTCTTTGTCGGTAAAGTTCCGCACAAACACAAACTGTTTCTTTCTGATCAAGTCGATATCAGGATGTTCTTTGTCAAAACCTTTAGGTGCGGTTTTTACTTCATCCCCACTAAGTTCGCCCCAAATTGTTTTGAATTCCTTTTGGTTGATAAGCCCCCTAAATTCTGAAGCATCCATTTCCAGTTCTTTTCTAATCCGGTAAAGGTCTTCCTTGTTCGGAGCCCAGAATCCAGTGGCCAAAAAAGACTCGCCCGGTTTTATGTGCATATAATAGCCTCCCCGTAAATGGGCGCCCAAACGAGAAAAAGAACCGGCAAAGTGAGCTTTGTACGGTGTTTTGTCCTTAGAAAAACGTACATCACGATAAATACGAAACAACTTCATTTTTTCAATCTCATCGTGATGGTTCAAATTATCCTTGACAGCCTCAAGAAATAATTTTATATCGGATTTATGTTTCTTAAATGCAGGTTTGTGTGCTTCTAACCAATCTCTATTATTGTTCTTTTTAAGTTCGGTCAAAAAATCAAAAACTTCTTTGGATATCGTAACGTTGGATGCCATATACCGATAATATGTTATTTTTAAACTAAAGTTAACTTTTTCTCATGGGTATGGTAAGGATTTATCTAATTTTAAGACAATAAAGCACAGTATGGACAAGGAAAAAATCATAGCTGAACTCAATAGGCATAAAAAACTGCCATATTTGGACTATAGATTAAAGCAGGAAACTGAAGATTTTACCGATACTCTTTTCTATACCTTATTTGATGCCAACACTCCAGTAGCCGTTAACTTGGAATTGTTAGAGAAAAAGTTCAATAAGCTAATGGATATGGCTTGTTGGGATTTGGAGAAACCAAGCGAAGAGCTTTGGAACAATTATATTTCCCATTTACCACAAATTTTAGAAAATTTGAATTTGGATGCTGAGGCTATATTGAATTGCGACCCTGCCTCACTTTCCATTCAGGAAATTTATATGGCCTACCCCGGATTTTATGCCATTGCTATCTATAGATTGGCGCACGAACTGTATGAGGAGGGAATTCCTTTGATTCCACGTATGATGACCGAATATGCACATAGACAGACTGGTGTGGATATTAACCCGGGAGCAACAATCGGAAAATCCTTTTTTATTGACCATGCTACAGGCGTTGTTATTGGTGAGACTGCAGTGATTCATGATAACGTAAAAATTTATCAAGGTGTTACGCTAGGAGCGCTTTATGTGGCCAAGAATCTGGAGAAAACAAAACGTCACCCCACCATAGAAAATAATGTTACAATCTATGCCAATGCTACCATTTTAGGCGGTGACACCGTTGTGGGCGCCAATTCCGTTATTGGTGGTAATGCCTGGATTACCTCGTCCGTTCCTGCGAACTCAACTGTTTATCACAAACCTGAAATTAAAATAAAGACAACCCCAAATGTCTAACAGTATACTAGACCTTATCGGAAATACCCCTTTGGTGGAGTCCAGAGTATTGAACACCAACCCCAATGTAAAACTTCTTTTTAAGCTCGAGGGACACAATCCCGGAGGAAGTGTGAAAGACCGACCTGCCTACAACATGATTAAGAGTGGCTTGGAACGTGGGGATTTTACCAAAGAAACCAAACTTATCGAAGCCACCAGTGGAAATACTGGAATTGGTCTGGCCATGATTGCAGGTGTTTTTGGATTGAATATTGAGTTGGTCATGCCCGAAAATTCAACCAAAGAAAGGGTACAGACTATGCGCGCCTACGGGGCAAAAGTTACCTTAACACCAGCTGATGTAGGTATTGAAGGTGCTCGGGATTATGCCGAGGCCAAGGTCAAAGAAGAAGGGTTTAAAATGTTGAACCAGTTTTCCAATGATGACAACTGGAAAGCACACTACAAAACCACAGGCCCAGAAATTTGGCGAGATACGGATGGAGAAATCACACATTTTGTATCCAGTATGGGCACTACGGGAACCATAATGGGAACTTCCACTTACTTGAAGGAACAGAACCCAATGGTTCAGATTGTAGGTGTGCAACCTACCGACGATTCCAAAATTCCGGGAATACGAAAATGGCCCAAAGAATATCTTCCCAAAATTTTTAATCCCGACAAGGTGGATACTGTTATGGAAGTCAGCGAAAAGGATGCCACAGAAATGGCAAAGCGATTGGCCAAAGAAGAGGGCATATTCTCTGGAATGAGCAGTGGCGGAGCTGCTACGGTGGCATTACGGCTTGCAGCAACCTTGGAAAGTGGTACAATCGTCTCTATTGTTTGTGACCGTGGCGATCGTTACCTGTCCTCTGATTTATTTGAGTAGTTTTTCTGAACTTGTCTTTATGAAAAAGTAAGAGCGACTAAAAAATGTCATTTTGTAATCAAGTGCCAGCATATTTCTGATTCAAAACTTTAGCACACCTTTAATTTATCGACTTTTACATAGGATTTTTAAGGTTATCCAACATTGTTTGCGGGTCATCGATTTCTTTAAAATAGTTGCCATAAAAAATCGTTCTTTAGACTGAAATTAGTCCCAAATCTAAGATTAAGATGAATACCTTGTCAAAAATCATCACCTGGAAAAGGAACATATTGGCCAGCGTGGCTGTATTGCTAACCTTGATTATATTGAGCTTTTATGGTGCTTACACCAACCAATTCTACTTTCTAAAGGTAGACAACTACATATTCCCCATACTCACATCGATACATTTTCTGTATCTCTACGTTGTTTGGTTCAAAATTACCGAGGATGAGTTACCGGACCCTAAAATGCGAAACATTGAGTACGTACTTTACGCCATAATGATCGTGTATGTTTTCAAAATATATGACAGTATCACCGTGTTGAATTCGTTAGAGCTTTACGGTACCCATATAATACCTGCAACCTTTGAACCAATAGCTACACTTTCAGTGGTACTGCACAGTATTCTACCTGTTTTAACGCTTTACACCTTTTGGTTGAGAAAGCGCTATGTGGGTGTCTACAATTTTGAAAACTATAACGACAACCTAAATATTTGGCAATAGTTTAGAGTCCTCGAATATAGCTTCCGTAGAGATCTTTGAACTGGTACCCTTGCTGAAAGCGGTGTTTGCTAAGTTTTTTATGTGCCACCAGTCCCCAGAGCAATAATTCTTTCAAAAAATAGGAGTCTTCCTTGGGTGTATCCGGTTGATATTCCTTTAAAAGATCGTTCAATGGAGCAATGGAATCCAATTTGGATTTATACTCATCTTCTTTTTCATCATCCAAAAGGTCAAACCCTTCCCCTTCAAAGAACCAACTGACCAGTTCATCATATTCGTTTTCTTCTTCTTTGCGTTGAAGCTTATCAATTTTAGGGAAATAATTCGGAAATAAAGATTTTGCTGCATCTTCTATCAAATTCTCGGCTACGGAACCTGCCCCCTCCTGTTCTCCTTCGTAAACCAATTCTATTTTTCCTGTGATGGATGGCACTACGCCCATAAAATCACTGAGACGAACTGATGTTTTTCTGTCTCCAGCAACAATGGCCCTGCGCTCGGCGGTACTCAATAAATTTTCAAATGCGGTAATGCTCATACGTGCACTTACCCCACTTTTTGCATCTACGTACTCGCTATTTCTAGCTTCAAAACTGATTTGTTCCAACAAGTCCATCGCTATTTCAGGGACATGTACAAAATCGGACTGACGTTTATCCAACTGCGCTTCCTGCTTGGTAATTTTCTTGGCAATCTCGATACTTTCTGGGTAATGGGTAAGAATCTGGGAGCCGATTCTATCTTTCAACGGGGTTACAATACTTCCCCTGTTCGTGTAATCTTCAGGGTTGGCAGTGAATACAAACTGAATATCCAAATGCAAACGAAGTTTGAACCCACGAATTTGTATGTCTCCCTCTTGCAATATATTAAATAGCGCTACTTGAATTCTCGCTTGAAGGTCGGGAAGCTCGTTTATTACGAAAATACAACGGTTGGCCCTCGGTATCATCCCAAAATGAATCACGCGATCATCCGCGTATGATAATTTAAGATTGGCCGCTTTAATCGGGTCGACATCACCTATCAAATCGGCTACAGTAACATCTGGGGTGGCCAATTTTTCGTAAAAACGTTCACTTCGGTGTATCCAGCTAACAGGTGTGTCATCGCCTTTTTCTTTGATCAGCTCGGTGGCGTATCGAGAAATGGGTTCCAATGGGTCGTCGTGAATTTCGGAACCTTCTACAATCGGCATCCATTCGTCCAACAACTGTACCATCAAACGGGCCAAACGCGTTTTGGCCTGTCCACGCAATCCCAATAAATTAATGTTGTGACGGGAAAGAATAGCTCTTTCCAATTCTGGAATCACGGAATTTTCATAACCCCAAACCCCTTCGAACACCTGTTCTTTGTTGGATATTTTCTCCAAAAGATTCTCTCGAAGTTCGTCCTTAATGCTTCTGCTAGTATATCCCGCTGACTTCAGTTCACCTAGCGTTTTTATGTTGGTATGGTCCAAATTCATATGTTGTGTTATCCTTTAATTCTTCTTTTTCTGTTCTGCTCGTAATCTTCAAAAATCATTTCGCCCAATCCTTTTAGTCCTGTGTAAAAGGCTTTTCCCTTGTTTGCCTTGGTGAATTCACGCACAAATTGCATCAAATAAGGATCCTCTGCAATCATAAAAGTGGTGATGGGGATATGAAGTTTTCTTGCCTGTTGGGCCATTGCGTAGCATTTTTCCACAATGTATTCATCCAACCCTACGCTGTTCTTGTAATAATCACCGTTCGGGAGCCGTAAACATGATGGCTTTCCGTCCGTAATCATAAAAATCTGTTTGTTGGTATTCCGTTTTCTGCGGAGCATATCCATCGCCAATTGAAGTCCGGCCACTGTATTAGTATGGTACGGCCCCACTCGCAGATAAGGCAAGTCCTTGATGGGGATGGGCCAAGCATCGTTTCCGAAAACCAAAATATCAAGTGTATCCTTAGGATATCTTGTTGTGATGAGTTCAGCTAAGGCCATTGCTACTTTTTTAGCGGGTGTGATTCGGTCTTCACCGTATAGAATCATACTGTGGCTGATATCAATCATCAACACGGTACTCATCTGAGCCTTATACTGGGTGTCCTCCACCACCAAATCCTCTTCACTCAGTGAAAAGTTGTCCAATCCGTGGTTGACTTGGGCATTCTTGAGGCTTTCCGTCATACTGATATGCTCCAATGAATCCCCAAAACGGTATTCACGGAAATCTCCCGTATGCTCATCTCCTTTACCTGATTTCCCCGTTTTATGGTTACCCGAACCACTACGTTTTATTTTACCAAATATTTGGTCTAAAGCCCGTTGGCGAAGCATTCGCTCCAGTTTGGAGGTAATGGAAAGATTTCCACCCCCACCATTTTCGTCACCTTCTTCGCCTTCTCCACCTTGGGGATTATCCATATCGAATTCTTCACGGATATAACCCTTGGCTTTTAGGTCTTCTATAAAATCGTCAATGGTGTAATCGTCATCGGTAAGTTCATATTCCTTGTCCAGTTCGCGAAGCCAGTCCAAAGCCTCCTCCACATCACCTGAAGTATGGGTAACTAGTTCCTGAAAAATCTCGAAGAGTTTTTCGAACGGAGTTTGGTCCGGTGCTTCGTAATTGGTAAAACGAAACCCTTTTCTTGTGTTCATAGCCATTACATAAATTTACGGTATTTCGTTGTAAAGGCTAAACGTTTACAAAAAACTTAACGGATTTGTTTAATGTCGTTTTTCCAGAACTTGGGCAATATCATTCAAAGAATAACCCTTGGCCTGTAACAGAATGAGGTAGTGAAATAAAAGGTCGGCACTTTCGTTCAGGAAAAGTTCCTCGTTGTTGTCTTTGGCCTCGATTACCGTTTCCACGGCCTCCTCTCCTACTTTCTGTGCTATTTTGTTGATGCCTTTGCGAAATAACGAGGCTACATAGCTATTCGGATTCTCTTGGTCATTTTTTCTGGATTCGATGACACCTTCCAAGGTTGACAAGAAACCATAACCTTGAACATTATCTTCGGCCCAGCAAGTATCCGTTCCTTTGTGACAGGTAGGACCTATTGGATTTA
Organism: Allomuricauda sp. NFXS6; assembly: GCF_040148835.1. Lineage (NCBI taxonomy): Bacteria > Pseudomonadati > Bacteroidota > Flavobacteriia > Flavobacteriales > Flavobacteriaceae > Allomuricauda > Allomuricauda sp. NFXS6. The sequence goes on along the minus strand of NZ_JAGEMG010000007.1, from coordinate 98,252 downwards.
CCATCACTAAAAGGGTGTCGTTATCACAATCTACCTGCATATCCACTAGGTTTAAAAAGTTGCCACTTTCCTCGCCTTTGGTCCATAAGCGTTGTTTGGAACGACTGAAAAATGTGACTTTTTGTGTCTCCTTGGTTTTTTCGAACGCCTCCTGGTTCATATACCCCAGCATCAACACGTTTTTGGTTGTTGCATCCTGAATGATTGCTGGTACAAGTCCGTCTGAATTTTTATTGAAATCTATTTGCATTGTAAATTTTTCTTAAGCTGTCACATCGAGATGTCATCCTGAGCTGTCACCCTGAGCGCAGTCGAAGGGGCAATCGAAGAAGCGTCGAGATGTGAATTTTATATTCTCACAGGAATTCCTTCTTCCTTTAATTCTTTTTTAAGTGTGTTGATTTCGATTTCCTTAAAATGAAAAACACTGGCAGCTAATGCTGCATCAGCCTTTCCATCTTTAAAAGTATCCGTGAAATGTGAAATGGTTCCCGCACCACCCGATGCAATCACAGGAATATTGACCAATGCTGACAATTCAGCCAAAGCTTGATTGGCAAAACCATTTTTGGTGCCATCGTGATCCATGGAAGTAAACAAAATTTCACCTGCTCCACGTTCTTCCACTTCCTTGGCCCAGTCAAAAAGGTCCAGTTCCGTTGGTACCTTCCCTCCCACCAAATGGACTTTCCATTGTTCGTCTATTTGCTTGGCATCAATGGCTACCACAATGCATTGCGAACCGAATTTAGCCACCAGTTCATTGATCAAATCAGGTCTTTTTACCGCCGATGAATTGATGGAAACCTTATCGGCACCATTTTTAAGAAGAATATCAACATCTTCTACGGATGAAATTCCTCCGCCCACAGTAAAGGGAATATTGATAGTCTCTGCTACGTGGTAAACCAATTCGGCCAAGGTTTTGCGTTTTTCTTCGGTCGCAGAAATATCTAGAAATACCAACTCATCGGCTCCTGCTTTAGCGTGAATTTCTGCCAATTCCACAGGGTCGCCAGCATCACGGAGGTCCACAAAGTTGATGCCTTTTACGGTTCTTCCGTTTTTGATATCCAGACAGGGTATAATTCTTTTTGTAAGCATTTAATTTTAGTTATAAAACCATAAGTAAAAGAGTTGTTGTCACTCTGAACGTGTTTCAGGGTCTCATTTATCTATTTTGATGAGATGCTGAAACAAGTTCAGCATGACGTAGTTCTAGCATTATTAATCTTTAGTTTCATTTTTCACATTCAGGTTTACATCGCCATAAAAACCTAGATCTTTATTCTGCAAAATTTTGGTCCATAGGGCAATCTGTCCCGTGTGATAGGACAGGTGCTCTGTTACGTGAATGATGTTCCCGATTCCAGAAAAGTTAAAGCCCTGAACGTTTCTTTTGCGTAAAAGTTCTTTGAGCGGGGCATCATAAATAGCTCGTTTGGCTTCATCAATGGTATCTTCCAACATTTTGATGAGTTCCGCTTTGTTATGGCTTGATTTCGTTGTGAATTCTTCATCACGTTGGCGGGTGTCTTCCAAATTTTGAATGGACGCAATCCCGTATTGGGTAATATTTCCACATAGATGAAGGATGAGATTGGCGATGCTGTTACTCGACTCATTGGGTTGCTCCCAAACCTGCTCCTCCGACAACTGTTCCAGACAAATTTTGATCATGCGTAGGCTTTCGTTCATACGGTACCCTGCGTTCCAAACCAATTCTTCCTGGAGTTCTTTTTCTTTATCCATTTTCAAGAATATAATGTTCCAATTGCTTTAAACTGATTTTGCCTTCATAAATGGCTTTGCCAATGATTGTGCCCTTACAACCAATGTCAGCAAGTTTGGGAAGTTCGTCAAAGGAGGATATGCCTCCACTGGCAATTAAATTTAAGCCTTTTTTGGTTTCTGACAGCATTTTTTGGTACAAGTCGAACGAAGGTCCCTGTAACATTCCATCTTTGCTGATATCGGTACAGATAACATATTGGACTCCTTCTGATTGATATTGTTGTACAAAAGGAATCAACTCTAAATCCGATTCTTCTTGCCAGCCCGATACAGCCACTTTTTCGTTGTTGGCATCGGCCCCTAGAATAATTTTATCGGGACCATAGGTTTTCAACCAGCCCAAAAATGTTTCTCGGTCCTTTACAGCAATGCTGCCTCCAGTAATCTGATGCGCACCGCTTTCAAAAGCGATATATAAATCTTTATCAGACTTTAAACCACCGCCAAAATCAATTTGTAAGCTTGTTTTTGATGCAATGGATTCCAATACCTTATGGTTAACAATGTGTTTGGATTTTGCCCCATCCAAATCCACTAAATGAAGGTGCAGAATACCATGTGCCTCAAACTCTTTGGCTACTTCCAAGGGGTTTTCATTATAGATTTTTTTGGTATTATAATCCCCTTTGGAAAGACGAACACACTTTCCGTCGATAATATCTATAGCTGGAATCAATCTCATTATCTAATCGTATTTTATTCGGTCTATGGACATCCACATCTCTGAATCTCCCACTCTTTTAAAGCCTAAATTTTCATAAAAACTATGGGCGTCCAATGTTTTAAGTGCCACCGTATTTACCCTTTTTACATCGGGACGATCCAAAACATATTGCATTAGTTTTCTTCCAAGTCCTTTGCCTTTGTGGGGGTCAAAGACAACGACATCCATGATATAGGCAAAAACCAATGCGTCCGTCATCATTCTGGCATAAGCAATTTGTTGGTCATTTTCATCATACATTCCAAAACAGATGCTTTTTTCGATGGTCAGAAGTGTTTCCTCCTTGGTCCTTCCTTCTCCCCAATACGTGGATGAAACTTCAGTGTGAACCTTTTCAATATCTAATTTGTCCTTATCCGTTGAAATATAGAACTCCATATCAGCTAAGGGTTAAAAAGTTCTTCATGATTTCACTGCCGACATCACTGCTTTTTTCGGGGTGAAACTGCACGCCATAAAAATTATCTTTCTGCAAAGCGGCACTATATTCCACATTATATTCCGATGTGGCAATTGTTTCTTTTCCAATTGGAGCGTAAAAACTATGCACCAAATAGATATAGGATTTCTCGGGAATATTGGTGAAAAGCTTGCTTTTCAAGTCTGAAATCTGGTTCCATCCAATTTGAGGCACTTTTACGTTGTTGGAAAACTTCACTACATCCAAATCAAAGATGCCCAAACCTTCGGTATTTCCTTCTTTGGAAGAATGGCACATCAACTGCATACCCAAACAGATGCCCAAAACAGGTTGCTTTAATGTTGGAATCACCTTGTCCAAGCCCGTAGCCTTTAATTTGGCCATTGCTGAACTGGCCTCTCCAACTCCTGGAAAAATGACTTTGTCGGCATTTCGGATTTCATCGGCCTCGTGACTCAAAACCGCTTCGTAGCCTAGCCGCTTTATGGCAAACATGATACTTTGGATATTTCCAGCCCCATAATCAATTATTACAATTTTCATTTAAAGCATTCCTTTAGTTGATGGTAAAACCATTTTTTCCGCATCGCGCTTCACCGCCATTTTTATGGACTTGGCAAAAGCTTTGAAAATAGCCTCGATTTTATGGTGTTCGTTGGTGCCTTCTGCTTTGATGTTCAAATTCGCCTTGGCTCCATCGGTGAACGATTTAAAAAAGTGCATAAACATTTCGGTAGGCATATCTCCCACTTTTTCACGTTTGAACTCGGTATCCCAGACCAACCAGTTTCTACCTCCAAAGTCAATAGCTACTTGTGCGAGGCAATCATCCATGGGTAAAGCAAAACCATAGCGTTCTATACCGAGTTTGTTACCTAAAGCTTTAGAAAACAATTCACCCAGAGCAATAGCAGTATCTTCAATGGTATGGTGCTCATCTACTTCCAAATCCCCATCTACCTTAATGTTTAAATCCATTTGTCCATGTCGGGCCAATTGGTCCAACATATGGTCAAAAAATGCTAAACCTGTGTTGATGTCACTCTTTCCGGTTCCATCAAGGTTTATCTTGATTTTAATGTCGGTTTCATTGGTTTTTCGGGATATTTCCGCTACCCGGTTTTCCAGTATTAAAAACTCGTAGATTTTCTCCCAATCATTGCTTTCCAATGCAATATTTTCATCCAACTCTTCGCGTTTTACCGTGATTTCTCCAGTGCCCAGATGAGTTTCATCATTGATAAAGATTCCTTTGGCTCCGAGGTTTTTGGCCAATTCCATGTCCGTCAATCGGTCACCGATCACAAAGGAATTCTCCAAGTCATATTCCTTAGAAAAATAGGAAGTCAACATTCCCGTGCCTGGTTTGCGGGTATCTGCATTGTCCTTTGGAAATGTTCTGTCTATAAAAACCTTATCAAAAACTACCCCTTCATTTTCAAAAGCTTTGATGATGAAATTGTGAACCGGCCAAAAGGTGTCCTCAGGGAAAATATCGGTACCCAACCCATCTTGGTTGGTGATCATCACCAATTCATAATCCAATTCCTTGGCAATTTTGCCCAAATAGGTAAAAGCTTTGGGATAAAAATCTAGCTTCTCAAAGGCATCAATCTGCTCATCGGCAGTTTCTTTGATCATCGTCCCATCCCGATCAATAAATAGTACTTTTTTGCCCATTACTTCATTTCTTTTAAAATGGCTATCAATTTTTTGTTCTCTTCTGGTGTGCCCACGGTAAATCGCAAGGTATTTTCACAGAGCGGTTGCGTACTTCGGTTACGCACCACCACTTGCTTTTCAAGCAATTGTTGGTAACGTTTGTTAGCATCATCCACTTTAGCCAATACAAAATTGGCATCGGTTGGATATAATTCTTTTACAAAATCCAGATTATCCAATGCTTTGATCAATCCATCTCTTTCATAAAGAATCTGCTGTACCTCTTGATCGACCAAATCTTGATTCAATACTCGCTGTAAAGCTCGTTGCTGTGTTAGTTGATTTACGTTATAGGGTGGTTTGATTTTGTTCAAAATACCTATTATTTCTTCCGATGCATAGCATATCCCCAATCGGATACCTGCCAATCCATATGCTTTGGATAGCGTTTGGGTCACAATCAAGTTCGGATATGTTTTAAGTTGTGACAACCAACTTTCATCTTTTGAAAAATCAATATATGCTTCGTCAATAACCACCAGTCCATTAAAGGATTCCAACAACTTCTCAATTCTTTCTTTTTTGAAGGAGTTTCCAGTGGGGTTGTTGGGCGAGCAGATAAAAAGAAGCTTGGAATTGGAGTCTGTAACTTTTAAAATTTCATTTACATTCGGTTCAAAATCTGTCGTTAGCAAAACTTCTTTGTTCTCTACCGCATTGATGCCAGCAAGTACCTTGTACATTCCATAAGTAGGCGGCAAAGTGATAATGTTATCCTGATTGGGTTCACAAAACGCCCTATAAATTAAATCCAAGATCTCGTCGCTACCGTTACCCAATAAAATTTGACTTTCCGACAATTCTTTTTGCTCCGCCAAAAGCGATTTAAGGCTTCGCTGGTACGGATCTGGATAGCGATTGACCCCATTATCGAACGGATTTTCGTTGGCATCCAAAAAAATCATCTCCGAACCATCGGACACATATTCGTCACGTGCAGAAGAGTATGGTTGCAGCTTACGAACCGATTCTCGAACTATTTTGTTTAAATTAAACCCTTCCATTATTTCAAACTTTTTAATCTAAGGGTTACTGCATTTTTATGTGCTTGCAGGCCTTCTGCCTCTGCCATCAATTCTATGGCGCTTCCAATGCCTTGTATGCCTTTTTCTGATATTTTCTGAAAGGTTATACTCTTCATAAAGCTATCCAAATTTACGCCGCTATATTGCTTGGCGTAACCGTTGGTGGGCAGGGTGTGATTGGTGCCAGAAGCATAATCACCAGCACTTTCCGGCGTATAGTTTCCAATAAAAACAGATCCGGCATTTTGAATGTTCTCGAGGTAATAATCCTCATTTTCCACACAAACAATAAAGTGTTCTGGACCATATTCATTAATAAGTTCCAAAGCTTCTTGGTCATTGTTGACCAAAATTAGCCTACTATTGATAATTGATTTGCTAGCTATTTCCGCTCTAGGCAATTGCTGTAGTTGACTTTCGATCTCCTCTTCAACGGACTTAATCAATTTTTCTGAAGTAGAAACCAGGATTACCTGACTATCAACTCCATGTTCTGCTTGACTGAGCAAATCCGAAGCTACAAAAGCAGCCTTGGCTGAATCATCCGCAACCACCAAAAGCTCGCTTGGTCCCGCTGGCATATCTATTGCTACGCCATATTTGGTAGCTAATTGCTTTGCAACCGTCACATATTGGTTTCCTGGGCCAAATATTTTATAGACTTTTGGAATGCTTTCCGTTCCAAAGGTCATCCCTGCAATGGCTTGAATGCCGCCAACTTTAAAAATTTGGGTTACCCCACACAATTGGGCGGTATATAAAATCGCTGGATTGACTTCACCTTTCTTGTCTGGTGGACTGCAAAGCACAATTTCTTTGCACCCTGCCAGTTTAGCGGGTATGGCCAACATTAAAATGGTTGAAAACAGTGGTGCTGTACCGCCCGGAATATACAACCCTACCTTTTGAATGGGCCGCTTTTCTTGCCAACATGCTACCCCGGGCATTGTTTCCACTTCAACCTTAGTTGTTTTTTGGGCAGCATGGAATTTCTCAATATTCGATTTGGCCAGATTGATGGCTTGTTTCAATGCATCCGAAACAGAATCGTTAGCTTTCTGAATTTCTGAATTGGAAACGACTAGCGAGTCTAAATCAATCTTGTCAAATTGGGCCGTATATTTTTTGATTACGGTGTCACCATCCGATTGTACCTCCCTGAAAATACTGTTGACCACCTCTTCAATATCGGCAACAGTTTGCGTGGGACGTTTTAGTATTTCGTCCCATTCTTTTGGCTGTGGATAATTGATACGTTGCATTACAGTACCATTTTTTCGATAGGACAAACCAAAATTCCCTCTGCACCGGCTTGTTTCAGCTCATCAATCACTTCCCAAAAAGTTTCGCGATTGATTACAGTGTGCACGGAGCTCCAACCCTCTTCTGCCAAGGGCAATACCGTGGGGCTTCGCATTCCCGGTAAAATTGCAATGATTTCATCCAATTTATCGTTCGGAGCATTCATCAACACATATTTGTTCTGACGCGCTTGAAGCACCGATTTAATCCTGAACTGGATTTTTTTCAGCAATTCTTTACGCTCTTCGGAAATGGTCGGTGATACCGCTAGTACAGCTTCACTTTTCAGCATCACCTCAACTTCTTTCAGGTTGTTTTTGAAAAGGGTACTTCCACTGGAAACAATATCACAAATACCGTAAGCCAATCCAATATTGGGAGCGATTTCCACAGAACCGTTAATGATGTGCAAATCTGCCGTAACACCTTTGGATGCCAAGTAATCCTTGACCGTATTCGGGTAAGAGGTTGCGATTTTTTTACCTTCAAAATCCTTGATGGAATTGTAGGCTTCACTTTTTGGAACTGCCAAGGATACCCGGCATTTAGAAAAACCCAATCGCTCCGCAATGGAAATATCCTTTCCTTTTTCAATGAGCACATTTTCGCCTATAATGGCAATGTCTACCACTCCATCCCTAAGGTATTGTGGGATATCACCATTTCTTAGGTAAAACACTTCCAAAGGAAAATTACGAGAAGTTGCTTTTAACTGGTCCTTTCCATTGTCGATGGAAATACCACAATCTTTTAAAATTTTGAGGGAATCCTCGTTTAAACGGCCACTTTTTTGAACAGCAATTCTAATTTTTGTCATTTTTCAATCGTTTTGTCCGAAAAACCAAAGGGGTACAAAAAATAAACCCGTTTGATTTCTCAAACGGGTTAGAATATATTTTAAAAACAACAATACATTTCTATCTCGCTTGAGGGCAAGTATAAAAATGATGATGTGTGTTTTTGTTTCTCATTATGGTCCAAAAATAGGATATATTTTTATATCAAAAAAGGGATATTTAGTTATTTCCCAAAATTAATGGTAATCCATCATCGCCTGAACCTACCACCACGACTTTAGCATTTGGTGATTCCGCCAACTTTAGGGTGGCATCTATGCCTTTGTCCTGCAATATTTTATCGGTAAGAGAGGCGCTCAATATTTTATTGGCATCCGCCTTACCTTGGGCTTCAATACGAACTTTTTGAGCTTCTTTTTCGGCGGTGATCAATCTAAATTCGTATTCCAAGGATTCTTGCTCTTGCTTCAGCTTGCGCTCAATGGCTTCCTTTATGGTTGGCGGAAGTGTAACATCCCTAACAAGAATTTGGTTCAATTGAATATATTGATCGCCAACAATGTTTCTTGTTTCTTCAAAAATTTCTTGTTGGATGGCGTCCCTCTTACTGGAATATAGTTGCTCAGGTGTGTATCTTCCCACAACACTTCGCGCAGCAGAGCGTATTGCTGGAAGAAGGATACGATCCTTGTAAAGCTCACTTTTTTCTTGGTGCAATTTTCCCAAGGATTCATACTCAGGTTGAAACCAAGCAGAGGCATCAAGCTTAATTTCCAATCCATTGGAGGAAAGTACTTGCATTTTCTCAAAAACCTCCTGTTGTCTAACTTCATAAATAAAGACATTGTTCCATGGAGCTACCAAGTGAAACCCTTCACCCAGTGGTGGCTCATCGGTAACTACACCACCTCCAAAGGTTTTATAAAGCACACCGGCCTCACCTGATCCAATGGTAATAGCAGATTTTGAAATAATAATAATTAAGAAAATAATCGCTGCCAGTGCCGGCAACGCAATCTTTGGTAATCTATCCATTTGTATTTTGATTTATATTAATCCATTATATTTTCTGATAAACCATTCCAATGCTAAGGAAAAGATCATCAGTCCGAGTAAAATACGGAAATCTATTAAAGATACAACATTATCCCTGCTCTTTTGAACAGGGAGGTATTCTTCTGAAGAAGTTAAGTCGTTTATAAGGGTTTTAACTCCATCTAAAAAGTAACTTTTGCCCTTGTTTTTCCGAGCCAATCGCTCCAATTTTTGATTGTTCGCAGAAATCAATTGTTTTTCTGGATTGAAATCCAGAATTCGGAAGGTACCCGAACGATTTAGGTTTTCATCTTGGACCGTAACGGTGAAATTGTATTCCCCAGCCTCCAAATCACTCAAATCCACCTCATAAAAAGAACCTTTTAAAAGTATAGGGGACACTCTGGAAAAATCATTGTCCTTACCCTTAATAGCGATGGAAAGATTGGCATTGGAATCAAACTGGTAGCTTTCATCAAAATACGAAACTCTAATTTTGGCCACACTGGCGTTGTCAAAAACTAGTTCATAATCCAACTCCAATCGGCTCCGCTGTCTATTGGATGCCAAATAAACCATCATATTATTTATGAAGTCATCAAATTTTTTAAAATTTTGATCATTCCGGTAGACTTGTGCCCGCCAGCGCCAGAGATCTTCACCAAATAGTACCGCCTCTTTTGTGTTTCCTTCTGTAAGGATAGTGAACAAGGGTTTATCCAAAGTAATGCCCTGCAACTGCTGAAACATCAGTATTTCGCTATTCTTGTTCAGTTGAATGTCCCCAAGGGTACCCTTTAGCGGGGGAAACCCATCCACGGAAAAATCGCCCAAACCAAATAACCCAAAGGCGTTATTCAATATTGGTAAAATTTCTTCTGGTTGCCTACTGCCAGAAATGGTAAAACTCTCTTGTGCCCTATTTAAAAAGTTCCAATCGGTTTTGCTTCCTGTTATGGTGAGGTAATTGGAGGTTGAATTTTCCAGAAACTCGTAAACACTCCTAAAATTCCGATTCGGCTGATATAGGATTATAAGGTCGGATTCCTCAAGAATGGACTGCTCCGTAATGGGTTTTACCAAGGTTACGGAACGCTGTTCGTTCGATTCGATAGCTTTTTTGAGTGCTCCAATATCTGGATGTAGTATGTCGGAAACTACAATCACATTCGTTTTTTCATCAATTACTTCAATAGCCGTTTCTTTGGAGTTATTCGCTGTATTCCGTTCATTTTCCAGCGGATTCACCTCAATTTTGATGGTTTTGATGCCAACACTCTGCGCCTCAATCAAGGTATTTAAGGTTTGACTGCTCTTGTTGCTGTTGAGATTGACTCGCTCTTGATGCACCCTCTTTCCGTTAATGGAAATAGTGACTGTACTTGAAACAGGTCTTGAACCTTGGTACCGAATGGAAGTCTCAATAGGGAAGCTGTTCCGTAAAAAGGCGTATTTATTTACGTTGATAAGTCCAACTGAAATATCTTCGTACTGCGTGGTGTCGCCCACTACAACCGGGTTTACGGTTGATTTTTCATTTAAGTTGATGTATTCGTAGTCTCTGCCGAGTGTTTGATTACCATCTGAAAACAAAACAATCACATTGTTTCCGTTTACAAAAACATCATTTACCGTGGAAAGTGCATTTGAAATATCGGTATTTGATTGATTGAAGTGGATGGAATCCATTGCTTCGATTGTTTTCCCAAACCCATATTGATGGATAGTAAAACGTTGATTTAAAGCATCGTCTTGTTTGATTTGTGTAATGGCCTCCGAAATTTCTGCATAAGAAGTAGCCTCTTCCATTGAGGTGGAATTGTCCACCAACAGAATCAGGTTTGCTTTTTCTACAAAATAATCTTTGCCAACGAACTTTGGATTTATCAAAAGTAAAAGGCCGCTAAATAAGGTGACAAACCTTAATGCGGCCAATATGATCTTTAGCGAACCCTTTCTTGGGTTTTTATAAAAGTATTGAAAATAAACTATGGTAAGCGCGGCAACGACTGCTAAAATAATAAGTAGTACCGTGCTCAAATCCATTCATTTAGGTTAACATTCCACCATCAACATTCAATACCTGTCCTGTTACATAGCCAGATAGGTCCGACGCCAAGAACACACAAGCGTTGGCCACATCTTCAGGGCTTCCTCCACGTTTTAATGGAATACCTTCTCTCCAACCTTGAACAGTTTTTTCGTCCAATTTCTCGGTCATTTCTGTCTCGATAAAACCTGGGGCAATGGCGTTACAACGAATATTTCTGGATCCCAATTCCAATGCTACGGACTTGGTAAAACCAATCATCCCTGCTTTGGAAGCTGCGTAGTTTGTCTGTCCGGCATTACCTTTAACACCAACCACACTACTCATATTGATAATGGAGCCTTTGCGCTGCTTTAACATGGTTCGTTGCACAGCTTTAGTCATATTGAATACAGATTTAAGGTTGATTTCGATGACTTTATCAAAATCGTCCTCTCCCATTCGCATCAATAGGTTATCCTTGGTAATACCTGCGTTATTGATGAGTACATCGATTTTGCCATCAAAATCCTCCAAAACTTTGGCCACAAGGGCTTCAGATTCTTCAAAACTGGCGGCATTACTTTTATAGGCCTTGGCTTTTACGCCCATTTGGGTCAGTTCTTTTTCCAATTCCAAGGCTGGAGCTTCGCTAGAACTGTAGGTGAATGCCACATTGGCACCGTGTTTTGCAAATACTTCGGCTATTCCTTTACCAATTCCCCTACTGGCTCCTGTTATGATTACGTTTTTCCCTTCCAAAAGTTTCATCTATGGATATTTATTTGTTTTTAACTGTCAGATGCAATTCGCCAATTAACACCTCTATTAGTGTCCAAAATTGATATGGCTCATTTCATACAATGATTGTGTTTGAATTGTTATTAACCAAAATATTGGTTGTTATCCGGTTTACTAAAATTCGTCATTTCGAGTGGATTTCACGGCAGTAGGAGTAAAATTTGTATCGAGAAACAAAATTTTCATCTAAAAAGTTCTCGATACGATTTTTGGTTTCTCAAAATCACTCGAACTGACACCTAGAACTATTTTTAGGTTCAAAATCCAAAACTGGTCAAATATAGTTGTTGTTTTATGTTTAGACGAAAAAAAATCCCGCATAAAACGGGATTTAGAATGGTTTTAACGGTTGGTTACCCAACCACTTCTTTTACTTTTACGCCAATTTCGGCTGGTGAATCCACCACATGGATACCACAATCGCGCATAATTTTTTTCTTGGCTTGCGCCGTATCGTCACTACCACCTACAATGGCACCAGCGTGTCCCATGGTACGTCCTGCTGGAGCAGTTTCACCAGCGATAAAACCAACAATTGGTTTTTTGCTACCGCTTTCCTTATACCATCTTGCAGCTTCTGCTTCCAATTGACCGCCAATCTCTCCAATCATAACTACACATTCGGTCTCTGGGTCGTTGATCAAAAGCTCAACAGCTTGTTTGGTTGTAGTTCCGATAATGGGGTCACCACCTATACCAATGGCCGTAGTAATTCCCAACCCTTGACGAACCACTTGATCAGCCGCCTCATAAGTCAAGGTTCCAGATTTGGAAACGATACCTACCTTCCCTTTTTTAAAGACAAATCCTGGCATAATACCAACTTTGGCCTCTCCTGGGGTAATTACACCTGGGCAGTTTGGGCCAATCAATGTGCAGTCAAAATCCTTGATGTAGTCGTTGGCCTTTACCATATCCGCTACTGGAATACCTTCGGTAATTGTGATGATTACTTTAATTCCTGCATCGGCAGCTTCCATAATGGCATCCGCAGCAAATGCGGGCGGAACAAAAATAATCGTGGTGTCGGCACCAACTTCTTTTACAGCTTCTTCCACTGTGTTGAAAACTGGTTTTCCCAAATGCTCTTGACCACCTTTTCCGGGGGTCACACCACCAACCACGTTGGTTCCGTATTCAATCATTTGTTCGGCATGGAAGGTTCCTTCGCTACCGGTAAATCCTTGTACAATTATGTTTGAATCCTTGTTTACTAAGACGCTCATATATTTAACTTAATGTAGAGATACAAAAATATGGTTTACTAAAGTTTTTATCTATTGATTTCTTAAATCTTTTTCAGTTTTTGCAAGATTTCTGGAATCTTTTTGATGGATGCTATTTGTTTCAATTTTTCCCGTGCTTCTTCTGCCGGATAACCAAAATAGGTTTTACCGCCCTCAAGAGACTTAGATATGCCTGATTGGGCCAAAATGACAGCCTTTTTACCAATAGTGGCTCCACTAGTAATTCCAACTTGTCCCCAAAGGGTCACTTCATCTTCAATGATACAGCAACCGGCAATGCCTACGTGGGAGGCTATTAAACATTTTTTTCCGATCACTGTATCATGGCCCACTTGAATTTGATTATCAAGTTTTGCCCCTTCCTTTACGGTTGTTGACCCGGTTACACCGCGGTCAATAGTGCATCCAGCTCCGATATCCACATTGTCTTCAATCACCACGTTCCCTCCGGACAAGAGTTTGTCGAAACCTTTGGGCCTGTTTTTATAATAAAAAGCATCGGCTCCCAAAACGGTGCCTGCGTGGATAGTTACATTATCACCAATGATACACCCATCATAAATGGTAACATTGGGGTGAATCACACAGTTTTTACCAATCTTAACATGGTTACCAATAAAAACATTGGGCTGAATTATCGTTCCTTCCCCGATTTTGGCAGAATCCGCCTTGGATGAGGCTGCAGTTTCAAAAGGTTTAAAATGTCTGGTCAATTTGTTGAAATCCCTGAAAGGATCATCGGAAATCAACAATGCTTTGCCCTTGGGACAATCCACCTCTTTGTTGATGAGGACAATCGTGGCACTGGATTGTAAAGCTTTGTCATAGTATTTGGGGTGGTCTACAAATACAATGTCCCCTTTTTCCACTACGTGGATTTCATTCATGCCCAAAACAGGGAAATCTTCATCTCCGATAAAGTCGGTATCAATAATCTCCGATATTTCTTTTAATGTATAGGTTCTAGGGAATTTCATTTGAGACTACTCTTTGGCTCGTTCCAAATAGGCTGCTTTCTCTGTATCGATCTTTATCTTATCACCTTCGTTAATAAAAAGTGGCACATTGATCGTTGCTCCCGTTTCCACAGTGGCTGGCTTTGTGGCATTGGTTGCCGTGTTTCCCTTTACTCCTGGTTCGGTATGGGTTACTTCCAATACAACACTTGCTGGCATTTCAACGGAAAGCGGGTTGTTATCCTCTGCGTTGAAAATTATGGTCACCACTTCGCTTTCCTTCAACAAGTCGGATGCATCCAAAGCATCTTTCTGCAAAGCAATCTGGGTATAATCATCCGTGTTCATAAAGTGATAAGTTTCCCCATCATTGTACAAAAACTGGTACGAACGTGTTTCTACACGGACATCTTCAATCTTATGTCCTGCGGAAAATGTATTGTCCACTACTTTACCCGTGGTCACACTTTTTAATTTGGTACGTACAAAAGCGGGGCCCTTACCTGGTTTTACGTGAAGGAACTCTATAATTTTGTAAATATCGTTGTTGTACCTAATGCACAACCCTTTTCTTATATCGGAAGTACTTGCCATAAATTTTTAATTTGAACTGAAATATCCTTTCATAATTCCACGCTGCGAATCTCTGATAAATTGAAGAATTTCATCTCTTTCAGGAGTTGCTTCCATCTCAGCTTCAATAATGGATGCCGCTTGGGAATTGTTATAATTTTGTTGATACAGTAATCTGTAAATGTTTTGAATCTCTCGAATCTTGTCGGCTTCGAAACCTCTCCTGCGCAATCCAATGGAGTTTATCCCTACATAAGAAAGTGGCTCTCTTGCGGCTTTTACATAAGGAGGCACATCTTTACGTACCAAGGAACCTCCTGTTACAAAGGCATGGTTTCCAATGGACACGAACTGGTGTACGGCCACCATTCCGGCCAAAACAACATTTTGACCTATGGTCACGTGACCTGCCAAGGTTGAATTATTGCTGAAGATACATCCGTCGCCCACAAAACAATCGTGTGCTACGTGGCAATATGCCATGATCAAACAATCATTTCCAATTACGGTTTTCATACGGTCAGAAGTACCTTTGTTAATCGTGGCACACTCCCTGATCGTAGTGTTGTTTCCAATTACGACCGTGGTATCTTCTCCTTGATATTTTAAATCTTGGGGCATGGCAGAAATTACCGCGCCTGGAAAGATGCTACAGTTTTTTCCGATTCTTGCACCCTCCATTATGGTAACGTTGGAACCGATCCATGTACCTTCACCAATGGTTACATTATTATGTATGGTGGCGAAGGGCTCGATCACCACATTTTTGGCGATTTTGGCTCCTGGGTGTACATATGCTAGGGGTTGGTTCATCTACGAATCTGTGTTTTTTGTTTTTACGATCTGTGCCATAAGCTCAGCTTCGGAGACCAATTTCCCATTAGCGTATGCATAGGCTTGCATGTGACAAATTCCTCTACGAATAGGAGAAATCAAATCACATTTAAATATTAGGGTGTCGCCCGGTACCACTTGCTGTTTAAACTTTACTTTATCAATTTTCATGAAAAAAGTTAGGTAGTTCTCCGGGTCGGGAACAGTGCTCAAAACAAGTATTCCTCCTGTTTGGGCCATGGCTTCCACTTGTAAAACCCCTGGCATTACGGGAGCTCCAGGAAAGTGACCTACGAAAAATGGTTCGTTCATGGTCACGTTTTTCACCCCTACCACATGGGTATCGGAGAGTTCCAAAATTTTATCGACCAACAAAAATGGTGGTCTGTGTGGTAATCGTTCCATGATTTGGTTGACATTCAACAAGGGCTCTTGGTTCAAATCATAGCTGGGAACTTTGTTCCTTTTTTCTATTTTGATGATTTTGGACAGCTTTTTCGCAAACTGCGTATTTACAAAATGGCCAGGTTTATTGGCAATTACCTTACCTCGGATTCTTGTTCCTGCCAAAGCTAGATCACCGATAACATCCAACAACTTGTGTCTTGCAGCCTCATTGGGGTGATGCAGGGTCAGGTTGTCCAAAATGCCATTGGGTTTTACGGAAAGCTTCTCTTTTCCGAAAGCTTTCTCCAATTTTTTCATTGTGGACTCCGAGATTTCCTTGTCCACGTAAACAATGGCATTGTTAAGATCTCCTCCTTTGATCAGTCCGTTTTCCAGCAACATCTCCAGTTCGTGCAGAAAACTAAAGGTACGTGAATCGGCAATTTCGTCTTTAAAATCTGACATTTTCTCCAAAGTCGCATTTTGGGTGCCCAAAACTTTGGTTCCAAAATCCACCATGGTGGTGACTTGGTATTGATCTGCTGGAATTATAGTGATTTCACTTCCCGTAGTTTCGTCTTTATAAGAAACAACATCTTTTACCACATATTCTTCACGTTCTTGGTCTTGCTCTACAAAGCCTGCCTCTTCCAAAGCTTCCACAAAATATTTGGAAGATCCATCCATAATGGGTGGTTCAGGTGCATCCAGTTCAATAAGAACATTGTCAATGTCCAACCCTACCAAGGCGGCCAATACGTGCTCCGATGTATGGATCTTTACACCGTTCTTTTCCAGATTGGTGCCACGTTGGGTATTGACCACATAATTGGCATCTGCTTCAATTATGGGCTCACCTTCCAAATCTATTCTTTTAAAAGCAAATCCGTGGTTCTCTTCCGCAGGAACAAAACTCATGGTTACGTTTTCGCCCGTATGTAGCCCAACTCCCTGAAGGGTTACTTTCTTGGCGATGGTGCGTTGTTTGTTACTTGGTTTGCTCACCTTCAACTCTTTTTTCTATGTTAGAGATTTGATTTGCCAATTTCGGCAAATTCTTAAAGTGTACATATGATTTGTTGAAATCTCCATAGTTCAAAGCTGGTGACCCTTGGAGTACTTCATCATCTTTTACGTTTCTTCCGATACCGGACTGGGCCTGTATGCGGACCCTATCGCCTATGGTGATATGCCCTACAATGCCTACTTGACCGCCAATTAGACAATTTTTACCGATCTTAGTAGAGCCTGCCACCCCTGTTTGCGCAGCAATGGCGGTATTTTCACCAATTTCTACATTGTGTGCAATTTGTATTTGATTATCCAGCTTCACACCTCTTCGCAATATGGTGGAACCTAAAGTCGCACGGTCAATAGTGGTGCCGGCACCGACATCGACATTATCTTCTATAATTACATTGCCGGTCTGCGGTACTTTGCTGTATTCTCCTTCAGAGTTTGGTGTAAACCCGAATCCATCCGCTCCGATAATTGCTCCTCCGTGGATTACACAATTACTACCGATAATAGTTTCGGAATATACCTTGGCCCCGGCAAAAACAACCACATTGTTACCAATGGTTACATTATCGCCAATATATGCGTTGGGGTAAACCTTTACGTTGTCCCCGATTGTGACGTTTTCTCCCAAATAGGCAAAAGCGCCAAGGTAAAAACCTTCTCCATAGTGGGCACTCTCCGAGATATAGCTTGGATTCTCGACCCCAACCTTGTTGTTTTTAACTTGATTGTAGTATTCCAATAATTTGGAAAAGGATTTATAAGCATCGTCTACCTTGATAAGTGTAGTGGAAACTTTTTGGTCTGGAATAAAATCTTTATTTACTATGGTAATGGATGCCTTTGTGGAATAGATGTAAGAGGTATATTTAGGATTGGCGAGAAAGGTCAACGACCCTTTTTCACCGTCTTCTATCCGGGATAATTTGTGGACAGCGATTTGAGGATTCCCCTCAACTTCCCCTTCTAAGATTCCGGCAATTTGGGTAGCTGTAAATTTCATTGGTGCAAAAGTAACAAAATTTGTTAAACGGCTTTCTTTGGATAACAGCAGTAATATTTGGTTACGGTTTTGGCCAGCGCTTTTAGACTAAGCTGGTCCGACTCCTTTAAAACATCTGAAATTTTTCCGTTCTTTTTTAAAATTTGAATGGCCTCATCTTTACTGTAAGCCTTATTGGATATTTCTCCCTGAAACACAAAATTGGAAGCTTCTTCAACGGAAAGATCGTGCTTTTCAATGATCCAATCCAATTTCTCGTTCATTTTTTCAGGAGATATGGGTCTCTTTTTTACTTTCACGTGCAACAGCCTTCTGTCCAAAATCATCTTGCACAGTTTGGAGAGCACAAAATCATTATGGAACTGCCAACTTTTCAAGGCACCAAAAATATCTATATCATCAAGTTCGGCAAAAGTCTTTAAAACATCAGGAGCAAAGGATAAAGTTCCGTTATTCTTCAGAAAAAACAATAGTGGCTGACTTCCCATTAAATCTTCCCCTTGATCTAACAGCAATCTTGCCCGCTGCATGATCCGAACCAATAACTGCTCGGCCACCAATCCTGTTTTGTGCAAGTATACCTGCCAATACATAAATCTGCGGGCCATCAAAAACTTTTCCACCGCATAAATGGCTTTCTCTTCTACCACCAAATCACCTTCGACCACATTGAGCATGGAGATAAGCCTTTCCGAATTGATGTTCCCCTCGGTAACCCCAGAGTAAAAACTGTCCCGTTTCAGGTAATCCAATCGGTCCATGTCCAATTGACTGGACACCAACTGATTTAAGAACGGCTTGGGATAATCGCCTTTGAAAATGGAGATAGCCGTGTCCAGTTGGCCATCGAACTCCTTGTTCAGTTCCATCATAAATTTCAAAGAAATCTGCTCGTGACTTATTTCTTTGGCAACAAACCCTTCCAAAGCGTGGGAAAATGGCCCATGGCCAATGTCGTGAAGCAAAATGGCACACAACAATCCTTTCTCTTCTTCTTGGGTGATTTCTACATTTTTTAATTTTAAAACCTGAATAGCCTTCGTCATTAAATGCATACTGCCCAGTGCATGATGGAATCTGGTGTGATGTGCGCCTGGATAAACCAAATAGGAAAGCCCCATTTGGGATATCCGCCTCAACCTTTGAAAGTAAGGATGAGAGATAAGACTAAAAATTAGTTCGTTGGGAGTTCCAATAAAACCGTAAATTGGGTCGTTGAAAACATTAAGTTTATTGGTTTTTACCAAGGATTTTTGTTTTAATTCCCACAAAGATAACGACTATATGAACAAGATAACAATTCTTTGGGTCGATGATGAAATCGACCTCTTAAAACCACACATATTATTTCTGGAAAGCAAAGACTACAAAGTGGTAACGAGCCAAAGTGGTCAAGATGCACTGGAAGAGATCAAGGAAACCTTTTTTGATATTGTTTTTTTGGATGAAAATATGCCCGGGCTATCCGGATTGGAGACCTTGACCGAAATAAAAAAATACGATGGTTCCATTCCCGTAGTGATGATCACAAAGAGTGAGGAGGAATATATTATGGACGAGGCCATCGGTTCTAAAATTGCCGATTATTTGATTAAACCCGTTAACCCCAATCAAATTCTCCTTTCTTTAAAAAAGAGCTTGGACAATTCGCGATTGGTCTCGGAAAAGACCACCTCCAATTACCAACAGGAGTTTCGAAAAATTGCCATGGACCTTTCTATGATCAATACCCAAGACGAATGGGTGGAGCTCTATAAAAAATTGATTTACTGGGAGCTGGAACTGGAACAAATTGAGGATTCCGGTATGTTCGAGATATTGGAATCCCAAAAAGTGGAGGCCAATGCTCAGTTTGGGAAGTTTGTGGACAAAAATTACAAAGCCTGGTTTCAGGATGGTGATGCGCCCATAATGTCCCATACCTTGTTTAAAAAGAAGATTCAACCAGAACTGGAGGACAACAAAACACTGCTTGTTGTTATTGATAATTTACGGTACGACCAATGGTTGGCTTTTGAGAAAACACTTTCCGTTCATTACAAAAAGAAACAAGAATGTGCTTATTTCAGTATTCTCCCTACGGCAACACAGTATGCCCGTAATGCCCTTTTTTCTGGCCTGATGCCTTCTGAAATGGAGAAAAGATATCCCGAATGGTGGAAAAACGATACCGATGAAGGGGGGAAAAACCTTCATGAACTTGAGTTTCTTGGAGAACAACTAAAAAGGCTGGGGCTCAATCTGAATTGGGAATACCATAAAATAAGCAATCTGAAGCAAGGGAAGCAATTGGCACAGAACTTTAAGTCCCAAAAAGACAACGATTTGACAGTTTTGGTTTACAACTTTGTGGATATGCTCTCCCACTCCAAAACCGAAATGGAAGTGGTTAAAGAGCTTGCCTCCAACGACAAAGCATACCGCTCCCTTACCTTGAGCTGGTTTAAAAACTCGCCATTGCTGGAAATCATCCAGCAGGCACAGGATTTGGGAATGAAACTAATTTTGACAACGGACCACGGCACCATCAATGTAAAACAACCTTCCAAGGTGATCGGAGACAGGGAAACCAGTTTAAACCTGAGATACAAAACAGGTAGGAGCCTTACCTATCAGGATAAAGATGTGCTGGCCACCAAAAATCCACAGGAAATCCATTTGCCCAATATTAATTTGAGCAGCAGCTTCATTTTCGCCAAGAACGATTTGTTTTTTGCCTATCCGAACAACTACAATCATTATGTAAGTTATTATCGGAACACCTATCAGCATGGAGGCGTTTCTTTGGAAGAAATGATTGTTCCTTTTGTAGTTTTGGACCCAAAATAATACTGGAGTGAAGAGAAGTTTTCAATTGGACGAAATCCAAGACGTAGCAAAAGAAGTATTGCAGAAAGTTCCGAACAAAGTTCTTTGTTTGTATGGTGATATGGGAGTCGGTAAAACCACCTTGGTCAAGGCCTTGGTAAAACAACTTGGAGCAGTGGATTTGGCCAACAGTCCCACTTTTGGTTTGGTAAATGAGTACTCCGATGAAAATGATACTCCCCTAGCCTACCATTTCGATTTTTACAGACTCAACGACGAAATGGAGGCGCTCGATATGGGGTTTGATGATTACCTGAGTTCGGATGCTTGGTTGTTTATAGAGTGGCCCGATAAAATATCGACCCTGTTGCCAGAAGATGCTGTGAGTGTATTCTTGCGCTTTATCGAGGAAAGCACGCGTTCAATCGAGTTAAATGTTTCTTAAAACACAACTGCTCTATCTTCAAACAAATTATTGCACAAGGCAAGCCGATTTCGATAAACTGTAAGTTTTTTAGGTTTAAAAACCAATTTTATCGATAAAAGGCATGGTTAGTTGAAATATTTTCCTACATTTGTCTTGTGAATTAATTCATTTATTAACCAAAAACTCTTTTACGATGAACACTAAGAAAGTTTTTTTTGGATTGCTAGCTGTTGCATTTTTGGCGATGACTGCTGTATCAACTACAGTAACTTTTGACGACAATCAAACTACTAGCATCAAGAAAAAGGATATCAGAAAGCTTTAATTTTCTTTTTCCTTAACAAGTAAAATGGCTCTATTTTCAAATAGGGTCATTTTTTTTGCAATAAAATGTAGTTTTTCCTGTTATCAAGAACGATGAGCGATAAAAGAAGTATTAGAAAGAAGTTAATTATGGAGGGGATTTTTGCGCTCTTGATAGCAATTACCCCAATATTGTTTTATTGGTATAAATATATACCAGTAGGAACAGACTCCTATTCCTTTTTGGGAATTGGTTTTGAGCCCAATGGTTTTAACGATGTATCGGAAGCTTTTTACTATTACTTTAGTAAAATAGTCCCGTTATTGGCTCTAGTCATATGGTTTATTACGTGCAAGGAATGGTGGTATTATGCAATACTGATTCCAATAGCCATGTATAGTTTTCAATTATTTGCAGTCTTGACCTTTCAATCTGGTATTGTCGATGAAAACGAGGTAATGTATGTAATCGCTGTTACCATGGTTGTCGTGCCTGTTGTATACTTTATTCGACTTAAACTAGTGGATAAACACGTACATGGTATCGACTTAGAGGCCATGGATACCGAACTCCAAATCCTCAAGGAAAAAGAGGAATTGCGCAAGGAACGCGAGAAATTGGAAAAACGACAAAAGAGCGTTTCAAAAAAACTGTAAATTTGCTTCAAAGCCCTTCAGGGTGTTTTGAACAGATTTACCTTTTATGAGCCAAGCTTCCTCGCCATTTAGCAAACAACAATTATTGCCCCAAGAAGAAACCCTAGAGGTCATTAAACAAAAAGGGGAGCTTTTCATTGGAATCCCAAAGGAGAATCAATTTCAAGAAAAACGGGTGTGCCTTACCCCGGATGCCGTAAATGCCATTACGGCGCACGGGCATCGGGTTTTACTGGAATCGGGAGCGGGCGAAGGCGCCAACTTTTCCGATTTGGATTATACCAATGCAGGAGCCGAAATTACCAGGGACACCAAAAAAGTGTTTTCCTGCCCCATTATTTTAAAAGTGGAGCCCCCTACCCTTTCCGAAATAGACATACTGAATCCCCAGACCATAGTAATTTCCGCATTACAAATTAAAACACAGAGCAAGGATTATTTTGAGGTGATGGCCAAAAAAAGGCTCACCGCTATTGCTTTTGAATACATACGAGATGATGATGGCAATTATCCCGCCGTTCGCTCATTGAGTGAAATAGCCGGAATATCGTCCATTTTGATTGCATCCGAGCTCATGTCCAATCCCAATACGGGCAATGGACTTATGTTTGGAAATATTAGCGGAGTGCCCCCGGTGGAAGTTGTGATTATCGGAGCGGGAACTGTTGGTCAGTTTGCTGCGCGCTCAGCTCTTGGACTTGGGGCCAATGTTAAGGTGTTTGATAACTCCATTAGTAAATTGAGGGACCTCCAAACCAATCTTAACCAAACCTTGTATACCTCTACCGTACAGCCGAAGAATTTGTTGAAATCCCTAAAGCGCTGTGATGTGGCCATTGGTGCCACCCGTGGAAAGGACCGCTCGCCGGTAGTTGTTTCCAATTCCATGGTAGAAAACATGAAAAAGGGCGCGGTGATCATTGACGTGAGTATTGATATGGGCGGCTGTTTTGAAACTTCGGATGTGACCACGCACAGAAAGCCTACCTTTGAGAAATATGGGGTGGTCCATTATTGCGTTCCCAACATTCCATCAAGATACCCGAGAACATCTTCCATATCCATTAGCAATATATTTACTCCTTATTTATTGAAAATTGGTGAAGAAGGCGGCTTGGAACATTCACTTCGGTTTGATAAAGGCTTGCGGAACGGACTTTATATGTACCACGGTATTTTGACCAACAAATCTGTGGGCGATTGGTTCGGCTTGAGCTATAACGATATTAACTTTCTTATTTTTTAATGTAGATGGCATTTTTAAAACGATTGGGATGGTACTTGGTTGGACTGTCCATAGGATTGATTTTTCTGGTTTTTATTTTGAAGAAAAAATCGGGTGAAGAGGGGTTGGATTTCTGCTATTTGCCGAATTGCAGGGTGCTCAAGGATATGCGTTCCAAACCTTTGACTTTTTCGGAATCGCTTCCCGAACAGTATCGAGACACGCTGATGATTCAGGCTTTTTTAGAGGACGGCGATGTGGATTTTGGAAAGAGCGATACCAAATCCAAGCCCTGTAAAACATATTTTATCTCCCATGAATACGAAGGTAAAGCATTGGAATTGCAAGCTAAGCGTTGTGAGGAGGAAGTAATACTGGAAAAGGTCGAAAAAATTAATCAATAACATTTCATTGCCTTATCCGTCAATTCAAACGGGGCATTCGTCAATTTGTAATCTAATTACACAAATCAAGTGTTATATTTCTGACTAAACAGAAAAACACCTTTTTTATGATTGATTTTGGCGTTCTTAGATATAAACTCAGTAAAGCATCAAAAAGGAAATCATCTTTTGAATCAACTCTTTCAATAAATGAGAAGACAATAGTAAGACAAGAGTTGCTAAGAGAAATTTTGAAAAAGCTCAGTTTTTGGGAACAACAAAACGGCTTTTTGGACAACAAAATTACCTTGCACCGTTTGGCCAAAGAACTCAACACCAACAGTTCTTACTTATCCAAAGTAATAAACACCCATAAAAATCAAAATTTTGCAAGTTATCTAAAAGATCTTCGGATTACTTATGCGATAAATCATTTAAAGGAAAACCCAGAGATTGTGAAAACCAAATCCATGATCCAGGTAGCCGAAATGTACGGGTTTAACTCGTTAAGTGTTTTTACAAAAACGTTTAAAACTAAAACTGGGGTAACGCCAGGGGTGTTTTTTAAGCGGATTTTGGA
The DNA here is from genome assembly GCF_040148835.1 of Allomuricauda sp. NFXS6. Lineage (NCBI taxonomy): Bacteria > Pseudomonadati > Bacteroidota > Flavobacteriia > Flavobacteriales > Flavobacteriaceae > Allomuricauda > Allomuricauda sp. NFXS6. The sequence continues at coordinate 74,199 of NZ_JAGEMG010000007.1, read as the reverse complement.
GGAGGAGTGGAGGAAAACACTATAACCAATTTTGTGATGTATCAATCCACAACTATAATGAATTGTTTTCATAATACATGCTTCAAATACTTAAAGCTTGTAAACAAGCCCAAATCCAAAATTAAGTTTATTTTCCAGTAATTCTTCATTTTTAGTTTTTAAGTTTTCCTCTCCATTTTTGAGGAACGTTTTTTTTCTGAAAAGAAAAAACTTGTCCTTTTCAAGGAACACCAATCCTGTTTTTTCTTTAAATTGAAAATTATATCCAATCGATACAATAAAATTTAGTCGATGACTTTTTTCCACTCCGAATGTAATGTTTGGCTGTACATGGAAATTCCTTTGGGAAAGGGATACATCTATTTTACCACTGTCAAAATCCTTTCCTTTGACAAAAAAATCTTCTGTGCTTTTATAACTGTCTATAAAAGAGTACAGTTCTTGATAGCCTAATTTCACATCAGTGGAAATAAAGATTGGGCGCCCATTTGGATTCAAGTTAATTTTTTTGGAAACAACAAAGTCATGAGAAATGATTCCAAATCTTGTAATTTTACTTTTATTGGCATACCCAACAAATAAATCTGGTCTGATTTCATATAAAAGTGAAGTGGAGATACCCCATGCATTTCTTTTTGAAGAAGAACCGTTTTCTTGTATTTCAATGGCTGTGTTTTCGTAGGAGACGGAAAATGGGTTTATGTTGATAGGTTCCCAAACAAGCATCATCTCTGATTTGAAACGATGAAGAAAATCAAACAAATTTGATTGGCTTTCGTTTTGTTTGTTGTTAGACGGGTTGATTGATTGAAACAAGCGCTCTACTCTTTCATCGGGCAAAATAATATTATAATCATCCCAAAATTCTTTGCTATAATGTTTAGGAGCATCCAATAAAATGTCCTGAAATTGAGATCTTTCCAAATATGGAATATCTAGGGTATTGGGTACAACCTCTGTAGTAACATAATCACTTGTCAGTTCCAATATTTCTCCCTTTTTGTCGAAGGCAGTTTCATAATGGGAATGTTTATACCTCCATAGGTTATCATCACCTTGTTCGTAAGTGATTGTAAGATTTCTATATTTTCGTCGATACGGGCTTATATTCAGCAAAGAAACAGTTGAAACATCCCTGATATTAACTTTTATTATGGCAAAGGAAGAATCCATAACATAAACATTACCAGATTGTCCTTCATTGTTTTCAAAATAAATATGATAAACATCCTTATCATTTTGCTTTAGGGTATCCTTTATTTTATATGTAAAGTTGTTTGGTCTTCTCAAAAAAGCCTTTCTTCTTGCCACAAAATCAAAACTATGTATATCGTGACTACCCCCATAAATCCTTAGATGTAAAGAATCCAATTGTCCACTTTCATATTTTCGGAACTCATTCAGTTTTACATCTCCTGACAACTGCCTTTTTAAATATGTTTTTTTTATGGATTCCATTACTGCTTCCACAATATATATTGGTTTTGACTCATCCTTCCAATTAGTTTTTTCTCGAAGAAAACCCATATGCCTCTCTTCTATTAGGGGGTAATTGTTCGGAATGGCTTTTATTGCTTTGTGAATCAACTCTCTTCCATAATCTATTGGTGTAAGGGTAATCCCTTTTAATTCTGTAATCTCAGGAACTAAGGAAAGAATGTGGTAACCCTCTTTTAAAAAGAATTTCTTGGTTTGATAACCAATGGTGGAGATGACTATTTCTTTTTTCTCGTTCCATGCATCAAATACCAATCTAAATAGGCCTTCTTTGTTCGAGATGGTTCCCAAATTGGTATTTTCAACACGAATATGGACGTATGGAAGAGGAGTATTATTCTCGTCAACTATTTTTCCAGAAATTATTGTTTGGGCAAAACTAAAATGAAATAATAAGAAGCACAGTAAGCTTAAAAATATATAAGCAGTATTTTTTAATTTAGTATAAAAAATAAACATAAAAAGACCTTAATAATACCTATAGAGATTGGAGTTCAACAAATGTAACCGAGTTGTTAAATAATAAGGTGACAAGGCTTATAAATGCCTTGCCACCTTTAGATGAACTATTTTTTCTTTGGAAATATTTCATTTCCAGCAATTAATCCAACTATAAACCCCGCAAGAAGCCATCCAATAACCCCTCCATTTATGTCCGACAATTCATCTTTTTTCAGTTCAACAACTCCATATTCATTATTACTTTTCATGATTTTTAAATTTTAAGTTAATTATATTTTACCTCTTTGCAATCCAGTGCCTAGAATTGCTATCGCTGCACCCACAACAAATGCAAATACAGCACCTAAAAAACCTCCTTCGACCTCTTTCTGTTCTTGAATACTTAATTCTTGAACTTTGAAACTTTCTAAATTTTTCATTGATATAAATTTTAATTAAACAATAATTTTCGCAACCAAAGCCAGAAATTCTGTTGCGCGCTGCTTTAGATTACTTTTTCAAATATGGGAGTTGCCACTCTCAAATTTTGAGAGTGAGCAGGTGAAAAATGTTAAAATTTCAGTAATCGTTTCATATTGCCAAAGCTATACCCTCCGGAAAGGTTCCGTTCGGTTATTTCGTCGAGCGCTTCCACATAAAACCCGCATTTAAAGCTTGTGGTTTCGGTGTACACATAGCTCTGTCGTGATAAATCATAACAAATGGGGGCGTTGAGTTCTTTCATAGTTTCTATCATTCTAAAAACTGTGGCTTCGGACACTTCCAACCTATCTGCCAACTGTTTTGGCCTTCCTGTGGCCTTTAATCGTATCAATTGATCTATACGTTCCAAAATTGCTATCTGTTGAGTAAGTTTTGCCATGATTAAAAGATTTATGAATTAACAGGTTTACGAATGGATAAGAATGAAGGTACTTGTTGCTGCCATAAGTTAAAATAAGCTCCTTTTTGATCATATAATTGGTAATGCGAGCCCTCTTCCAAAACTTCTCCTTTGTCCAAAACCACTATTTTATCCGCATTCACCACCGTACTCAACCTATGGGCTATAATGATTACGGTTTTGCCCTCTGATCGTAAATTGTCAATAGTTTTTTGCACAAAATTCTCTGAGCTGCTGTCCAAGGACGAAGTAGCCTCGTCCAAGACCAAAATTTCTGGGTCTTTATACAATGCCCGTGCAATGGCCATACGTTGTTTTTGCCCTCCCGATAAGGATGCTCCATTTTCACCTAAATAGGTGCTGAAGTCATTAGGGAGACTCTCTATGAAATCCAAAATGCCAATGTCCTTGCATATTTTGTATATCCTCTCAAAGTCTGGTTGTAGTTCTCCTACAGCTATATTTTCAATGACATTTCCTGCAAATAGGTCGATTTTTTGTGGTACTACGCTTATCAAATTGCGGAGACTTTGGTTTTCCATATGGTTGATATCAATATCCCCAATTCGAATTTTACCCTTATTTATGGGATAGATATTCTGTAAAAGGGATACAAGGGTCGATTTTCCTGAGCCACTTTCCCCCACAAAGGCCGTTATGGTGCCTTTCTGAATGGTCAGGTTTAAATTTTTAAAGATTTCGACCCTTGTTCCATATTGAAAATTTACCTCCGAGAAGGTAATATCATCAACCTTATCCCTAGTGAACACTATGTTTTTATCCTTCTCCTCTCGCTCCAAATCCATAATTTCAAAAAGACGGTCCGCCGCTATGAGGGCATTTTGAATTTCTTTGTTTGCTCCTATCAAACTACTCAATGGTCCAGTAAAATATCCGATGATGGCATAGAACGATAATAGCTCTCCAGGGCTGATCTGTCTTTCAATAACAAAACCTGAACCTGCCCAAAGGAGCACAATGATGAATACTTGTGAGATAGCTTTTGACGAGGTCTGAGAAAAAATCATATTTAAACTGGAAGTATAGCCAGTTCTTAATAGGGTGATAAAGCGGGTTTCTGTTTTGATGTTTGCAAAATCTTCCAAACCAAACCTTTTTATGGTACCCACAGCATTTAGGGACTCCACCAATTGACTTTCCAAATCGGCGGCATTTTCCATGAACCGTCGCTCTACTTTTTTATTGAGTCTATTTACAATCCAATAAATAAGACTGTATATGGGAATAATAATCAACATAATCAGGGCCAGCTTCCAATAATAGGAGAACATCAAGGCGAAGGAAAAGACCACGATAAGTATGTTGACGGTTAGATTAAGAGATACCCCATTTATAAAGTTTCTGATTTTTACCGCATCGTTGATTCGGGATATAATCTCCCCTACTCTCATGGTGTCAAAAAACTCGTGAGGCAGCTTTATCAAATGTTTGTAGTAGCCCAATATTAATCGGGCATCTATTTGTTGTCCTGTTTTTAAAAGAAAGGTGTCCTTATAATACCCAATGGCTAGTTGAATCAATAATAGGATGATCATAACTACACTTAGCAAGTTCAGCAGTTTGGCATTGCCATCTACCAAAACATGGTCTGTAATCTTTTGAATGTAAATAGATGTGGAGAAACCCAACAAGGTGTAGACCAAAGCACCAATAAAAGCTTGTACAAGCACTGCTCTATGAGGCCGTAACAAGAACCAAAATCTTTTAAATACAGATACTTTTTCGTTACTTTTTTCAAAGCTTTCATTTGGCAGCAATAGCACTAAGACCTCTGTCCATTCTTTTTTAAATTCTTCATGGCTTCGCTTTTCCAGCTTTCCCGTGCCAGGGTCCATGATTTTTATGTGTGATTTGGTTACTTCGTAAATTACAACATAATGATGCAGTCTTTCGCGCACAATAATATGTGCAATAGCTGGTTTGGGGATTTTAAATAGGCTCTCAAAATCACCCCGTACTCCTTTGGCTTCAAACCCCAATTTTTCAGCCGCTTTAATAAGACCGTAAACGTTGGTTCCTTTTTTGTCGGTTCCAGCATATTGTCTTATTCTTGAAATAGGTATTTGTAAATTATAATGTGCTGCTATGGAGGCCAGACAAGTGGCTCCACAATCTGTAATATCATGCTGTTTTATGGTTGTTTTCGCCATTTTAGTCGATTGAAGTAATTTGACCATTCTGTTTGGTTGGATTCATCCAATCGTCAACCTTGTCATATAAGAGCTGGTACAGGGTCCTTTCGGTAAGTTCAAAGCGAGCATTAAAGGTCATACCTTTTTTTATGGTCCCTCGCGCCCCATTTTTAAGCTCCAAGAACTCTTCGTTCATTTGGCATCTCATCTTAAAAATAGGTTGCTCATTGATTAATTCAATATCTTCCGAAATCTCTAAGATTTTTCCCGTAGCCAAACCCCACTGGTTATAGTTATAGGCATCTATTTGAAAATTAACGGGTTTTGATTCATCAATAAGTCCAATATCCAAAGGGCTCACATAACATTCGGCCAATAGCTCGGTATCAGGTGATATCTCGGCCAATATAGATCCAGAAGTAACGATACTACCCCTTTCAATACCAACTGGATTCACAAGAGACCCAGAGACAGGAGCTGTTACGATATACTCTTTTTTGTTTTCTAGGTATTGGGAACTTTTGTTTTGGGTGATTTCCAAATCATTCCTGAGTTCAGTTAAGCTGGTTTCCCATTTGTTGAATTGTTGCTTTTTGAATTGATTAAATGCGCTAAGCGCTAAATCATATTCCAATTTGATATTTTCAAATTCAGCTTTTGCAATTACTCCTTTGTCCAAAAGTTTTTGGTTGCGATCAAAATCAACTTTTAACTTTTTTATTCGAGTTTTGTGTTCAAAGGAAATCTCTAAAAATTGAAAATACTCTTTTTGGTATTTTGGAGATTGAATACTATCGCTTTGTATTCGTTTTTGATTCAATAGGTATTGTAGGTCTCTTATTTGTTCTAAGAATCTTTTTGTATCGTACTTGGTCAGGGCTATTTGTTCGTTAAGTACATTATTTTCCAGAATGAGCAGTACATCTCCTTTTTCTACATATTTATTGCTCTCAATACCGGAAAACAATACTTTTCCGGAATTAAGACTTGTAATAGCTATTCGTTCCTTAGAGGGTTTGACCAGACCTTGGGCGTTTGTGTAAACTTTTACCTTAATAAAGGGCAAAGCACAAATAATAGACAGGATAAAAAACAGTAGCAAACTATAAATTGCTTTGCTTTTTACCCCATTTTTGGGAATGTACGCCTGTACTGTATTCTCAATAATCTCTTTCGGGAAAATTTGCATGGACTAAATGTCGCTGCAAATAAAAAGGCAAACAAGCTAAGATTTTCGTGATTTATAAATGCGAATTCAGATTTATAAATTATACCAACTTGCCCAATAAAAATTAACTTCTTGATTACTTTTTTGAATAGTAATCGAGGTAAATCTAACCTTTCAACTTCCTACGCTTACGCTCTTTGGTAATTAAAGTAAGTTCTCGTGAAGTTTGCCCGGCAACGGAGGTGTTTTCCTCCGCCCTTCTGATCAGATAGGGCATTACATCCCTTACGGGTCCGTAGGGAACATATTTTACGGAGTTGTAGCCGTGTGCTGCCAAGTTATAGGTAATGTGATCACTCATCCCGAACAACTGACTAAACCAAATTCGTTCATCATTGGAAGAAATGTTGGATTTTTCCATAAGGTCCACCAATCGTAGGGTGCTTTTTTCGTTATGGGTTCCCGCAAAAATGGTAAAACGTTCCAAGCGTTCCATCATATAATCGATAGCGGCGTCGAAATTTTCATCGGTTAGCCTTTTATTTTCACAAATGGGACTTTGGTAACCTTTGTCTTCGGCCCTTTCGTTCTCTTTTTCCATATAAGCTCCCCGAACCACTTTGGCCCCGATCTTAAAACCTTCTTCCTCCGCCATTTTGTAAAGCTTTACAATGTACCCCATACGATCCCAGCGGTACATTTGGAAGGTATTGAACACAACGGCTTTTTCTTTGTTGTATTTGCGCATCATATCCAGGACCAAATCATCTGCGGCATCCTGCATCCAGCTTTCTTCGGCATCAATCAACAAGGCAACATCCAATTTATGTGCTTTTTGGCAAACCTTATCAAATCGATTTACGATTCGCCCCCATTCGGCCTCTTCTTTCTCCGTTAATTTAGCTCCTTCGGACACCTTTTCGTAAAGTTTAAAACGACCAAAACCCGTTGGTTTAAAAACGGCAAATGGCATCGCATCTTTCTCCTTTACGAAATCCAGGATTTCAAGGGTCTTTTCCATGGCAAAATCCAATTGGTTGTCCACTTCTTTGCCTTCGGCCGAATAATCCAAAATGGAACAAACACCATTACCGTACATGTTGTCTATGATCGGTAGGCAATCCTCTTCGTTCACCCCACCGCAAAAATGGTCGAACACGGTAGCCCTGATCAAACCTTCGACCGGTAGGCGCATTTTTATGGCAAAATTGGTAATCGCCGTTCCGATACGTACCAAGGGCGCCATGGAAATCATTTTAAAAAGGAAATAGGCCCGGTTCAACTGGGGGTCCGACTTTAGCTCAAAAGCTATTGCAGTATTCTCAAAATTTGGTCGCATTCTTTACTATCCATTAAAGATTCAAAGATAAGTACGCAAAGTAGAACCGTATATATAAAAATAGTCTTTATTTAGTGGTGTAATTTGAATTATGGAATCGGTTAAATCACAATCCTACGAGGTACACATTAATGATTTGGCAAAAGCTGCTCTTAACCAGCACATTGCTAAAAATAGTTACTCCAAATTGTTTCTTTTGGTAGATGAAAACACCAAAACACATTGTTTGCCCATTTTTAAAAAAATATTGGAAAAGCCGGTTGATTCCGTGTTGGAAATCAAGTCCGGTGAAGAAAATAAACACATTTATACCTGTTTGCAGCTCTGGGAGGACCTCTCCAATTTGGACGGGGACCGCAAAAGCTTGCTCATTAACCTGGGTGGCGGGGTGCTTACGGATCTGGGAGGGTTTGTTGCCTCTACTTTTAAAAGGGGAATTGACTTTATAAACATTCCCACTACCCTACTTTCCATGGTAGATGCATCCATTGGTGGCAAAACCGGAGTGGACCTGGGTTCTTTAAAAAATCAGGTCGGTGTGATCAATCAGCCGGAAATGGTCTTGATTTTCCCGGAGTTTTTGAATACCCTTGATTCTCGCCAAACCAAAAGTGGTTATGCCGAAATGCTCAAGCACGGCCTTATACAGGATGAAGCTTATTGGAACGATTTGTTGGATAAAAGCAATTTTACCGATGCTTCTTGCATTCAAAAATCCATTGCCATTAAGAACAAGGTGGTTTTACAGGATCCAACGGAACAAGGTTTGCGAAAGATTTTAAACTTTGGACATACATTGGGACACGCCATTGAATCCTATTGCTTGGAGAATGAAGATAAAAAGACCTTGTTGCATGGGGAGGCCATCGCCGTCGGAATGATTCTGGAGGGCTATTTGTCCCATGAGCTCCGTGGTCTTTCCAAATTGGCAGTGGACGAAATCAAAAAAGGCTTTTTGAAACATTTTGAAAAGGTTGATTTTACCGAAGACGACATTGCAAACATTCTTCGCTTGCTCAAATACGATAAGAAGAACTCCCATGGCAATGTAAATTTTGTATTGCTTCAAGCCATTGGAGACGCGGTTACGGACATCAAAGTACCAGAAGAATTGTTCCCCAAAGCATTTGCTTTCTACAGGGAATAAACAGTTCGCATACATATTTTTTACGTTGGCAACTCTTTGCGCTCATCAAATTCAAAAATTCCTAGTTTAGGAACGCTAATTATAACTAACCATTATGAAACGAATTTTGATAGACTACAAGAAGTTGGACCACAAAGTGGCGGGGCAATTAATTGATTTGTATCCAGACGGTTACGGAGACGATGACATCATTTCCATAAGAAAGCCCAATGGAGAGCTTATTGAAGCAGTAGAAATAAAAACCCCGGACACCATCTACCTGGTGAAAATAAGTAGGAGTCTTTCCAATTTTATCGCCAATTTTGAAGAAAACATTGAAAAGGAGCTCGACAAAGATTTAGTGGCTTCTGAGTTTGAAGCTGGTTCGTTCGACGGTCTGGAATCCGCCTCGGAAGAAGATGCGGACTATGACGATAATTATTGATTAAGCCAAATAACGTTCACGAAAGATTCGAACATGATGCGCTTGGTGCCCACAAATAATAAAGCCAAGGGCCCTGACACTCATTTTGGAGCCACTGGCCACTCCTATCCTTTTAATGGCCTCTTCATCAAAAGAATCAAAGAGAGAAATTGTGGAGTCCCTGACCGCCTTATATTCTTCAATTAAATCACTTTTGGAACGGTTGTCCGCATTGGAATACGGCACATAGGTGTCTTGATCAAAACCGGGCAAAGGAGTTTTATCGTTTCTGGCAATACAAAGGGCACGGTACTGAAAAATCCGTTCCGTGTCGATCATATGCACCAATGCCTCTGCCAAGGACCATTTGCCTTCGGCGTAAGCATAATTAAGTTTCTCTTCTGGGATTTCTTCAAAAAGGGATAAAAATGTACTTTTCCCTCGCTTTAATTCTTCAATCAGTTCCACTTCGCCCAGCGCCATGACGTAGGTCTGGTAAAATGGATTGTACTCAGAAGACGGAAGTTCCGAAAGTACCATATATCGTGGAAGGTTTACAACTCGTTGAAAATGGTGTGCATCAAACGTCTCTTATCGTTGATGCTCTCTTCCAAGGAAATCATCGTTTCCGTTCTACTGATTCCTTCAATATCATCTATTTTAAAAATGATGTTTTTGGCATGTGTGGTATCCTTGGCCCGGATTTTACAGAAAATATTGAATTTGCCTGTAGTAATGTGGGCTACCGTAACATAAGGTATCTGCCCTAACCTTTCCAGCACAAATTTGGTTTGGTGGGTTTTTTCCAAGAAAATACCAACATAAGCAATAAAGGAATACCCAAGCTTTACGTAATCAAGGGTAAGGGAAGAACCTTTTATGATTCCAGACTCTTCCATTTTTTTGACTCGGACATGAACCGTACCTGCGGAAATCAGCAATTTTTTTGCGATGTCCGTAAAGGGTGTACGGGTGTTATCGATTAACATATCCAATATCTGGTGGTCTATCTCGTCCAACTTTACTTTGTTCATTACATTGAATTTTGCAGCAAAAGTAGTTAAAAAAGGAAATTTACGTAATAAAATTGCTTTTTTTTTAAATAATATGCAAGAACCTTAAAAAAAAGTCTCTTATTTATTGAATTTCAATAGTAAATTGAGAATCTCTTTTTGGGTGGATGGAAAGCCAAAATCCTTGGAATCAATACATTCTAAGGTTTGGTGTCCGTAAAAACCTGTTAGTGGCCCAATCTCCGCGATTTCTGGTCGGAATACAATTTTTTCATGGACTAAAACTTCTTTATATCGAATTCCGACGGAATGACCGGCTTCAAACTCAGGATTGACGATATCTGGATTATAGACCAGTACATCAAAAAATAACTTGTCGTTTTCAGGTATGGAGAAGTAATCGCCCGTTTTAAAATCATTGATTTTATCCGTAGCTATGGTTTTTAACGCTTCTACTATTGAGAGGAAGATTAGTTCGCGTGTTTTTTCCCTTTCGTAGTCTTTGGGATAGTGACCTGCTTCGAACAAAATGGTCGGCACACCCAACATTTGAAGTGTGTCCCCGATGCAATTATCATTAAATCCATCATCGTACCGCCCAATCTGTCCCGGAACAAGGTCTTGAAGCATGGTGTTCATTGCAACAATCAATTTCATCGCCACTTCCCTACTTGGGGTAATGTGACATTCCCTATTACTGGAGGGCGATAAAAACGAAACGGTTGCGGGTTTGTTGGTTTTCCCCGCGCTAAATAATGTGCGTTGATCGTGAAGGTTAAAACAAAAATCTGGTTGAAAACTTTCGAACAACTTCCGAAAAGCCATGCTTTCGGGCTGCGTCAAACTTTTGGCATCACGGTTTAAATCTACCTTATTAGCGTTCTCTCGAGTGTATATTTCGGCGCCATCGGGATTAAGCATGGGTAGAATCGTTAGGGTACATTCCCTTAAAATGGTCTTGGCCAACGGTTCATCAGATTGTAAGTAATTGACCATATCCCAGACAGCTTTGGTAGTAGTGGACTCGTTCCCGTGCATTTGCGACCACATCAGCACTTTTTTATCCCCGAAACCCATTTTGAAAGCATGGATATCAACACCATTTACCGAACTCCCAATAGCGATTGGAGGATCGGATAGTTTTGTGAAACACGGTTGTACAGCTTTTAGGTCAATGTATCTGCCAGTAATGGAATCATTTTTATATCGTGAATAATCAAGCATACACTTTTGAAATTAAAGTTTACAAAAGTAACCATACTCTTTTTTACAATTGTAACAATTTGGAATATACAAACGCGATACATTTGTAACGGTTTTTCTGGGTATATTATTGAGAATATATAAATGTAAACATAATTATATTAATAGACTTTATAGTATTATATATCAAATATTTATATTCTTGTATCTCAATTATTACGTTAAGTTATATGGTGATGTTTGGTAAGTTTATATACGTATTGTTTTAAAATATATTACCTTAGAGATAATTAAATTTACATTTGTGAACAAAGAGATTGTTTCCCGTATAGAAGCCGTTATTGAACATTTGGATGTATCTGTATCCGCCTTTGCCGATGAGATTGGCGTACAGCGTTCAAGCATCTCCCATTTACTCAATGGACGAAACAAACCTAGTTTGGACTTTGTTATGAAATTGGTCACCGCCTACCCTGAGGTGGATTTATACTGGCTATTAAAAGGTGAAGGAAATTTTCCAAAGGAAAACACCAATCAAGTTGGATTGAACGCACCGGAAGTTACAGAAGATATCCATAAACAAGCAGTAGAAGATTTTGTTTCTCCACTCCCTCCCCATAAAAATCACGATGAACACGAAAAGAAAGACCCGTATAAAATTGTAATGTTCTATGAGGATGGCACCTTTAAAATATTCAACACAAAAAACGATTGACCCTTTCAGCTAGTTTCCGTTACTTTGCACATATGATGAAATATCTTTTTTTTGGATTGATTGTGCTATTTTTTATAGCCTGTGGACAGCCACCACAACGTAATTGTGAGGATTTCAAAACTGGGGAGTTCAAGTTTACTGCCACCATCAATGGCGAAGAGAAAACAACCACATTCCACAGGACTCTTGAGCTTGAGGTTGATGAATTTGAAGGAAAGAAGGATTCGTCCTCCATTCGATGGATCAACGATTGTGAATATATCCTGAAGAATTTAAACCCTAAAAACAAAGCCGAAGAACAGCCCATCCACATCAAAATACTGACTACCACGGCGTCTTCCTATACCTTTGAATACAACGTTGTTGGAAATAGCCAAAAATTTAAAGGTACCGCCCATAAACTGGATTAATCCTTTTAATTAGGTCTTTGGTAGGCAAGTTCAGGGCTTGACTCCTTTTGTTTCTTGAACAATCGCTGTTGTTGTTTTACAGTGAGGGTACTGCCATCGTGACTCCACCCTGGTGGGCCAAAAATGTACATAAGTTTATGTGAAAGCTTTTTTGACTTTTTTACATCATTCCAGATATCCTTGAATTCATGGGTAAGAATAACTACCGGATTGTACGATTCAGGTGCATGGATTACACCATATTTTACATCTACATCGTCATCCAGTTCTTTCCAAGTACCGAACATTTTATCGAAAATATTTAAGAACCCACCATGATTTTTATCTAGATATTCCACATTTTGTGCGTGGTGTACTTGGTGCATGGTATGCGTGTTGAATATTTTTTCCAAAAAACCTAGCTTGGGAACATAGACCGTATGCAATTGAAATTGCCAAAGTGCTTCAATCCCTAAACAAACCAGAACCATTTCCGGCGGAAAGCCAATGGCGGGCAACCAAATATAAAAGAAAGGCTTGTATAGAATCGTGAACCAGCCATTTCTAATTGCTGTTCCCAAATTAAAGTTATCCGAAGAATGGTGCACGATATGTGCCGCCCACAAAATGCGAACCTCATGGTTGGCCCTGTGGAACCAATAATAGGTAAAATCATCGCCCAATTGGCAAATAATCCAAATGTACCAAGCATAGCCAAAGGACTCGTAGCCCATAATATTGGTCCTTATACCTCCAACTACGGGATTGAAAAGTTCATATGTCCCTTCAAAAAGAAGTATGGCAAAGGCTACTTTAAAAAGTGGTCCCAATATAGCGGAACCAATTCCCATAAAACCACTTGCAGCTAAATCCTTCCAATTGTAAAGATCATGGTGTTCATGATCATGGGTTTTGCTATAAGTCAATTCCAATAAAATGAAAGCAATAAAGACTGGTACACCATATACCAGGGGGTTTGTGAAATCCATAAAGATGTATTAAGCAATCTGCCTTAGGTGTGTAAATCGGTTGGAAAATTAGCCATAAATCGAATCAAAACAAAGTGGTTTGATCAGAACTATCATTCTTTGTTTCTATATCATCATCATCATTGCCTATCTGTTCTTCGTCTACCACCTCTATATCTTCGGCCTCTTGTTCCTTCGGTTCTTCGAAGGGCAAGGGGTCAAGGGCGTTGATGTTTTTCACCTTGTCCGCAGTAAGCTGATTCCCAAGTGCTTTAATGCCTTTCACGGCAATAAAGTCCTCAACATCCACTTGTAGGTTGGGTTTTGGGTCTTTTCCGCGAGGTTTTACAAACTCAATGTCGATCATTGGCCTCCAATCGGTGGACACGAGCTCCAAATAGGATTTGGAACCCTCATCAATTACCACTTCTTCCTTGTTGGGGTTTTCCACCAAGAATCTTTTTAGGTAAAAACGTTCTTTGTCACCAACGTAGTGCACTACTGAAATCGGTTTGTCCGGGTTCCATTTTTCCAGTACGATCATATCGTCGTTGAACCGTGTGAGCAAGTCCGGTGGGATGGTTTTTACGATTCCCTTCTGATCAATTACCAAAAGTAGGTCGTCTCCTTTAAACTCCCCCAGCAACTCCCCTCTTCCATCCACATTGAGACGACTCACCACGTCATCGAACCAAATCTTTCTCGGTTTTAATGTTGATACGCCTTTCTCTTTTAGCTCGATACGCTTTACGGTGTATTTTGTAACTAAATTACCTTTGGAACCCCGCCCTTTGATGAGTACATCGGAAAAATCCAGGTCCCATTTCAATTTTTTGATACTACCGGATTGACGCAACATTACCGTGACCACTTCAGCCTCCCCATTTGGATTGGCGGAAAAATACAAGACTTCGGAAGAAGCTTTATCGCCTGCAAGTTGATAAATCTTATCACGAGTCATACTGGTCACATTGAAGCGCTTCACATAGGTCGGTCCTCCTTTCATGAGTTTGTAAATCATGTTGTAGGTGGTCCGTTTGTCCTTCTTTTTGAATACGGCTACGTGGATGATATTTTTTCCGACAAACACCTTGGAATCCACCTTGGTGACCATCATTTCACCTTTTTGGGTAAAAACGATAATGTCGTCTATGTCGCTACAATCGGTGACGTATTCATCCCGCTTTAGCGAAGTTCCAATAAAACCTTCTTCTCGATTTACGTAAAGTTTTGTATTTCTGATGACAACCTTGGTAGCTTCGATATCATCAAAAATTCGTATTTCCGATTTTCGCTCTCTACCAGCGCCATATTTCTTTTTAAGCTCTTTGAAATAAGCAATGGCATAATCCACCAAGTGTTCCAAATGATGCTTGGTTTCTGCAATCCTATCTTCTAAACTCTCAATAAGTTGCTGCGCTTTGTCTAAATCAAACTTTGAAATACGCTTGATTCTGATTTCCGTCAAACGAACAATATCGTCTCGAGTCACCTCTCTTTTTAAATGGGAGATGTGTGGTTTCAGTCCTTTGTCGATAGCATCGATTACGCCTTCCCAGGTTTCTTCTTCTTCAATTTCACGATAAATTCTGTTCTCGATAAATATTCGTTCCAAAGAAGAGAAATGCCATTGTTCCTCGAGCTCGCTCAATTGTATTTCAAGTTCTGCTTTAAGTAAATCCACAGTATTGTCTGTAGATCTTTCAAGCATCTCTTTGACGCCAATAAATAATGGCTTGTTGTCTTCAATCACACATCCCAACGGAGAGATGGATGATTCGCAAGCTGTAAATGCATAAAGTGCGTCAATGGTTTTGTCTGGAGAAATTCCATTGGGCAGATGCACTAGAATTTCTACTTCGGCAGCTGTGTTGTCCTCAATCTTTTTTACTTTGATTTTCCCCTTGTCGTTAGCCTTTAAGATGGAGTCAATTAAAGATGAGGTATTGGTGCCGTAGGGTATTTCGTTGATGACCAAGGTATTCTTGTCCAAGGTGGATATTTTGGCCCTAACCCTGATTTTTCCACCACGCATCCCGTCGTTATAGTTGGTCACATCAATCACTCCTGCCGTTGGGAAATCGGGATAAATGGTAAACCTTTTTCCTTTTAGGTGTTTTATGGATGCGTCTATCAACTCGTTAAAGTTGTGCGGGAGTATTTTCGTTGAAAGTCCTACTGCAATTCCTTCGGCTCCTTGAGCCAAAAGAAGCGGAAATTTAACGGGAAGATTAACAGGTTCTTTTTTTCTGCCATCATAAGAAAGTTGCCACTCCGTAATTTTTGGGCTGTAGACTACTTCCAGGGCAAACTTGGACAGTCGAGCCTCAATGTAACGCGGTGCTGCAGCACCATCGCCGGTTAAAATGTTGCCCCAGTTACCTTGGGTGTCGATAAGGAGGTCTTTTTGTCCAATTTGGACCATAGCATCGGCAATACTCGCATCACCGTGCGGGTGGTACTGCATGGTGTGCCCCACCACGTTGGCCACCTTGTTGTAACGGCCATCGTCCAACTCTTTCAACGAGTGCATAATTCTACGCTGCACAGGTTTAAAGCCATCTTCGATAGCAGGGACGGCACGTTCCAAAATTACATACGAAGCATAATCCAAAAACCAATCCTTGTACATCCCCGTAACCTTGATCAGGCTATCTTGGGACTCATCTTGGTTTTCTAAACTCTCATCGTTCAGTTCTTCATTTTCTTCCATTTAGAAAGTCGGCATTTATTTGGGTTGTAGTTGGTTTTCTTCAACAAGGTCAAGTTCCACTTTGAGGTTGTTTATAATGAATTCCTGTCTGTCCGGCGTATTTTTCCCCATATAAAATTTCAACAGGGTATCTATGCTCATTGCCTTGTCCAGCATAACAGGCTCCAAACGGATATCATCACCTATAAAATTTTTGAACTCATCCGGAGATATTTCACCCAATCCCTTAAATCGGGTTATTTCTGGTTTTCCGCTGAGTTTTTCAATGGCATTTCTTCGTTCTTCGTCACTGTAGCAATAAATGGTCTCTTTTTTGTTACGTACCCGAAACAATGGGGTTTGAAGAATGTATAAGTGGTTTTCCTTGATCAATTCTGGAAAAAATTGCAAAAAGAAGGTAATCAGCAACAAGCGAATGTGCATTCCATCCACATCGGCATCCGTTGCGATCACAATATTGTTATATCTGAGGTCTTCCATAGAGTCCTCGATATTGAGCGCTGCCTGCAACAAATTGAACTCTTCGTTTTCGTACACGATTTTTTTGGACATTCCGTAGGAGTTCAGCGGCTTCCCTCGAAGACTAAATACGGCTTGCGTATTCACATCCCTGGATTTGGTAATGGAACCTGATGCGGAATCTCCCTCGGTAATGAACAGGGTAGTCTCCAAACGGCGGTCTTTTTTCATATCCTGCAAGTGCACACGGCAATCCCTGAGCTTCTTGTTGTGGAGACTGGCCTTTTTGGCACGGTCCCTGGCCAATTTTCGAATTCCCGAGAGTTCTTTGCGCTCTTTCTCGGCCTGAACTATTTTCTTTTGAAGCGCTTCAGCAGTCTGCGGGTTCTTGTGCAAGTAGTTGTCCAGCTGCGTGCCGATAAAATCGTTGATGTAAGTACGTACCGTGGGTAAATCACCGCCCATATCAGTGGAACCTAACTTGGTCTTGGTCTGGCTCTCAAAAACAGGCTCCATCACTTTAATGGAAACTGCGGAAATGATGGATTTCCGAACATCCGAAGCATCATAGTTTTTTCCGTAGAAATCACGGACAGTTTTTACGATGGCTTCCCGAAAAGCAGATTGGTGTGTTCCCCCTTGTGTGGTATGCTGCCCATTTACAAAAGAATGATATTCCTCGCTGTACTGGGTTTTGCTGTGGGTCATCGCGACTTCAATATCGTCGCCTTTGAGATGGATTACCGGATATAGAAAGTCTTCTTCGTTGTTGTTGTCCTCCAACAAATCCTTTAGTCCATTATCCGAATGGAATTTTTCTCCATTGAAAACAATGGTCAGACCAGGATTTAGGTAAACGTAGTATTTGAGCATCCGCTCTACATACTCGTTCCTGTATTTGTATTTTTTAAAGATGGTTTCATCAGGTGTGAAACTCACCTTGGTCCCCTTTCTTCGGGAAGATTCTTCCAAAAGTTCTTCGTTGACCAGATTTCCTGTTTCAAACTCAGCGGATTTGGATTGGCCATCCCGGTTGGATTCAACCCTAAAATACGCGGAAAGGGCATTTACCGCTTTGGTACCCACTCCGTTCAATCCTACGGATTTTTTAAAGGCGCGGGTATCGTACTTACCTCCCGTGTTCATTTTGGAAACCACGTCCACGACTTTACCCAGTGGAATGCCACGACCGTAATCGCGCACGTGCACGGTATTTTCCTTTATTGTGATTTCGATGGTCTTCCCCGACCCCATCACAAATTCGTCAATGGAATTGTCGAGTACCTCTTTTAAAAGAATATAAATACCATCATCTGCGGAGGAACCGTCGCCCAATTTTCCAATGTACATCCCGGGACGCATACGAATATGCTCCTTCCAATCCAGCGAACGGATATTATCCTCAGTATATTGAGTGTCTGCCATTAGTTAAGGGTTAATCATTGCAATATAAAATTTAGGAGCAAAAATAAAAGGGTGTACGGTAGAAAGTAATCAACAATAGAAAACAATAATTGTTAATATATATCAGCCTTTAGCCCGCTTTTTGCCTTGGATTGACAGATATGTCACTCCAAAAATAACCACCAACATTCCAACGAGCTGCCAATACGTGAGTTTTTCGTCCAAAAACACAAAGGCGAGCAAAATAGTGGAAATGGGTCCCAAACTTCCCAAAATTGAAAAATTGGATGCGCCCAATCGTTCAATAGCTGCTGAAACCAAAAAGGAAGGAATCAATGTGGCAAAAATGGCCATGGCCAAACCGTAGGCGTATACAGGCCAAGGATAATTCGTAAAGTCCCAGTTGCCCGATACCAAATAATGTATCACAATACAGATGGTGGATACGATCATAGCGTAGCAGGTAAATCGAAGCACCCCGAATTTGGGAATCAACCAACCACTACCCACCAAATAGGAGGCATAGGTGATGGCGCTCAACAATACCAAGAATCCTCCCAATACAACCTCATTGCCCGACATGTCCAACTCATCCCAAAAGGTGATGAGCACCCCAACGTAGGTGACGAGAATGGCTATGAATTGCACTTGGGTAATCTTTTTCCTGAAAATCAACCAGGTCAGAAATACGACAATGGTAGGATACACAAAGAGTATGATTCGTTCTAATCCTGCTTTGATGTAATTCAATCCCAAAAAATCGAAATAACTGGCCAAATAGTAGCCAACGAAACCAAAAAGAAAGAGCCACGCATAATCTGTTGGGACAATTTTTGCTTTAGCGGTCTTTTTTCGAATCAAAAAGAGAATGAAGATATAGAACGGAAGGGAGAACAGCATCCGAAACAATAATAAATCGAGGGTGTCCACATCGTAACGATAAGCCAATTTCACCATAACGGCCTTGGAAGAGAATAGCACCACTCCCAAAACTCCGTATAAAATCCCTAAACCTTTACTGGACATATAGCAAAGCTATTTTATACTCGTAAACTAAAATGTAGTAAGTGGTGTTGATTACAATGCCCAGCAGCTACACGTTAAACCTAAAGTGCATCACATCACCGTCCTTAACAATGTATTCTTTGCCTTCTACACGCATTCGACCAGCCTCTTTTACCTTGGCTTCACTACCGTATTTTACGTAATCGTCGTAAGCAATGACCTCGGCACGAATAAAGCCTTTTTCAAAATCGGTATGGATAACACCTGCGGCCTGCGGAGCAGTTGCTCCAACTGGAATGGTCCAAGCGCGGACTTCTTTTTCTCCTGCGGTGAAATAAGTGTCCAATTCGAGTAATCTGTAGGCACCACGAATCAGTTTGGCGGAACCTGGTTCTGAAAGTCCGATATCTTCCAAGAACATTTGGCGCTCTTCATAAGATTCCAATTCGGTAATATCTGCCTCGGTACCTACAGCCAAAAAGATAACTTCCGCATTTTCATCGGACACAGCTTCTTTTACTTTTTCAACATATGCATTGCCATCAACGGCTGCGTCTTCGTCCACGTTGCAAACGTACATCACGGGCTTGTCCGTGATCAACTGTAGTGGTTTTACAAATTCTTCTCGGTCATCTTCACCAATTTCAATGGCTCTCACCGATTTTCCGGCTTCCAAACCTTCTTTGAGGGCGGATAGTACCGCTTCTTCTTTCTGAGCTTCTTTATTTCCAGTTTTGGCGGCGCGCTTTACTTTGTCGAGTTTTTTCTCTACGCTCTCCAAATCTTTCAGCTGTAGTTCCATATCAATGGTTTCCTTGTCCCTGATTGGGTCTACCGAACCATCGACATGAACCACATTGTCATTATCAAAACAGCGAAGTACGTGCAGAATAGCATCGGTTTCGCGGATGTTTCCCAAAAACTGGTTTCCAAGTCCCTCACCTTTGCTGGCACCTTTCACCAAACCAGCAATGTCAACAATCTCTACGGTTGCGGGGATTACACGCTCAGGATTTACCAATTCTTCCAATTTCTCCAGACGTTGGTCGGGTACATTCACCACACCAATATTGGGTTCAATGGTACAAAAAGGGAAATTGGCACTTTGTGCCTTTGCGTTGGACAAACAGTTGAAAAGTGTTGATTTTCCTACGTTTGGTAATCCTACAATGCCTGCTTTCATTGAGTAGCAATTAGATTTTAAAGTTCAGATTTTAGAAATCAGAATTCAAGTATTTAGTACTCATTCAATTTTAACAATTTTGGTTTCACCCCTCATTGTTTATTGGACATTGATAATTGAAAACTGATTTAAGGCTGCAAATATAAGTTGAAGTTTTGGTACTGGAGCTTAATAACCTTGAATCAATAGGTAAAGCCCAATAATTACCAAGGCGATGATCCCAAAAATGGCGATCAAGGACAATATACATCCTGCTTGTTTCCAAATACCGTTGTATGCTTTCTCTTTTTCTTGCATAAAAAAACCCGAACCATTTAAGATTCGGGCTAAATTAAATGTTTTTTATTGCTTAACCATCGGGGTGCATAAACTTTTGCTTGCCCAATAGTTCTTCTTCACTTTCTACGTGGTCTTCATCGGGAACACAGCAATCCACCGGACATACGGCCGCGCATTGTGGTTCTTCGTGAAACCCTTGACATTCCGTGCATTTATCGGGAACTATATAATAAAGCTCATCGCTAACAGGCTCTTGAACTTCATCGGCATTTACTTCTTTGCCATTGGGCAGTACAACGTCTCCCTTTAACGAGGTTCCATCACTATACCTCCATTCATCTGCACCTTCATAAATTGCTGTGTTAGGGCATTCTGGCTCGCAAGCACCACAATTTATGCATTCATCTGTTATAATAATTGCCATAATTTTCTTTTCCTTTTGGGCTGATTCTTATCAGCATGCTTACTTTTGACAAAAATAAACCCTAGTAATTTAGTGTACAAATTTAATGGCATCAGATACAAATACCATAGCTGCTTTTGTTAAACTTGGAAAATACCTAACGGATTTTTGTGATAATTGTTATTCCAAGACCGATGAAGTCGATTCGGAATTGAAGAAAATCGTTGCGCAAGCGCGACACCACAACGGATGGTTTACCGAGGATAACATATTGTTTGCTCTAAAGCAATGGGGGTATTTGCTTACAGAAGAAAATCTTAAGGCATGGTTGTCCAATTATACCTTTAAAAAGTATAGCGAGCCAAAAACAGTGGGCATAGTGATGGCTGGGAACATCCCGTTAGTGGGGTTTCACGACTTCTTATGCGTATTGCTGTCAGGCAACAAGGTGCTGGCCAAACTATCATCCAATGATAAGATACTGCTTCCCTATCTATCCAAATATTTGATTCAACAAGAAGCCTCACTAGCTGATAAAATTGAGTTCGTTGACGGAAAACTCGAAAATTTCGATGCCGTTATCGCCACGGGAAGTAACAACACAGGCCGCTATTTTGAATATTATTTCGGAAATAAACCCAATATCATCCGAAAAAATAGAAATTCGGTGGCCGTACTCACTGGCACTGAGACAGAAAATGAATTAAGAGCACTGGGCGAGGATATTTTTAGGTACTATGGATTGGGTTGTCGCAACGTGTCCAAAGTCTATGTGCCCAAAGATTATGATTTTGATACCTTGTTCAAAGCGCTTTATGATTACAAAGACATCATTCATCAACATAAATATGCCAATAACTACGACTACAACAAAGCCGTTTATTTGATGAGTCAATTTAAGATTATGGACAATGGATTTATGGTTTTAAAGGAAGACGAAGCGCTCACCTCCCCCATTTCCGTGTTGTATTATTCCCACTATGATGATGAATCAAGATTAAGAAAAGAATTGGAAGAACTCGGGGAACACATACAATGCGTGGTTTCCAGTGAATCACTAGCGAACGGCGTTAATTTTGGTGATACTCAAAAGCCAAGCTTGAACGACTACGCCGATGGAATCGACACTATGGAATTTCTCCTTCAACTTTAAGAAAAACCTAACCTTCGCAATCGTTTATAGATCCAACATTTTTTAAGACCTTTACCCCCTAAACCAAGGAAATGAAAAAGCACAATTTTAGCGCAGGTCCCTGTATTCTGCCCGCAGAGGTCATGCAAAAGGCATCCGAAGCCGTTATCGAACTGGATGGCATTGGACTTTCACTTATAGAAATATCCCACCGTAGCAAAGAGTTTGTGGCCATTATGGAAAAGGCCCGTACCTTGGCTCTGGAACTCTTGGGACTCGAGGGCAAGGGCTATCAAGCATTGTTCCTGCAAGGAGGAGCAAGCATGCAGTTTTTAATGACAGTTTTTAACCTCTTGGACAAAAAAGCAGGCTATGTCAATACAGGTACTTGGAGTCAAAAGGCCATAAAAGAAGCCCGTTTGTTCGGTGAAATCGTAGAAGTAGCGTCTTCCCAAAAGGATAATTTCAACCATATTCCGAAGGGGTTCGATATTCCATCCGATTTGGATTACCTGCACCTAACTTCCAACAATACCATTTACGGAACACAATTCAAGGAATTTCCTAAAACCGATGTACCGTTGGTATGCGATATGAGTTCCGATATCTTTTCCAGACAGCTCGATTTTTCTCAGTTTGACTTGATCTACGCAGGAGCACAAAAAAATATGGGACCCGCAGGAACGACTCTTGTTGTGGTAAAAGAAGATATTTTAGGAAAGGTGTCTCGTAAAATTCCATCCATGATGGATTATTCCGTTCACATTGCCAAGGACAGTATGTTCAATACCCCTCCCGTTTTTGCCGTCTACGTTTCCATGCTCACCATGCAATGGTTGAAAGATTTGGGTGGGATTGCTGCCATAGAAGAAATCAATGAGCGCAAGGCAAATTTGATCTATTCGGAAATTGAGCTCAATCCTGTATTTTCAGGAATTGCCGCCAAAGAAGACCGTTCCCATATGAACGCTACCTTCAACATCACCGATGATGAATTAAAAGATGTTTTTGATGAAATGTGCAAAGAAGCGGGAATAAACGGAATAAACGGTCACCGTTCCGTTGGGGGTTACCGGGCTTCGATGTACAATGCCCTTCCTTTGGAAAGTGTAGGTGTGTTAGTGGATATAATGAGTGAACTTGAAAAGAAAGGATGAGTAAATACCACCTGGTTTTCGTAGCATCAATTTTGACTTTGTTTTCTTGTGAAAAACAAGAAGAGAATCTCACCCATTATTATATTTATATAGCAGAAGAATGTTTGGACCGGGAACGAATTGCTATTTGTGTTGCTAAGGAAGAATTTGAACGCATTAGGCAGATTTCCATTGCAAATGAAGAAGGGGAAGATGAAAGTTGTTTGATTGTTAACATAACTGACCTGACAGGTAATACGCAGGAAGCAATTTTTAAAGGTTATGGCTTTAGCAAGGATGATTGGCAATGTGACTAATAAAACTAAAATGTGTACATAGAATGAAAAAAATTCAAATTCTAACGGTTGTTACTTTTTTAACGATTTCGGTTTCAGCTCAAGATTCAAAATTAAGTGCCACTTTGGGCTATCCATTTTCTTTAGGCGATAATTTCTTGGCAGATTTTACTGGTGTGGCCGATTTGGGAGTCCAATACCGTATAATACAAGCAGGGGTGTTGGACATAGGACTATCAGCAAATGGGAGTTATTATGTGCAAAGTACACCATTGAGTTCAGTCAACGTTAAGGAAAATGTGATCTTGGTCCAGCCTCGTGTCTTTATGGAAATCAATATGGAAACTCTCAAAGGGTTTCGGCCTTCATTTGGTCTAGGATATTCCTTTTTAAATTCCAAGGTCAAATATGAAAATGCCCAAAATCAGCCTGGAGAATTAAAGGACTATACGGAAGGACTTAATGCTAGCTTAGGGTTGGCTTATGATATAACCTCAAGGATATTTGCTTTTTTATCTTATGATTATATCAAGGTAAATCGTGACAATCCAAATCAAGACAATGACTTTTTTAGAAATGGGAGTATTCTAAAACTGGGTGCAGGATTTCGATTTTAGGCAACTAGGCCGCAGTTGTCCAAAAGGCTAGGGCTAGGTATTGAAGATGACTATGTACAACATGATAAAAAACTAAACTGTGCTAATAAAACTTATAGTTAATAACAGTTAAAAGTTCAAATAAACGATAGTTTAATGGCGAAGATTTTAGCTAACGACGGAATTGCCCAATCAGGAATAGACCTGCTTGAAAAGGAAGGTTTCGAAGTAAAAAACACCAAAGTTGCCGAAGAACAATTGGCAAACTATATCAACAAAAACAAAATTGAAGCACTTTTGGTGCGCAGCGCTACAAAGGTTGACAAAAAGCTAATTGACGACTGCCCAAGCTTAAAGTTGATTGGCCGTGGTGGTGTTGGTTTGGACAATATCGATGTAAAATATGCTGAATCCAAAGGGATTCATGTGTTCAATACGCCGGAAGCATCTTCAGAATCGGTTGCGGAACTGGTTTTTGCACACCTACTTAACGGAGTTCGGTTTCTGCACGACTCGAATCGAAATATGCCATTGGAAGGTGATAGTCAGTTTAAACAATTAAAAAAAAGCTATGCCGGAGGTGTGGAACTTCGCGGAAAAACCTTGGGGATCATTGGTTTCGGAAGAATAGGGCAAGCCACGGCGAAAATGGCCCTTGCATTGGGTATGGATGTGCTGTTTACGGACCATAGCACCAAGGAGGTTACCATTTCGGTTCCTTTTTTTGATGGACAATCCGTTGATTTCGTTTTAAAAAGCAGCGATTTAAAAGAAGTGCTGGCCAATTCGGATTTTGTGAGTCTTCACGTGCCATCTCAAGAAAAATACTTGATCGGCAAAAAAGAACTCGGGCTTATGAAGCCGGGTTCTGGAATCATAAACACCTCTAGGGGCGGTGTTTTGGATGAAGTAGCTTTGGTAGAGGCTTTGGATACCGACCATCTTGCCTTTGCAGGACTCGATGTGTTTGAGTCAGAACCCAATCCAGAAATCAAAATATTGATGAATCCCAAGATTTCCCTCAGTCCCCATGTTGGTGGCTCAACAATCGAAGCGCAACAACGTATCGGGGTGGAATTGGCCCAAAAAGTTATCAAATTGCTAAAGCAGTAGGTTTTCTAAATCTTAACAATGATTCAAAACCTACTTTTTCGTACATTGTAATTTTAACCTTAACACTAACACATAATGTCAGGATTATTAGATTTGATCAACAGCCCTATGGGCAAACAGTTGGTCAGTGGTGTCGCTGGACAAACAGGACAACCCGAAAATAAAACAGCAGAAGTTTTAAGCATGGCCATGCCTTTATTAATGGGCGCCATGAAAAAAAATGCAACAACCCCAGGGGGTGCGCAAGGGCTAATGGATGCCTTATCCTCGAAGCACGATGGTGGTATACTGGATGACTTAGGAGGCCTTTTTGGCGGTGGTGTAGACCAAAATGTAATGGACGATGGAGCAGGAATACTTAGTCATGTGCTAGGATCTAAACAGCCTCAAGTTGAAAATGCGTTAAGTTCCAAATCGGGAATCGATGCAGGTTCAATTGCTCAAATATTAAAAATTGCAGCCCCAATCCTTTTGGGCTATTTGGGAAAACAAACAAGACAACAAAACGTGAGCAGCCCAGATGGACTTAACGGTTTGTTAGGTGGGTTAATGGGCGGCAATAAAGCTGCGGCTAAACAACAATCCCTAGTTGAAAGCTTTTTGGATAGTGATGGCGATGGCAGCATTATTGATGATCTGGCCGGAATTGCATTAAATAGTGGCGGTCAGAAGAGTGGTCTTGGTGGAATGTTAGGTGGCCTTTTTGGAAAATAAAGAGTCAGCTTAACGATATTTAACAGAGCCATTTGAAAATTCAAATGGCTTTTTTTGTATTTTAAGACTATGAAAAAGAAACCGATATACCTTTCTTGGTTATGTTTGATACTTTGTATTGGCCTGATTTCTTGCAATTCACAAAAATCAACCTTGGATGTTTCCAACGAAGAAAAAGCACTATTTAATTCTGAGGATGAAGAACCTGTAGAAATTGCAAATGCCGAAACCGAATATGAAATCATCATCATAGAGCCGGGTTTTTACACTTGGTTAAATTCCATTGCAAAACCAGAGGGCTACTATTCACAGTCTTTTCTGGAAAATAGAAATGCAATCATGGTAATCAATTGGAACCAAAGGGTTTTGCAGCCACAACAATGGAATCCCAACCTTTATGAAATGCAGATTAACTATGAACCCAACATAGATTATGGTTACGAGGTCAACTATAAGCTCTATAACTACTTCATTTATTTTCAAAGAAAATATAACCAGCGGCTAGGACCTTTTCTGCCAAGAATTTAAATTGTTATTTTTGCCCTCAATTAATTGAGATAATGCAAAAAATAAAGCAGCGTTGGGAAATCCAGAAAAACTGGCAAATGCTTTTTCCCATTTTGGGCGCACTATTGGTTTTACTTACTTCTTACACCATTTCTCGGAGCCTGTTACACGCTTTTGGACTAAACAACACAATTTTTGAATGGTTTTTTACCATTGGGATTACATTGCTTTTGCATGTTATTTTGATAAAATTTTTCCTATGGTGCTTTAAAAAAGTGGAAAACAAATGGAAAGTGGATTATAAGTGGGAAATGATTTCAATTTTCATTGTTTTTGCAATTACGGGAAGTCTTTCTGGAAAATTGGCCGGTCCACTGGTCCATTGGATCGGGCTGGATAGTGAAAATGTCCACTCAGTGGTATATTGGACACTCCGGATTCTCTTGATTTTCCCCATCTATCAAATACTCCTTGTTGGCATTGGTTGGTTGTTCGGGCAATATCAATTTTTCTGGAATTTTGAAAAAAAGATGCTAAAACGTATGGGATTGGGTACTTTCCTCCCATAGTTTATGTTTTTTTTAACACCATAAGACAAGATACCTTGATTACTTTTGCATCTATGGTGATCAACCTCCAAAAAAGATTGCTCATTTTTGTTTCCCTTGTAATGGCGGTGGCTATTTTGGCTCCGTCCATCATAAAATTGGGACATACTTTATATGAGCATAATCAGGAGGTCGAATGTATCGCCTATGGCACCAATCATATACACGATGCCCACCTGGATTGTGATTTTCATGATTTCACCCTTGCCAATAAAGTACTTTTCAATTCTTCTTTTGAATATATTCCGGTCGATATACCTGAAATAAGGTATACGACTTCCATTTACACCTTCATTTATAAGCCGAAGGAAGTTTCTTTCCGGGCTTTACGGGGTCCTCCATCTGTTTCATAGCAATTGCCGATTGATTTAAGTTTTTTAAACCATTTATTATTTACAATGAAACAATTTTATATTTCAATGCTTTTGGCATTGATTCCCTTTTTAACATATTCGCAGAATACACTATCAGGTAAGATTATAGACGCTGAAAGCAGTGAACCCTTAGAGCAAGTCTCCGTATATATACCACAATTGGAAAATGGTACGGTAACCGACCAAAATGGAAACTATACACTGAAAAATCTGCCGGAAGGAAACTATAAACTAGTCATCTCCTATATTGGATTTGAAACCTACTCCACATCCATAGAAATTAGTTTAGGCGGCAATCAATTTGATTATCAAATGATTCCTTCGGCCATAGAGATGGATGAAGTGGTTCTTTCTACCCCCTTCCACAAATTACAGCGAGAGAACGTAATGAAGGTGGAACAGAAATCCATGGAAGAACTAAAACAACAAGGAGGTATTACACTTTCCGAAGGAATTACAAATATTCCAGGAGTTTCCTCGGTTTCTACAGGTGTTGGGATTGGAAAACCTGTTATCCGTGGTTTGAGCTTTAACCGCGTTTTGGTTTATACGCAAGGGGTGCGTTTGGAAAATCAGCAATATGGCGGCGAACATGGATTGGGCCTTAGCGACGCTGGTATTTCAAGTGTTGAAGTTATAAAGGGACCTGCTTCGTTATTATACGGTTCCGATGCATTGGGAGGTGTTTTGTATTTAAATCCGGAAAAATTTGAATCATCGGGCGAAACATCTGGAGATGTAAACATGAGATACTTTACCAATACCCTAGGTTATAATGCCAATGCTGGTTTTAAGACTTCTGGGGAAAAATTGAAATTCTTGGTACGTGGTGCCTATGCTTCCAATGCAGACTACGAAACCGGGGATGGTACAAGTGTCACCAATTCCAGATTCAACGAAGCCGACCTAAAAACAGGGCTAGCCTACCAAGCGTCTAAATTTAAAACGGAACTTAGATATAACTATAATGCTTCCGAGCTCGGTATTCCTGAAGAAATCGGGGTTCAAAACAACGACCGTGACCCTTTGGAGCCCTACCAAGAACTTTCTACCCATATTTTGAGTTCTAAAAACAACCTCTTTTTTAAAAAATCCAGTTTGGAGGCTACCTTTGGTTACACAATAAACAATAGAAAAGAGTTCGAAGAACATCACCACGAGGAGCATGAAGGCGAAGAGCACGCCGAAGAAGAGGAGCATGCAGAGGAAGAGCATATGGAAGAGGAAGAAGGAGCTGCCTTGGACATGCGTTTGAAAACGTTCAACTATAATATTCAGTTCAACCCACAATGGGGTAAAATGACGACCATCTTTGGAATACAGGGAATGCACCAGACCAATGAAAACTTTGGAGAAGAAGTATTGGTGCCCGATGCCATTACCAATGATTTTGGAGTTTTGGCCACCTCCCATATCCATTTTGACAAGAGTGACCTTCAAATAGGTTTGCGTTATGATTTAAGGTCTATCAATGGTGAAGAAAGTGGAATTGAAGGGGATGAAGAGTACATACCTGCTTTGAGTAAAGATTTTAACAGTTTTAATGCTGCTGTAGGGTATCGTATGGACCTTACTCCGAATATTATAGGGCGTTTAAATCTTGCTACAGGCTTCAGGGCTCCCAACTTATCCGAATTATCATCCAATGGATTGCACAGTGGTGCCAACCGAGTGGAAATTGGAAACCCTGATTTGGATAGCGAGCAAAACTTCCAGATAGATTTGGCTTTAGAGTATGGAAACAAACATATTGAAGCTTATGTCAATACCTTCTACAATATCGTAAACGACTATATTTATTTAGAGCCTACGGGAGAATTCAGGGAATTGGATCCAATTTATGACTTCCAACAGCAAAATGCGATTTTGTACGGAGGTGAATTTGGATTCCACTTACATCCCCATCCTATAGATTGGCTACATTTGGAGAGTAGTTACGACATTGTTTTTGGTGAGCTAGAGAATAATTCTAACCTACCATTGATTCCGGCAAATCGTTGGACAAATACTTTTCGTGTAGAATGGAATAAAAGAAACCAAGACTACAAATGCTATGCATTTGTAACGCTTCAAACCTTTTTTGATCAAAACAAAGTAGCCGATTTTGAAACAAAGACCCCTAGATACAACCTGTTTAACGTAGGTGTAGGTGGTGATATGAAAATTTTTAATCAAAAAGTTGGGTACTCCATTACTGGAAATAACCTTTTTGACAAGAATTATATCTCCCACTTATCCAGATTAAAAGCGGATGGCATAGCCAACATAGGAAGAAATATTTCTTTCAATTTGAGTGTGCCTTTATAAAGAAGCGAAGTTCCTTTGAGAATAAATTAAAGGTCAATCTTTTTTAGGTTGACCTTTTTTCTTACTCCAAAGATAGGTATAGATCCAAGTCAACGTAAAAGTAGGAATCACGTCCATACCGGGAACCAACTCCTCGGCAAAAGTGACCAATCCCGCAGCCTGCCCTACCCTTCCCTTGTACAAACGGGTCATGAGCCAACCGGCTACAGGAGCCCAAATCACATCGGAGAACTCGCCAATTCCAGGAATAACGAAGGAAAGCATTCCAATGGCATCAAACAACAACCCTAAAAAAAGGTTGCGATATTTATTGTCCTTTTCTACTGCCATAGGGGGAAATTAGCAATTCCCGCTTAATTGAGAAAGTGGTTTAGGACAAATCGGAGCTTACCAACTTCAAAAACTCGTTTCGAGTCTCAATTTTTTCAAATTGTCCTCGAAACCCAGAGGTTGTGGTTACAGAGTTTTGTTTTTGTACACCGCGCATCATCATGCACATATGCGAAGCTTCTATAACAACAGCAACGCCTTTGGGTTTTAAGGTGGTATTGATGCATTCCAAAATATCGTGTGTCAAGCGTTCTTGAACTTGTAATCTACGGGCAAAAACATCGACGACCCGTGGGATTTTACTCAAACCAACTATATGACCGTTGGGAATATAGGCCACATGCGCCTTGCCAAAAAAGGGAAGCATGTGGTGTTCGCAAAGCGAGTACAATTCAATGTCCTTGATAATGACCATATCGTCATAGTCTTCTTCGAACATGGCTCCTCTAAGGATTTCCTTAGCATCTTGCTTGTAGCCTTGGGTTAAAAAAAGCATGGCTTTTGCAGCACGCTCCGGGGTTTTTATTAATCCCTCTCGGTTAACATCTTCTCCAATATCACCTACAATTTTGGAGAAATGTTCCTTAACCTCATTGGTAATTTCAATATTATACTCTTCGAGGTTTCTATACGGTGCCATGCTTTAACTTTTTTGAGAAATAGTTGTTCAGTTTTTTGATCTTTGGATCAATTATGATTTGGCAATACGGTTGTTGCCTGTGATCGTTATAGTAATTGTGATGTTCCTCCTCCGCAACATAAAAGGGCTTTGATTCAGAAACGGCGGTAACAATTGGTGATTCAAAAATATTTTCTTTTTCCAAGAGTTCAATAAAATCTTTCGCCAATTGTTTTTGTTCTGGGGTAGTGTAGAAAATCTCACTACGGTATTGCGTGCCTACATCGTTGCCTTGTCGGTTCAATGTTGTAGGGTCGTGTGTAGCAAAAAAAACCTCCAATAATTCGGCATATGATATTATTGATGCATCAAAAGTGATTTTAACCCCCTCGGCATGTCCTGTTCTTCCTGTAGTAATCTCTCTATATGCCGGATTCTTAATGGTACCGCCCGTATAGCCAGAAACGACTTTTTCTACTCCATCCAATCGCTGAAAAACAGCCTCCGTACACCAAAAACAACCTCCGGCAAATATTGCGGTTTCCAATATAGAATTATTTTGTTTATTCATTTGAGTTCAAAGTTAAACATTATTTAAATGAAAATATCAATTCTAACAAATATTTATAGGTTGCTTGGTCGAATTTACTGCATCAAACTTATTTACCTTTATATATGTTGTTTTATGTCGGTTCGAGTTTTTCCTTTCGAAAAGTATCGAGAACTGGCAACCTACGCTTTAACCTTACAATTCTCGATACAATTTTGTTCGCTTAGCTCAAAAATCAATCGAATTGACCAATTTATATTCAGAAAATACAATCTTTGCGATACAACTGTAATGATTATCTTCGACCAGTGAAGTTGTTTATATGATAAAGGCCACAAACATTCAAAAAAGTTACGGAGACCTCAAGGTTTTACAAGGAGTTGATTTAGAAATAAAAAAAGGGGAAGTTGTTTCCATTGTGGGCGCCTCGGGTGCAGGCAAAACCACTTTATTGCAGATATTGGGCACTTTGGACACCCCGACCAACAAAGGTGAAAGTACCTTGGTGATCAACGATACCAACGTAAACCAACTCAATGACAAGAATTTGGCCCAGTTCCGAAACGAGCATATTGGTTTTATATTCCAGTTTCACCAGTTGCTGCCCGAGTTTACTGCGCTGGAAAACGTCTGTATTCCTGCCTTTATCAAAAAAACACCCCGTGCCCAAGCAGAAAAGCGCGCTAAGGAATTGTTGGACTTTCTAGGGTTAAAAGATCGGTACCACCATAAACCCAATACCCTGTCTGGTGGTGAACAGCAGCGTGTGGCCGTTGCCCGCTCCTTAATGAACAACCCCTCGGTAGTTTTGGCGGACGAGCCCAGCGGAAACTTGGATTCCGAAAGTGCGGACAATCTGCATAAACTGTTTTTTCAGCTACGTGATGAATTTGGGCAGACCTTCGTTTTAGTGACCCATAACCTCGAATTGGCAGATATGGCCGACCGAAAACTCACCATGGTGGATGGTTTGATCGTTTCCAAGGATTGATATGACCAAAGCGGAACTCAAAGAATTTTTGGATGCCAAAGTATTGGAGTACAACCATCCCAAATTTTTGGAAGATGACCCCTTGCAGGTTCCACACCGATTTAACCGGAAAGAAGATATTGAAATCAGTGCTTTTTTAACGGCCACTATTGCCTGGGGCAACCGAAAGAGCATTATCAACAATGCTACAAAGCTTATGGAGTTGATGGGCGACTTACCCTTTGATTTTGTAATGAATCACAAGGAGGAAAATCTCGAACAACTCTCCCCTTTTGTGCATCGAACCTTTAATGCAACTGACCTTGCTTACTTTGTACGCAGTTTGCAAAACATCTACAAAAATCACGGTGGTTTGGAAGCTGTTTTTACCCAACACCAGACCAAAGATTCCATGCAGCCTGCCATTTCCAAGTTTAAGGAACTATTTTTTGAGTTGCCCCACCCAAGCCGAACCCAAAAACACGTTTCTGACCCCAATAAAGGTTCCGCGGCCAAGCGGATTAATATGTTTTTACGTTGGATGGTCCGTGACAATACTGCTGGAGTGGATTTTGGGTTGTGGAAGGACATTGATGCTGCCAAACTCTCCTGTCCTTTGGATGTACACTCAGGAAACGTAGCTCGTAAACTAAAACTGCTCAAACGCAAACAGAACGACGCCAAGGCCTTACTTGAACTGGACAAGAATCTCCGAAAACTGGACCCCACCGACCCCGTAAAATATGATTTTGCACTATTTGGGTTGGGGGTTTTTGAGCGGTTTTAGGGCAAACCATTATCCTTTTTCATTTTTAAGGAGGAAAAAATCTGCTATCTTGTTCAACCAATAAAATTGGTGCATTACTGATGAAGATTTATCTAACACTATTTTGTCTAGTTGCCCTAACCGGTTGTAGAACCGATGCCAATAAAAAAGAAGCAAAGGAAACCTCCGACCAAGACGAAGTAACCTATATGACCCTATCTCGGGATGATTACTACAACCAATTATATGGTTTTTGGTTGGGCGAATGTATTGCCAATTGGACTGGATTGGTGACGGAAATGGATAAAATTGGGAATATCGGGGAAATTAAAACTGGAGATTTCTATACCCGCGAAGATTGGGGCCAACCCGATCAGCCCAGTATTTGGGGAGAAGGAGTGCCAAGTGATCTTTCCCCTACCATCGATTTTGTATTTAGAGATTCCACAG
Source organism: Allomuricauda sp. NFXS6 (assembly GCF_040148835.1). Lineage (NCBI taxonomy): Bacteria > Pseudomonadati > Bacteroidota > Flavobacteriia > Flavobacteriales > Flavobacteriaceae > Allomuricauda > Allomuricauda sp. NFXS6. The sequence continues at coordinate 40,945 of NZ_JAGEMG010000007.1, read as the reverse complement.
AGATTTGGGGTTCGGACGATGATACGGATATTGAATATATGTACCAGCACCTTCTTTTTACCAACAAGACCAGTATACTATCGTCAAAACAAATACGTGATGGATGGTTAAAATATATTAAATCTGAAGAGGAAAACTATTTGTGGGTATCCAACCAAAAAGCATTTGATTTGATGCAAGAGGGGGTTTTGCCCCCAGAAACAGGGAATCCCGAAAACAATGAGCATTTTGAAATGATCGATGCGCAACTAACCACGGAAATATTTGGCTTGTTTGCTCCTGCCAGACCGGACATAGCTTTAAAAATAGCTAGTTTACCCATCAAAACAACAGCAAGGCAGGAGTCTGAAGATATATCAAAGTTTTATGTTGCTATGCACTCTTTGGCTTCTTTGGTGGATAAGGGGAAAACTATGGACGAGAAAATCCATTGGATGGCCAACCAAGCAAGAAAGGTGCTTCCGAACGATTCCTACCCGGCCAAAATGTTTGATTATACCAAAAAATTGTACAATTCCGGTATTCCTTGGGAGCAAACACGGGATTCTATTTATGTAAGATATCAGGTGAACCAAGAGGATGGTTATGATATTACTTCGCAAGATTTATACTGCAACGGTTGTTTTGCGGCAGGTATCAATTATGCAGCAAGCTTGGTAAGCTTATTTTATGGTAAGGGAGACATCAAACAAACCATAAAAATTGGAGCGTTAACAGGCTGGGATGCTGATAACCCTGCGGCCACCTGGGGTGGTTTACTGGGTTTTATGATAGGGAAAACTGGTGTAGAGGAAGCTTTTGGAAGGAAATTTTCCAATACATACAACATCTACAGAACCAGACAAAATTTCCCAGAAGGCGGCATCGACACTTTTGAAAATATGGCCCAAAAAGGACTGACTATTATTGACCGTGTTGTTACCGAAGAAATGGGAGGAACTATTGATTTGAATAAAAATACCTGGAGAATTCCACTGAAACGTTGAATCCTGAGGTTACCCCAAAAAACCAAGTTCAAAATCCAATAAAAATTGGACTTGATTCAATTTTGGTGTATTTTTACACCACATCAAACAATCATAACTTATGGCTCGTCAAAGCATTTCCTTTACCAAACCGAATGATGAATGGCTTAAATCGCAGGTGGATAGCGAAGAATATTCCAGTAAAAGTGAGCTAGTCAATGATTTAATACGGCAAGCTAGAAAACAACAAGCTCAAATTGATTGGGTAAGAGCTAAGTTGGAAAAAGCTGAAAACAGTGGATTTACCAGTGATAGCAAAGAAGAAATTCTGGCTCAATCGAAGTCAATGCTAAATGACTAAATATAGACTGAGTAAAACAGCAAAGGAAGATTTAATTAGAATCCATCAGTATGGAGTTCAAAAATTTGGGATGGCTCAAGCTGACAAATATTTTGAAATATTTTTTGAATACTTTGACATTATTGCTCAACAGCCTTATTCTTTCGAATCCGTTGACCACATTAAAAAGGGATACAAACGTTGCGTTTGTGGTTCGGACAGTATTTATTATAAATTCAGTGATGGTTTAGTTGAAATAATGACCATCATTGGAAGTCAGGATTTAAATACTATCATTTAAGTTATCCCCCAAAACCAAAACCAGGTTCAAAATCCAAGGCAATCGTCTCTCCCCCATTCGCAATGGATTTGTAGATGGCTTCCACAATCATCATATCACGTTTGCCCATTTCACCAGGAGCTAAATTGGGCTCATTAAATAATACATGCTTTGCAAAATCGTCCATTTGTAGTTTCTGCTGGCTCTCGTGCGGGAATTTTATGGTATCCCCTCTTGAAGTTTCCCCACTCAACGGACCATAATTATTAGCGGGTTGCAATCGAAACCAGCCTGAAGACCCCGAAACATACATGGCATTTGCATTAAAATTGTGGGAGGTGGAAATGTTGCCCACGGCCCCGCTCGGGAATTCAAATTGGGCAGCAATGGTTTCGTCTGTGTCCTTAAAATAATCTGGTCGAGTGCTAAATTCCTGCGCTGCAACCGAAATTGGATTTTCGCCTGTACCATAAATCGCACTTTGGATGGCATAAACACCCATATTCATTAAAGCACCTCCACCGGAAAGCGACCTGTCCAAACGCCATTGGTCTGGGTTGCCCGTAGAGCGATAGGCTGCATCTGCGGAAACAAACAAAATATCCCCAAAGGTTTTTTCTTTTACGTATTCCTTTACTTGTTGGGTATAAGGCTCAGAATGTAATCTGTAGCCCATTCCAAGCTTAACGCCAGCTTTATCACAAGCATTGATGATAGCCGTACACTCAGCTACGCTAATGCCCATAGGTTTTTCACAAATTACATGCTTGCCCGCTTCCGTAGCGCGAATACTGAATTCGGCATGCATACTGTTGGGCAACACTACGTACACTACATCAATATCCTCGTTGTTGGCTATATCATCAAAATTTTGGTAATTGTAGATATTCTTTTCTGGGATTCCGTATTTTTCGGCCCAAATTTGTTCCTTTTCGGGTGTCCCCGTAACGATTCCAGCCAAATAGCAATGTTGGGTATCCTGCAAAGCAGGTGCCAGTTGATAGGTACTGTAGCTGCCGAGTCCAACAAGGGCTATGCCCAACTTCTTTTTATCTTTATTAGCGCCCATGACACAGGCAAATGGAACTGATGAAAACAATGCGGCTCCTCCAATTCCTTTTGCAGTGAGGTTGTTAAAATTTCTTCGGGAAATATGCTTCATGGAAACTAAATTTAATGCGTGCACTTAAAAATAAGAATAATCGCTTTAACTAAGCATTTTCAATTCTTTTAATACGGTAAGAACTTTCAAATTCCTTATTTTTATAAACTTGACTAATTCAACCAGTAAAAATGAAAAAACTCTTACTACTAGGTATGGCGTTGTGCACGTCTTTTACCTTTGCTCAAAACAGAAAATTACCTGTTGACACTACCGTGACCACACAACATTCCGTAACCATCAATGGTTCCAGCCTTGATTATACGGCGACCGTGGGAACACAACCCGTTTGGGACGAATTGGGAGAACCCATCGCTTCCCTGCACTACACGTATTACACCAAAAACGGTGTTAAAGACAGGTCTTCAAGACCCTTATTGATTTCCTTTAATGGAGGCCCAGGCTCTGGGTCAGTATGGATGCATTTGGCCTACACAGGCCCACGTATCCTTAAAATTGATGATGAAGGATACCCTGTGCAGCCTTATGGTGTTAAGGAAAATCCTTATTCCGTTTTGGATGTTACCGATATTGTGTATGTAAACCCAGTTAATACAGGGTATTCACGCACCATTCCCGAAACAGGAAAAGAAGTTGATCGTGAAAAGTTTTTTGGAATTAATGCCGACACCAAATATTTGGCCGAATGGTTGAACACCTTTGTTTCTAGAAACAACCGTTGGAATTCCCCAAAATACATTGTGGGTGAAAGTTATGGAGGTACCCGAGTGATGGGACTTTCGTTGGCACTTCAAAACCAACAATGGATGTATTTGAACGGCGTAATCATGGTTTCCCCTGCCGACTACAAAGTGTTTCGCGACAACGACCCCGTTTCCAGTGCGTTGAATCTCCCATATTTTGCGGCTGCGGCATGGCACCACAAAGCACTGCCATCAGATTTGCAAAGCAAAGATTTGTTGGAAGTACTACCGGAAGTTGAAGAATTCACGATCAATGAATTGTTGCCGGCCATTGCAAAAGGTGGTTTTATCCCAGATGCTGAACGTAAGTCCATTGCTGATAAAATGGCCCGCTATTCCGGATTGGATGCCAAAGACATCATCAATCACAATTTAGATGTACCGACCCAATTTTTCTGGAAAGCTTTGTTGCGAGAAAAAGGAGGTTATACTATTGGGCGTTTGGATAGCCGTTATTTGGGAATCGACAAAACCTTGGCAGGTACCAGACCTGATTATTCCCCTGAATTGACCTCTTGGTTGCACAGCTTTACTCCTGCCATCAATTATTACTTGCAGGAAGAGCTTGATTTTACAACGGATATCAAGTACAATATGTTCGGTCCTGTTCGTCCTTGGGATGATAGCAATGATAGTGTTAGAGACGACTTGCGCCAAGCGATGGCTCAGAACCCATACTTGAATGTTTTAGTACAGTCTGGCTACTATGATGGCGCCTGCACCTATTTTGCCGCTAAATACACGATGTCACAAGTAGATCCAAGCGGTAGAATGAAAGACCGTTTTGAATTTAAGGGCTATCGCTCTGGTCACATGATGTATTTAAGGAAAGAAGATTTAAAATCAGCGAACGAAGATATTAGAGCGTTTATTTTAAGAACCCAAGCCAAAGGGAAAAGCGCGAAATACTAATTTCAACAAATGATAATCCCATTATGTATTATGGTTAAAATTCGTCAGTTCGAGTGATTTTTTGGTGGTTGAGCCCTTCGACTATGCTCAGGATAAACTAAAGTCGAAACCAAAGAAAAATCGTATCGAGAACCAGAATCTCAAGGCCAAAAAACAATTAGCTGTGCCGAATCTTTGATTTCTCGATACAAAATCCCTCTGGAATTTCACTCGAAATGACGGTTTCTGAATCAAGAAACCCTTAAAATATATAATGGTATTGATAAATTTTAAAGCGGTATAACTCAATAGCAATCATACCGCTTTTTTATTCAAATCACTTTGATTGAAAATCCCTATTTTTAACAAAAATCGCACATAGTGAAAAAACAAACCATACTCTGTCTTATGCTTTCGTTCTTAGGATTGACGATTACTTCCAAAATTAAAGCCCAAGATTGGCCCAATTTGGAAAAATATAAAAATGCCAATGCTGAACTCCCTCCTCCTTCAGAAAGTGAAAATCGAGTCGTTTTTATGGGCAATTCCATTACCGAAATGTGGATAGGGGCTCATCCAGAGTTTTTTGCTGAAAATCCGTATATAAATAGAGGTATCGGCGGACAGACCACCCCTCAGATGCTGTTGCGTTTTCGTCAAGATGTAATCGACCTAAACCCAAAAGTGGTGGTTATTTTAGCTGGAACCAACGATATTGCCGGTAATACAGGCCCAATGACGCTGGAGCAAATACATGATAATATCCTTTCTATGGTAGAATTGGCAAAAGCAAATGGTATTAAACCGATTGTTTGCTCGGTGCTTCCGGCTTACGATTATCCATGGCGTCCAGGTTTGGAACCCAATATCAAAATTCCAAAGCTTAACAGCATGCTCAAGAATATGACAGAAGCCCAAGGAGTAATGTACTTGGATTATTTCTCCGAAATGGCAGATGATAGAAACGGACTCCCATCCGAATTGACCACAGACGAAGTACATGTGACCAAAGCTGGTTATGATATCATGGAAACAATGGTAAAAGAAGCCATTGACAAAACTCTTAAAAGTAAATAAAATGGAAAATGCTGATTTCATCCAAGCATTTGAAACAGGGAAATTTCCACCAGAGCAGTTCAATCATACAGCTCATATAAAATTGGCTTGGATTTATCTAGAACAATTCCGTGAAGAAACTGCCATTGCAAAAACTTGTGAAGCCATCAAGAATTTTGATCGATTACATGGAGATGGCACTAAATATCACACCACCTTAACTGTGGCCGCAGTAAAAGCGGTACATCATTTTAGGCAGAAATCAACTGCGACCACTTTTGAAGAATTTATAGTTGAATTTCCCAAACTGATTACCTCATTCAAAGAATTGCTGTCTCTACATTATGGTGAAGAAGTAATTTCTGACCCAAAAGCAAAAACAACCTATTTGGAGCCCGATTTGCTTCCGTTCACTTAAGATTACTTCTCATGAATTAGTTACCTTGCAGCATGCAAAACGGTAAGGTTAGCATCATAATTCCTTTTAAAAACACTGCACATTTTCTTCCCGAATGTTTGGACTCCATTGTGAATCAATCCTATTCCAACTGGGAAGTATTGGCCGTGAACGACCATTCTTCCGATGAAAGTTATGCGCTTCTTTCCTCCTACTCCCTAAAAGATGAACGTATTAAAGTCTTTCAAAATAAAAGTTCGGGAATTATTTCTGCACTTCAAACCGGTTATGCCAATAGCAATGGTGACTTTGTCACACGAATGGATTCAGACGATATCATGAAGCCAAATCGATTAGAGGTCATGATAAACTCATTAAATGAAAACGGGAAGGGGCATGTTGCCGTTGGACAAGTGAAATATTTCTCCAACCGCGGCATCAGTAACGGTTATGAACGGTATGAGCAATGGTTGAACCGATTGACGTCCTCCGGACATAATTTTGATGAAATTTATAAAGAGTGCGTAATTCCATCCCCTTGTTGGATGACACATCGTGCAGATTTTGAAAAGTGCGAAGGTTTTGAACCCCAACGCTATCCGGAAGATTACGACCTGACTTTTAGATTTTATGAGCATGGGTTTCAAATTATTCCTTGCGACCAAGTATTGCACCTATGGCGGGATTATGATACACGTACATCGCGCACCCACGAACATTATGCCCAAAATTATTTTTTGGACATCAAACTCCATTATTTTTTAAAATTGAACCACGACCAAGCCCGCCCGTTGGTGGTTTGGGGTGCTGGATTTAAGGGGAAGAAGATTGCAAAAGGGCTGAAAAAACAAGGATTGGATTTTGTTTGGCTTTGCGACAACCCAAAAAAGATAGGAAAAAGTATTTACGGCAAAGAACTCGTCCATTTTGAGGCATTGCAAGGATTGGATAATCCGCAAAGTATTATCACTGTGGCGAATGAAGATGCCCAAAAAGAAATCAGGATATATTTTTCCCGGTTGGGGCAATCGCCGATGCAGGATTATTTCTTTTTTTGTTGATTCTAAGCTGTTTCAAATTGGATTTCTCGTCCCGATAACTATCGGAAGCGTTCGAAATCATGGGTAAATATTCGAGACATTTGTGAAATTCATGTCAAAAGAGATTCTTCGCTTTGCTCAGAATGACAAGTACATGGTTCATTGCACGCGGATGCTGAGTGTAGTCGAAGCATGATATGAAAACCACCTGATATGAGACCCTGAAACAATTCCGATAATTATCAAAACAGGGTGAGGAAGAGATTCTTCACTGCGTTCAGAATGACAAATAATAATATTCGGGATACTTGCGAAATTCTGGTTAAAAAAGATTCTTCACTGCGTTCAGAATGACATTTATTATTGTTTAAACACTGTCATTCTGAGGAAGCAAAGCGACCGAAGAATCTCGATTTCTCAACTGCGCTCAGAATGCCAATAGGTTTAATGCTAATTGTTCATTGGTATTGTTCATTGATTATTTTTAATTGGTTATTGTTCATTCGTCGTTGGTCATTAACAATTGATAAATGAAGATTAAAATCAGAATGTTTTAATGCCTATCTTTGATCAAGCAATGTTGGGAATGCAGTTTAAACATCCAGAAATTCTTTGGGCACTTTTTCTTCTAGTCATACCCATATTAATTCATTTATTCCAGTTACGACGCTTTACCAAAACCCCGTTCACCAATGTGGCAATGCTGCAAAAGGTGGTTTCGGAGTCCAGAAAAAGCAATACGCTAAAAAAATGGCTGCTTCTGTTAACGCGACTTTTACTCCTAGCTGCCATCATCATTGCTTTTGCGCAACCCTTCACTTCTGCCACTACTGCGCTTATGGAAAAGGAAACTGTGGTCTATTTGGACGATTCTTTCAGTATGCAGGCCAAAAACAATGGTATTTCACTTTTGGAAAAAGCAGTGCAGGGTTTTATTAAAAATATTGACGAAGAAACAGAGTTCAGTCTCTTCACCAACGAAAAAACATACAATAATATTCGAGTAGGAGATATTCGGAATACATTGCTCTCGCTCCCCTACTCCTACAAACAACTGGATTTGAATGAAATTGGACTAAAGGCCGCAAGCCTGTTTTCCCAAAGTAACAGCAGCATAAAAAACCTGATTGTGGTTTCTGACTTTCAAGAAAGAATGGCTTCAGGCAACAGTTCGATGGATTCCACCTTAGCGGCATACTTTGTTCCGATGCAGCCCCGGGAAGTCCAAAATGTTTCCATAGATTCTGTATTTGTTGACGATGGGTTGAACGAACAGGCTATGCTCCAAGTCTTTCTATCCGGAGGTAATGAAAATGAGGTCTTGCCTATTTCATTATATAACAATGATGAATTGATTGCCAAAACGGCAGCAAAATTTAAGTCAGATGGAGGCGCAAAAGTCGAGTTTACCATTCCCGTAAATGAAGCTTTGAACGGACGATTGAGTATTATCGATAATGCTTTGGGCTATGATAACCAATTCTACTTCAACATCAATTCCAAAGAAAAAATAAAGGTGCTTGCCATCAGCGAATCAAACAGCGATTATCTAAACCGTTTGTTTCGCAGTGATGAGTTCGATTTTCAGAAGTATGCATTGAACCAACTGGATTACAGTAATTTGGACAATCAAAATGTAGTGATTTTGGATGATTTATCCACAATACCAAGCAGCCTTCAGAATATCCTGCGTACTTTTAAAAATGATGGCGGTACCCTAATTATTGTCCCTGCGATCGATAGCGATATCCAGTCCTACAATAGCTTGTTGTCCAGCTTATCTGCAGCACAACTTTTGGAAAGGATAACTTCCGATGCCCAATTGACCAATATAACGTTTGACCATCCATTGTACCGCGATGTTTTTGAGCGGGAAGTAACCAATTTTCAATATCCGTCCGTAAAAGAGTACTTTAAAATACAGACCAGTCTACCTTTGGCTTTGTCATTGGATGGAGGTGATATCTTTTTAGCTGGAGAGAATGGACTTTATATTTTTGGGGTTCCTCTGGCATTGAAAAATTCAAATTTTATCAATTCACCATTGATTGTGCCCACTTTTTACAATATGGCGCAAACTAGTTTGCAAGTACCCAAGCCTTATCAAACCCTTGGAGCCTCAAGCACGGTGGATATTTCGGTTCAAATAGGCAACGACGATATATTGGAAGTGTCCAAAGAAGGTTATGAATTTATTCCGTTGCAACAAACTTTCCCAAATAGGGTTAGGTTGTCTTTTGACCAAAACCCCACTGAAGATGGCATTTATTCTGTTCGGCAGAACGGGCAAGCTGTGCAGAACATTAGTTTTAATTACCCAAGAACGGAAAGTCAACTCAACTATTTGGATATCGAAATCTTGGCAAATGTAAATACCATTGATTCCATTCCGGAGCTTTTCGAATACCTGAAAGCGGAGAACAACATTACCGCATATTGGAAATGGTTTGTTATTTTAGCGCTGCTTCTGGTACTTATTGAGGTACTCATTCAAAAATTTGTTACATGAACATTCTGCTGAAGTCTGCAAAAATTGTATGCCCAGAGAACAAGGAACTTCACCTAAAAAAGCGTGATATCCTTATCAAGAAAGGCATCATTGAAAAGATTGCTACCTCTTTGGAAGCTGCCACCAACACCAAAGTAGTGGAAAAAGAAAACCTACACGTTTCCCTCGGTTGGTTTGATAGCAGCGTAAGTTTTGGTGAGCCCGGGTTTGAGGAACGAGAAACCATTGCCAATGGACTGTACACGGCAGGTAAAAGTGGATTTACCGATATTGTGCTGAATCCAAACACCAATCCCGTACCCGACACCAGCTCCGATGTTGTATTCTTAAAAGAACGCGGAATAGGTAAGATTACAAAAATTTATCCTTTGGGTACGTTGACCAAGAATGCCGATGGGATAGATCTTGCGGAGCTTTTTGATATGAAAAATGCTGGAGCCGTAGCTTTCTACGATTTCAAAAAACAGATTTCTAATCCCAATTTGCTAAAAATAGCATTGCTGTACGCCCAAAATTTTGATGGCTTGGTGTATTCCTTTCCACAGGATGGCGACATCAAAGGAAAAGGTGTGGCCCACGAAGGGGAGGTCTCCACCAAACTTGGACTCAAGGGAATTCCTGCACTTTCAGAAGAATTACAGATAGCCCGTGACCTCTTTATTTTGGAATATACAGGTGGTAAATTGCATATACCCACGATTTCTTCAGCTGGTTCGGTAAAATTGATTGCCGATGCCAAGAAAAAAGGATTGGATGTAAGCTGCAGCGTTGCAGTTCACAATCTTTTCTTTTCCGACGAAACACTTGAAGGTTTTGACACACATTTTAGAGTATCCCCGCCCTTGCGCACCAAATCCGATAGCAAGGCCTTGATCAAAGGAGTGAAAAACGGAACGATAGATTTTGTGACCTCTGACCATATACCCATAGACATTGAGCACAAGCGTGTGGAGTTCGACAATGCAAAAAGTGGTAGCCTTGGTCTAGAATCCGCTTTCGGAGGGCTAAATACTATTTTTGAACTTGAAGAGACCATTGGATTCTTGACCAAAGGACGCTCTCGCTTCCACATTGAATCACCCGAACTAAAAGAAGGATCGAAAGCGTGTTTAACGCTCTTTAATCCGGATGTAGAGTACACTTTTGACACAACGAATATACTTTCCACATCCACAAACAGCATGTTCTTGAGCGCTACCTTAAAGGGAAAAGTTTACGGAATAATAAACAATGATCAAAGCATTTTATAATGAGTAATTCCACACCGGGAAAAACAACTGCAATTGTGGCATATATAACGATCGTAGGTTGCTTGATCGCTATCACCATGAACATTGAACCAAAAAATGACTTTGCCCGTTTTCATACCCGGCAGGCTTTTGGTATCCATGTGCTTTTTCATGCCTTGGCTATATTGTTAACATATACTGGGTTGGCATACCTATCCATTGTTATTTACCTTTTTTACCTTATCATTTGGGTGTATGGTTTTCTACAAGCCTTGAACGAAAAGACACGACCATTGCCTGTTTTGGGCAAGTACTTTCAAAAATGGTTCACATTCATATCATAAATTATACTAATGTCCCTTAAACCCCTATCGCTAGAATATCTACTACGACCTTCATCCAAAGTTTCTGGAAAAGTCCCTGCATTGTTTATGTTTCATGGCTATGGCAGTAATGAGGAAGACCTTTTTTCGTTTGCTTCGGAATTGCCCGGTGAGTTTATGGTAATTTCAGTAAAAGCTCCCTATAGCTTGGAACCTTTTGGACATGCTTGGTATGCCATAAATTTTGATGCTGAACAAGGGAAGTGGAGCGATGATGAACAAGCCAAGGAATCGAGGGAGAAGATAGTTGCTTTTATAGATGAAGCCATTGAGGCATATGATATTGATAAAGCCAACATTACCCTTTTAGGCTTTAGTCAAGGAACCATTTTGAGTTATGCTGTTGCCTTATCCTATCCGGAAAAAGTGAAAAATGTAGTTGCACTTAGCGGATACATCAACGAAAACATTTTGGTGGATGATTATGCGCTAAAAGACCATAGCGATCTAAACTTCTATGTATCCCATGGGCAAGTGGACCAAGTAATTCCTTTGGAGTGGGCAGAAAAGTCACCAAAATTCTTAAAAAAATTAAACATCCCAACGATGTACCAAGAATTTCCTGTTGGTCATGGAGTTTCACAACAGAACTTCTTTTCTTTTAAAAAGTGGTTGGAGGAGCATGTTTGATGTTCGAGGTCAGTCGGCAGTACGCAGTTGAAGTAAGCACTTGGCAGTAACTGAATAACCGAACAACCCAATAACTTAGTCGGAAGCACAAAGTCTTGTCTCTTGTGTCTTTGTTCTTGGCTCTCTTTTCTTTACTCTTAAACTTGAACTCTATGGACTGCCTACTGCTTACTGCCTGCTGGTTTTTGGAGTTTGATGCCTGATGCTAGCTGCTCAAGGTCGGAAGTCATTTTGAAGGAACGCAGCGATTAAAGAATCTCCCTGGCATTGAGGGTATGGAGATTTTTCGTTTTCGCTCAAAATGACAACGAAGTTCATTGGTTAAAATCAGTGAAATCCACGTCGCCCACAGGTGAGATGTTCACTGCTCGAGGTCAGTTTTTGGGGCAAAGGTTAAGGGTTAAGGGTTTCTTGTCTACTGTTCATTGTTAATTATTAATTGATAATTGTCCATTGTCTCTTGCCCATTTTCTATTTTCTCCACTCTTGAACTTGAACTTTTTTGACTGCCAACTGCCTACTACTAACCGCCTACTGGAGTTTGGGATTTGTTTTTTGGTATTTACAATTGAAAGCTCGATGCCCGATACTCGAAGTCGTTTCTTGTGTCTTGGCTCTTGGTTCTTGTCTCTCTTGTCTATTTTCCCTGCTCTTGAACCTTCAACTCGCATCCTGAATCCCGCAACCCGCAACCCGAAGACCCAATCCGTCAACCCAAACCACACATCCATCAACCCGAACGGGGCATCCGTTAGATCGTGCCCAAAACTTTCGTGCGCATTCCCCATCTTGTTATGATATTTTATGTGAAATTAAACTTTTTGATTATGAAAAATGCCATGAAAAAATTAGGTATTGCACTGATGGCCACGGCCCTGCTCTGGTCCTGTGGCAAGGACGATGGGCCCACACCGCCCAAGAACACCGCCCCGGTAATCGAGGCGCAGGAGTTCACGGTGCAGGAGACCATTACCGATTCCAAGACCATAGGAACGGTGAGCGCCACCGATGAGGACGGCGATGCCCTTACCTTTACCATCAAGACCAACGACAGCAATCTCTTTGAGATCACCAAGGCGGGCGCACTGAGCCTGGCCAGTGGAAAGACGCTGGATGCGGACAGCAAGACACAGCACACCATCACGGTGGAGGTGACGGACGGGGAGGCCAAGGCAAGTGCTACCGTGACCATCAAGGTGCTCCCCGAGGACGAAGACCCGGACACCACCAACGAGGCCCCGGTGATCGAGGCACAGGAGTTCACCGTTGCCGAGGACCTGCCCGTATCCGATGTCATTGGCATGGTGACCGCCACCGATGCCGATGGGGACGAGCTCTCCTTTACCATGAAGACCAACGACAACGACCTCTTTGCCATAAGCACGGCCGGGGAACTGACCCTTGCCGAGGGCAAGAACCTGGACTTTGAGACCGCAACGGAGCACAGCATTACCGTGAGCGTTACCGATGGCACCGACAGTGCCGAGGCCACCGTTACAGTTACCGTGGAGAACGTGATCGAGAGCCTGGCCGAGGACCCCGCCTCCTTTATCACCACTTGGAAGACCGAGACCGATGGAGAGGAAATAGTTATTTATACAAATGATGCCATGAATTATAACTATACCATAGACTGGGGCGATGGCACCGTGGGAGAGCTTACCGAGGGTAGTCCCGCCCATGTCTATACCACGGCCGGCACCTATACCGTGGCCATAAAGGGAGAGTTCCCATCCATTCTCATTGGCCTGAGTGCTTACAGGGAGAAACTCGCTTCCTTGGAGCAGTGGGGGGACGTGCAGTGGCAGGGCCTTCATACAGCCTTTGCAAACTGTGGGAACATGGTCTATAATGCGACCGATGCCCCTGACCTCACCAATGTGACAAGCTTGGCCAATATGTTCAATATGAATGAATATTGGTTTAGTGGTATAGGAGAACTTGTAGGGGCTACTTTCAACGGGGATTTTAGCAATTGGGAGACCGGCAATGTGACGGACATGAACGGGATGTTCTATGGAGCCAATTCTTTTAACGGTGACATCGGCACTTGGAACACAGGCAATGTCTATGACATGAGCTCTATGTTTAAAGGAGCCGAATCATTCAACCGGGATATCGGTTCCTGGGATATAAGCAAGGTGACCGATATGAGACACATGTTCTACGATGCCACTTCCTTTAACGGGGACATCAGTGCTTGGGATGTTGGTAATGTGATCAGGATGGATTACATGTTCTATAAAGCTGAATCTTTTAATGCAGATATAAGTGCTTGGAATATTGGGCTGGTCATCGATATGGATGGAATGTTCATGTATGCCACTTCATTTAATGCTGATATAGGTGGTTGGAACACGAGCAACATAACCGATATGCAACTTATGTTCCATAATGCCAGCTCGTTTAGCCAAAACCTTGGTAATTGGGACATTTCCAATGTAACAAGTATGGCCGATATGCTCAGTTATTCGGGCATGACACCGGTTCACTATGGGGCCACCCTGCAATTGTGGGCCGCCCAATCCAATGTTCCCTCTAACATAGGCTTGAGTGCACTTGGGCTACAGATCTATTGTGACGACCAAGGCATGGTCGATGCCAGGGACTTTTTGATCAACAATAAAAATTGGAACATATCGGATACCCCTTGCCCATAAAGGGACCATAAGCACAAGGATTATTTTGAGCAAGACCGGGAGGGACACAGCGCCTTTCCGGTTTTTTTGTGCTGTCCCTTCCTAGTCTTCCTGCATACGGTAAGCTGGATGCGCGGTGCTCGAAGTCGGTTCTTGGGTTAAAAGTGAAGGGTAAAGGGTGAAGGTTTCTTGTCTATTTTCTATTGTCCATTTTCTATTGTCTCCACTCTTGGACTTGAGCTTTTTGACTGTCAACGGTCAACTGCCCACTGCTTATTGGAATTTGGTGCTTGGAATTTGGTTGTCCGATGCTAGAAGTCGATTTTTGGGGCAAGGGTTAAGGGTTTCTTGTTTTTTTGATTTTATCTGCTCCTGAACTTGAACTTGAATTTTGAACTTGAACTTTGTGGACTGCCCACTGCTTATTGGAGTTTGGTTGTCCGATACTAGAGGTCGGAAGCTTGCATGAACCCGTCATTCTGAAGGAGCGCAGCGATCGAAGAATCTTCCTGACATTGAGGGTATGGGGATTTTTCGCTTTGCTCAACATGACAACAAAGTTCATTCGGGAAAATCAGTGCGTAAGACCCGGGCCAATGCCAAAACTGTAAACACTAATAATCCTGCGGAGCGTAAAGCAAGTGTTCGGCCATCGTGAAATCTACGCTCAAATCATCTTTTAGCTCATATTTTATGATGAGGTCTCCCCAATATTTGCCATCGGAGAAATCGGCCAGAATCCATTTATGGTTGAGGACCTTGATTTTGTTGATCTTAAAATCACTTTCCATCCCTTCATAGGGTATCAAGGGATTGTCCCCCTTTTGTTCGTTGGTCTCCAATAACTTATCCTGAATGTAGAGCGAGGGATTTTCTAAATCCAAATGTTCATAATAGGCCAAAGCGTCATCATTGTTCTGCAAGGTAAAGTATTGCATATCCAACACCTTAAGATGCATGGTTTGCAAGGAATCCTCCAATTGTAAAACTTTTTCTTCAAGTTGTCCAACATCAGAAGTCAGGGCTTTTTGCATATTATTCCCCGTTACGTATTGAAACAGGGCCAACAAGGCAGCAAAAACAAATAGGTATAGAAAAATGTTGTTTTTCATAGATTTGAAAATTTTGTAAATCTTTATTTCCAATTTATCTCACATAAAGCATATTCGAGATGTTTTAGTCTATCTTTCGACTGCGCTCAAGATGACAATC
The DNA here is from genome assembly GCF_040148835.1 of Allomuricauda sp. NFXS6. Taxonomy (NCBI): domain Bacteria; kingdom Pseudomonadati; phylum Bacteroidota; class Flavobacteriia; order Flavobacteriales; family Flavobacteriaceae; genus Allomuricauda; species Allomuricauda sp. NFXS6. Next base: position 25,508 of record NZ_JAGEMG010000007.1, on the reverse strand, counting down.
CAACAATTTGGAACATGTTATCATAACGTATTAAGGACTTCTATATTTTTATTTTTAGGTTATCGTAGGCCAAATGTATGTTTTTGGGGAGATTTTTTTCCACTTCTTCATGAAAACCCAACAAAGCACTGATATGGGTGAAATAAGTTTGTTCCGCCCCTACTTTTTTGGCAAACTCCAATGCTTCCTTTAAATTAAAATGGGAATGGTGGGGTTCTATGCGTAGGGCATTTATCACCAAAACCTTGGCTCCCTTCATTTTTTTTATTTCCTCTTCCTCTACCCTTTTTACATCCGTCATGTACACAAATTCTCCAAATCGATAACCAAAAACTTGTAATCGATTATGGAAAGCTTCAATGGGAACTACGTCTATATCGCCCAAAGGGATATTTTTGTTCTTTGCAACTTCGTGGACCTGCACCGCAGGTGCTCCTGGGTAACGGTCTTCATCTGCAAAAATGTAGTCAAAACGTTTTCGCAAGGAATCAAGGACCCTGGGATGTGCATAAATAGGGATATCCCCTTGTCTAAAGAAAAAGGGGCGAATATCATCAATGCCCGCTGTATGATCGGCATGTTCGTGGGTAAACAAAATGCCATCCAATTTATCTATGGGATTGGTGAGCATTTGTTGTCTAAAATCCGGGCCGCAATCAATAACATAATTGTAGTTTTTCCAAGAAATCAATACGGATACACGGAGTCTCTTGTCCTTGGGGTCCGTGCTCAGGCAAACAGGGTGGTTACTTCCAATAACGGGAATTCCCTGTGAAGTTCCTGTGCCCAAAAAAGTAATGGTCATCGTATCATCCATTAATTTCAAAATTATAACTTATTTATTTAATAGATTGTTTGAAGAGTGTAACTTTGCTGTACATTAAAAAAATGGACATGCCGAGCATACCAAGCAAAGAAAATGCTTTTGAAAACATTCCTTCCATAAAGGCGAAAACCCTTAGGATAAATTTGAACCGTGACATTTATGGAACCTTTGCCGAAATTGGCGCAGGACAGGAAACCGCCAGACACTTTTTTAGAGCAGGCGGGGCATCTGGGACCATTGCAAAAGCAATGAGCGCTTACGATAAATCCTTTAGTGATGCCATTTACGGTATTGAGGAAGATGGGCGCTACGTGACACAGTCCCGTTTAAAAAAGATGTTGGACCACGAAATGCGCTTGGTCGAAGAGCGAATAAGCAGGGACAGTAACCCTGATTATTTGTTCTTTAGTTATGCCAACACGGTGGCGACTATCGATTTTTCCAAAAGATATAAAGGACATGGGTGGGTCGGACTTCGATTTCAATTAGACCCCGATCAAAAGGAATATGACGAAATCGTACTTCATATCCGTTTTAAACAAAATGAGGCCAGATTACAGCAAGAAACTTTAGGGATACTTGGGGTAAACTTAATTTATGGCGCATTTTTTAAGTTCCATAAGCCCAGAAAACTTTTAAAATATCTGTACGACCATATCGACCAAGATACTTTGGAAATTGATATGATCAATTTTACGGGACCTAATTTCGCGGATGTCGATAACCGTTTGATGAGTCTTCAGCTTATTAAGAACGATATGACGGATGCAGTAATGTTCGGTCCTGATGGCAACAATTTGCTTCCTGCCGCGGTACTTTATAAAAAGAGTATTTTGGCGCTTCGTGGTAGTTTTAGACCGGTTACCAAGGTAAATATGGACATGTTCCAAAAGTCCTATGATATTTTTGTTCGGGAACAGACGGTTGAATACGAGAATACCATTGTAGTTTTCGAGATAACACTGTCCAACCTCAAGGCTTCTGGCGAAATTGATGAACAAGACTTCATGGATCGTGCAGAACTACTTTGTTCCCTCGGCCATACCGTGCTTATATCAAAATTCCAAGAGTACTATAAATTGGTGGAATACTTTCACAATTACACCAAATCTAAGATTGGCTTAACCATGGGTGTCAACAACTTGGTGGATGTGTTTGATGAAAAATATTACCGTCACTTAAGTGGTGGTATTCTGGAAGCTTTCGGAAAACTGTTCTTTAAAGATTTGAAGGTTTATCTATATCCGATGAAAGATCCAGAAACCGGGCAAATCCTTACCAGTAACAACGTGAAGGTACACCCAAGGATGAAGGAGCTTTACAAATTCTTTAAGTACAATGGCAAGGTTATGGACATTATAGATTACGACCCCGATGTGCTTCATATTTTCTCCAGGGATGTACTCAAAAAAATCATCAATAAGGATGATGGATGGGAAGAAGAATTACCAGAGGGTATCGCAGAAATTATAAAAGAGAAGAACTTATTTACCAAAAAGGTTCTCGAAGAGAAAGAATAGAAAGAAAGAGGGTGTCTAAAAAGTCTTCATAACTTGATTTGTCAGGTTGAGCCTGTCGAAACCGATATTGATTATCAGTAAGTTGAAAATATTTCGACAAGCTCAATATGACATCGCCTTACTTTTTAGACACCCTTTTTTATTGTTGAATTAACTCCAATCCCGTCATTTTGATTGTAGCAGATTAAAACGTGAAATCAGATTCTTCAGTCTCTTTGCTCCTTCAGAATGACAAGATAAGTTTTAATGCGAATTGAACGAATGTTAACCAATGTCCATTATGTCATTCTGAACAAAGTGAAGAATTTATTATCTCTTTAACTTTTTAAGACAAAATCTGGGCCGCGTGATCTTTTGTTTTTACCTTTTCAATCACATTTTCCACAACACCATCTCCATCAATCACAAAAGTGGTTCGGTGAATACCATCGTATTCCCTCCCCATAAATTTCTTTGGCCCCCAAACACCAAAGGTATTGATTACCGTATGGTCTTCATCCGCCAATAACGGAAAAGGAAACTCGTATTTGTTTTTAAAATTGGATTGTTTCTTCTCCGAATCGGCACTTACGCCCAAGAGTTCAAATCCTTGGTCCTGCAATTCCTTGTAATTATCCCTTAAATTGCATGCTTCTGCCGTACAACCCGGGGTATTTGCTTTTGGATAGAAAAATACGACCAACTTTTTACCTTTGTAGTCACTAAGATTAATTGTATTGCCGTCTTGGTCTTTTGCTGAAAATTCAGGTACTTTATCTCCTACTTTTAACATATTCATTTGCGTTGCTCTTGAATTAATTGTTTAATATTTACATTATCAAAGTTAAACAAATATGACCAAACAAGAAAAGGTTGATTTTGCCATCAAAACCTTGGATGAACTCTATCCTACCATCCCGATCCCCTTAGATCATAAAGACCCTTATACGTTATTGATAGCGGTTTTGCTATCAGCCCAAAGCACCGACGTACGGGTCAACCAAATTACACCTTTGTTGTTTGAAAAAGCGGACAATCCGTATGCTATGGTAAAACTAACGGTAGAGGAAATACGAGAAATCATTAAACCTGTGGGTCTCTCCCCCATGAAGTCAAAGGGCATTTATGGCCTCTCAAAAATATTGATCGAAAAATACAATGGTAAGGTCCCCCGAGATATTGCCTTGTTGGAGGAATTACCGGCGGTGGGCCATAAAACTGCCAGTGTTGTGGTTTCCCAAGCTTTTGGAATACCCGCTTTTCCTGTTGATACGCATATTCACCGGTTGATGTACCGCTGGGGTTTTAGCAACGGTAAAAATGTAGTACAGACAGAACGCGATGCCAAACGATTATTTCCTAAAGAGATATGGAACCGTTTGCATCTTCAAATTATTTGGTACGGTAGGGAATATTCACCAGCGAGGGGCTGGGATTTGGAAAAAGATATTATCACCAAGACGATTGGAAGAAAAACCGTGATTAACGACTATTATAAAAACAAAAAGAGCCGTTAATTGCGGCTCTTTTCGTCAGTTTGATCCTTAAATTAATTCAATGTTACTTCAAACTGGTGTTTTTTGTAGTCAACTACATGAATCGATTTCGAAAAACTAAGCAAAAAATCTACTGTTTTCTGACTAGCTTTTACCGTTTTTACGGATTTTTGTTCTTCAGAGTAAATGTTTTCCATATTTCTAGCGTAAGTAATTGTTTCCATTATATAACGGCGCTAGATTGGAAATATTGCAGGCTTCGACGTAATGCCGATTAATTCGTTAAAACGATATTCTTACGCTCTACGATTTTTCTTAGATTGATCAGTGCATATCGCATTCTTCCCAAGGCTGTGTTGATACTAACATTCGTGTTTTCGGAAATTTCTTTGAAGCTCATGTCCTTGTAGATTCGCATAATCAACACTTCTCTCTGATCATCCGGTAATTCATCAATCAAGTTGGTGAGATCACTTTCAATTTGATCTTTGATGATTTGCTTCTCCGCATTCAACTTTTCGTCTTTGATAACAGAAAAGATGTTGAAGTCGTCGCTGCCCTCGAATTTGGGCATTCTTTTGTTTTTACGGAAATGATCGATCACCAAGTTGTGTGCAATTCGCATCACCCAAGGCAAAAACTTTCCTTCTTCACTATACTTTCCTTTTTTTAGGGTTTTGATCACCTTGATAAAAGTGTCTTGGAAGATGTCCTCTGCCACATCTCTGTCCAAAACTTTGCTATAAATAAAGCTGGTGATTCTTTGGTTGTGCCTGTTGATAAGAATTTCAAGAGCTTTTTCGTCTCCGTCAATATAATTCTTTACTAAAATCGAGTCTTTAATCTGTAGTTGTTCCATACAAATTACTTTTTTTGGGTTAAAATCACAGTCCTCCCTTTAAAAAGGAAAACCTTAGTTATTCAGTTTTTAATCTTTAAAAAAGTAATTATTCTGTATAGGCCTATCAGGATTTTAATTACACTTCAAATATAGATAAATAGGCAGGCGACCTAAAATCTATGTTGTGAGTTGACGATTTTTATATGTTAACTGATGCAATATACGTATTAAGTGTAGTGTATCGTATCTTTGAGACCCTAATTTTAACAAATGGCAATCGATATTAACGTAGATCCCAAGCAGAATATTATCATTAAAGGTGCCAAACTGCATAACCTTAAAAATATTGATGTGGTTATCCCAAGAAATAAATTGGTGGTAATCACAGGATTATCGGGTTCTGGGAAGTCAAGTTTGGCTTTTGATACTTTATATGCGGAGGGTCAGCGGAGATATGTTGAAAGCCTGTCCTCCTACGCGCGACAGTTTTTAGGGAAATTGGACAAACCCAAAGTGGACTATATAAAAGGTATAGCACCTGCGATTGCCATAGAACAAAAAGTAAATTCTACCAACCCGCGTTCAACTGTGGGTACCACCACCGAAATATATGATTACCTAAAGTTGTTGTATGCAAGAATCGGGAAGACCCTATCCCCTGTTTCGGGAAAAGAAGTAAAAAAGGACACCGTAACGGATGTCATTAATTATATAAAAGAACTGAACGAAAGAGATAAACTCTTGTTATTGGCCCCTATTATAATTAAGGAAGAGCGGGAACCACTAAAATCGCTGGAGCTTTTTTCCAAACAGGGATATGCCCGTATTAAATATAAGGGAGAAGTCATTCGAATAGATCAAGCTCCCGAAGATATTGGAAGGGAGTTTGAGTTGGTCGTGGACAGAATCATTGTTAAAGATGATGAAGATTTTTACAACCGCTTGGCCAATGCGGTGGACAATGCCTTTTTTGAAGGTAAAGGCCAATGCGCCATTGAAAACCTTCAAACTGGAGAAGTAAAAACTTTTAGCAACCAGTTTGAGTTGGATGGAATGAAGTTTTTGGAACCCAACGTACACCTTTTCAGCTTTAACAACCCCTACGGTGCCTGCCCCAAATGTGAAGGATACGGAGATGTTATCGGGATTGATGAAGATTTGGTAATTCCCAACACCGCTTTGTCCATTTACGAAAATGCAGTTTTTCCGTGGCGTGGAGAAAGTATGGGCTGGTATCGCGACCAGTTGGTCAACTCAGCTTATAAGTTCGATTTTCCCATTCACAAACCTTGGTTTGAGCTATCGGAAGAACAAAAACAACTTGTATGGGAAGGAAATGAGCATTTTATTGGTATCCACAAGTTTTTTGAACAACTGGAAGAAAAGAGTTATAAAATCCAGAATAGGGTGATGCTTTCGCGTTATCGTGGAAAAACCAGATGCTCCGTATGTAAAGGTAAAAGGCTTCGCAAAGAAGCCGATTATGTAAAGGTCGGCGGAAAATCCATTTCAGATTTGATTGAACTGCCCATTAAACAATTAATGCCATTTTTTGAAGAACTGCAGCTATCCGAACATGACACGACCGTTTCAAACAGATTGCTGAAGGAAATCACTACGCGTTTGGACTTTTTGGACAAGGTAGGTTTGAGCTACCTCACCCTAAATAGAAAATCCAACACGCTGTCCGGAGGGGAAAGTCAACGTATCAACCTGGCCACATCCTTGGGGAGCAGTTTGGTAGGGTCTATGTATATTTTGGATGAACCCAGCATTGGGCTGCACCCAAAAGACACTGAAAATTTAATCGTTGTGCTTAAATCACTTCGTGATTTAGGCAACACTGTTATTGTAGTGGAACATGATGAGGATATCATGAAAGCTGCTGATGAAATCATCGATATAGGTCCGGAAGCCGGGACCTTGGGCGGTAATGTAGTGGCTACCGGAAACTGGGAAGCCATTCTTAAATCTGATTCGTTAACAGCATCCTATCTTAACGGGACGATGGAAATTCCAGTTCCCAAAGAACGAAGGAATTCTAAACATTATATTCAAATTAAGGGGGCACGCGAAAACAACCTCAAAAATATTGATGTCACTTTTCCACTCAATGTGCTCACCGTGGTAACAGGGGTTTCAGGTAGTGGAAAAAGTACTTTGGTACGTAAAATTTTGTATCCTTCTATATTAAAGGAAACGGGGGGATATGGAGAAAAAGCCGGTCAGTTTTCGGCTATGGAAGGTAAGTATGCCCATATCAAACATGTGGAGTTCGTAGATCAGAATCCCATTGGTCGTTCCTCTCGTTCCAACCCAGTTACCTATATAAAGGCATACGATGATATCCGTAGCCTGTTTTCCTCCCAAAAATTGAGCAAGCTTCGCGGATACCAGGCCAAGCATTTTTCTTTTAATGTAGATGGAGGCCGATGCGAAAAATGCAAGGGCGAAGGAGAAATCACAGTTGAGATGCAATTTATGGCGGATGTTCATTTGGAATGTGATGCCTGTGATGGAAAGCGTTTCAAAAAAGAAATTTTGGAAGTTCAGTTTGAAGGCAAAAACATAGACGACATCCTTACTATGACCATTGATGATGCCATTGACCACTTTTCAACCCATAATCAGGACAAAATTGTAAACAAACTGAAACCTTTGCAAGACGTAGGCCTGGGTTACGTGGCTCTGGGTCAGTCCTCCTCTACCCTTTCCGGTGGTGAAGCACAACGAATAAAACTAGCTTCGTTCTTGGTTAAAGGACACACCAAGGAAAAAGCCTTGTTCATCTTTGATGAACCTACAACGGGTCTTCACTTCCACGATATCAAAAAGCTTTTAAAATCCTTTGATGAACTTATCGATAAAGGACACTCCGTAATTGTAATCGAGCACAATATGGAATTGGTTAAATGTGCCGATTACGTCATCGACCTTGGTCCCGAAGGCGGTTACAAGGGTGGAAATTTGGTAGTGGAAGGAACTCCCGAGGAAGTCATTGACAATATAAATTCTTATACAGCTAAATATTTAAAAGCAAGTCTTTAACGAGGTCTCCCTAGTTATACTGTTAAGGGTATCCCTTTGGATTGGCAAATTATTTTAGATGTAAAAACTTATATACATTATATTTTTATTCCTACAATTACTTCTTTATCAAGGAGTATTCTTTTTAATTCCATCAGATCATATAAGGCATTCATCAATTGAAAGGGGGCATTCAATAAGTCTTGGCCTATTAAACTTTTATCATAGTTGATATTTGCAGCCGAATCATCTTAAGCTTTCTGTTTGTATTGAGTTACCTCCAGAATTTTTTTACGCCTAACAAATTTGATACTATCGATAATATAATACTCCTGTCATGCTCTTTACCCTTAATTCAATCAGAAAAATAAAATTCTTAGTTCTCACTTTGGCCCTATCATTCTTCAGCTTTTCCAATACCCTCGCTTTTACTATTAGAAATAATGTTTCCTTCGGCTCAGAACTCGGTTCGCATCCCAAGTATATATCAACAATAGATTTTTTTGTTCCAAGAATTTCACTTATCAAAACTGGGGTCACTGTGGACGCCACTGGTTCTCCAGGAAATGGCTGCGACTCTATACTGTTTACCTATGAGGTAACCAACGAAAGTGATTCTGGCGAGATCCTTGAAAATGTTGTTCTAACAGATCCACTGTTAGGGGGAATCATTGCAGGCCCTCTTTCCGGGGATGATAACAACAATACCTTTATAGATCCTGGGGAAACATGGATTTATGAGGCTGGCTACATCATTACACAAGCAGATATAGATGCTGGATTCGTGGATGGGCAAGCCAATGTCGATGCCGATGTACAAGGTCAACCCGGTGTTACAGTCCAGGATATTTCGGACAATGATAGCCCAAACGAGGATGATGATACCATAATTAGCTTGGTACATTGCCAACCAAATATAGCGGTAATCAAAACAGGTACCCCAATGGATGCGACAGGCGGGCCCGGTTGCGATTTTATACAATATACTTTTGAAGTTACCAATGAGAGTATATTGTCCGTACTCGAAAATGTAGTCCTAAATGATGAATTATTAGGTGGAAATATTCCCGGGCCAGATTCTGGTGATCTTAACAATGATACCTTTCTAGACCCCGATGAAACGTGGATATACACCGCCCAATATATTATTATGCCAGATGATATCAATAACGGACAAGTGGACAACCAAGCAACAGTTACAGCCGATGTTCAAGGACAGGGCACAACAGTTGAAGATGATTCCGATGATGATAGCATCTTGGAAAATGACCTCACAGTAGTCAGTTTGGCAATATGTGCCAATCCAGATATTGCAATGATCAAAGAAGGCTCTCAATATGATGCAGATGCTGACGGATGTATTGACAGTATCCTTTATACCTTCACTGTAACCAATACAGGTGATGTAGATTTGGTGGAGATATTGGTTGAGGACCCTTTGTTCAATGGAGAAATACCAGGCCCTGTGGACGGTAGCGATAATGGTGAGGACGGCATCTTGTCTGTAGGTGAGACCTGGACCTATCAAGGCATATATGGCATCACACAACAGGACATCGATAACGAAGCAATAGTCAATCAGGCTACCGTTACTGCTCTTACCTTATCGGATGTACCGGTATCCGACCTATCAGATGATGACAGTCTTTTGGAAGATGACCCCACAAGAACAGCCGTACCGGACGACGCCTGTACCGAAGGTTCGGCAAGTATAGGCTTGATAAAGGAGGGCGTAGTCGTAGATATAGATGGAAACGGTTGTCTGGACAATATCCTCTACACTTTTACCCTGACCAATACCGGGGACGTGGACATCGATAAGATAACATTGGAGGATGAACTTCTCGAAGGTGAGGTGTCCGGCCCTGTGAACGGTAGCGATACCGGTAATGACGGAATCCTATCAGTAGGTGAAACATGGACTTATGAAGCCCTTTACGAAATCACCCAACAGGACATTGACAACGCGGCAGTGGCCAACCAGGCCACAGTAAACGGGGAGATTGTAGGCACCGACGTCCCGGTATCCGACCTATCGGACGATGACAGCCTGTTCGAGGACGAGCCAACCAGAACGGCCGTGCCGGACGATGCCTGCACCGAAGGTTCGGCAAGTATAGGTTTGATAAAGGAGGGAATAGTCGTAGATATAGATGGAGACGGTTGTATGGACAGTATCCTCTACACCTTCACCCTCACCAACACTGGGGATGTGGATATTGACGAGATAATCTTGGAAGATGAACTTCTCGGTGGTGAGGTGCCCGGCCCACTGGACGGCAGCGATGACGGTGATGATGGCATCCTATCAGTAGGTGAAACATGGACTTACGAAGCCCTTTACGAAATCACCCAACAGGACATTGACAACGCGGCAGTGGCCAACCAGGCCACAGTAAACGGGGAGATTGTAGGTACCGACGTACCGCTATCCGACCTATCGGACGATGACAGCCCGTTCGAGGACGAGCCAACCAGAACGGCCGTGCCGGACGATGCCTGTACCGAAGGTTCGGCAAGTATAGGTTTGATAAAGGAGGGAATAGTCGTAGATACAGATGGAGACGGTTGTATGGACAGTATCCTCTACACTTTTACCCTGACCAATACAGGGGACGTGGACATCGATGAGATAACATTGGAGGATGAACTTCTCGATGGTGAGGTGCCCGGCCCTGTGAACGGTAGCGATGACGGTGATGACAACATCCTGTCCGTTGGGGAGACCTGGATCTATGAAGCCCTTTACGCAATCACCCAAGAAGACATCGATAATGCTGTAGTGGTCAACCAAGCAACGGTGAACGGGGAGGTCGTGGGAACCGATGTACCAGTATCCGACCTGTCCGACAACACTAGTCTTGATGGAAATGCTCCTACCAGGACTATTGTTCCCGATGATGCCTGTGCCGAAAGTAGTGGCGAAGCAAGAATCGGAATGATAAAAACAGGCATCCTTTCCGATAATAATGGGGACCTGTGCGATGACATCATTCGATATATCTTCACCGTTACCAATATAGGGGACGTAGATTTAGATAATGTTATCATAGAGGATGAGCTTGTGAATAATAATATTCAAGGGCCATTGAATGATACTGATATAAATGATGACGGAGTGCTGTCAGTTGGTGAATCCTGGGACTACGAAGCCATTTATATCATCCAACAAACCGATATTGATGAAGGTTTTGTGGAGAATCAAGCAAATGTGGTTGCAAACCTATCTGGCTTTAATATACAGATAATGGACCTGTCTGACCACACAGATTTGGCAGAAGATAATCCCACCACTACCGTTGTTCCCAACAATACCTGCACAGACGGTGGCTCGCCAGCAAGTTTCGAAATCTTCAATGGAATAACACCCAATGGCGATGGCCTTAACGATTTCTTCCGAATAAAAGGTATAGAGAACTACCCGGATAACAACGTTAAAATATTCAATCGTTGGGGAGTTCAAGTCTATGAAATCAATAGTTATGGACAGGGCAATAATCTTTTCTACGGTATTTCCGAAGGCAGGGCTACAATACAGAAGGAACGGGAACTCCCTAGTGGCACCTATTTCTACATATTAACCTTCACAGGAGCAGACAATCCTGGCGAAGAAAGTTACTCAGGATATCTCTATATAAATAGAGACTAATGGAGCCAAACAATAAACAAATCAAGAACCAAGAACTTATAACCAAGATGACACATCTTAAAACATATAGAAACTGTTGCTTATTGGCATTAGTGTTTCTTTCCGTCATGTCCACGGCAACAGCTCAACAAGATCCTCAGTACACGCAATACATGTACAATACCCAAGTAGTAAACCCAGCCTACGCAGGTAACAGAGAAGTATTGAGTTTTGGTCTTTTGGGCAGAACCCAATGGGCAAGCCTGAAAGGTTCACCGGAAACAGGCACTTTCACCGTAAATTCACCAATTGGATTATACGATAACATGGGGCTTGGCCTATCCATCGTTTATGACAGAATTGGTCCCGCCATGGAATCCAATGTGGTTGTAGATTATTCGTATTCCTTAAACCTATCGTATGACACTAAACTTTCCTTTGGCTTAAAAGCTGGTTTGGACATGTTGGATGTTGATTATAGCAAATTAAACATTTTTGATCCTAATGACCCCCATTTTCAAACCAATGTCGACAATGAACTGCAACCGCAAATCGGGGCAGGACTTTACCTAAACACTGATAGATTTTATGCCGGATTATCCGTTCCCAACTTTTTGAATACCCGACATTTTGATGAAAGTTCCTTGGAAAATGGCAATACCGATGATATCGCTATTGAAAGATTGCACTATTTCTTTATTACCGGATATGTGTTCGATCTAAACGAGAACTTGAAATTTAAGCCTGCCACGTTGTTCAAATACGTGAGTGGTTCCCCATTGCAGTGGGACATGTCGGCCAATTTCCTGATCAATGAAAAGTTCACCCTGGGAGCTTCCTACCGGTGGAGTGCTTCTGTAAGTGCATTGGCAGGATTTCAAATATCACCCGGTTTCTTTGCGGGGGTTGCCTACGATTATCAATCCACCGATATTGAACAATATAGTGATGGCTCCTACGAAGTATTTCTTCGTTTCGACATATTCAACAAATCGGACAGGATAGTCACCCCTAGATTCTTTTAAAACAATCATGATGAAAAAAAGAATAATCATAAGCGTGTGTTCCGTCCTTTTATTGGTCGGTAACATCTTTGCCCAAGAGAATAAAATCAAAAAAGCAAACGAAGAGTTTGAAAGCTACGACTATATCGACGCTCGAAAAATATATTTGAATGTAGTCAGAGATGGTTACGAATCTGCTCAAATATTTGAAAAATTAGGGGACACCTACTATTTTAATAGCGAATATACCGAAGCCAATAAATGGTACCAAAAATTAGTGAGCAACTACCCTAATGAGGTAAAGCCAGAATATTATTTCCGAGTAGCACAAACCCTTAAAAGTGTTGGTGATTACGAAAAATCCAAAGCCATGATGGAAAAATTCACTCAATCTTCCGAAGGCTCTGCTTTGGCACAAGAACAAATGAACAATTGGCAAGCCTTTGAGGAACTGGCCAACTCCGAAAACAAAAAATTCAAAGTCACCAATGTCACAATGGATTTAACAGGATCAGATTTTGGTCCCTCCTTTTACGGGGATAAAATTGTATTTGCTTCCTCATCCATCAATACAGAGGGGAATAAAATTCACGACTGGAACGGCCTCCCCTATTTAGACCTATTTGAAGCAGAGATCGGTGAAGATGGAAAGTTCAAGAATGTGAAGCAATTAGAGGGAGACCTTAAATCACCTTACCACGAATCTTCCGCCGTTTTTACCAAAGATGGACAAACCGTTTACTTTACCCGCAACAACTACATAGATGGAAAAAAGAAGCGTGGCAAAAAACGATTGGTCAGTTTAAAAATATACAAAGCCACCAAAAATGATGACGGAACATGGAGCAATGTACAAGAGCTGCCTTTTAACGACGATTCCTATTCTGTGGCGCACCCTGCCTTGAACCAAGAGGAAACCCGTTTGTATTTTTCATCCAACATGGACGGTACTTTGGGTGAATCGGATATTTGGTACGTGGACATTCTGGAAAACGGTAATTACGGTAAACCTGTAAACCTTGGTCCTGCAATTAATACCGAGGAGCGAGAAACCTTTCCTTTTATAAGTGATAAAAATAGACTCTTCTTCTCAAGTAATGGCCACGTAGGGCTCGGAGGTCTGGATGTTTTCAGAGCTTCCCATAATGATACACAAGGGTTCTATGAGGTTAAAAACCTCGAACAGCCCATTAATTCAAATCAAGATGATTTCGGATTTATTGTAAAAGAAGAAGAAAAAATAGGATACCTTTCCTCAAATAGAGAAGGTGAAGGTGGAAGTAGTTCAGATGATATCTACCTCATTACCGAAAACTGTAAACCAGTGATTTATGGTGCCATTACAGATGCCAAAACTGGAGAGCCGTTGGATGGTTCCCTCGTTTACCTTATTGATAATGATAACCAAATGGTGTCCCAGCAAGTCACGAAAGCCAATGGTAATTATGAGTTTGAGGATAATATTAATTGTGAAAACCAATATATAATAAGGGCATCCAACGACGAAAAGGAATATCAACCCCTTGAAAAAGTTGTAACGACTCCCGAAGGGTCCATGATGCTTCAAGTGGACTTGGCCCTTACCCCACCCGATTGCCCAGTTAACGATTTGGGATGCCGATTGGATCTGCAACCCATCTATTTTGATTTTGACAAACATAACATACGTTCAGATGCCGAAGTGGAATTGGCCAAAATATTGGAAGCAATGAAGGAATATCCTCAATTGAACATCCATATAGAATCCCATACCGATTCCAGAGGAGATGATGCCTACAACATGCAATTGTCCGAAAGAAGGGCTAAATCCACTCTTGAATGGTTGGTCGACAAGGGAATTGATCGAGACAGACTATCCTCAAAAGGGTATGGTGAATCACAATTGGTTAATAACTGCTCCAATGGCGCAAACTGCACCGAAGAAGCACATCAATTGAATAGAAGATCGATGTTCATCATCAAATAAGTACTTCTTTTTAGTTTTTTTATATTGATAATCAGCGTGTTATAATTTTTGGCACGCTGATTGTATGTTTTAAGGTGGATGTAAATAGTTGCATCTAGAACTTAAAACCTTGTAGTATGAAAAAGTTAGTACTCATTATAGCAGCGGTTCTTTTTGGAATACCAAGTATCCAAGCGGAAACCACCAACACAGTGGCCACTGCCACCAATTACCGATATGGAAATTCTTTCATTTTTGTGGAAGATGGTGTAACCTTCTCGGTGTATCCAGATGGTGAGTTCGATTTCTACATAGACAACAGGGTAAATGTGGGCGTTGGCGCGCAAATCGGAAACGTTGGAATCACCTTTAACTCAGGATATAATTACAATCCATTTGTTCAGTACGATGCTTATGGTGCTGTGATTCAAGTAGAGAACACTCCTATTTATTATGATTACTACGGACGTGTTTCACAAATTGGAAACGTGGATATCTGGTATAATAATGGTAGGGTTCGTCGAGTAGGTGGATTGAACATATTCTACAATGGAGGTGTTTTCAGTCACTACACAGGATATATCAATATTTACAATAGAAGATATGTGTACAGACCGTTCCATAGATATTTTGCAAGACCCGCAGTTGGATTCTGTAATGTATATGCAAGACCATATAGAAGGTATTATAGACCTGTAAGATACACTTACTATGCCCCCTATCGAAACAATGCAAGACGTGCTTATGCCCGTGTAGGCAATGTTTATAGAAATAACAATAAGCATAGAAGAGATAATATCTATAGAAATGACAGAAGAGTTTCTGTACGCAATAATGCGAGCAGAAGAGCTGATTACGGTAGAAGCAATGCCACGGTATCAAAAAATTCTTCAAGAAGAGGAAACACAGCGGTAAACCGTTCCAGCAATACTGTTAAAAGACAGCAAGTAGCTTCAAGAGACTCTAGAAGCAATACTTATAGAAAGTCTAATAATGTAAATAGATCTGGAAGAATAACGGCTTCCAACAACAAGGGAAACCGTGCGGTTACCAGTAGAAGCACAAGTTCCAGAAAAGTAGCCCCAAGTACAAACAATAGAACCGTAAAACGTTCTGCTCAAAGTACATACAGAAAACCACAGACCACAGCGAGAACATCAAGCAGGTCTACGGTGAGCAGGGGAAACTCTTCATCAAGGAAAGCCGTTTCCAGAAGCACTAGACCTAGTGTTAGAAAAAGTTCTGTAAGCAGAAAAACTACTTCTAGGCCAAGTGTGAGCAGAAGCTCTGGCAACAGAAAAAGTAGTGCTAGAACAAGTAGCTCCAGAGGTGCGTCCAGAAGAAATAATTAGATAGTTTTTTTAGGTTGGTTAGTTGTTTACCCCGTAGTTGAATTTATTCGCTACGGGGTATTTTTTTTGAGCCATTTGGATAAGAAGCCCGTAACATCTTCCGAAATATTGAAGCGGTACAAAATACCCACATACATCACTACAATAAGCAATGACTTTAAACCAATATTGATAATAGGATGAAACTGAAATTGCAACAAATCAAACAATACGGCCAAAAGGACCAAGGTTGCAAACACTTTAAACGTGGCCGACGTAAAAGGCAAAATCCCAAATTTTAGCTTTACGAAAATCAGCTTCACCAGATTAAAGATTAAAATAGAAACAAAGCTTGCCAACGCAGCCCCCTCCAACCCCATTTCCGGTATCAATAAATAATTGAGTAGAATCGTCAGCGCAGCCAAGCAAACTCCGAAAACCAAAACCGTTTTATAATATTTGGAGTTGTACAAAATGGAATTGATGTTCCCCAACAAGGAATCCATCACCTTGGCCAACCCGATTAAGAATACAATAGCAAAACCATTTCTATAATTTTCGGGAAGCATCAAATACAAATCGTTCAAGTTGAGGATGATCAGTACAAACAATATCCCCGAGGCAATAAATAGCGTTAAAGAAGTTTTCTTGTACAGTTTATCCAAACCAACATCATTACGGGTGTTCAACAGTTCGGCCGTTAACGGATAGGTAATCTGGTGCATCGCGCGGGACGGCACAATAATTACCGTGGCAATATAGACCGAAACCCCATAATACGCCACATTTTCAATGCTGATAAACTGATTCAACATCACCTTATCTATTTCCAATAAAATAAGGGCTGCCGAGCCTCCCAAAATAATCAAAAACGAATAGGATAGAATTTCTCTGGTGTAGGGTGGAAACTTAAAGTCCAACTTGGGCACCCTTAAGCTGAATGCATAAAGTTTGATAACAACAGTCCGCAAAAGATACAGTCCCACCAAACATTTAAAGAAACTGTCCAAGGTAATCACATCAAAATAAAAAAGTATTAAAAGAATGGAAACCCCTATCCTAGCGAAAACTTCCTTCATAAAATTTCCAAAAACTGACTTTAAATGAACTTTTGCCCAGGAATAGAATACCTCAAAATAACCCATCGCCAAGCCCACGAAAAACACATACCAGAGGTAATCCTTCACCATAGGGTTCACTTGGGATACCCAATCGCCAATGGGTTCGTACCAAATAAAGACTACCAAGGCCAAAGGCACTATTCCCAACAAAGGAATCAACAGCATTAGGGTAAAAAAACCATCCTTTTCCACTTCCTGATGATTGCTGTAATATTTCACCATCGTATTATGTATTCCAAAAGCCATCAAGGGCATCAGAATAGCGCCCGAAGCCAAAATAAAGGTAACCAGACCGTAATAGGCATCAGGGAGAATCTTGACGTAGAGAAACAACGTATTAATGGCCCCAAAAAGGAACCCTAAATACGTTACCGCCGTATTTTGTATGGATTGTTTAAGAACAACGCCCATTAGATAAATTTAGCCAAAGATTCCGTTAATGCCTTTCTATGGTACCGCTCCACTCCTTCGGAATGGCAAACCAAAGTACCTTTTTGGTAGTGGTGGAACGCATCCAAAAGTACATTTTTTAAGGTTGCAACATCGGTGTGTAGGCACATATTCCCTGCTTTGTGCTGTGCTACCATTGCGCCAGCCTCCCACCCCTTGGGACCAATGGCCAAAATGGGTCGCTTTGCGTTGAAATATTCAAATAATTTGCCGGGGATAATGCCTTTGGTTTCGTCGGAATCAATCTCCAACAACAAAAGCAATTGCGATTTTTGTTGGGTTTCCAAAACTTTGTCGTGGGACAGATAGCCTAACTGCTTAACATAATCGGTAAGTCCATGGTCTTTGATGGATTGCAAAACCTCTTCCCCCACTACCCCAGCAAGTTGTACCCGTAAAGCATTTTTGAAAGTTTCATTTTCGGAAATCAATTCCCGTAAAGCCTGCCATAACCCTAAAGGGTTTCTACCTGTGAGTAAAGAACCGATGTGGGAAATTGTAAACTTCGAATCCAATTCCACTGGCTTCAATTCATCATCAAAACCATTGGTAATCACCTTTATCGGTTTTGGGGTGATGGCCCCAAACTCTGTTTTGGTGATTTTACTGGTAACGATAATTTTATCCGCCTTCACCAATACCGACTTTTCCAGCGCTTCGTGTTTAAGACGGGATGATTCGGTCAATCGTAATTTTTTATGATACCCAATGGAGGTCCAAGGATCGCGAAAATCGGCAATCCACTGGATGTTGTATTTCTTTTTAAGTCCCAATCCAATCAAATGCAAACTATGTGGTGGCCCTGTGGTAACTATGGTTTGAATGCCTTCATCTGCAATCACTTTGGCCAAATAGGAAATGGATGGTTTCACCCACAGTTTTCGAGCATCGGGAATAAAAAAATTACCGCGAATCCACAACAACACCTTTTCTATAAATGATGGGTTTTTCTCCTTAATGATTCCAGAGCTAATGGTTTTGGTCTTCTTTTTTGAGAGCAGTGAAGCCCAGCCATAGGGTTCCTTTATAGGCTGTTTTAGTATTTTGATGGAATCCGGTACTTCCGCAACCAATTTTTCGTCCACAATGGGATAACTCGGATTTTCAGGGACATAAACAATAGGTTCAACACCAAATTCGGGTAGGTATTTTACAAACTTGAGCCAACGTTGTACCCCTGGTCCCCCCGCTGGAGGCCAATAGTACGCTATGACCAAGATTTTACGCATGGGGTTCTTTCTTTTTTCCACGGAACAAGGTAAAGCCCAATCCCCCAAAAATCATCAACCCCAATAGAATATTGGCCGCCAAGGTAATTTGGCTTCCCGTTTCCACTACTTCGGGCTCAAACCTGAACTCAATTTTGTGCTGACCTGCCGGGACCTTCATACCGCGAAGTGCATAATCCACCCGATAATGTTCTTGGGGCTTTCCATCGATAAACGCATGCCAACCCGAAGGATAATGCATCTCGGAAAAGACCGCAAAACCATCGTTTGGATTTTTGGTTGTGTAGGTGATGCTGTTGGGACGGTAATCCGTCAGATCAATACGGGCCAAAGAATCCACCGAATACCGTAATTTGGTCAATTCGGGGTATTCCTGTGTATTTACCACGGCCTGTGTTTTCGAATTAAAGTCTTTTAATTTTAGAATCTCCTCATTGGCCGAAGAAACCGGCACCAACTGATTCACAAACCAAGCGCTGCCATTAGCATCTGGATTTACAGCAGGAAAACTGTTCCCTTCCTCATCTTGTTGAATAATGTATTTGACGTTCAACATGTTCAACACTTGAAGGTTATTCTGATACAAATGAAATTCGAACAAATTTTGAAGCGCTCGTGGCTTTGCCGCGTGATAACCACCAATGGATTTATGAAAATACGAAGTCCGTGCCCCGTTGATACCTTCTTGAGGATCAAATACCCGATAGATGGAATCGTCCTGTTGAATCATTTGATCAATTTGATTGGCTTGGAAGGGTTGGTTTACCTGACGTTGGCGTACAAAATCGTCCTCGTTCACATAACGGAGGTCCACGCCTACTAAATCAAACAGGATAAGCGCACCCAATGCAAAGACCAAAATATTCTTATTGATTTTATCTTTGATAAAGAACCACAACGCAGCAGCGGCCAAGACCACATAAATCAACGAACGGAAGGTATCGCTAATATAAACCGCTTCACGATCACGTTGGATCATCGTCATCAATTCATCTCCAAAATACCCGCGATAGGTTTCGTCTCGCAGTCCTTCAAAATCAAAGAACCCTTTCAGTAAGAAAATAAAGATGCCCAGTCCTACGGAAACAAAGAAACTTAGCTTTAGTGCTTTGAGCTTTTCTTTTTGGTCGACCGATGATTTAAACAATTCCCGTATTCCCAAAATTCCGAGTACAGGCAAACAAAGTTCCAATACTACTTGAATTGATGATACCGCCCTGAACTTGTTGTAGAGTGGGAAGTAATCGATCATAAAATTGGTGAGCAGGGGAAAATTTCTGCCCCACGAAAGCAGCAAGGATAAAATAGCACCTGACAACAACCACCATTTCTTTTTGCCATCCACCAGAAATACGCCCAACAGAAACAAAAAGAAAACTATGGCTCCCACGTAGGCTGGGGCCGCCACAATCGGTTGGTCGCCCCAATACAGGGGCAAACTACTGGAAAATTCAACGGCTTTGGTGGGTGATAATCCTTGGTTGGTCAAATACTCATAAGCTTTGGAATCCTTGCCCAGATCTTCGCTGCCCGAACCTCCGAACAAACGGGGCGCAAACAGATTGAGTGACTCTGCAATTCCGTAGCTGTATTGTGTGATGTAATCGTAGTCCAAGCCAGTGGAAACCGGTTTTTCGCTCCCATCCGGATTTATCGTCAGTTCCGATGTCCCTCGGGTGCTCCAATCGGCATACTCCTTGGTGGCCATTAGGCTTGTGGCATTGGTAAAAATGGACAGCACCACGGCCAAAACCAAAATACCTACGGAAGCAAAAAAGTGTTTAAGTTCTTTTTCCTTGATGGCATAAATGAGATAAACCAGACCCATCACCAACACCAAGAGCATAAAATAATACGTCATTTGGTAGTGATTGGCGCTAATCTCGAGTGCCATCGCCAATGCGGTCAGTATAAAGCCTAAAATGTATTTTTTTCGAAAAACGAGCACTATCCCACCCAAAACCATCGGGATATAGCCCAAAGCGTGTGCTTTTGCATTGTGCCCCACGCCGAGAATAATAATCAGATAGGTGGAAAAACCAAAGGCGAGCGCGCCCAAAGCAGCCAGCCTAAAATCGACCTTGAGACATAGCAATAGTATGTAAAACCCTATCAAATAGAGAAAAAGATAATCCGCAGGTCTGGGCAAAAACCGAATCAAACGGTCCAATTCCTTTACGTAATTATGCGGATAATTGGCTCCCAATTGATAGGTGGGCATTCCGCCAAAAGCACTATTGGTCCAATAGGATTCCTCTCCAGTAACCTCTTTGTATGCGTCACGTTCTTGGGCCATGCCCTTGTACTGGGCAATGTCCGACTGATAAATGGCTTTTCCCTGCAATGTTGGATAAAAATAGACCAGCGATGCAAGAATAAATAAACCGATTACACAAATGTGGGTGATAATGGCTTTTGGAGAAAGATTCATGGATAGGTTTTGATTCGGCAAATATTAATCAATTTCCTCAAAATCTATGTATTCTCCAACTTTTTTTGAGGGATTGGATCTACGGGGCGGTTTTTTGGAAACAACGGTCTCCCCTTCCTTAGTTTGCGAGTTATCAAAATCTTGCGGGTTTCCGAACTGTTGCCCAAAACGTTCGCTCGTCTTCTTAACGGCATAGTTCAGAAGCTTCGGAGCCAGCCACTTCAAAAGTAATTTGAGTCCGTAGTATACTAATATGACGATTAAAATCGTTTGTAATAAAACCATATAACCTTAGTTATTGTATCAAATTTACACTGTTAGTCCGGTAAACCCATCAAACGTATCTTAAAATAGTATTAAAAACCCAGTTATATGGACATTTCCATGATCAAAAAGTCATTGTTTCTTTTCGTTCTAACCCCAACTTTTATTTTCGCCCAATATACCGATGTCATCAATTCCAACAGACCTGGAAGGGCCGCAAGTGCCTATGCCGTTGGTAAAAATGTGGTTCAGGCCGAAGTGGGAATGTTGTACGAGCAACAGGATAATGTCGATTTAAATTCGGACTCCAACATTTTTGGGGCGGACTACGCCTTTAGGTACGGTCTGCTTTTTGAAGAACTGGAGGTCATTGCCGAGGGGTCTTTCATATCTCAAAACATCACCTATCCCGATTTGGGCATCGAGGGCAATCTGACCAATTTTTCCCGAAACCGAGTGGGTTTAAAATACTTGGTTTTTGATCCCTTTAAAGACCCGGAACGAAGCAAGCCCAATTTATATAGTTGGAGGGCAAACAATGTGTTTCAATGGAAGAACTTGATTCCTGCCGTATCCGTTTACGGTGGAGCCAATTTTGTATTGGGCGACAATCCGTTTTATCCTGGGGAACCCACCGTCTCCTACCGTGGCGGCATCCAAACACAGAGCAGGCTCTCACCAAGGTTTGTATTAATTTCCAACATTGCCTACGACCGTATTACCACCGATGCTCCCGAATGGCGCTACGCCCTATCGTTGACCCACGCTTTTCGTGATCCTAGATGGAGCGTTTTCTTTGAAGGGCAAGGCATTTCTGGCGACCGCTATTCCGATATTATTTTAAGAACGGGTGTGGCCCGCCTGATCAACCGTAATTTTCAAGCAGATTTTCATTTGGGCTCCAATTTTAAAAATGACCCTTCCCGCATTTTTGTGGTGCTTGGATTCTCCTACCGTTTGGATTTCCATAAAGATGAAATGATACCCATCAATGAACAACAATCGGGTATGAACGGAAAAATCAAAAAGAACGCCAACAAAAAATCAAGAAAGCGCAATAAAAAGAACTAGACCATCTTAGTTTTTTGCGTTTTCCGCGAACTTCATTTTTCTACTGCAAGTAATATTGCTAATATTGGGCATTAATTTGCAACTATGGTAACCGTTAAGCAGGTTCAGTCCAAATCGGACTTAAAGCGTTTCGTAAAATTTCCTTTTTCGCTCTACAAAGATTCTCCGTATTGGGTACCCCCTATCATCAAAGATGAAATGGCATCTTTTGACAAGGAGGTTAACCCTGTTTTTAAATCGGCAGAGGCACAATTCTTTTTGGCCTACAAAAACAACAAGATCGTTGGGCGCGTAGCGGCCATTATCAATTGGTTGGAAGTTAAGGAACAAGGCTTGAAGAAAATGCGTTTTGGTTGGTTCGATTTTGAGGACGACCCGGAGGTATCCAAAGCCTTGCTGGACAAAGTCCGGGAAATCGGCAAAGCAAACGAATTGGAGTATATGGAAGGCCCTGTGGGCTTTTCCAATTTGGACAAAGTGGGCGTACTCACCGAGGGCTTTGACCATATTGGTACCATGGTGACCTGGTACAACCATCCGTACTACCAATCGCATTACGAAAAACACGGATTTACCAAGGAAAAGGAATACCGAGAAAGCAAGTTTCCGGCGGCCAATGCCGACCCAAAACTGTTTGCCAAGGCCAATGTTCTGATCAAAAAGCGCTATGGCCTCAGGGAATTGAATTTTGACAAAAGTGCGGACATTATGCCTTGGGTGGACAAGATGTTCGACCTTTTTAACGAGACCTACGCCAAGCTATCTTCCTTTGTAAAGATTACGGATATCCAAAAGGAGTATTTCAAGAAGAAATATATCAGTTTCATTAATCCGGAGTACATTAAGTTTGTAGTGGATGCGGACGATAATCTGGTGGCCTTTGCCATTGTGATGCCCTCTTTTTCGGAAGCCTTGCAAAAAGCCAAGGGGAAATTGTTCCCTTTCGGGATTTTCCATTTGCTCCATGCCAGAAAACATAGTAAAGATGCTATCTTCTACTTAATAGGTATTCACCCCAAGTACCAGAACAAGGGAGTGACCTCCATTATTTTTAATGAGTTCCACCACACCTTTAAAAAACGTGGGGTGGTCAACTGTATACGAACCCCTGAACTAGAGGATAATCTTGCCATACAGCAAATGTGGAAACATTTTGACCCCAAGGTGATCAAGCGCAGATGCACCTATGTAAAGAATTTGTAGCACAATCTTTTTATTGTTTTTATCAAAAATGAGCATTTCCCCATTTTTGATTTGGATACATATGCCCTTGATTTTGTAATTTGGTTCCACTGATCGATTCAATTCGGCAGTCCTCTGGCGCAGCATCCCCAAAGCACCTAAAACAAATAAGGATGAAAACCATAAAATTGATTCCGGGGAAATACAACAGTGAGGAAATTATTGTTATCAAGTTTAAAGCGGACAAAACAATAGAAAAACACCTTATTGGCTTACATGGGTTACAACGCAACCATGGGGATGGCACCTTCTATTTAAAAAATTCGTCCAAAAACTTAAATCTTGTATTCAACCATATGCGCAAGATAAAATGCTATGTTGACTACAGCGAATTAAAGCAAAAGCGAATTGATATACCTAAAAAGGGAGAAAAGCTTTGTTTACCGCCCATTGACTCCCTTAATAAACAAGATTTAGAGAGGTTTAGGAGGTGGTTGAGGGAAAAAAGATTGAGTCCGAACACTGTGGACACCTATGTTGAGGTTACTGGTTTTTTTCTTAGGTATGCTATATTGAGAAATTCAAAAAGCTACTCAAAAAGGTTGGTGGAATCCTTCAATTATGAATTCATCGTTAAGGAAGGAAAATCTATCTCCTATCAAAATCAATGCATCAACGGCATAAAGAAGTATTTTTTGTTCAAAGAAATCGATATTGGCGCACTACATTTAAGTAGACCAAAGAAAGAGAAAAAACTTCCTGTTGTGCTAAGCAAGGAAGAAGTAAGGTCTATTATTGAGGTAACCCATAACCTTAAACACAAAACGCTATTGTCCCTTATCTATTCTGGAGGGTTAAGAATAGGTGAAGCTATTAATCTTAAAATCGATGATATTGACAGTAGAAGAATGTTGATACATATTAAGGGTGCAAAAGGAAAAAAAGATAGATACACCTTGCTTTCTGCGAGTTTTTTGGGGATTCTTAGGGAATATTATAAACAGTTTAGGCCGAAAGAGTACCTTTTTGAAGGTCAAAATGTACCAAAATATAGTACCAGCAGTGCGCAAAGTGTTTTAAAGAAAGCTGTTCTGGCGTCGGGAATACGGAAAAAGGTCACTCTTCATACGCTAAGGCACAGCTTTGCGACCCATTTATTGGAAAGTGGAACCGATATACGCTATATCCAAGAACTTTTGGGGCATAATAGTCCTAAGACCACCATGATCTATACCCATGTGACGGAGAATAGTATCAAAAACATCAACAACCCATTTGATGACCTATAATTATCTTTATATTGCGTAGAAAGTAAATAAAACGTTGAAAACTATACTGAACCATAAATGACAAAACCTGGGCATAGCCAACCAAATTGGCGGTATATACCCAACAAAGTTCAGCATATAATCAAGTTGTGCACAAGCTAAAAGAACGGCACCAAGGAACTATATGACGACAGAAAAACGATACGAGATTCTTGATTCACTTCCGACCTATGGACCAATGTATGTTCCAATAAGTGAAAGTGGAGAGCCTTTTTACTCTGAAGGTGTAGTAGTTCGTTTTTTTAGAAATGACGGTACCGATTGGGTAGCGAACTTTCAACCAGGTTGGACAGACCTTAAAGAAGTAATTGAACTTGAAGAGTCAAATGACCTGCTGATTATTGCCAACGGGACTTGCTATTTAATGAATCCAAGTAGCGAAAAGCAAGTAGATGTTTTTGGAGTTGGTTATTCAAATGTTTTTAAGGTCAATAATGGAGACCTTGTACTGCAAGATCAAACAAACTTGACAATAATTAAACAAAATGGAACTCACTGGGATTCGGAAAGAATTTCTTGGGATGGTCTTAAAGAGATTCAAATTGAAGAAAGTATAGTAAAGGGACTTTCGTATGACCCAATGTATGATGCGGATGAATGGGTTGAATTTTCATATGACCTTAATTCAAAAACTTTGGAAGGTGGAAGCTACCACAGATATGATAATAAAAAACCTTGGTGGAAATTTTGGTAATTAAAAATAAAAAGTGTAGACTTCCCTTAGATAGAACTGCTTATTTTTCTAAAACTTCATCAAAGTTATCGTTTTCAATTCCTTGTGCGGTACCGCACAAGGAATTGAGTTCCAGATATTGTTTAGGGGACACATATCCCA